>JAUQWW010000025.1 GCA_030834965.1 Gallionellaceae bacterium | reverse complement strand
TCGCGAGCCGCCGCGTCGCGTCGTCGGCGCGCGTCTGCATCAGTTCGAGGATGGGCTGGAGCGCGAAGGGTTTGGTCATGATTTCACCGGGTTACGGTGATCATTGTAGTGCATCGCTACGGTACGCTTCCGAACAGGGCGTGCAGCTGGTGAATGCTTTCGTCGAAGCCGGCGCGCTGGGCCAGCGTCTGCTGCAGGAAGCTTTCGAGCTGCGGATAGAGGGCGATCGCCTGGTCGAGCTGCGGGTCGGAGCCGGCGGCGTAGGCGCCGACGCTGATCAGGTCGCGCGAGCGCTGGTAGCGCGAGTAGAGCTGCTTGAAGCGGCGGATCTGGTCGAGGTGCCCGGGCGTGATCAGGTTGATCATGGCGCGCGAGATCGACTGTTCGATGTCGATCGCCGGGTAGTGGCCGGCGTCGGCCAGCGTGCGGGTGAGCACCAGGTGGCCGTCGAGGATGGCGCGCGCGGAGTCGGCGATCGGGTCCTGCTGGTCGTCGCCTTCGGCGAGGACCGTGTAGAAGGCGGTGATCGAGCCGCCGTCCTCGCCGCCGTTGCCGGCGCGTTCGACGAGCTGCGGCAGGCGTGCGAAGACGGACGGCGGATAGCCGCGCGTCACCGGCGGCTCGCCGATGGCCAGCGCGACTTCGCGCTGCGCCATGGCATAGCGCGTGAGCGAATCCATGATGAGGAGGACGTGCCGGCCCTGGTCGCGGAAGTACTCGGCGATCGTCGTCGCGTAGGCGGCGCCCTGTAGCCGCATCAGCGGGCTGACGTCGGCCGGGGCGGCGACGACGACGGAGCGGCGCAGTCCTTCCTCGCCAAGGATCTGCTCTATGAATTCCTTCACTTCGCGGCCCCGTTCGCCGATCAGTCCGACGACGATGACCTCCGCCTCGGTGTAGCGCGCCATCATGCCGAGCAGAACGCTCTTGCCGACCCCCGAACCGGCGAACAGGCCCATGCGCTGGCCGCGCCCGACCGTGAGCAAGTTGTTGATGGCGCGCACGCCGACATCCAGCGCGTCCTTGATGGGGGCACGATCCAGCGGGTTGATCGGGCGGCTTTGCAGCGGTGCGGTTTCCTCTTCCAGCAGCGGTCCGATCTGATCCAGCGGGCGCCCGGCCGCATCCAGTACGCGGCCCAGCAGCATGTTCCCCACCGGCAGATGGCGTGCGCGGTCCGTTGCGCGCCGCCGTGTGCGGCGTTTGCC
This sequence comes from Gallionellaceae bacterium, assembly GCA_030834965.1. Classification (GTDB taxonomy): domain Bacteria; phylum Pseudomonadota; class Gammaproteobacteria; order Burkholderiales; family Gallionellaceae; genus JAUQWW01. The sequence continues at coordinate 82,885 of JAUQWW010000025.1, read as the reverse complement.
ACCGTGCATCGGCGCACTTGCCGGCTCCACAGGCACCACGCGCGCACCGGGTATCAGGCCTTGCACATCATTTTCCGGCATCAGAAACAATTTATCTCCGGAGAAACCGACCACCTCTGCTTCGATGCGGTTGTTAGGCAATTCCACGACGCAGGTGCTGCCAACTGCCATCTTCAGGCCGACCGCTTCCATTACCAGCCCGGTGACTCGTGTCAAACGGCCGCTGACCAGCAGGGGATTGCCCTGCGCAACCAACTCCCTCGTGTCTTGCAGGCAGGTTTGCCAGCGCTGGGTGTGAGTGCTCGCGGGGGTCAGGATTCCAGCCATGAGTCGTCCTTTCCGATGGCGGAGACCACACGTTTCCAGCGCGTGGCCAGCGTAGCGTCAACTTGGCTGTTCGCGGTTTCCAGCCGGCAGCCGCCGCACTCCATTTGCGCGTCCTCAAAAATCTTCCAGCCCATGTGAGACAGATGCTCACCCATGTTGGCTCGCAGCAGTTCCGCATCATCGGGGTGCACGATCAAATGGGCATGCTGGTTGAAATGCGGCAAACTCGCTATGGCCTCGCGCACGACACTGAGCAGCAGGTCGGGCTTGACCCTGAGTGCCTGCTTCAACATTTGTTTGGCAATTTCCGTGGACAAGTCCAGCAAGTCCTGGGCGATCTGCTGGTCCACCTGTTGCATTTCCTTGTCCAGTCCATCCATCAATGCCGTCAGGCGCTGTGCAAGTTGCGCGCCCTCGGCGAAACCCGCCTGGTATCCCTCCTCGTGAGCCTGATGGTGAATTTGCTCAATCTCGGCGGCGGTAGGCAGGACAGGCAGAACCGGCGCGGCAGGGGGTAACTCCTCCGGTGCCGGGGCGGCAATGGCCTGCTTTACATCAAAGGTGGGCAGTTCCCAGCGCTGATAGGCGGTGAGGCGGCTCTTGGATATGACTGCGTCAGACATAGGCCTCCTCTCCCTTGCCGCCTAGTGCAATCTGGCCTTCGTCCGCCAGACGGCGCACCAGCTTGAGGATTTCTTTCTGTTCCGCTTCCACCTCGCTGAGCCGGACCGGGCCTTTTGCCTCCAGGTCCTCGCGCAGCATTTCAGAGGCGCGCGATGACATGTTCTTGAAGATTTTCTCGCGCAATGCTTCGCTTGCGCCTTTGAGCGCGACGATCAGCGATTCGGATTGCACTTCGCGCAGGATGATCTGGATGGAACGGTCATCCATTTTGATCAGGTCCTCGAACACGAACATCTCATCGATGATTTCCTGCGCCAGGTCGGCATCGTAGCTGCGCACCGTTTCAATGATCGATGTTTCCAGCGCGCCGCCCATGAAGTTGAGGATTTCTGCCGCAGTGCGCACCCCCCCCTTGATATGTCTTTTGTTGCCCGCGCTGCCGGTCAGCAGCGTGGTCAGCACATCGTTCAGCTCACTCAATGCGTCGGGCTGCACGGCGTCCAGCGTGGCAATGCGCAGCAGGGTGTCGTTGCGTGTGCGCTCGGTCATGAACCCCAAAATGTTGGACACTTGCTCCGGCTCCAGGTGCACCAGGATGGTGGCGATAATCTGCGGATGCTCGCCGCCGATAAGTTCGGCGACCTGGGCAGGGTCCATCCATTTCAGGCTCTCGATACCGGCGGTGTCGCTGCTCGTCATGATCTGGTCAAGCAGGCCGGCCGCCTTGTCATTGCCTAATGCCTTGATCAGCATTTTGCGGATGTAATCTTTCGAATTCATGCCGAAAGTGGTTTTTTCTGCGGCAACGGTGTAAAACTCATCGAATACGTCGCTGATCTGCTCGCGCGACAGATCACGCAGTGCCACCATGGCGGTGCTGATTTTCTGCACTTCCCGCGGGTCGAGGTGTTTCAGCACTTCGGCAGCCTCATTCTCGCCCAGCGTCATGAGCAGGATTGCGCTCTTGTTAACGCCTTCATCACTCATTTTTGCACCCATTCCTTGAGTACGGACGCCACGACCTTGGGATCATCCTTTGCCATCTTCTTCACTTCCTGCAGATTGGTCTCAAAGTTCTGCATGGCCTTTTGCTGCCGTAATTTATCGGCTTCCTCCGCAAGTGCGGCGGCGTCCTCGGGGGGTATCTCGGGCGCTTTGGGAGGAGGTGGCGGCTCGATCGTTTTGAAGGCCGGGCGGATGACGCGCAGCAGCAGGAAGAGTGCAATGCCCACGATCAGCACGTATCTTAGGACGTCTTTCGCCAGCTCGATCATTTCAGGCTGTTTCCAGAGCGGGATTTCCGGAAGCGGTGCTTCCTTGATTTCGTTGAATGCGCTGTTCAGCACGTTCAACGTATCGCCACGGTTTGCGTCAAAACCGATCGCTTCCTTTACCAGGGCAGTGATCTGCTCTTTCTCGCTGTCGGTGAGCGGCTTGGTGCTGACCTTGCCATTCTTGTCCGTGACCGCCCGGTTGTTTACCACGACCGCCGCAGAAATACGTTTGATGCTGCCTACCGGCAACTTGGTGTAGCGTATGGTGCGATCCACTTCGTAATTGATCGTGGATTCCTTGTGCCTGCTGGCGCCGGGAGCGACGTTTGCTGCCGCTACTGCGCTGGCCGGGTTGACGATGGGCGCGGTGGCAGGAACCGGCGGCTGGTTGGACAGCGCTCCGGGAACGCCCGCACTCAACTGCCCGCCGCCAGTCACCGATTCCATGTTCTGCTGGCTGCGCAGGGAAGAGTCTTTGGGGTCCAGGTTGGGCTTGTAGATTTCGGCAGTTTGTTCGGCTTGCGAAAAATCGATGTCGGCGGTGATTTGCGCATGCACATTGCCGGAGCCAACCAGCGGCACAAGGATGGCCTCGACGCGCTTGATATAGTCCTGCTCGATTTGCCGTACATACTTGAGCTGGGTGGCGTCCATCGGTCCGCCGCTGCCCTCCTTGGGCATGTTGAGCAACGAGCCGCTTTGATCCAGCACGGTCACATTCTTGGCCGGCATGTCCGGCACACTGCTGGAAATCAGGTGAATGATGCCGTTTATCTGGCCGGAATCCAGCGTGCGTCCCGGATACAATGACAGCACCACTGAGGCGCTGGGTTTCTGCTGCTCTTTTACGAATACCGTGGGCTTGGGCAGGGCCAGATGCACGCGCGCAGCCTGTACTGCAGCAAGGGTCTGCATCGAACGGGCCAGTTCGCCTTCCAGCGCGCGCTGGTAATTCACCTGTTCGAGGAATTGGCTGGTGCCGAATTTCTGGTTTTCCATCAATTCGAAACCGGCCAGGCTGCCTTTGGGCAAGCCCTGTGAAGCCAGGCGCAGGCGCATTTCATGTACCTGGTTGGCGGGAACCAGCAGGGCGCCGCCGCCTTCCGAGAATTTGTAAGGGATGTTCTGTTGTTGCAGCGCGTCGATGATGGCTCCGCCATCGCGGTCGGACAGGTTGCTGTACAGTACGCGGTACTCAGGGGTTTGTCCCCACATCCACAAGCCGGCAAGCAGCGCGATCGTGGCCGCGACGGCAATCATCAGCCCGATTTTTTGCTGCTGGTTCAGTCCCGCCACCCGTTGGGTCAGGGTAAGAGGCCGGTCTTGTGCTAGTTCAAGTGCTGGAGCATCTTCTGCCATTTTATCCGCCACGGTTTCCTGTTGGTTAATCCACTACCTCTATGCTGCGCATTATCACCGGACCTGTCAGGTATGGTGTTGCGAAAAGCGGTGTAATTCCACTGCTTTTCCCGCGCTAGAGCGGAAAGGGCGGGTGATAAGGTGCAGTCTCCAAGAGTGGAGGTGAAACATGAACGTATCCGGAATAGACAGCTTGCTGGCCCAGATGCGCGCTGCAATGGCAGTTGCGCAAGGCGGGGTCGCACCTCCGGCAGCCAATCCGGCGGCCGGTGCGAACGGCGTTACGGATTTCGCCAGCGTGCTGAAATCCTCACTGGATGGTGTGGCACAGGCGCAGAACCATGCCGAATCCATGCAAAAGGCCTTTGTGCTGGGTGACGACAAGGTCAGCCTGAGTGATGTGATGATCGACATGCAAAAGGCGAGCATTGCTTTTCAGACTACTGTGCAGGTGCGTAACAAGGTGATCGCTGCCTATAATGACATCATGAATATGCAGGTGTAGTGTACTTAACAGCAGCATGGATTACATAGGCCGTTCGTCCGGCCGATAAACGTACTTGACATCGCGCGATGTCCCGCATGCATTTGGCAATTGTTATATTGAGCCTGAGCAAACCAAGCAGTTCAGCTTGTTCCAAAAATCAGGCGGCACTGCGATTCGGGAAGATTGCTTTCATGAACATACTCATGGCTGACGCGCTCACATGATGAAAAAAGATAGCCGGGGGACATTGCCACAAACGCTGGATCCGTCCGATTGGCAAGACCTCCGCGCTCAAGGCCACCGCATGCTCGATGACATGCTGGATTACCTCGAGCATATCCGGGAGCGCCCGGTGTGGCAGCCGATCCCGCCAGAAGTCCGCGCCTCGTTCCATGAGGCGCTTCCCCGCAAACCGTCCGATCTTGCCACGGTGCATGACACCTTCATGCGCGACATTCTTCCGTTTGCCGTGGGCAATGCGCATCCGGGTTTCATGGGCTGGGTTCATGGCGGCGGCACGCCGGTCGGCATGCTGGCGGAGATGCTGGCAGCCGGGCTGAACGCCAATCTGGGCGGGCGCGACCAGATTCCGATCGAAGTCGAGCGTCAGGTGCTGCACTGGGTGCGCGAGCTGTTCGGTTTTCCCGAATCCGCGAGCGGCCTGTTTGTCACCGGATCGTCCATGGCCAATCTGATTGCGGTGCTCGTGGCGCGAACGGCCGCCCTCGGTGCCGGCGTGCGCCAGCAGGGCGTGGCAGCCGGCGGCAAGCGCCTGGTTGCGTATACCTCGGCCGGTGCGCACAGTTGCATCGCACAGGCGATGGATATTGCGGGTCTGGGCACGGATGCCTTGCGCATCATTCCGGCGAATGCGCACTTTCAGATGGATGTTGCAGCGCTGGCGCGTGCCATCGCAACCGATCGCGGCGCAGGTCTGACACCGTTTCTAGTCGCCGGTACGGCGGGTACGGTCGATGTTGGCGCCATCGATCATCTTGCCGCACTCGCGGAAATTGCGGCGCGCGAAAAGCTGTGGTTCCACGTGGACGGCGCTTTTGGCGCGCTTGGCATGCTGTCCGCAGAGATTGCTCCGTATCTTGCCGGCATCGAGCGCGCAGATTCCATTGCCTTCGATTTTCACAAATGGGGACAGGTGCCCTATGACGCCGGATTTGTGCTGGTGCGCGATGGCGAACTGCACCGCGACACGTTTGCTTCGCCCTCGGCATATCTGCGCAGGGAAAGCCGCGGCATGGCAGCGGGATCGCCGTGGCCGTGCGATTTCGGCCCCGATCTGTCGCGTGGTTTCAGGGCGCTCAAGGCCTGGTTCACCATCAAGGTTTACGGCACAGAGAAAATGGGCGAGGTTATTTCTTCCACCTGTGCATTGGCCCAGTACCTGAAACGGCGCATCGACGAAACGCCCGAACTGGAATTGCTTGCGCCGGTTGCATTGAACATCGTCTGCTTCCGCTACCGTTGCGAAGATGCAGATCGCGTGAATGCCGACATCGTCGTGGCTGTGCAGGAATCGGGAATCGCCGCGCCATCAACGACCACCATCAATGGGAAACTGGCAATCCGTGCCGCGATTGTCAATCACCGTACCGATTCGAGTGACATCGACGCCTTGATAAGGGCGACCGTTGCATTCGGTGAGGCGTATTCTCCGAAAAGGTAACCATGCATCCTGACACTACCGTACAACAACTCCCGCCTGCACTTGATCAGGCGCCGCTCATTGGTCTTGCCGCATTGATGCGCATGGCATTTTCCGGTGTCGATCTCGCGCCGCTGGGGACGCAACTGGTGGAGCGTGCCGGGCAGGACCCGGACAAGGTAAATGCCAATGTGCTGATGGACCTGTCGACTGTGTTGCAGCTCAGGGGAGACCGCGAGCTTGCCATGACCATACAGCGGCAGGCGCTGGAACAGCAACAGATTTATTCCCCGCCGACCGCCGCCGGCCCCGCCAAAATCCGGCTGCTTGCGATCATGGGGCCAGGGGATTTGATGGCCAATACCCCGCTGGAATTCTTGCTGGAAAATTCCGATGTCGCGCTCGATATCCTGTATGTAGCACCGGACCTGCCGTTGCCACCTGCGCTGCCGGAGCATGATCTGGTATTCGTCGCCATCGGCGAATCCGAGCAGAATGTTCCGTTGTTGCAGGAAATCGCAGGCGCCCTGGAATCCTGGCCACACCCGGTGCTCAATCTGCCCGGGCAGATTGCGCTGCTGTCGCGCGACAGCGCATGCGCCATGCTCCAGTCGGTGCACGGCGTCGTGATGCCGAACACGGTACGTATCGACAGGCAACTTCTGCAACAAGTCGGTCGTGCGGAGCTGGCGCTTGCAGATGTTCTTGCAGATGGCGAGTTCCCCATCATTGTCCGGCCGGTTGATTCGCATGCAGGAAAGGGGCTGGCCAAGCTGGATACGCCGGCAGCCATTTCGGGCTACTTGCACAGCATGCCGCAGGATGCGTTCTATATTTCGCGCTTTGTCGATTATCGCGGGGCGGACGGCCTGTTCCGCAAATGCCGGATCGTTCTCATCGAAGGGCGGCCGTTTGTCTGCCATATGGCCATCTCCGAACACTGGATGATTCACTATCTGAATGCGGGCATGGCCGACAGCGCCGAAAAGCGCGCCGAGGAGGCGCGTTTCATGGCGAGCTTTGACGAGGATTTTGCCCCCCGGCATGCCGCTGCATTGCAGGCCATCTACGCGCGCATGGGGCTTGATTATCTCGGTATCGATTGCGGCGAGACGAAGGACGGTCGTCTGCTGATCTTCGAGGTGGACAGCAACATGATCGTGCACGCAATCGACCCGGTCGACATCTTTCCGTACAAACAGCCGCAGATGCGCAAGGTATTTGGCGCTTTCCGTGAAATGCTGGACAACGCGATTAAGCGCGGCTTGTCTTAATGGCGTCCTTTATGACATCTGTGAAAAAAATACCTGTGAGTACATACGCCTGCCTTCCTCCGACAGAACAGTTGCTGGTGGAGGGTGGTGACGCCCGCATTGCACTCAATCGGGAGAACTTGAACAGATACGGTTGCTCGCCTTTTCCCGATTCCGCCCTGGTGGCCTTGGGGTCATCGACGGCTTCCGGCATCTCCGCGGCGGGTTTTGCCGCCGCCGACCGGCTGCGTAGCAGGCTGGTTCAGGCTGCGGAGACAGCGTCTGATGCAGTCATTTACGCACATGAACTGAAGCGGATCAGGCAGGAATTGATCCGCTTATGCGGGGTGTCCGATCTGCATGGCCTCGATGTGGTTTTCGCCGCATCGGGCACGGATTTGCACTTGATTGCCGCCCAGTTGGGTGGCGCCGCAGAAACGCCTATGCTCGCCATCATGGTGGACCCGGCAGAGACGGGCAGCGGCGTGCCGGCAGCGCTGGCGGGCCGCCATTTCAGCTGCCGGGCCGCGTTGGGGGATGCCGTCATCGAAGACGAACCCATACTTGGCAACGGTGCCGCCAATAATGACGGCATCGAAGTGGCGACCGTTGCCATTCGTCTTGCGGATGGAACGCCGCGGCCGACTGCGGATATAGATGCCGAATTCGAAGCAGCGGTGATCCAGGCCGCCCAAATGGGGCAGCGCGTCCTTCTGGTGTTAACCGACGTGTCCAAGACCGGCATCATTGCGCCAAGTCCGGCCTGCGCGCTGGCGTTGCGGCAAAAGCTTCCCCATGCGCTGGATGTGCTGATGGATGCCTGCCAATTCCGGATCGCACCGTCTACCCTGCGTGCCTATCTCGAGCTGGGTTTCATGGTGGCGCTGACTGGATCGAAATTCGTGACCGGCCCGCCTTTTTCCGGAGCGTTGCTCATTCCCGCAGCGGCTGCCAGCCGATTGCGCGGGCGGCCGCTCCCGCGTGCGCTGTCGGCCTATTCCACGCGGGTCGATTGGCCGGAAAGCTGGGATGCGAGCGCATTGCCCGATAACATGGCCAACTTCGGCTTGCTGCTGCGCTGGGAAGCGGCGCTGGAGGAGCTGCGCGCATTCCGCTCGGTGCCGGAGGCGGCGGTTGCAAGTTTCCTGCAGGAATTTGCGTGCGCCATCCTGAAGCGCCTTGCTGCCGATCCGCTGTTCGAGCCATTGCCTGTGTCCGCACTCGACCGCTCTTCGCTAAGCGGCGCAACGGGCTGGGATCACATTCAGACAATTTTTCCATTCCTGCTTTTTCACCCCGCAACCCAGGCTGGAAAATTACCGCTGAACAGCGAAGAGACAATACAAGTTTACCGGCTGCTGCAAATCGACCTGAGCGATCGTTATGAGGACGATGCGGTTGCCGCATTGCGTTGCCAACTGGGGCAGCCGGTTGCATGCGGGAATCGTGACGGCGTGCCGCTGAGCGCGCTGCGCCTGTGTGCCAGCGCACGGCTGGTCGTCCAAGCAACGGCACAGGGCGGGCGGTATGCGCCAGCAGTCATTGAGAAAGCAGTGGCGGCGCTGGATAAAGCCGCGCTGCTCGTCCGGTCCGGACGGAATTAGGCGGATCGTTGATCGAAGCGTTCAGCCTGGGCGTTCAGTCTTGCGCTTTTGCCAGCGTTTGAGCTTGCAATTGGGTGGTATAACGATGCAGCAGCGATTCCGCCTGGGAACTCAGATCGATGAATTGGCAGCCTGCGCGCATCTGCACCGCGCCGTTGCGGGCCGTGAACTTGACGTTGCTTTTTACCTCGATGGTGACTCTTGCGGCGCCGATACCCGGCAGTGGAATCTGGCAATCCTCGAAAGTTGCTCCCCTCACTAACTGGGCCTCGTTGTCTCCACACAGCAGCCCGATTCCCCCGACGCTGATATCCAGAACAGACACTTCACGCCGCACTGCAGGAATATTGCATTTGATTGGAGCGTTAGCCGGGATGCTCTGGCGGAAATAGTCTCTCCTTTGTATACGCAACAGATACTCAGGCAGTTCCAGATAAAAAGCCCTGGTATTTTCAAACGGGACATTCTCAACATGGTGCGCCACAAACTGCACTTTTACATTCTGATGCATGCTGACGAACGTGATGTGCTCGCTTAGCAGCAGGCGTTCGTTCTCCGGAGGGAACGGGCCAACATCCAGCCACATGCCGGTTTCGTTGACGCCAAGCAGCGTGGTCAGAATGAAGTTGCCATGCTCATCATAGTACAGGGCTGCACGCGTGCCTTGTTCTACAAGGCGTTGCAGGATGGATAGCATTTCCTTTTTTGACGGGATGCGAAATTGATGATCCTCATCACCGTGGAAACGCTCTATTTGCAGTACAACTTCTTTTTTTTGGTCCATGCCGTATGTAGGCAAAATTTAAATCAACGGCACCGATTTTACCGGCGTTTTTATTTAATTGCGCTCGGATCAGCGGGAGTTTCTCCATGCTCCAGACGATATAGCCAGGCGAGCAGCTCGGCCACCGCCAGATAGAGTTGCGGCGGGATATGCTGGTCCAGTTCAACTTGCATCAGCAATCCCACCAATTCTTCCGACTCGTGCACGAACACACCATGTTGCTTGGCGCGCTCGATGATCGCCTGCGCGATCAGGCCGCGCCCCTGTGCCACCACCTTCGGAGCAGGATCGTGGCTGCGATAGGCCAGCGCGACTGCCATCTGGCGCTTATTGGGCGGCGTTGTCATGGTTTTGTGCCGATGGATTATCTCGGTTTATTCTGAGGTTAATTGGGTGACCTGTGCGCCGAGCACCTGGATTCCGGCGTCTGATAACGCGGCGACCAGCTGCGTGCTCGCACTGCCCAGCACCGCACGTGTCTCGGGTGCGGCGGCATTCAGCATGAGGCTCAGCCCTGCGCTGTTAAAACGCAGCGTAGCCGTGACTTCTCCCAGAGTGGGCAGATCCAGTTGCAGCTGCGTGACCCATTGCCGTTGCTCCTCTTCAGCAGCGGTTTGCGGAGGTTGTTCGTGGATTTCCCAGCGCATGTCCTGTCCCGGCCACACATTGCCCTGCCACAGCATCTGCCGGGTTTCCAGCGCATTGAGCTGCTGTTGTACCAGGGGCTGCAAATGCTCGGGGATGTTCAGCGGCTTGCTGTCTGGCTGTGTTGTTGCACCCGGCTGGCTTGTGGCATTGGCCTGCGCAGTGCTGGTTGCTGCCGCCGGGCTGCTGTTGCTGTCGGTGGCGATGACGGTGCCGCCAGTGGTGTTGTATGTGATCACTGCCCTGGTGCTGTCCGTATGGGCCATTGCTGACTTTCCGGCGTTGTCTTGTGCCATGGCTGGCGGAACCGGTTCCTGATGTGCCGTTATCGCCGCCTTCCCGGTGCTGTCATGCGCCATTGCAGCCAAGGGTTGTCCAGGTAGTCCGGTCTGTCCGGACTGCCCGGGCAGTCTGGGCTGCCCGGGCACCTGGTTCTGCGGTTCATGCATCAGCTGGGCCGTGCTGCGCGAGCCTTCCAGCCATTGCACCTGGTGCGACTCATAGAACAGTCCGCTGTTGCTCAGCGCCTCCTTCAGCAGCCCGGCCAGCTCCTTGCCTGCCGGAGGCTGCGGCGTTTCCCACAGCGGTGTCCGTTGCGCCGCGCGCACATACGCCTTTTCCGGCGCTTGCTGCGACATGGAGGACAGCAGGCGCGCCACAGAACCCAATTGTTCCGGCGTAGACAGCGGGTTGGCCGAGTTGACCATGCTGAAGGTCAGGCGCGGCTGGGTGGAGATGACCTGCAACGCCACGGTGTCGCCGCTGCGTATGGAGGGGGGGAGCTGCATCTGAACTAGCTGACCGGCAACCTGCACCTTGAACAGGCCGCTCGCTATCTGGGCCTGTACGCTGCCCTGGAGTTTTTGCCCTGCTTCAAATTGGGTTGTCTTGAGCGCGGCATCGTCCGCCGCAGTCGGCAGAGGTTTCTGCGACTGCGCGTATGCCTTGAGCGCGGTTAGAAGATTGGGGGGCAGCATGCACTGGAATTGTCGGTAGGGCGCGCCATCTGCATGCCACGTTATCGATTCAATACTCGCCGGAATAGGCTTCCCGCAAGCGGCGTTCCTGGCCTGTGCTTTGCACGATGCGCTGCAGTTGCGCCATCCACTGTTCGGTGTGGTTGCGGATTTCGGCGTCGTCAGCGAGGATCTTGCGGATCAATGCCACCTTGCGCAGCCGGGTGCTTTCATCGACCGGCGTGGCCGTATCCTGGGCTTTCATCGCATCCACGCGCTGGCTGCATTGTTTTTCCAGTTCCACCAGGTGATCCCATGCGCCCTGTGTGGCGGCCGCGCGCATCTGCCCGGTGATGGAGGAGAGGAATTCGTAATTCTCAATGACCGGATTCATGGTCTATATCCTTCCGTAAGTCAGGGCTTCCGCTTTGGCGGGCGCCGCCGGTGGCGTGGATCTGGCATCTTGCTGTGCGGACGACATAACCACCGGGCGTATTTCTTCCCATGCTCCCTTAAGATCAGACAGCAGGCGGCTCACTTCATCCAGTGCGGACACGTCATTTTTCAGGTTGGCAATCAGCAGGCGCTGGCTCATATACTCATAGAGGTCGGAGAGATTTTGCGCCAGTTCGCCGCCCGCATTCTTGTCGAGGCTCGCTTTCAGGCCTTCTTCGATAATCATGATGGCCTGCGAAATATATTTCCCCTTGGCGGCAATATCCTTGCGCAGCATCTGGTTCTTGGCCGAGCTGATGGCCAGCAGCGCACCCTGATACAGCAGCAGGATAAGCTTGTGCGGGTCTGCTGTGGTCACGCTGGTTTCCAGTCCGATATTGGTGTAAGCGTTGATTGCGGTGGTGGCGTTCACGATGCTCTCCAATTAACTATTCATGTTTGACAGAGTGGCCAATTGTTGGGTCAGATAGAGGCTGGTCTGGTTCATTTTGCTCAGCATCACATCCAGTGCCGCAAATTGTGCAGTATATTGTTTTTGCAGGGCGGCAAGCCGCACATTCAGTGCATCGCGCTGTTTTCCGATGTCTGTAATGCTGCTGTTGAGCCCCTTGGTTTTGCCGGCGATCAGACCATCACTTGCCAGCATGGAATCCATTAGGTTGTCCAGCGTGTAGGAATAACCATGCGAGTAATTTACCGTGCCGCGCGCACCCAGCGCGCCGCCGCTGACCTGTACCTTCAGGCCCAGCACATTACCTGCGTCGCCGGTGAGAAACTGCCCCGATCCTGTTGCTGCCTGTCCGTCTATCGTGCCGGCCACATCCAGGCCGGCAGTGGATATGGGAGCCCCGCCCAGCAGGTTGATTGCCCCTGTTCCGGATACCGTCACGTTCGAGGTTGAGCCATAGCTGTTGGAGGTGAGGGTGAACACGCCTCCGCTCTCCGTCACCGCAACCGACGCACCGGCGCTGGACAGGGCGCTTGCGCCATTGATCTTGGCCTGTACTTCGGCGGCCAGTGTGGCCGCGGTGTAGGTGCCCGCCGCCAAGGTTACCGATGTGCTGACGCCGTTTACGGTCACATTCAGTGCATCGTTTCCGCCTGTGGCAATGGTCAGCGTACCTACGGCGGCAGACCCGACGAGGTTTCCTTGCGTGGCGAGCTGCGCGATATTCACGGCATAGCTGCCTGCCTTGACGGTAGACGCGGCTGAAGTGTAGCTGACCAGACTGTCGGAAGCCTTGCCCACCGTTGCGAACAGTGCGGCGATGTCAGTGGGGTTGCTGGTAATGGCCGCGCTCAGCTTGGTCGAATCCACCGCCAGCGTCCCGTCTTTCTGGAAGGTCACGCCGATTTGCGACAGGTGCGTCAGCGCGCCGGCGCCGCTCACGGGATTGTTCAGCATGGCCCGCACCTGGGACTGGATTCCACGTACGACGGCATCGCCCTGCAGAATCGCGCCCTTCTTGGTGGCCGGGTCGTAGCTGGAGACATCTTTTAACGTCTTGTTCAAGTCGTTATAGGCCTTCGCGAAAGCGGCCACCGAGGATTGTATCGAGGCGGTATCGCGCGCAACGGTCACGCTGGCTGATGTGGTCGTCGTTTTCTGCAAGGTAAGCGTCACGCCCTCGATGACATCGGTGACCGTGTTGCTGGATTTGCTCACAGACACGCCATTCACCTTGAAATTCGCATTTTGTGCGGTCACTGTTTCGGACAGGTTTTGCGTGGCGGCTGGATCATGTGCCAGCAAGCTGCCCAGTGCCGCGTCGCCCGCAACTGAAATCTTCAGGCTGTTGCTGCTCCCGATCGCGCTGGAAGCAAGGGCCAGGCGGTACGGCGTGCCGCTGCCATCGTTGATGATCGTCGCGGTCACGCCGACGTTTGCGGAATTGATGGCATCCCGGATGCCTTGCAGCGAGTTATTTGTGGCGTCGATGGTGACGGTCTTGGTGCCATTGCCGTTCGAGGTAAAGGTCGATCCGGTGTATTTTCCGCTTGCGCTATCGAAGGCGCCGCCTGCGATGGTGCCGAAATCAAAAGTCAGCGTAGTTGCGACACCTGTGCCGATGCCGGCCGTGCTGCTGGTTTGCCCTGCGGCAACCAGCTTTTGCGCCTGTGCCAGGCTGGTGACGTCAAGGGTATAGGTTCCAGCTATCGCTTTGCTTGTTGCGGTAGCGGACAGCACCATGCTGTCCGACGAGGCGGCGGTCATTGTCTGGAATTTTGATATGTCGCTCATGGCCAACAACGCGCTCTGAAAGCTGCTCAGCGCACCCTGCAGCGTGCCGATGGCGGAAAGCTTCGCCTGGTAACTGGCTTCCTTCTTGGCCAGCGCAGCGAGCGGTCGCTGCTCGACCGTCATCAACTGACTGACGATGCTGGCGACGTCGATATTGGAGCCTGAGGTCGCTGAAGTGGTTGCCATGATGCGTCTCCGCTTATGCCTTTTGTTTCAACAGCAAACCGCGCTGTTGCATCTGGTCGATGGCGTGCGCAATGTTCAGGATATCCTCCGAGGGGAACTGCCGGATGACCTGCCCCGTTCCGGATTCGACGACCTTGACCACTGTATGCTTGGTGTCCTGGTCGATGCTGAATTCCAGGTTGGCGTTGCTCTGCCTCATTGCACGGTTGATGTTGTCCACTGCGCTTTGTAGTTGCGCCGGGGTGGGTGCGGCCGACTTCGGTTCAGCAGCTGCCTTGGCCGCGACTTGCGGCAGATCGACCGGTGCGGCCTTTGTCTGGGGTGCAGCAACGGGCACAGGCGCGCTATCGCTAGCGAGCCCTGGCGCCGATGCGGCATTACTTGAATTCTGGATGAGCATGATGCCTCTCCTTTGCTAAAAGCCCAGCCGGAAAAATTCCCGGCTGGGTGGTGCGTGTGCTACTTGAATTTACCTCAACAGCGTCATCACATTGTTCGGAACCGAATTCGCCTGCGCCAGCATCGCAGTACCGGCTTGCTGCAGGATCTGGGCGCGGGTGAGCGCACCGGTTTCCTGGGCAAAGTCTGCGTCCTGAATGCGGCTGCGCGATGCACTCAGGTTTTCTGCGGTGGTTTGCAGGTTTGTGACTGCGGAGCTGAAGCGGTTCTGCATGGCGCCCAGTGCGGCACGCGATGAGTTGATGGCGCTCAGCGCGGAATCAATTACCGCTATCGCGTTGTTTGCACCGGTAGGAATGCCGGATGCCAAAGTGGTCACGTCGACCGAGGATACAGCGCTCAGCGTACTGCTGGTGGAGGTCGTGGCGGCGAAAATGCCCGATGCGGCCACGCTGGTGGTAACGGTGAACGCGGATGGGCCGGTGAAAGACACCTTTGCGCCGACAACTGCCGTGTCGGTAGCGGCGGCTACCGCGCCCAGGGTTACCGCAGTACCGGCTGCGCCAGCGCTGGTGTAGCCCTTCAGCGTTACGCCCGTAGCGCCTGCCACGTTGCCGACAGCGATGTTATAACCTTGCGACTGGCTGAGCGCGATCGTACCGGCAGTCGTGTCGGCCACGGCGGTGATACCGGTCACACCGGACTGAGCATTGATGGCGGAGGCCAGACCAGACACATCAGTTGCCGTGGCCAGCGTGGCAGAAACGGTCACCGGGTTGGCGGCGCCGGCCGAGGTCGGGGTTCCCCAGAGTTTCAGGGAGACGGTGCCCGCAGTGAAGGCGCCCAGTGTGCCGGTGGTAACTGCGCTGGCGCTCACGCCGGTCGTGCCGGAAGCGGAGTTGACCGCATCTGCAATGGCCTTGCCCGACAAACCAACAGTCAGGGTTGTGTTCGGAATGGTAACCGTGGTGCCATTTCCCTGGATCGTCAGGGCCTGAGCAAGAAATTTGTTGCTCGCCGGTGTCATGGTTGCAGCGCTAATCGTGGATTCTGTCATCGTGGTGGCGGCCGTGGCGGCTGTGGCAGCCACCGTGTTGCTGCCGATGGAATTGGCCTGGGCGTTGGTGATCGAGGCGTTAATGACCTGATTGGCGTTGGCGCCCACCTGGAACTGGGCGTTGTTCAGCGACCCGTCCAGCAGATTGGTTCCGTTGAAAGAAGTAGTCTGTGCGACGCGGTTGATTTCCTGTTGCAGCTGCGAAATTTCCGCCTGGATGGCGGTGCGGTCGGATGCCGAATTGGTGCCGTTTGCCGCCTGCACGGATAGTTCGCGCATGCGCTGCAGGTTGTCGGAAATTTGTCCCAGCGCGCCTTCAGCCGTTTGCGCCATCGAGATGCCGTCATTCGCGTTGCGCGAGGCCTGGTTCAGGCCGTTGATTTGCGACGTCATGCGCGAAGAAATCGCCATGCCGGCAGCGTCGTCCTTTGCGCTGTTGATGCGCAGGCCGGAAGACAAGCGCTGCAAGGCTGTTGCCAGAGCGCCTTGCGAAGTGTTCAAGTTGCGCTGTGAATTCAGCGAGGCAATGTTGGTGTTGATCATTTGGCCCATTTCAGTTCTCCTTTAATCCTGGTTCTTGATTACGGCTCTGTTGCCGCCCACTTCGGTTTGCCCACTGTTGCAAGGCACAAGCAACCGCCGTTGTTTTGTTTATCGGGATCAATCAGGAAAACTTTAGTGCGCATCTGAATTTTTTGCAGGATGGGTTTAGGGGTAGCTGCCAAAACGGATGAATAAGACCGCAAAACGGGCTTCTGGCAGCGTTCTTGGATGTATCCAGGAGTTTGAGGGTTGGTTGCGTGCAAGTTTTCGTCGATTGCTACGCAGAATATCAGTAATAAGGTTAAGCGGCCGCAACCACCCGGTTTTTTCCGGTTTGCTTGGCGTGATACATTGCCTTGTCGGCACGCCCGATCAATTCTTCCGGTTCCTCATCGCTGCCGCGCAATGCCACGCCGGCGCTGAAAGTGATCAGCAGGCGCTTGTTGTCGTGCAGGAAGAAGCGCTTGGTGAGCTCGCGCTGCAGGCGGGCGATGGTCGCCACAGCCTCATCCAGGCCGGTATTGGGCATGATGACAAGAAATTCTTCGCCGCCATAACGCGCCACTGCATCGGTCGGGCGCAGCGCTTCCTTGATGACAGTCGTCAGGTGCACCAGCGCCTGATCGCCTGCCTGATGGCCCAGAGTGTCGTTGAGCTGCTTGAAATTGTCGATGTCGATCAGCGCAAGGCTGACCGGTTCCTTTTGCCGTTCGGCGCGCTTGATTTCGCGGTCCAGTGACTCGTCCAGTCCGCGCCGGTTGAGCGCGCCGGTGAGCTGGTCTTCGTGCATCTTTTCGCTGACCTGCTCCAGTTCGTGTTCCAGTTTTCGGGCGCGCGCTTCGGCCTCATGCGCCTGCTTGCGCGTGCTGGCCAATTCCTCGTGGGAGCGCAGTGCGCTCGCCTGGATGATGCGCGTGTCGTGCATGATGTCATCCAGGATGTGGCTCAGTTCGGTGAGGTTGTCGGCGCCGCCGATTTTCTGGCTGTATCCCTCTATTTTGACGTGATATTCGCCGGTGCTTTCGGTCAGCTCGCCCAGGCGGTCGATGAAGGTGGTCATCAGGCTCTTGAGCGTGGTCTTGGCATCGCTCAGGCTTTCCTTGAGTGAGCTCTGTTTGATGATGGCTTCGCGCAGATTGCGCTCCGCATCGGCTATGACGCGCTTGTCGACGGGCTGCGAAATGATTTCCTGCAGGGTGGCGACCTGGCCGTGCAGCCATTTGTCGTTGACCGCCAGCTCGCCGACGTTTTGCACCAGCAGGCGCAACAGGCGCACCAGGCCTTCCTGTATTTTGATCCGGTCGCCGCCGCGCAATTCCAGTGTTATCCAGAATTTGTGTAATTGCCGGGACAGGCCGGCGCTCTGGTCGGGGTCGCTGGTAGCGCGCACGAGCTGTGCCAACGCCTGGATTTCACTCGTCAGTTCGGGTTGCGTGCTGATCGAGCTTTCCAGGGATTGCGCCAACAGCTCGCGCAGTTGTGCGGCCATTTCGACATAATTTTTTGCCGCGTGGGTAGTTCTCGCAGCGGCCGGCAGGGCTGTGCCGGCCGCGGTCGGCTCGGGTGCCTGCGGAACCAGTTCGCCGGGGCTGGGGGCGGTGGGTGAGCTGGACCAGGAATTCAGCAGCCCCTGCAATTTTTCAAACAGGGCGTCGGGATCGCTGGCAAATTTCTTGAGAACCGTTTCCACGCCGTCTTTTTTGCGTGTGACGGTAATGCCTTTGTGCGGGGTTTCCAGTTGCTTGAGCAGGTCGCGGATCAGCTTCGGCCATGCCCGAGATGGCTTGTCATCAGCCGATTCCTTTGCCGGATGTTTTTCGCTCGCAGCCAGTGCGTCGGGTGTGCCGCCGATCTCCTGATAGACCTGCGCATAGTTGTCCGGTGTCGGGACAAGCTTGCGTGCAGCAAGCGTTTTTATGGCTTCCCGCGCGATCTCGGAAGGAGTGGTAGGCTTTGTCATGTGCAACCTGGCTTAATCCTGAATGACTCCTATTATTGGCTATGCGCCGGGGGTGCTAAGCGTGGAACAGTGGCAGTTTCCCGCGCCAATTTACCTTAATCCCGAATAATCCATTAGAAAAAACTGCGTCATTCCGGCGAAGGCCGGAATCCAGATGATTAATGATTCACCACGTAAGTGGGACAACATCATGATTTTGTCTGCTGCGCAGAGTTTTTTGTGGCTGGATTCCGGCCTTCGCCGGAATGACGGCACAATGGATTATTTGGGTTAATTACTCAATCAAATGGTTGTTGATCGCATAACGGACAGCTTCCGCGTTGTTTTTCAGCTTCATTTTTTCCAGCATGCGCGCCCGGTAAACGCTGACCGTCTTGGCGCTGAGCGACATGATGTCCGCCATCTCGCTCAGGCTTTTGCCCGCCGCCATCAGGCAGAGCGTCTGGTATTCGCGGTTGGACAGGATGTGATGCGACGCTTCCTGTTGCTGGTCTTTTGCCAGGTCGTTGGCCAGCTGCTCCGCCAGTATGCTGCTGATGTATTTTTTGCCGCTGGCAACCTGGCGTATCGCGGTGACCAGTTGTGACGGGGCGCTTTGCTTGTTCAGGTAGCCTGCCGCCCCGGCCCGTATGGCACGCACGGCATACTGGTCTTCCGGGTGCATGCTCAGGATGAGAATGGGCAGGTTGGGGCATTCCACCCGCAATTGCTTGAGGATGTCGATGCCGTTCCTGTCGGGCAGGGTGATGTCGAGCAGCATCAGGTCATGCCCCCCCTTGCGCGCCATCTTGAGTGCCTGCGTGCCGGTCTCGGCCTCACCGGATACTTGCATGTCGCGCGTGTCTTCCAGGATTTGCTTCATCCCCTTGCGGATCAGCGCATGATCATCCACCACCAGTACTCGTATCATTGTGATTCCCGCTCAGGCATAAACATCAGGGCCGCGTTTGCTATGACAGCATGCTGCGCGTTGCAGGGTGTGCCGGCGTGCGCGGTATGTGCACGGCTACGGTGGTGCCATGGCCGGGCGTGCTGCTGATGCGTACGTCGCCACCGAAATGTGCGACGCGCTCGCGTATGCCCCGCAGCCCGAACGAGCGCGGCTTGCTGCGGTCGGCCTCGGTCAGGCCGCGGCCGTTGTCGCTGACGATCAGCTCAACGCCGTCCGCATGGTTGTATATGTCCACGGTTACCTGGCTGGCCTGGGCGTGCTTTATGACGTTGTTCAGCGCTTCCTGAAAAATGCGGAACAGGGCGATGGAGGTATCCGGATCCATGGCTGTGTCCTGATCCGGTGCAGTGCCGTCATTTGCATGATTGATCGTGCAGGGGATGCCGGTGCGCCGTTGGAATTCCTCCGCCTCGATTTCGATCGCCGCGATGATGCCGAAGCTGTCCAGCACGCTCGGGCGCAGGGAGCGCGAGATATTGCTCGCAGCAGCGGCGCATTTGTCCACCAGGACCTCGATGACCTTCGCCTTGGCGGCCAGATCCGGGTTCTGGGTATTCAGTCGCCCGCCCAGCCAGGCGATATCCAGCTTGATGGCCGTGAGCGTGCTGCCCAGATCGTCATGCACCTCGCGTGCGATATTCAGCCGTTCCTGTTCGCGCACGTCCTGGATGTGCGAGGATAGTTCACGCAACTGTTCCTGCGATATCTTGATCTCGATTTCCGCCTGTTTGCTCTGGGTGATGTTGGACATGATGCCTTCCCATTGCACATTGCCATTGGCCAGTTTGTGCGGGCTGCAGCGCAGGTTGATCCATTTGGTTTCGCCAACCGGGGGCATGCTGATGCGTCCTTCCCAGTTCCAGAATGACAGGTTTTTTGCCGAGGTGCGCATGGACAGGTCATACGATGCGCGGTCATCCGGGTGCAGCAGGTTCAGAAATAATTGAGGATTCTGTTCCAGGTCCGGCGCATTCAATCCGAGTAGGGCCTGGCTGCCCTCGCTGACATAAGGGAAGGACATCGCGTCATGGGCATCCAGCAGCAGCAGGAAGGCCATGCCCGGCAGATTGGCGATGAAGGCATGCAGGCGCGCCTGGTTCTCCTGCAAGGCGAGTTGCGCATGGCGGTGTTCGCGGCGGATGCGTGCCTCGCGCAGATTGTGCTCGATCGCTGGAGCGAGACGGTCCAGGCTGCCCTTGAAAATGTAATCGTCCGCACCGGAATGCATGGCATGGATGATATTTTCTTCGCGCAGGTCATGTGACAGGAACAGGAAGGGTAAATCTATTTTTGCCGAGTGCATCAGCTTGAGTGCTTCCAGGCCACCAAAGCCGGGCGGGTCGTAGCTGCACAGCACCACGTCCCAGTTTTTGTCTTTCAGTGCGGCTTGCATGGCAGATGCGCTTTCCACCCGCTTGTGCTCAACCCGGTAGCCGCTCTGCTCCAGCTTGGCCAAGGTATGCCGGGCATCGCCAGCGGACGCTTCAACCAGCAGGATGTTAAGTTTCTTGGCGGTCATGTCTTTCCAGGCATTGCCTTGATTGGGGTCAGATTACTATAAGCGCGGCTCATGCTGCAACCAGACTGTCATGGCAGTGTAAGGGTTATTGGCCTCGAACCGAAGGGTAGCACATGATTTTTTGCTTGTAGATTTTATCGATGGAGGAATTGTGCCCAAGCCTGCATGAATGCGGTAATATATGTCCGTCCTTCAGTATTGATATCCAATGCCTTCCCCCAGACTCGCCGCAATGCCAGATCGCCTGCTTCGTCAGGAAGTGCTCGCCCTGCACGCCTATTCTGTGCCCGATAGCACAGGCATGGTCAAGCTGGATGCGATGGAAAATCCCTATCCGTTGCCGCCGCAACTGCGCGAGGAAATAGCACATCTGGTGGCGAACGCTGCCATCAACCGTTATCCCGATGCCAGCGCACAGCGCCTGAAAGAGCGGATACGCGCTGTGACCGGCTTGCCGCAGGGCGTGGATATCCTGCTCGGCAACGGCTCGGACGAAATCATACAGTTGCTTGCGCTGGCACTCGCCAGGCCGGGGGCCACACTATTGAGTGTCGAGCCATCGTTCGTCATGTACAAGATGATCGCGGCATTCACCGGCATGCAGTATGCGGGCGTGCCGCTGTCGGAAGATTTTGCGCTGGATTTGCCCGCAATGTTGGCCGCCATGCAGCACCATCAGCCTGCGCTGGTGTTTCTGGCGTATCCGAACAACCCCAGCGGCAACCTGTTCGATGCGGATGCCATCGTGCAAGTCATTGAGGCTGCACCCGGTCTGGTAGTGGTGGACGAAGCCTATTATGCCTTTGCCAGCGCCAGCTTTATTCCCATGCTGGCGCGCTATCCCAACTTGCTGGTAATGCGCACTTTCTCCAAGCTCGGCATGGCCGGTTTGCGCCTGGGTTTTCTGGCAGGCAGCACGGCGTGGCTGGCGCAGTTGGAAAAGCTGCGCTTGCCGTATAATATTGGCGTGCTGACGCAGATGGTGGCAGAAAAACTATTGCAGCACCACGACGTGCTGTTGCAACAGGCCGAGCAGATCAAGCAGGACCGCTCCTGGTTATATGAGCGCCTGGTGGGAACGGCGGACGTGCGTGCATATCCGAGTGAGGCCAATTTTATCCTGTTCCATGTGGCGCATTCAGGCAGGGTATTTGAGGGACTGAAACAGCGCGGTGTGCTGATCAAGAATCTGAATGGAGCACACCCTGCGCTGGTTGACTGCCTGCGTGTTACGGTGGGCACGCAGGCAGAGAATGAGCTGTTCATCCGGGCTTTGCAGGAAAGTATTCATCAATTCGCTTAAGGCAAAATCATGCGTAGTGCGCAAGTTACCCGCAACACTCTGGAAACCCAGATCAACGTCAAGCTTGATCTGGATGGCACCGGCAAGGCGACGCTCAATACCGGCCTGCCCTTCCTGGAGCACATGCTCGACCAGGTTGCACGCCACGGCATGGTCGATCTGGACATCGCCGCCAAGGGGGATTTGCACATCGATGCGCATCACACCGTCGAGGACATCGGCATAACCCTCGGGCAGGCGTTCAATCAGGCGGTGGGAGACAAGAAGGGCCTGCGCCGCTATGGCCATGCCTATGTGCCGCTGGATGAAGCGCTGTCGCGCGTGGTGCTGGATATTTCCGGCCGTCCCGGACTGGTGTTCAACGTGGATTTTGTACGTTCCAATGTGGGCGAGTTTGAAGTGGACCTGGTGCGTGAGTTTTTCCAGGGCTTCGTCAATCATGCGCTGGTGACTGTGCACATCGACAATCTTGCGGGTGACAATGCGCACCATCAGGTGGAAACCATATTCAAGGGGTTCGGTCGTGCCCTGCGCATGGCACTGGAGGTTGATCCGCGCATGGCAGGCATGATGCCTTCAACCAAGGGCACGCTGTAAGAGGATCGAGATCAGGGATTGAACATCCTGCCACTGTCTTGTCACTACATTCGCTCCTCGATACTCAATCCTTACTGACTAAAATATGGCAGATATTGCTGTTGTAGATTATGGTATGGGCAATCTGCGCTCGGTGCACCAGGCGCTGCGCACCGTGGCGCCGGATGCTTCCATCACGGTGACCGGCGATCCGCAGCAAGTCGCGCAAGCAACGCGCGTGGTGTTCCCCGGCCAGGGTGCGATGCCGGATTGCATGCGCGAACTGGATGCACGCGGATTGCGCAGCGCCGTGCTGGAAGCGGCGCATAACAAACCGTTCCTGGGTATTTGCATCGGCCTGCAAATGCTGTTTGAGCACAGTGCGGAGGGCGATATTCCCGGACTGGGCGTCCTTCCTGGCAAGGTGGTGCGTTTCGCCAGCAATTTGCGCGACGCACAGGGTCACAAACTCAAGGTGCCGCACATGGGTTGGAACGAGGTACATCATGCCGTGCATCCGTTGTGGCAAGACATTCCACAGGATGCGCGCTTTTATTTTGTGCACAGTTATTATGTGCAGCCACAGGATGAGCAGCTCGTGCAGGCCACCAGTTGCTATCCGCTTCCATTCGTTTGCGCTGTGGCGCGCGATAATTTATTTGCCGTGCAATTTCACCCGGAAAAGAGCCAAAGCGCCGGTCTGGCCTTGTTGCGTAATTTTGTAAATTGGAAACCTGACTAACTCTCGTTTGATAAAATCCTGCCATGTTAATTATTCCTGCAATTGATTTGAAAGATGGACATTGTGTACGCCTGCGTCAGGGGGTGATGGAAGGCGCCACAGTCTTTTCCGAAGATCCCGCTGCAATGGCGCTGCGCTGGCTGGGAGAGGGCGCACGGCGCCTGCACCTGGTTGACCTGAACGGGGCGTTTGCCGGCAAGCCGAAGAACGAGGCGGCGGTGCGCAGTGTCATCGATGCGGTCGGACTGGACGTGCCAGTGCAACTGGGCGGCGGTATCCGCGATCTGGAAACCATAGAGCGCTATCTCGACATCGGTGTGACCTACGTCATTGTGGGCACTGCGGCGGTCAAGGTGCCGGGATTCTTGCACGAGGCCTGCGACGCCTTTCCCGGCCACATCATGGTCGGACTTGACGCCAAAGCGGGCAAGGTGGCGGTGGATGGCTGGTCCAAGCTGACCGGCCATGACGTGCTTGATCTGGCCAAGCGTTTTGAAGATTACGGCGTGGAAGCGATCATTTACACCGACATCGGGCGCGACGGTATGATGTCCGGCGTGAATATACCCGCGACCGTGGAACTGGCACGCGAACTTACGGTTCCCGTGATTGCCAGCGGCGGTATTACCAATCTCGATGACGTGCGTGCGCTGTGCGCCGTGCAGGATGAGGGTATCACTGGCGCGATTACCGGCCGTGCCATCTACGAAGGCTCGCTCGAGCTCGGCCCGGCACAGACACTGGCCGACGAGCTGTCCAAGCCTTTGCTCTGATGCTGGCCAAGCGCATCATTCCTTGCTTGGACGTGACCGCCGGCCGCGTGGTCAAGGGCGTCAGTTTCGTTGAATTGCGTGACGCAGGCGACCCGGTGGAAATTGCGCGTCGTTACGACGAGCAGGGTGCAGACGAATTAACTTTTCTCGACATTACCGCCAGCTCGGATGACCGCGGCATTATTTTTCGCATCATCGAGCAGGTGGCCGAGCAGGTCTTCATTCCTCTTACCGTGGGCGGCGGCGTGCGCCAGGTGGAGGACGTGCGCAACCTGCTCAACGCGGGTGCCGACAAAGTGAGCATCAACACTTCTGCGGTGCTCAATCCGCAGCTGGTGGCCGATGCAGCAGGGCGCTATGGCTCGCAATGCATCGTCGTGGCCATTGATGCCAAGCAGGCCGGGCCGGGTCGCTGGGAAGTATTCACGCACGGCGGCCGGCGCGCCACCGGCATGGATGCGGTGGAGTGGGCGCAAAAAATGCAAACCTTGGGGGCGGGGGAAATTTTGCTCACCAGCATGGACAGAGACGGACAGAAAACCGGTTTTGACCTGGCGCTGACGCGCGCCGTGACGGATGCGCTGGAAATCCCGGTCATTGCCAGTGGCGGCGTGGGCAATCTGCAGCATTTGGTGGACGGCGTGAAGCTGGGCGGCGCAGATGCGGTGCTGGCGGCCAGCATTTTCCACTACGGCGAATACACGGTGCGGCAGGCCAAGCAATATATGGCGCAGCAGGGGATTGAGGTCCGCTTATGAAAAACCCCCATGGAGCTACTGCGCTTGGTGATGCGTTGTCGAAACTCGACTCGAAATCCTCATGTATTTGCGCATACACTCGGGTTTCTCGCCGAGTCTCTTCTAGTCTCACCTGCGCTCGTAACGCTGCAAGGAGGGTTTTGTGACCGAAAGCTGGCTGAATAAGGTGAACTGGGCAGCAGACGGGCTGGTGCCCGCCATTGCGCAGGATGCAGCCACGGGACGAGTTCTGATGGTGGCCTGGATGGATCGCGAGGCGCTCAAGCGCACCGTTGAGTCCGGCGAGGCAGTATACTGGTCGCGTTCGCGCAAGAAGCTGTGGCACAAGGGCGAGGAATCTGGCCACACGCAACGGGTGCAGGAAATACGCCTGGATTGTGATGGTGATGTGGTGCTGCTGCAAGTGGCGCAGACGGGCGGTATTGCCTGCCATACCGGGCGTGCGAGCTGTTTTTTCACCCGGCTGGAAAATGACCGGTGGGTAGAGGTCGATGCTGTGCTCAAGGCGCCAGAGACTATTTACCAGAAAGACAAGATTTCCCGGAAGAAGAAATTACCTGAAAAAGAAACAAAAGAGCAATGAATAATGACATTCTGCAACGGCTGACGGAAACGATTGCGGCGCGCAAGAGCGCAGCGCCAGAAAGCTCTTATGTCGCCAAACTGTTCAGCAAGGGCGAGGATGCCATCCTGAAGAAAGTTGGCGAGGAAGCTACGGAAGTGCTGCTGGCCGCGAAGAGCGGCGACAAGCAGCATCTGGTGTATGAAACGGCCGATCTGTGGTTTCATAGCATGGTGCTGCTGGCGCAGCATGGCTTGACTGCAGATGATGTGCTGAACGAACTGGCGCGGCGCGAAGGAGTGTCGGGCATTGCTGAAAAGCAAAGCAGAAAGGCGAACTGAACATGGCCGACAATTGCATTTTCTGCAAGATCGCGTGCGGTGAGATTCCCAGCAACAAGGTGTATGAGGATGATGAGGTACTCGCCTTTCACGACATTCATCCGGTTGCACCCGTGCATTTCATGTTGATCCCCAAGCTGCATCTCGCGTCGCTGATGGAAACAGAAGATAGTCACGCCGGACTGTTGGGAAAAATGTTATTGCTGGCACCCAGGCTGGCCAAACAGCAGGGGCTGGAAAAAGGATTTCGCACCGTTATTAACACCGGCAAGGGTGGTGGTCAGGAAGTGTTTCACCTGCACATTCATGTCATGGGCGGCGGCCACATACCGCCCATGGTGCGGCGCGATTAACGCAGCTCAATTTCGGGAGAAATAAAATGGGTTCTTTGAGCATCTGGCACTGGCTGATCGTGTTGTTGGTCGTTGTCCTGATATTCGGCACCAAGAAGTTGCGCAACATGGGCAGCGATCTGGGCGGAGCGGTTAAAGGATTCAAGGAAGGCATGAAGAGCGAGGAAGAAGCTCCCAAGCAGGTGCAGCAGAGCGAGTCGAACGTCGAAGGCGAAGTCAAAGACAAGAATCACACCCAGGTGTAACGGGTCCCGCTTTCATGTTTGGTGTCGATTTCTCGGAGCTGATGGTAATTCTGCTGGTTGCCCTTGTGATCATCGGTCCGGAGCGCCTGCCCAAAGTGGCGCGTACACTCGGCCATTTGTGGGGACGTGCGCAGCGTTATGTAAATGGCGTCAAGGCAGATATCTCGCGCGACATGGCGATTGATGAATTCCGGCAGTTGCAGCAGAAGGTGCAGCATGAGGTCAGCAGCGCCGAACAGGGGTTGAGGCAGGCGACACAGACACTGGACCAGCAGGCGCAGCAGATCAGCACTGCCGTGAAGCAATCCACTCAATCGATTTCGCAAACCGTTTCAGGTGCCCCGCAACCCGCTGCTGGCATTCCACAACAAACCCAGCTTGAGTTGCAGCCACCTGCCGAGCAGAAAAAATTCCCGGTCGATTAATGAATACCAGCGAAAGCTTTATTGCACACCTGATCGAACTGCGCACCCGCGTGTTGCATTCTTTTGTCGCGCTGCTCGTGGCTTTCGTCGGTTTATTCCCGTGGGCGGCCGACCTTTACGCGTTGCTCGCTCGACCGTTGCTGGCCAAGCTGCCCAAGGGTGGGCAGATGATCGCCACTGACGTCACCACTCCATTCTTTGTCCCGCTCAAGGTGGCGCTGATGGCAGCGTTCCTGATTGCATTGCCTTATATTCTTTATCAGCTGTGGCGCTTCGTGGCTCCCGGCCTTTATGCGCACGAGAAGCGCCTGGTATTGCCGCTCATCGCGGCCAGCACCCTCTTGTTTTTTTGTGGAATGATGTTCGCCTATTTTGTCGTGTTTCCCGTCGTGTTCGGTTTTGTCACTGCCAGCGCGCCCCATGGCGTGGCGGTAATGACTGACATCGATAGATACTTGAGTTTCGTGTTGGGCATGTTCGTCGCTTTCGGCGTGACCTTTCAGGTGCCGGTGGCGGTGGTGGTGCTGGTGCGCATGGGAATGGTCACCACCGCCAAACTCAGAGAAATCCGTCCTTACGTCATCGTTGGCGCATTCATCGCTGGCGCAATTTTTACTCCACCGGATGTAGTGTCACAGTTCATGCTCGCCATACCGTTGTGGCTGCTGTATGAGGCAGGCATTGTGGTGGCGGGGTGGGTGACAACTAAGCCGCAAGAAGCTGAAACAAGAAATCCGTAACGTTCACGGCTTGTCTTCGGAAGAGCGATAAGGTTTGTTGTGCGGCGCATTCATTCAATCCATGCACTTACCTTTCGAATCATGTAGCGCCTGGTATTCAACCCGGATTATCCATCAGCAGGGCATAGCTCGAGGACCTATGGGTAAACGACGTGCATTCCCATGCTCTCCGTTTAAGGGAAAATTGACCAACGGATTATCTGGTTTCGTCTGATTTACCACTCATCCGCCAAATTCGACCGCTTGACCCATAAGCATTGACGCAGTACGGGCGCCTTAATATTCTGCATTCGCTCGGCAAACTTATTAACTAATAAGCGCGCAAAGATAACGGCGTAATGGCAATAAGGTTGTATGTCTGCGATACAGATATTCATCTGAGCCTGAGCATATGAATCACTACCCCAAAGGCAAGAATTTGAATTTCTCCGGATTAAATCGAGATTTTGAATAATAAGGATTAGAACGTATTGTTTCACCGGGTCAGAGTATCCGTTGCCGGCAGCCAGTGATGGCATGGCCACCCTTACAGTTAACAGGAGATGCGCACAATGTTGAATCGCTTAAACTTTATCAGGAAGCAATCCATAAGGGTAAAGGTCAGCGCCGCAATAGCCGCTATTTTTACGCTGGTAATTGTTGTTCTAACCACCTACAACATTCAGCGTGAGCAATCCCGAATACTGGAAACGGTCACGCAACAGACTGCTGATCTGACCACGATGTATTTCGACAGCATGAATACGATGATGCTGACGGGAACAATGGCGCAACGCCAGATTATCAGCCAGAAAATGCTGGCCAGGGAGGGTGTGGTGGAAGCCAGAGCCTTGCGTGGCAAACCTGTGTCCGATCAGTATGGGCCTGGTGGCCTGGAGGAGGCACCCAAGGATGATCTGGATCAGCTGGCGCTAAAAGGCGAGCAAATCACCAAAATCACCGAAAAGGATGGCAAGAAGCTCCTTACCGTTATCACACCGTTCCGTGCTACGGAGGATACACGCGGCGTAAATTGCCTGAAGTGCCATTCGGTAAAAGATGGTGAGATCAATGGAGCTGTTCGCGTCAGCATCTCGCTGAGCAAGATGGATGAGATTGTCCGCCACGAGATTATGATGTCCGTGGTGGGAGGGCTGGCCTTCCTTGTGATAGGACTGGTACTCGTTAATCTGATGATGAACAGCTGGGTTGTAAAACCCCTGCACAGCCTTATGGATGTTTTATCGAAGCGCGCGAATGGCAATCTTGCAGCGAGAGTTGTGAACATTACTTCAGAGGATGAACTCGGGAAGCTGGCGAAGGCATATAACGAAATGTCGGATGCCACGGATGAGGCAGCCGCCAGAGAGAAGGAGCGGCTCCTGCGTGATCAGGCTGCTGATAAAGAGCTGAGAACGAAGGTGGATGATCTGCTGAAAGTGATGAAAAAAGTTGCTGCTGGAGATTTGAGCGCACAAGTAGGCTTCTCCGGCCAGGACTCCATCGGTGAACTGGCTGGTGAACTTCAAACCATGATTGATCAAATTCGTGAATCAAGTGAAGAAAAACTGCGTGCCATGGAGTCTCTCAAGCGTAACGTGGACATCATCGGAGGTGTTGTGACAGCAGCAGCCGATGGCGACCTGACAGGGCATATAACGATTGACGGCAACGATGCCATCGCTTATCTCGGGCGTGGTGTGCAGCAAATGATAAATAGCCTGAATGCACTGGTAACCCAGGTGCAGCATTCCGGGCTTTCACTTGTTTCCTCTGCCACAGCAATTGCTGCTACATCAAAACAGCAGGAAGCCACCGTAGCTGAGCAGGCCGCGACCACCAATGAAATCGTGACGACCGCGACTGAAATTTCGGCTACTTCCAAAGAGCTGGTTGCCACCATGCATGAAGTGTCGAATGTCGCAGCAGGGGCAGCAGGCGCGGCAGAAAGCGGTCGCGTCGGCTTGAACAAGATGGAATCAACCATGAAGCATATTGTTGAGGCGGCAGGTTCGATATCGTCGAAATTTGAAGTGCTCAATGAAAAAGCAAACAACATCAATACGGTTGTGACGACCATTACCAAGGTGGCAGACCAGACCAATCTTTTATCTCTCAATGCCGCCATCGAGGCGGAGAAGGCAGGGGAATATGGGTTCGGATTCTCGGTGGTCGCCAAAGAGATCAGGCGTCTTGCTGACCAGACTGCGGTCGCTACGCTGGATATTGAGCAGATGGTCAAGGAAATGCAGTCGGCAGTGTCAGCCGGTGTAATGAGTATGGAGCGGTTCTCAGAGCAGGTGAGACATAGCGTCAATGACGTGCGCGAAGTCAGCGCGCAGCTCACACAGATTATTGAGCAAGTTCAGGCGCTGACCCCGCGCTTTGAAACGGTGCATCACGGGATGCAGTTCCAGGCGGAGGGCGCGGCCATGATTAATCAATCCATGATTCAATTGAACGAGGCTGCTCACCAGACGGTGGACTCACTGAAAGAGTCCAATTCTGCCATCGCGCAACTAAACGTTACCGCGCATGATCTGCAGAGTGGCGTCATCAAATTCAAAGTACGCACCAGTACCTGAGCCCCCATGCTTTTCATGCAATTCAAAATCGATGATGACAGGTATGTCATTGAAGCCAAGGACATCATTGAGATTGTTCCATTCGCCAATTTGAAGCGGATTCCAAAGGCTCCGCCGTATGTTGCGGGGCTTTTGAACTACAGGGGGGATACCGTTCCGGTAATCGATGTCTGCTTTCTGATGAGCGAAAAATTATGTGAATTTAAGTTGAGCAGTCGGATTGCGTTGGTCAACTATAAAGATGATGAAGGAAAGCTGGTATGTCTCGGGTTGCTGATTGAGCATCTGACAGAGACAGTGAGATTCGATGAGAAGGATTTCTCAAACTCTGGCGTTGCCCTGAAAGACAATCCTTATCTGGGTAAGGTTGTCATTGACAATAATTGCATCGTGCAGATGGTGAATATCAGGAAAATAATCCCTGAGGAGGCACGGGAAATACTGTTTAACGGTAGTTATTCAGGATAGTGTGCCCTGTAAATTCAATACCAGATGCGAAAAAGAAGTTTGGTTTTACAAATGTTCCGATAAAACTTTGAATGCTGAAAGGCTGGCATACCGATGAATGTTTTACCTGTTCTGGAATTCCTGAGGCAGAAGATAGGACTGAATCCAGAATCTATCGGAACTGAATCAATCGAGAAGGTTGTCCGCGATCAAATGAAAATGTCCGGGGCAGTCAGCGTCGGGGATTACATCAATAAAGTCAACGAGTCCTCAGCACAGCAGAAAATGCTGATCGAGTCTGTTGTTATTTCGGAAACGTCCTTTTTCCGCAACAAGATCCCATTTGTCACACTGCAAAATTATCTTGAGCGGTTCGTTCTGAATAAAAAACCGGACAGGCCCATACGCATTCTTTGTCTACCATGCGCCACCGGAGAAGAACCATATTCTATCGCGATGGTTCTTTCTGACATGAAATTGCCTGCGCAAAAGTTTTTCATCTATGCTGCGGACATCAGTGAACAAGCCTTGCAGATTGCCAAATCCGGAATGTATGGACCATATTCGTTTCGAGGAAAGGATATTGATTTCAGAAATAGATATTTCTCGGAAATGGATGGTGGCTATCTTCTGAAGCAGGAAGTCCGAGATGCCGTCGAATTCGGGCAGGAAAACATTCTGGCCGCCAATTTTCTATCGGGGCACGAGCCATATGACATCATCTTCTGTAGAAATCTATTGATATATTTTGACGATGACGCCAAAGAAAAGGCCATCAAGGCGTTGGCTGCCCATCTTGCCGAAGAGGGCGTCCTGTTTGTAGGCCATGCGGAAGGGGCCAAGATACCCCAGTTAGGGTTCGTGAGCCTGGATTACCCGATGTCTTTCGCCTTTGCCAGAATCAGGCATGCAAAAGTAATCAATGCGTCGCTCAACAAGAGCAGTCCGGCCCAAAAAACCTTTGCGGCACCTAACACAATATTGCATTCGGCCGTCAAGGCTAAACCCGTTCCGCTCCCTAAGAAGGTGGCGCCAATAACCAGTGAACATGAATGGAATAGAGTAAGGGAAGAAAGTGCAGACAAGAAGCCAAGGGGTAAAGGCATAGCTGAAGCAATGAAGCTGGCGGACGAAGGCGCCTTTGTTGAAGTGGTGGCCATGTGTGAGGATCTTCTGGCGCAAGGCACTGAGTCAGCAGAGGTGTACTACCTTCTCGGGCAGGCGTCAGGCGAAACGGGAAACAGCCTCATGGCTGAGGAGTGTCTCAGAAAGGCAATTTACCTTAATGCTGATTTTCATGATGCGCTCATGTATTTGTCTATCCTTTTTGACCGGATGGGAAGCCATGAGAAGGCTGCAACCTTTCGCAGAAGAGCAGAGCGGGTGCACTTGAGAAATGCAGGAAAATGATAATCCCCATCATATTTTTGAGATGATTAGTGATGAGTGAAAACAAAAAAAATGCGCCGCCGAAAGGTTGCTGGAACAGCATCGGAGTGTGGGGGAACGAAGTCCCGCGCTGCCCCAGGCTGGATGAATTTATTCACTGCCAGAACTGTGATGTTTTTCATACCGCAAGCCTGGTTGCCTACGAGAGGGCTCTTCCCGACGACTATCGCCTTGAGTGGACGGAAGTGCTTGCCGGCAGCAAGGAGATGGTTGTTTCCGATACCAAGTCAGTCATTGTTTTTCGTATCGGCGACGAATGGGTGGCAATTGCTGCCGGCCTATGCAAGGAAATTTCCCGCATGATGAAAGTTCATCGCCTGCCGCATAACAAGAGTCAGATATTGAGGGGGGTGGTGAACAACGGCGGAGAAATACGGATTTGTTTTTCTCTTGGTAGTTTGCTGGGAATTGCTAAAGCAAGCCAGATATTTTCCGAAGAATTTCATGCCGTGTATGCAAGGATGATCGTAATGGAAGTGGCCGGCCGGCGTTATGTATTTCCGGTAAGCGAGATCAAAGGTTTGCATCATTACAGGGAGTCGGAACTCGGACCTTTGCCTAACACTGTTCTGGCTTCATCTGCGAGCTACATGAATGGTGTGATTAAACTGGGAGACAAGAGCATAGGCTGCCTGGATGAGACATTACTGACTTCCCAGCTCGAGAGGAGCATCAGGTAGCAATGGCTGACAATAACGATAAAAGCAACTTTTCCATGCTTGACCTCTTCCGCACAGAGGTTTCTGAGCAAGGGAAGATTTTGACGGAAGGCATTCTAGGGCTGGAGGAGAATCCTGCAGCAGACGACCGGCTGGAAGCGCTCATGCGCGCCGCTCATTCGGTTAAGGGGGCTGCCCGCCTGGTAGGGGTGGAGCCGGTCGTGCGCGTGGCGCATGTCATTGAAGATGTGTTTGTTGCTGCGCAAAAATCCGAGATCACGCTCAATTCCGAACATGTCGATATCCTGCTGCAGGGTGTGGATACGATAATTTCCATTTCCAAGGTGGCGGAAAATGAAATTGCGGGATGGGGGGCGCAGCATGCAGGTGAGCTGGATAGCCTTGTGCAAGGTGTTTCCGCCATCAAATCGGGGAATGCTGCGCAGAAAAATACGCCCACCGTGCCAGAGAGCCCTGAAAAAAAACCGGAGCCAAAGAAGGCTGCGCCTGCCGCAAACAAGAGCAAGCCGATTGCTGATTCATCCATGCTTGACCTGTTTCGAATCGAGGTGACCGAACAGGGGAATGTCTTGATGGATGGCCTGCTGGCTCTGGAGGAAAATCCGGCGGCGACGGATAGGCTGGAAGCACTTATGCGTGCGGCCCATTCGATCAAGGGTGCGGCGCGCATGGTGGGCGTGGACCCGGTCGTGCAACTGACACATATCATAGAAGACATTTTTGTTGCCGCACAGAAGGCGGAGATTGTACTGACTGCCGAATATGTGGATGCCTTGCTCAAGGGCATTGATACGGTATCGTTATTTGCGAAGTTTTCCGATGCCGAAATGGCGGGCTGGGAAGAAGGTCATGGCGAAGACCTTGAAAACCTGCTTGGCCTGCTTTCCCGTGTAAAGGCCCAGGAAAAAGTCGGCTCCCAAGAAGTGAAGGTGGAGAAGACTGTGGCTGCCATTGAACCGGAAAAAGCCCAGCCTCAGACACCGCAGGCGCAGCAGCCCAAGGCCGCCGCTGCGGATGAAACGGCGGTCGAAGACAAGGACCGGGTCCTGCGCGTGACGGCTGAACGCTGGAATCATCTGATGGGGCTTGCAGGAGAAGTGAAGGTAGAAGCCGGATGGCTACACCCCTATGTG
This sequence comes from Gallionellaceae bacterium, assembly GCA_030834965.1. Classification (GTDB taxonomy): domain Bacteria; phylum Pseudomonadota; class Gammaproteobacteria; order Burkholderiales; family Gallionellaceae; genus JAUQWW01. The sequence goes on along the minus strand of JAUQWW010000025.1, from coordinate 49,507 downwards.
GTTTCGCTGACCAATTTAAAGCGTCGTCAGATAGAGTTAGTAGAGATACTGGATGGATTGAGATGCTCGCTTGATGATATGCGTGCGTCAAAATCGGTCATCGAGATGTTGCTGCAGGCCCAACATAAGGTGTCCGAATGTCGAAGGATACTTGCTGACCAGACGGCTGATCTGGATGCATACGACAGGCGCATTAACAACCTGTCTGAAAAACTGCATCGTGAAACCATCAAGACGCGCATGCGCCCCTTCTCGGACGGCGTGCATGGATTTCAGCGCATGGTACGGGATATTGCAAAATCCTTGGGCAAGAAAGTCAAACTTGAGATTAATGGCCTTTCTGTGCAGGTGGACAGGGATGTGCTCGAAAAGATGGAAGCGCCGCTGAACCATATTTTGCGCAATGCTCTCGATCATGGTGTGGATACACCCGAAGAACGTGCAAAGGCAGGGAAGCCGGAGGTAGCGACAATACGGGTGACTGCTTCGCACAGTGAAGGCATGTTGTCCATCATGATTGATGATGACGGGCGAGGCATCGATATCGAGCGCCTGAGACGGAAAGTGATAGAGAAAAAGCTGGTGACGCCTGACATGGCCGCCAAACTTAGTGAAGAAGAATTGCTGGAATTTCTCTTTCTTCCGAGTTTCTCGACAAAAGAACAGGTGACAGATTTATCTGGTCGCGGAGTAGGGCTGGATGTCGTACTGAGCACATTACAGAAAATGCGCGGGACGGTCGAGACGACGACCAAGCTGGGTGAAGGAACGCGTTTTCATATGCGCCTGCCTCTGACCATGTCGGTCATGTCTTCGCTGATTGCCGAAGTTGCCGGAGAGCCGTATGCATTTCCGCTGGCACGCATCATACGTGTGGTCAAGTTGCCATCCGGCAATATTGACGTGCTGGAAGACCATCAATTTGCAGAAATAGACGGTGAAAATATCGGCCTGGTTGGCGCGGCACAGGTGCTGGGTTTGGGCACACAGGTAGTGAGCGGTGACGAATTGTCCGTGATCATTATCGGAGACCGCCATAATCGCTGCGGGGTAGTTGTGGACAAGCTACTCGGGCAGAAAGAGCTTGCGATCCAGACCCTGGATCCACGCCTGGGCAAGGTACAGGATGTCAGTGCTGCCGCAGTGCTGGAAGATGGCTCACCTGCGCTGATTCTGGATGTTGATGACCTGATATTGTCCGTGGACGCACTGATCAAGAAAGGAGGTATCGCCAAGGTAACAAAATCGGCCGGCGATGCTGCCGAGGTTGTGACCAAGCACATCCTGGTCGTGGATGATTCATTGACTGTGCGCGAAGTTGAACGCAACCTGCTGGAAAACGCCGGTTATCGCGTGGATGTTGCTGTGGATGGCGTGGACGGCTGGAATGCCATCAGGGCATTCAAGGAGTATGATTTGGTCGTGTCAGATGTTGACATGCCACGCATGGACGGTATCGAACTGGTACGCACGATTAAAGGAAGCAGAGACTACAATGCAATGCCAGTGATCATCGTATCCTATAAGGAAAGAGAAGAGGATCGCAGACGGGGCATGGATGCCGGAGCGGATTTTTATCTGACCAAGGGGAGTTTTCATGATAATTCCTTGCTGGATGCGGTCGCAGATCTGATAGGAAAAGTGGAAACATGAGGATAGCGATCGTCAACGACATGAAGATGGCCGTCGAAGCGTTGCGGCGTACCGTTGTATCGGTGCCTGGATATGAAGTGGCATGGATTGCGGAAAATGGGGTAGAGGCCGTAAAGCGTTGTGCCGCAGATGTGCCGGATTTGATCCTCATGGATCTGATCATGCCGGAGATGGATGGGGTCGAGGCTACCCGCCAAATCATGGCAAAGTCTCCCTGCGCAATACTTGTTGTAACAGCCTCGGTGACGCAGAATGCTTCGCTGGTGTTTCAGGCTATGGGGGCGGGCGCACTGGATGGAGTGAGCACGCCTACAATCGGGATTGATGCAAAGGGGCATGGGCAGGAAGAATTCCTGCAAAAAATACGAACAATAGGTCGCTTGCTGGATGCGACCCGCCGCAATGCTCCCACGAAGGCCAGGGAGCCGACAAAAGCGGGAAAATCGAATAATTGGCTGATCGCAATCGGCTCATCTACCGGGGGCCCTGCCGCTGTTGCAAAAGTCCTTTCCAAACTGCCCACCGATCTTCAGGCTGCTGTCATCATCGTGCAGCACGTAGATGAACAATTTGCCCCCGGACTTGCCGAATGGCTCAACCAGCAATCGCCATTGCCGGTTCTGCTGGCCATGGCAGGGGACAGAATAGAGAACGGCAGGGTGCTGTTAGCGGGCACGAATGATCATCTGGTCGTCAAAGAAGACCTGACTCTGGGTTATAACCATGAGCCGGCCGCCAACCCCTACCGCCCGTCTGTTGATGTATTTTTTGAGAGCGTGGCGAATAATTGGACAGGACGGTGTGTTGCAGCGCTTCTCACCGGCATGGGAAGAGATGGCGCCGAGGGGTTGCTCAGACTGAGAAAAAGTGGTGTTCTAACCATTGCACAGAGCGCAGAAACCTGTGCAGTATATGGAATGCCGAAGGCTGCAGCCGAATTGAAGGCAGCAGATAAAATACTTCCGATTGATAGCATTGCAGAGGCGATCCTTGATAATATGACGGAAAGAATATAAAGGGACGCATTGCCATGAGCAGTGATAATAAGTCAGAACAAATGGGGCCTGTCAACGCAGAGAACACATCTCACCCGATTGTATTGCTGGTGGATGATCAGGCAATGGTGGGTGAAGCAATACGGCGCATGCTGGCCGACGAGACCGACATCGAGTTTCATTACTGCCAGGATCCCACTCTGGCGGTTGGCAAGGCAACCGAAATCAAGCCGACCATCATCCTGCAAGACTTGGTAATGCCGGATGTGGATGGTTACACGCTGCTGAAGTTCTACCGGGCAAATCCTGCCACATCAAGCACCCCCGTTATTATTCTTTCATCCAGGGAGGACCCCAAAGACAAAAGCCATGCGTTTGAAATTGGCGCCAGCGATTACCTGGTCAAGTTGCCGGACAGGATAGAGCTGGTTGCGCGCATTCGCGCACACTCGAAGACCTATCTGCTGCAATTGCAGCGTGACGAGGCGTATGAGGAAATGAAGAGGCTGCAGGAGCAACTGACGGAAAGCAACGCGATTCTTCAGCGCCTTTCCACAATGGACGGACTGACCGGACTCGCTAACCGGCGTCACTTTGACGAGACGCTCGAGGCAGAGTGGAGAATCGGCCTGCGGGACAAGACCATTCTCGCAGTGATCATGATCGATATCGACTTCTTCAAGAAGTACAACGATGGCTATGGACATCAGGGAGGCGATGACTGCCTCAAGGGCGTGGCCAAGATATTGGGCGAAACCGTACACAGGGCCGGCGACTTTGTCGCCCGCTATGGCGGCGAGGAGTTCGTGGTCATATTGCGCAGTACGGATGCAAAAGGCGCAGCCGTGCTGGCAGAACAGATGCGCGCCAATGTAGAGGCACAACATATCCCCCATGCGTATTCGGCCGTGGCTGACCACGTTTCAATAAGTCTGGGAGTCGCAGCCATGCATCCGGACCATTCGGCATCCCCGGCAGATCTGCTGGCCAGGGCTGACGAGGCGCTGTACAAGGCAAAGGAACAGGGGCGCAACCGCTACGCCATTGCCGAGTAATTTCTTCTGGTTTTATTCCTATTCCTGCAGCCTGGGTTTCGGCCGTTTGCCTACCTTGACTTGCAGCACCACTTCCTGCTGATTGCGCAACAGCCTGAGCACGGCAACCTTGCCGGGCGGCAGGCTGGCAATGCTTTCCAGCATGGAACTGGAATCGGTCAGCTGCCTGTTGTCCACCGCAGTGAGAATGTCGCCCGCTCGTATGCCAGCCTGGTCTGCCGGCCCGCCGCGCATTACTTCGGAAATGAGCACACCTTGCACATCGCCGAGCCTGAACGATTCCGCCAGTTCCGGTGTGAGTTCCTGGACGGCGACGCCTATCCAGCCACGCGTTACCGAACCGCTCTGGATAATTTGCTCCATGATTTTCTTGGCGGTGCTGACGGGAATTGCGAAGCCGATGCCCAGCGACCCTCCGCTGGGAGAATAGATAGCACTGTTGATGCCGATCAGGTTACCGTTAATGTCTACCAGCGCGCCGCCGGAATTACCCGGGTTGATTGCCGCGTCGGTCTGGATGAAGTTCTCGAAAGTGTTCAGCCCGAGGTGGTTGCGCTTGAGCGCACTGACGATTCCCATCGTCACGGTTTGTCCCACACCGAACGGGTTTCCGATGGCGAGCACGATGTCGCCCACCTGAGATTGTTCCGCGCTCCCAAAGGTAATGGCAGGCAGCGTGCCAGGCAAGTCTATCTTGATGACGGCGAGATCGCTTTCCGGGTCGGAGCCGACGATATGTCCTTTGGCCTTGCGCCCGTCGGAAAGCGCGACTTCGATCTGGTCGGCGGCCTCCACTACGTGGTGATTGGTGAGAATGTAACCATCATGGCTGACGATCACACCTGAGCCCAGGCTGGAAGTTTTCTGTGGCGCAAAATCCTCGAACTGGTCGCCGAAAAAAAAGCGGAAACGCGGATCGTCCATGAATGGATTGGCGGGGACATTTACCACGCTGCTCGTGAAAATATTCACCACCGCAGGCATGACTTTTTTTGCCGCTGCGCTGAAGCCTGCAGCAGGTATTTTACTGCCGCTATCCGGCGTGTTTTCGTACAGCGTAACGACGCCGCTGCGCGCAGCAGTGGGCAGCAGCCCGGGCTTGAGCGTGTGGATGATGAACATCGCCGCAAGGCCAATCGTGGTGGCCTGGGCGAACAGGAGCCAGAATTTGCGCATGATATGATGAAACCGTTGAGTTAGATGGGGGGCTATATGCTGCTAAACGAGTTGCGTGATTATATCGGAAGCCTGCTGGAGGTCAGCCGTTTTCGTGATTACTGCCCCAATGGAGTGCAGGTGGAGGGGCGGGCGGAAGTCAGGCGCATTGCCACCGGCGTAAGCGCTTCGCAGCGTTTGCTGGAAGCCGCCACCGCGTGGGGAGCCGACGCCATTCTGGTGCATCACGGTTATTTCTGGCGCAATGAAGAGGCGGCTGTCACTGGCATCAAGAAGCGCAGGCTGGGGTATCTGCTTCAGCATGATATGAGCCTGCTGGCCTACCATCTGCCGCTGGATGCACATGCCGAACTCGGCAACAACGCACAACTGGCGAAACGTTTGGGTCTGGTGGAACAGGGACGCTTCGGTGAACAGGATATCGCCTGTTACGGTGTGCTGGGGCAGCCGCAGACGCTGGAGGAATTCTCTGCGCACATTACGAGCACCTTGCAGCGTGCCCCGCAGGTCATCGGGGAAAGGGGACATGCCATTCGGCATATCGCATGGTGCAGCGGCGCGGCACAAGGCTATTTTGAACAGGCCGTGGCACTGGGTGTGGATGCCTTTCTGACAGGAGAAATTTCCGAGCAGAATGTGCATGTGGCGCATGAAACCGGTGTGGTTTTCATTTCTGCCGGACACCATGCCACCGAGCGCTATGGCATACAGGCCCTAGGAGAACATCTCGCATCGCAGTTTGGCATGGAACACTTCTTCTTCGACCAGGACAATCCGGTCTAGTGCTTCAGGTTTGCACGCAACTGCTCCAGTGAAACAGGCTCACTGCTGGGGGCGGCCTGCAACGCTGCATTTGCGGCCTGTATTGCCGTGGCGTGATTGGCGAGCAATCCATGCAACAGTGCTGCGGCCTCATCCAGCAAAACATCCGGGTGCCTGGAAAAACGCAGCAGAAAGTCCTTGCGGCGCGGGTGATAGGGAGACCATTGCCACGCCAGAAAGCTCGCGTTGTTCTTGAACCCCTCCATTTGCAGCACATCGCGCAACGCGCCGACGTTCGCAAGTTGGGTTATTTCCGGTGTCGGTGTGCTGCTCCACATCAGGCCGAAATAAATCCGCGTCGTGCCGCCCAGAATCTGCTGCTCCATCATCGGCCGCAGAAAAAGTGTCTGTTCATGCGGCGGCTGTAAGTACAACCCTACCAGGCAGTCCGGCGCATTGCCGTCTTCCGTGACCTGCACCTTCCAGTCTGGATTCAGCGCAGCAATGTGTGCCTGCAGTCTGCGCCAAAAGGTATTGTTCATCTGCTGGCGCAACGCATCCATCTGTTCAGCTACGCTCAGCGCGAGTGGCAGGTTCTCCGCCTGTGCGAAAAAATCCAGTACAGCTTGTTCTTCATTGGACATGTGCTTCTCTTTGGATTGGGGGTTTATCGGGTTTGCAACTGCAACTCATACAAACAGGCCACCATTTTAATCGCGCAATGCATTGCCTGTTTGCCTGCCCTAAAGATTTTCATGCGATGCCGATAACTAAACCAAGGGATAACAAATTGAAGTGGAGTGGATCATGATTACATTTACGGTATTCGGCTTTATAGCCAAAGGCGGACAATATTTTAATTTTAATCTTGATATCTTTGCTGAGTCGCCTGTGGACGCCGTAGAAAAAGTATTGAAACAGCATTCAAATCTGGTCGTGTCCAGCGTATGCAGGTCTAGCACAGGGAGATTCATGGATTACTAGCGTAGGGCTTTGCATGGTGGTTACAGCGAGTTGCGGATTACCGAGTTGCTCCATCGTGTGCGCACACGCCGTGCGTCTTATGCAACCCCTCCACATCATTCCAGAAAATTTTGCGCATGATCTTCATGATTGAATTCACAATTCCGTAATTCAACGTCGCGAAAGCAACGGTGTTGCCCTCTTCAATTCATGAGGTTCTCAGCATGCGCCGCCATTGCGCTTATCATTCACGGGTAGTTCGCACTGTTTTGTAGTAAGAAAAATACAACAATAAAAATAATCGAACCTCGTTTAGAATGCTCCCCAAGTAATTAACAAAAGCTTGCCGGCATCGTTCCGGCAGGCTGTCTAATTGTCTGTCGGGGGGAGCCACTTACGATGTTCCGTTTCTTACGCTTGTCCGTTCTATTTGCCGTCTTGTTTGTTTCTGCTGGCAGTCATGCTGCAGATGCCTCTCAGCCCCTTTCCACTGCTGACGATTTGGGCCCCCAAGTTGATCAGCCTATTGAGTTTCCCCATGATCGCCACGCCGGTGACGCTGCTCAGGGCGGCATGCAGATCAATTGCATGTATTGCCACACGTATGCGCGCCGCAGTATGACGGCGGGCATCCCTCCAACGCAGAAGTGCATCGGCTGCCATCAGAGCATCGAGTCGGTACGGGAAACGCCACGCATCAAGAAGCTGTTCGAATATTGGGAGGCGAAGAAGCCTATTCCCTGGAAGAAGGTGCATGACCTGCCCGATTTCGTGCGTTTTCATCACGAGCGCCATATTCAGCGTTTCTATTTTCAGCAAGGCAAGCCAGTGCAGGAGGTTTGTGGCTATTGCCATGGTAATGTGAAGACGATGACGGTTGCGCGGCGTACCAAGTCACTCTCGATGGGTTGGTGTGTGAGCTGCCATGAGAAGCAACACCCGGTGGATGCTGCAAGCACCAAGACTGCCCAGGGTCCGAATGATTGCTGGCAGTGCCATAAGTAATCACTTCGCTATTTCAAGAAAACAGGTTCACAAAATTAAGATTTTCAAGAGGTGTCAGTGATGATGGAAAACGGCTTTAATCGGCGGGATTTTTTGAAGGTGCTGGGATGGGGTGGCACGGCAGTCGCGTTGAGCGGTTGCGGCAATACGTCAGTCGAGGATGGCAGGGAAACTGTCAACTCCTATGTTGAAGCGGCAGATTATGTCATTCCTGGTATTGGTGTGTATTTCAATTCGACCTGCGCGCAGTGCGATGCGGGTTGCAGCATCATGGGGAAGGTGCGCGAAGGCCGTGTACTGAAACTGGAAGGCAATCCGGATTCGGCGATCAATCGTGGCAAAACGTGCGGCTTGGGGCAGGCGGGCGTGCAGCATCACTACAATCCCGACCGGGTGCGCGAGCCGTTGCAGCGCAAGGGCGAGATAGGCGTGACCATCACTTGGGAAAAAGCCTATGAACTGATTGCGGAAAAGCTGAAGGACGTGAGCGGGGAGGAGATTGCCTTCCTGAGCGGCGGCGTGAGCGGTCATCTCAAAGTGCTGCTGGATAATTATCTGGCCAGCTTCGGCTGCAGGAATCATTTTGTGTATGAAGCGCTGGCGCCGGCTGTGGTGCGCGCCGCAAACAAAAAATCCTACGGCGTGGAAATGCCGCGCTACAACATCAATAAAGCCAAGGTGGTGCTGTCTTTCGGGGCGGACTTCCTGGGTGCCTGGGTTTCTCCGGTGCATTTCTCACAGCAATATGCTCAATTCCGCAAAGGTGTGGACGGCGAGCGCGGCGTCTTGATCCAGATCGAACCGAAGATGACCCTGACTGGTGCAAACGCTGATCGCTGGATCCCCGTGCGCCCGGGAACAGAAGGTGTTCTGGCGCTGGGCATCATCAACGCGCTGGGTACGGCTGGCGGCGACATCGCGGCGCTGGTGAAAGATTACGATAAGGTGCGTGTCAGCAAAGAAACCGGCGTGCCGCCGGGGCACATCGACAAGATTGCGGCGCTGTTGAAATTGCGTTCGCCCAGTCTGGTGCTAGCGGGCAGCGCGGCAGAAGGCTATGCACATGGTTCGCAGAATGCCGCTGCGATCAATCTGCTCAACCATGTGTTGGGTAATGTCGGCAAGACGGTCGAGGCGGCCGCTGAAGTCCCATTCCCGCAAATGGCTCCGGCAAGGGGCAATACCGCTGCGCTGAAAGCGCTGAATGATGGTCTGGCTGCCGGAAAATACAAGGTACTGTTCAACTATGCCGCGAACCCGATTTTCACCGCACCGGGCGGAATGAAGTTCAAGGACAATTGGGCCAAGGCAGACTTCAAGGTGGTGTTCGCCCATTACATGGACGAAACCGCATTACAGGCTGATCTGGTGTTGCCGCTGGATTCCGCGCTGGAAGACTGGGGCACGCACGTCCCCGAGTATATGGCAGACGGCGCGCAGATCAATATCCAGCAACCGCTGATGGAAAGGCTGCACGCCAATACTCGCGGCATGGGTGACATCCTGTTGGCTTTGATCAAGCAACGCCGCCCTGAAGACTACAAGAGCTACGAAGATTATTACGGTTACTTGCGCGCCGCCATGCTGCAAAACAAGGCGGCGTTGGGGGGGGGCGGTATGGATGACGACACCTTCTGGAGCGAAACGCTGAGCAAGGGCATCGTCAAGCTCGCAGGCGCTGCTACAACTGCAGTGCACAGCAAAGCCGGTGCGACGGATTTGACGCTACCTGCTGCGACACAGGACGCGCAATATCCGTTGCAACTTATCCCGGCTGTCAACGTGAGCCTGCGCGATGGGCGTCATGCCAATCTACCCTGGCTGCAGGAATCGCCTGACCCATTGACTACGATCGTATGGGATTCATGGGTGGAAATCCATCCGAAGAAGGCCTTGGAAATGGATATCACCGAAGGCGATATCATCGAGGTCACTTCGAGGACGGGGTCTGTCAAGGCGCAGGCTTATTTGTTCCCGGGCATTCACCCGGATGCGATTTCGATTCCGCTGGGGCAAGGCCATGAAGCGTTGGGCCGTTATGCCAAGGGCTACGGAGTGAACCCGTTCCAGATACTGGATGCTGTGTTCGACAAGGAAACCGGCGAGCTGGCGATGCATGAAACCCGCGTCAAGATCAGCAAGACCGGGCAGCGCGTCATTGTAGTCAAGGACGAAAGTGCGGCAGGCGCCAAGCAGATTCGCAAGAAGATTGCCGGGCGCATGTCCACAGATAATGTCGATCTTTCGAAGGAGGTTTAAGGTATGTCGGTCAATAATCTATTGGAAAACTGGGCGCAGTTCCGTCATTTTCACCCGGTGGATGACAAGCCGCATGACCCATACAAATGGGCAATGAGCATCGATCTGGATGCCTGCTCCGGGTGCAATGCGTGCAGCGTGGCCTGTTATGCCGAGAACAATATTCCGGTGGTGGGAAAAGAGAAATACGCGCACGGCCAAGCCATGCACTGGATTCGCATCGAGCATTACTGGGATGAGGATATTGGCGTTCCGGGCGGCAGAGAGTTCCCCGAGCAGGGCGCACAATTTCTGCCGATGATGTGCCAGCAATGCGAAGCCGCTCCATGCGAAACGGTATGCCCGGTAGGTGCGACCAACCATACGGCGGACGGCCTGAACTCGCAGATTTACAACCGCTGTATCGGTTCGCGCTATTGCTCGGCTAACTGCCCGTACAAGGTGCGCTACTTCAACTGGTATGACTACCCGACAACAGATAATGTCTGGCCCGAAACCATGACCCGGCAGTTGAATCCCGACGTGACGGTGCGCAGCAAGGGCGTGATGGAGAAATGCACGTTCTGCGTGCAGCGCCTGAACGCCGCCATGAGCACTGCGCGCAGCGAGGGGCGCAAAGTGCATGACGGTGAAGTGCAGACCGCCTGTCAGCAAGCGTGCCCGACCAATGCCATTTCTTTCGGCAATCTGGTCGACCCTGAGTCCAGGGTCGCAAAGCAGTGGGCGCGGCAGCAAGTCGAATTGACCAAGGATAAGCAAACCAAAGATGCCGAACCGGGCGGCTCCAGGCTGCGTGGCTACCGTATTCTGGAAGAGTTGCGCCCTTATCCTTCGGTGATGTATCTGGAGCGGGTGCGCGAGAGCGCGGTGTAGGGCATAAGAGAAGGGAAGAGGGGAAATGGAAAAAGACATCCGCGAAAATATAGCCTGGGCGCAGATTAACAAAGATGTGCTCAGAAGCCTGGAAGCGCCGAGACCGCTGTACTGGGTAATTCTCCTGGTGGCGCTTGCCATGGTAGGTGTGGGAGTGGGCTGCGAGATTTATCAATACCAGACCGGCATAGGGGTGGCCAATATGAATAACCCTCATGTGTGGGGGTTGTACATTGCCACCTTTATTTTCTGGATCGGGATGAGTCACTCCGGCACGTTGTTGTCGGCCATTCTGCACCTGATGCACGCGGACTGGCGCAAGCCGATCTATCGCTTTGCCGAGGCGATGACGACGTTCTCGTTGATGACGGCAGGTTTGTTCGTGATGATTCACCTGGGACGCCTGTGGCAGTTTTATTATTCTCTGCCCTATCCGAATGAGCGCGGCCTCTGGCCAAACTTTCAGTCTCCGTTGCTATGGGACGCGATGGCGATTTTTACATATCTCAGCTCCTCCATTATCTTCCTGTATGTCGGCATGATTCCGGATCTGGCAATCTGCCGCGACAATATGCATCCGGGTTGGCGCAAGAAGCTCTACTCCCTGCTCGCGCTGGGTTGGGAAGGAACGGACCGGCAATGGCGCAACTTCCGCGTCACCTACCTGACGGTGGCGTGTTTCCTGATTCCGCTGGCGGTGTCGGTGCACTCCATTGTAGCTTCGGACTTCGCCATGTCGCAGCAGCCCGGCTGGCACGTAACCTCGTTCCCGCCGTACTTTGTGGCGGGCGCACTGTACTCCGGCTGTGCGGCGATTATCTCGCTGTTTATCATCCTGCGCTATGTGTTCAAGTTTGAAGAGTATATGACGCTGTCCATCCTGAAAAAGACCTCGCGTCTGACGTTTGCGATTGCGATGGTGTGGACGTATTTGAACGCGGTCGAGTTTGCAAGTGTTTGGTATAGCCATGACGAAGCGGCCAAGGATGTGCTGATTCAGAAGGCAACCGGCACATATGCTCCGTTCTGGTGGATGATGATTTTCTGCGGTTCCGTTGTGCCGCTCATGCTCGCATTCAAGCGATTCCAAGCCAATATCCCGGTCTTGTTCGCGGTGTCATTGCTGCTCAACCTGGGCATGTGGCTGGAACGCTGGATGATCGTGGCGCCTACTTTTTCACATGGCTATTACCCGTGGGCTTGGGATCACGACCAGTGGCCAAGCCTGGTGCAGTGGGGGATCGTGTTCGGCAGCTTCGGCTGGTTCGCCCTGCTGTTCATGGTGTTCTGCAAGGTGTTCCCATCCGTTTCCATGTATGAAGTGAAGGAGATGGTTTATCACCGCAGCCTGGCGCTGAAGAATGGTGAAACCGCTGAAGAGGGGGTGCACTGATGAGCCGACATCACCTGCTGGCCTTGTTTGACAATTTTGACGAGGCCGAAGCCGCAATTGTCGAATTGCGCGCAGGCAACATCAGGGGATTCAATCCAGATGACTTGATTCTCAAGTCGCCGATTGAGCATCCCGAAGTGGAAGGGGTGCTGGGAAACAAGCCGGTGCATATCCAGTGGTTCACTTTGGTTGGCGCTATCCTGGGTGGCCTGTTGGGCTTTTTTCTTATCTCGGGTGCGCAAGCCAACTTTTTCGCGCAAATAAAGGGCGGCAAGCCTATCGTGCCGCTGCCGCCCAACTTTGTGCTGACTTATGAGATGTTTATTCTCGGAGGTGTATTCATCACGGTGCTGGGCTTCCTGATCTGCGCCGGCTTGCCGGCAAAACGCTCGCCGCTATATAGCGCCAAGGTCTCGGAAGACCAGATCGGCATCCTGGTAAGTGGGGATGAGTCGGCCATAGCAGCCCTGAAGGCGATATTCAGCAAGCATAAGGCATTGGAGATTCAGGAAGAGGCGGGGAAATGAAGAAGCTAACCTTGATCATTGCATTACTGTTGACCCCTGCTCTGGCGCAAGCCTGGCCGTGGTCGGATGATATGGCGAATCAGATCAGCACAAAACCTCAGGAGAGCGTTGACCCTGCCAATCCTGGAATGAAAGCTTTCCCGAAACGTTCAGTCCCGGTTCCGGGCACGACCTCCTTGGTAAAGGACCGCGAAGTGGCGCTCAACACCATTAACCCGATTCCCGCTGATGAAAAGTCTGTTGTATTGGGAGCCAGGTTATACGAAATCTATTGTGTGGCTTGTCATGGGCAATCAGGCACTGGGGATGGTTTGGTCGGAGCGAAAATGACACTCAGGCCATTCGATCTGACTGCGGATCGGTTGAAGACACTCCCTGACGGGCATTTATGGGGATATATAACATTCGGAGGGGCGGTTATGCCGTCATATGCGAATGATCTGTCCGTCGCCGAGCGCTGGCATGTGGTCAACTATGTGCGCAGAGTTTTGCTAAAGGCGCCGCCCGTTCAGGCCATGATGCCGGCAGCCAAATAAGGAGAGGGGTAGCACATGATTTCTTACAGCAATTGGTCAGTACTGTCGGTCAGTTTTATGGTGGTGTTGTATTTGGCGTTGAGCGGAGTAGCGTTATGTTCTGTACTTCATCTGGTAAATGCCAAATGGCGATTCGAAATTCGCCAGTTGGCTGTTTCCCTGTTTGCCTTATTTCCACTGGCATTTGTATTGCTTCTGGTGCTGCTGTTTGGCGCGGAACACACGTTCCCCTGGATCGGCCACGTTTCGCACGGTGAGGAACTGCACATGCCAGGCTGGTACACGCTGCCGTTGCTCGCAACACGCGAAATTGTCGGCATGTTCACGGTAATGAGCCTGTGCTGGATATTTATTAAACGTCAAGAGGTGAGTGAACGCAGCAAGGAGGATGGCGAACGTTTCCACCGTATTGCTACGTGGATTCCATTTTTCTATGTGCTCTATGGAACAATGGTAGCCTGGGATTTTGAAATGACGCTGACGCCTGCGTGGCATAGTGCAATCTATGGTATGCAGAACATTATCAGCAATTTTGGAATGTTCCTGGCGTTCATGGTGATCTGGATCTACATGCTGAATGCCAGTGACAAGCTGGTTACAAAAATTAAGGAATATGTGTACAATTATCTGGCTCAAATGCTGTTGGCATTTACGCTGTTGTGGGTATATACCTTTTTTGCGCAATATTTGACCATCTGGTATGGAAATCTTCCAGAAGAGGTCGACCGCGTGATGGGTATGCAAAATGGTGATTACAGTCCGTTGTGGTGGTCAATGATCTTTCTTAAATTCGTAATACCGTTTACGGTGCTGTCCTTTAGGGTGCCTCGTCATTCGCCACCCGCCATCTTGGCGGTTGCAGCTTGTATCGTGGTCGGCACCCTGTTTGAACGCTACACTTGGGTTGCGGGCATCAATGGTACGGGCACTATCCCCGTTCTGGCCGCCATTGCGGTCGGTGCGGCCGTGGCCGCAGTCGGATTCATGCTGGTTCGGCGCATGATGCATCACAACCATTTGCTGAAAGCGTGAGTCGCGCCATGATGACACTATATTCGGGAACGACAGACCCGTTCAGCCAGCGTTGCCGCATTGTATTATTTGAAAAAGGCATGGATTTTCAAATCATCGATGTGGATGTGTTCAACAAGCCGGAAGATCTCGCAATAGTCAGTCCGCACAATAAGGTGCCGGTGCTGGTGGAGCGCGACCTGATTCTGTATGAAGCCAACATCATCAACGAATACATTGACGAGCGCTTCCCTCATCCACAGTTGATGCCAGCCGACCCGGTGATGAGGGCGCGTGCGCGTTTGTTCCTGCACCGCTTTGAAAGCGAGTTGTTTTGTTATATTGACCCCATCGAGCACGGAGCGCAGAAAGTTGCCGACAAGGCGCGCCAAACCGTGCGCGACAATCTGATGCAAATTGCGCCGGTATTTACCAAGCAAAAATACATGCTGGGTGACGAATTCTCCATGCTCGATGTTGCGATTGCGCCGCTGTTATGGCGTTTGGAGCATTATGGCATTCAACTGGGCAAAGAGGCCGCGCCATTGATGAAATATGCAGAACGGCTGTTCTCACGCCCGGCATACATTGAAGCGATGACGCCGGCCGAAAAAGCAATGCGCAAGTGATTCCAAATCTGAAGGGCCGGGCGCGATGTGTTGGCCGGCCTTTCGCGCAGTTCATCGTTGAGAACCGTCTTGCTTGGTTGCAGCCTGCCTCGTAAAACTACCCTTTTGATCTGGAAATGGAATGAGTGAACTTTCCACTAAGCCTTATCTGATACGTGCGATTTACGACTGGTGTGGCGATAGTGGTTTGACTCCATATCTGGCTGTGCGTGTGGATGAGCAGACACGTGTGCCGACAGCATATGTCAGGGATGGCGAAATTGTACTCAACCTTAGCGCGGATGCGGTGCGCAACTTGCATTTGGGCAATGACGAGATCACCTGCGGCGGACGCTTTGGAGGAGTGCCGCATGAGATTGTCGTGCCAATGGCAGCGGTGATTGGTATTTTTGCCAAGGAAACAGGGCAGGGGCTGGTATTCCAGGGGCAGGAATCGGCACCTACGCCTTCCGGTAGCGGTGGCGGCGATACGCCGCCTGATAGTACTTCACCAACTAAACCACGCCTCAGGGTGGTGAAATAAAAAAGCCGCAGATATCTGCGGCTTTTTTATTTTAGACATCCCCTGTTGATTTAGCAGGAAACAAGCTCATTCTGCATTTTTGCCAGCGCCTTCTGCTCGATCTGGCGTATCCGTTCAGCTGAGACGCCTAGCTCAACTGCCAGTTCATGCAACGTGGCGCAGCTGCCTTCATTCAGCCAGCGTGCCTCGATGATGCGGCGGCTGCGCTCATCCAAGGATGCCAGCGCACGCGCCAAACCAGTAGTCTGCAGCTTATCCATCTGTTTCTGCTCAAGCACGGCGGATGGCTCGTCATCCGTTGCCGAGGCCAGGTAAGCAATGGGTGAATAGCTGTCATCCTCATCGTCCGTTCCCTGTTCCAGCGCGACTTCGTGGCCGTTGAAGCGGGCTTCCATTTCTACCACATCGCTGGCGCTGACTTTCAGTTCGTTCGCGATTGCCTGTACTTCCTGTGGCTTGAGCGACAGTAACCCCTTGCGCATGCTGCGCAGGTTGAAAAACAGCTTGCGCTGTGCCTTTGTGGTGGCAATCTTGACTAGGCGCCAGTTGCGCAAAATATATTCGTGTATCTCGGCGCGTATCCAGTGCAGCGCGAACGACACCAAACGCACGCCGCGCTCCGGATCATAACGCTTGACCGCTTTCATCAGGCCGATGTTGCCCTCCTGGATCAGATCCGCCTGTGGCAGGCCATAACCGGCGTAACCCCGTGCCACGCTGATCACTACGCGCAAGTGCGAGACGATGAGTTGGCGCGCTGCCTCCAGATCGTTGTCACGGCGGAAACGAGTGGCCAAGGCGAATTCTTCCTCCTGTGTCAGCATGGGGAAACGATTCACCGTCTGGATATAGCTGTCCAGGCTACCCACTGCCGAGGGTATGGGTAATGCAATGGTATTGTTCATGGTTGTTTCCTCCTCATATATTAAATATTAGCACTCTTATGCTAAGAGTGCCAGAACGAGCAAAGGTTTAAAGTTGCTGGCTGCGGACTTGTCGGGGTGTGACAAGTTGCATGCGGAAAGATTTTATAAAATCGAGTATAATTGCCGACTTTTGAAGCGGCAGTTATTAATTTAACTGGGAATCCACACGATTATGGCGACTCAGCAAGGCAAGAAAAAAACCATCAGTACCAAACAGGCAGCAGCCAGTGCTAAACAGGCGGCACAAGCCAAACTGCTCGCTAACCCTATAGAGCAATTACAGGACGCAGAGGCGAGGCGCACGCGCCTGAAGGCTTTGATTATCCTTGGCAAGGAACGTGGTTATCTGACATACGGCGAGATTAATGACCATTTGCCCGAAATGCTCGAAGCCGAGCAGATCGAAGGTGTGGTCAGCATGATCAATGACATGGGCATCACCGTGTGCGATGAAGCACCGGATGCCGAGAGCCAGATCATGTCGGAAGTTACGCCCGCAGTGGCCGACGAAGATGCGGTAGAGGCTGCCGAAGCTGCACTCTCCACGGTGGACTCGGAGTTTGGCCGTACCACGGACCCGGTGCGCATGTATATGCGCGAGATGGGTACGGTTGGGCTGCTTACGCGCGAAGATGAAATCGTCATTGCCAAGCGTATTGAGGAAGGTCTCAAGCACATGATCCAGGCGATTTCCGCCTGTCCGGCAACGATCGCCGACATCCTCACGCTGGCCGGCAAAGTATCGCGCGATGAACTACGCATTGATGAAGTTATTGATGGTTTCATTGACGCTGAAAGCGATAGTGAGCTGAGTGCAGAAGCCGGCAGCGAGGAAGAGGTTGTTGATGAGGAGGACATCACCGAGGAGTCGGAAGAAGACGGTGAAGCCATTGCCGCAGCCAACCTCGCCCAGCTCAAGGAAGATGCGCTGGTGCGCTTCGCTGCTATTTCCGATCTGTTCACCAAGTTGGGCAAGGCGTACGAGAAGCATGGCTATCGCAGCAAGCAATATGACAAGCTACAGGAGCAGATTTCCAACGAATTGATGCAATTCCGCTTTTCTGCCAAGCAGGTGGATGCGCTATGCGACACCATGCGCAATTTGGTGGAAGAGGTGCGCAGTTATGAGCGCAATATCCAGGATATGTGCGTCACCAAGGCGCGCATGCCGCGTCCCCATTTCATCAAGACTTTCCCGGGCAATGAAGATCGGCTCGATTGGGTGGTACGTGAAGTGGCCGCCAAGAAACCCTACAGTGAAACGCTGGCGCGCTTCCAGGCGGCCATTGTCGAGCAGCAGCAGAAATTGCTCAATCTGCAGCAGCGCGTAGGGATCCCGATCAAGGACCTGAAAGAAATCAACAAGCAGATGACCAACGGCGAAGCCAAGGCACGCCGCGCCAAGCGCGACATGATTGAGGCCAACCTGCGTCTGGTTATTTCCATTGCCAAGAAATATACCAACCGGGGCTTGCAGTTCCTCGACCTGATTCAGGAAGGCAACATCGGCCTGATGAAGGCTGTGGACAAGTTCGAATACCGCCGTGGCTACAAATTTTCCACTTATGCCACGTGGTGGATACGCCAGGCCATTACCCGCTCCATTGCCGATCAGGCACGCACCATCCGCATTCCGGTGCACATGATTGAGACCATCAACAAGATGAACCGCATCTCACGTCAAATCCTGCAGGAGACTGGATTGGAGGCGGATGCTGCGACCCTGGCGATCAAGATGGAAATGCCGGAGGATAAAATCCGCAAGATATTGAAGATAGCCAAAGAGCCGATTTCCATGGAAACCCCGGTGGGCGACGATGACGATTCGCACTTGGGTGACTTCATTGAGGATTCCAATACTCTGGCGCCCATCGAGGCAGCGGTGTATGACAGTTTGCGCAACGTTACCGCAGATATTCTTGACAGCCTGACACCGCGTGAAGCAAAAGTATTGCGTATGCGCTTCGGTATTGAAATGAACACCGATCACACGCTGGAAGAAGTTGGTAAACAGTTCGATGTCACACGCGAACGTATCCGGCAGATCGAGGCAAAGGCACTGCGCAAGCTGCGTCACCCATCCCGTTCAGAAAAGCTGAAAAGCTTTCTGGATGGCGAAAGCTGAGGCGGCCATTTTCATGGGTCGTTAGCTCAGTTGGTTAGAGCAGAGGACTCATAATCCTTTGGTCCGCGGTTCAAGTCCGCGACGACCCACCAATAAAGACACGGCCTGCAGCGATGCAGGCCGTTTTCTTTTTTTGAGGCATGGTGCACTTCTGTGAGTGGTTCGATGCAACCGTTGCGGTGACGCGCCAACAATTCCTGAGCATTTCGAGCACCTCTACATCAAGCGGTAATTGAGGTGGTACATAATCCATATCGTCCCGCCAACAATGAGGAGCATGATCAACAGGGCGAACAGCATGGCCAGGACGTACCAACGCGCCCTCGAAGAGGCATTGATGTGCAGGAAGTAATACAGGTGCACCAGGATCTGCACGATGGCCGCGCTGAATATGGCAATGCGGGTGACCCGGTATGACAACATGCCCTGTACCACCAGGACAAACGGAATGGCGGTTAACGCGACGGAGAGAATGAAGCCGGTGGCGTAGGACCTGAAGGTTCCTTTGCCCGCGCCGGCGCTGTCGCCTGCTCTGATGCTATCGCCTGCCCCAACACTATCGATAGACGTCTGGTTCATTTACATGGATCCCATCAGGTAGACAACAGTGAATACGCCGATCCACACAATATCTAGAAAGTGCCAGAACATGCTCAGGCACAATAGCCGTGACTGGACGGGTGCTGTCAGCCCCTTGGTGAAGATTTGCACCATCATGACCAGCATCCAGATCAGGCCGAAGATCACATGAGTACCATGGGTGCCTACCAGAGTAAAAACGGCTGAAAGGAAGGCACTGCGCCATGGGCCGTTGCCGTCGAGGATCATGGCATGGAATTCACTGACCTCCATGGAGATGAATCCGAGGCCCAGTACGAATGTGACCGCAAGCCCTGCCAGGACCAGACCTTTCCTGCCGTTGTACGTGGCCAGCATCGCCAAACCATAGGTTGCGCTGCTGGAAAGCAGGAACATGGTCTCTGTGAATACGTCGGGCAGGCTAAACAGATCCTTGCCGGCAGGGCCGCCGGCATAGCTGCGGCTCATGACCGCAAAGGTCGCGAACAGTGCTGCAAACAGCACGAGGTCGGTCATGAGGTAAATCCAGAAACCGAATGCCTTCCTGGCGGCGGTATCCGTATGTTCCACTTCTCCGGTACGCATGACGGAGATGGTCACTGCTTCACCTGTCATTACCTTATCCTCCGATGAAAAATTTGCATGGCCTGTCTCTATGCGGGGGAATCGCTTGCAATGGATGGGAACTTGCGATGACGCTCATCCTCGATCCGTTCGACTTCGGCGGCCGGGATGATGTATTCCACATCGTCATCCATCGAGCGTGCGATCACCGTGAACAGGATGCCGATGGCGCTGAGGATGGCCAGCCACCATATGTACCAGACCATGCTGAATCCGAATACGAAGGCCAATGCGCCGCTGATGAAGCCCTTGCTGGTGTTCCTGGGGATCAGGATATCGTGATACCGCTCCGGCCGCGTGTATGCGATGCCTTTCTCCTTCATGTCTTCAAAGGCGTCGATGTCATGCACGATGGGGATGATTGCAAAGTTGTAGATAGCGGGAGGTGAAGACGTCGCCCACTCCAGGGTGCGGCCGTTCCAGTGGTCGCCGGTCAGGTCACGCGTGTCATGGCGTTGCCTGATGCTCACGGCCAGTTGGGTGATCTGAAAGATGATGCCGAGCAGGATCACCGCGGTGCCGATGGCTGCGACGACCAGATAGGGTTGCCAAGCGAGGTTGGCGTAATGCTCCATGCGACGCGGCATGCCCATCAGACCCAGCACATACAGAGGCATGATGGCCAGATAGAAGCCTATCATCCAGCACCAGAAGGCGCGCTTGCCCCACATCTCGTTCAGCGGAAAGCCGGTGACCTTCGGGAACCAGTAGACATAGCCTGCGAAAAAACCGAACAGTGAACCTGGGATAAGCACATTATGGAAGTGCGCTACCAGGAACAGGCTGTTATGAAGCACGAAATCCGCAGGGGGAAGAGATACCAGGACCCCTGTCATGCCGCCGATGGCAAAAGTCGTGAGGAACCCCAGGGTCCAGTACATCGGTGTGGTGAATCTTATGCGGCCGCGGTACATGGTGAAAAGCCAGTTAAAAGTTTTCACGCCGGTGGGGATGGCGATCAACATGGTTGCTATGCCGAAAACGGCGTTGACATCGGCGCCGGCGCCCATGGTAAAGAAATGGTGCAGCCAGACCGAAAAGGACAGCACCGTTATCGCCCCAGTGGCGTAGACCAGCGAGCGATAGCTGAACAACCGCTTTCCGGAAAAGGTGGCAACGACCTCCGAGAACACGCCGAAGGCCGGCAGGATCAAGATATAAACCTCGGGATGGCCCCATATCCAGAACAGGTTGACATACAACATCGGGTTGCCGCCCAGCGTATTGGTGAAGAAATGCATGCCCAGGTAGCGATCGAACGTAATCAGCGCCAGGGCGACGGTCAGGACCGGGAACGCAAAGATCATCAGAACGTTGGTAAACAAAGTGGTCCACACGAAGATCGGCATGCGCATGAGATTCATCCCGGGAGCGCGCATTTTCAGGATGGTGACGATAAAATTGATGCCCGTCATCAGCGAGCCGATGCCCGCGATCTGGAAAGACCATATCCAGTAATCCACCCCGCTGCCCGGGCTGTACTGCAGTTCCGTCAGCGGCGCGTATCCAAACCAGCCTGCCTGGGAAAACTCGCCCACGCCGAGAGATACCATGACCAACAAGGCTGCCGCTGCGGTAAGCCAGAAGCTGAGCGCGTTCATAAAGGGAAACGCGACATCACGCGCGCCAATTTGCTGCGGCACGGCGATATTCATCAATCCGACCAGGAACGGCATGGCCATGAATATCATCATGATCGAGCCGTGGGCGCTGAAGATCTGGTCGAAATGTCCGGAATGGAGAAAGCCATGCGATGTGCCGGCAGCCATGGCTTGCTGCAAGCGCATCAGGATGGCATCAGAGAAACCGCGCAGCAGCATGACCAGAGCCAGGATGATATACATGACGCCGATCCTTTTGTGGTCAACGCTGGTCAGCCACTCCTTCCAAAGGTAAGTCCACCTTCCGTAGTACGTGATCATGGCCAGGATCACCAAGGCCAGCACAAGCGCACCGCTCACGGCACTCATGGCGATCGTGTTGCCGAAAGGTATTGCTGAAAGGCTTAGTTTGCCGAACATTTTAATGTTTTCCTGCAGCGCTGGTTTTTGGCCGGAAAGAAATCTGCTCCTCCCCCATGGGAGAGCGGTACTTATTCATGATGTCGTCGAAGAGGTCGTCTTCGACCCAGGAGAATGAAGTCACAGGAAAACCGATGCTCGGTTTGCTGAGCTCATTGAAGCGGGTGCGGTCAAGTTTATCCGGCGATTGTCTGGCCTTCTGTACCCACGCATCGAATTGTTTCGGGGAAGTGACACTTACATTGAAATTCATATCCGAGTAACCGCGGCCGCTGAATTGCTGGTTTTGCCCGAAATAAATTCCGGGCTTATCGGCAAGGAGATGCAAACGGCTTTGCATGCCTGACATTGCGTAAATCTGACTGCCGAGTTGTGGAATGAAAAAAGATGTCATGACCGAGTCCGAGGTGATTCTGAAGCTCACGGGGACATTGGCGGGAAACACGAGTTGATTAACTGTGGCGATATTCAGGTCCGGATAGATAAAAAGCCACTTCCAGTCAAGAGACACAACTTCGATGTTGATTTGCCTGGCAGCGGAATCGATGGGCTTGAAGGGGTCCAGTCTGTGGGTCTCCTTCCAACTCAGTATTCCGAGAGCGGTGACAATAACAGAGGGAACCAGCCACACGATCAAGTCGATCTTGCGCGAATGGCTCCATTTCGGAGCATAGTCCCCTTTGGGGTCAGATGCTTTGTATCTGAGAGCAAACCAAAGAGCCATGACAGTAACGGGAATGACGACGATCAGCATGAGCACGGTTGCTACACTGATGATGGAGAGTTCGGCAGCGCCGATGGGACCCTTGGGTTCCAGCAGCGGAATGTCGCTGCAGCCAGCGAGGACGGCCAGTGCGCAGAGCGCAGATAATCCTGCAAAACCGAAAGGGACACTTCCTTTCATCTTCACCCACCTTACGTTCGCGTGCGCCGGGTGACAAAGATGATGCTGGAGCGCGGGCCTGCCGAGTAAGTCTGCGCATGGTCCAGCAGCGGCTCCTCGCCTGCGGCGAACGAGTCTTGCGGCGCTGCCTTGCATGTGTCCACTGCGATGCGCCAATGAGCGCCATCCGGCGCGGGTGGCACGCTGAAGTCGACCGACTCGGAACTGGCATTGAACATCAGATAAAGTGCGTTGTGCTCGTCTTCGCGGATCAGACAGGCAAACTGTCTTTCTTTCGGGTCTGCCCACATGGGCAATCCCAGTTGTGGATTGAACCAGCTGATTTCAGCGTCTGTGTAGAATTGTTCCTTGCTCAGAACCGGATGCTCCCTGCGAAAGGCAATCATCTGACGGGTGAACCGGTGAATTTCCTGATGCTGTTCCAGGTAGCGCCAGTCTATCCAGCTTGTTTCATTGTCCTGGCAGTAAGCGTTGTTGTTGCCGCCTTGCGTGCGGCGAAATTCATCGCCCCCAAGCAACATCGGCACGCCGCGCGAAATGAGCTGGGTCAGCAGAAAATTCTTGATCTGGCGTTTCCGGATGGACTCGATCTCGGCATTTTCCGTCTCGCCTTCGACGCCGTAATTCTCGCTGAGATTGTCATTTATTCCATCGCGACTGCTTTCTCCGTTGGCTTCATTGTGCTTGTTGCGATAACTCACCAGATCATTCAAGGTGAAGCCATCGTGACAGGTGACAAAATTGATGTTGCACTCGGGACATTTATTGGTCTTGGCATAAATGTCGGCGCTGCCGCAGATGCGGCTGGCAAATGAACCGAGCATCCCGTCGTCGCCGCGCCAGAAACGGCGGACATCGTCACGATAGCGGCCGTTCCATTCCGCCCAGCCCCGCTGGAAAAAACTGCCTACCTCATAGGCTCCGGCAGCATCCCACGCTTCGGCGATAAGTTTGGTTCCACTCAGGATTGGATCATCGGCGATCCGTTCGATCAGCGGCGGATTGGACAGCAAGTTGCCGGCGCTATCCCGCCCGAGAATCGCCGCAAGATCAAACCGGAAGCCGTCCACATGCATCTCCAGCACCCAGTAGCGCAATGCGCTCAGGATGTGGTCGCGCACCACGGGATGGTTGGCGTTGATGGTATTGCCGGTGCCCGCATAGTTTTTATAGTGGCGTTTGTCTGAATCCAGCATGTAGAAAATCGCGTTATCAATCCCGCGGAAACACAATGTTGGGCCAAGCTCGTTGCCCTCGGCCGTGTGATTGAACACGACATCCAGGATTACCTCGATCCCGGCCTGATGGAGCGCCCGAACCATTTCCTTGAACTCCAGCGTCTGCTGACCCACGCCTCCCGCACTGCTATAGGAGGCTTTTGGCGCAAAGAAGGTCACGGGATCGTAGCCCCAGTAATTCCTGAGTGGCTTGCCCGTTTGCGGATTGGTGCCCGGTACTTGGTGTTCGTTGAATTCGTGCACGGGCATCAATTCCACAGCCGTCACTCCCAGCTCTTTCAAATAGGGAATTTTTTCCATCAGGCCGCGATATGTGCCGGGATGCTCCACGCCGGAGCTGGGATGAACGGTGAAACCGCGAACATGTGTTTCATAAATCACGGTCTTCGACCAGAGATGTCTGAGCGGCTGGTCGTCATGCCAGTGGAAGTGCTCATGAGTGATCACGCATTTCGGCATGGCTCCGGCATCATCGACTTTCGAACAGACCAGGTCTCGCTCGGGGGCAGACAGGTCATATCCCAGAGCCGGGGCAAAATCCCAATCAGGCAGCGGCGCGATCGCTGTCGCAAATGGGTCCAGGAGCAGCTTGTTGAAATTGAAACGATGTCCTTCACTGGGTTGGTACGGGCCATCCACACGGTAGGCATAGAGCTGACCGTGACGAATCCCTTCAACCCATACGTGCCACACGTCACCCGTCCGGTTGTATGCGGGATCGAGATCAATAACCCTGGCTGGCGCCGCATCCTGCGATTGATCAAACAACTCCAGGCGAACGCGGGTGGCATAATGGCTAACCAGGGCAAAGTTAACTCCGCCTGCAGATTCATGAGTTCCCAGGGGCAAAGGAACGCCTCTCCGAACGGCAGTGTGTTCGCAGACAGCTGCTGCGTAATCATGGAGCGGGCGTTCGAGTGTATTCATTATCTCTTTTCCACTTGTTTGCCTGTCGCGCAAATCAACGCTGCCACAGAATGTGCGCATCTTCCAGAGGAACCGACACACCATCGTAGTAAGGCATGAGCCGCGCGGTATATTCCGCCGCCGGGCGATTTGCACGCACCTGCGCACGATAGGCATAGCCGTTTGTGCCCACCAGTTGCCGCACGCGCTGCATCTCCTGCAGTTCTGGAGCACTGCCGTTGACCCCGTTGGCATAGAGCTCGACGCGCACTTCTCCGGGGTCGAGGTCATTGAGATAGACCTGAACCTCAAATACGTGCTGCTCGCCGTCAGTCTCAATCCTCATTTCACCGAAGCGCAGCGCGCCCCATTTTTGTTCCAGCGCATGCCGCCACTTAACCATCCGCATGCCGATTGCACCTTTGTCTGCAGTGCGCTCACGGTAGTTCGAGGCAGCCGGCAGATAATGTTGCTCGGTGTATTCGCGCACCGCGCGGTTGGCGGAGAAGCGCGGTGTCAACCGCGCCATGCTTTCCCGCATCCGCGCCACCCAGGCGGTGGGGATGCCCTGTTCATCCCGCGTATAAAACTCGGGGACCACATCGCGCTCGAGCAGGTCGTAAAGCGCTTCCGCGTCGCGAGCATCCCAGGCGGGATCGTCGCCATGTTCCTGCCCATCACCCAACGCCCATCCCACTTCCGGCGTGTAGGCTTCCGCCCACCAGCCGTCCAGTTCAGACAGATTGATCCCGCCGTTGACGAGCACCTTCATGCCGCTCGTGCCACATGCCTCCCATGGCCGCCGCGGGGTGTTGAGCCAGACATCCACTCCCTGCACCATCTGCTCGGTCAGGAGCATGTCGTAGTCGCTGAGGAAAATCACATGCTGGCGTGCGTCGGTGCGCCGGATGAATTGCGTCCACTGCCGTATCAGAGCCTGGCCTGCCTGGTCCTCCGGGTGAGCCTTGCCGGCAATGATGAGTTGTACCGGACGCTGCGGGTTGGTCAGCAGACGCAACAATCGTTCCGGGTCGTGCAGCAGCAGATTCGGCCTCTTGTACGTGGCAAAACGGCGCGCAAAGCCCAGTATCAATTTGTTGGAATCAAACAGATGCTTTGCGCCTTCAACTGCATCGGGCGATGCGCCTGCTGCGGCCAGTTCCCGCGACAATCTCTGACGGGCGTATTGAATGAGAGACTGGCTGGTGGCGCTGCGAAATTGCCAGAGGCTGGCGTCGGAGATGCGTTGAATGTTCTTATCCAGGGCTTCAGTCGTGCCCAGCCAACGATCCTTGCCGCAGGCCTCTGTCCAGAGATTGTCGGCCAGCGCCGAGTCCCAGGTCGGCATATGCACGCCGTTTGTCACGTGCCCGACCGGCACTTCATCCGCCGGCCAGCGTGGAAAAAGAGGTTCAAAGAGATGCCGGCTCACCCGGCTGTGCAGGCGGCTCACGCCATTTACCGCGCCGCTTCCGCGTATCGCCAGATAGGCCATGTTGAAACGCTCCAATGAGTCGTTCGGATTCTGGCGGCCCAGTGCCATCAAATCGTGGAGCGTAATGCCAAGCTGTTTCTCGGCATAACCACCGAGGTATTGCTCCATCAAAGCAGGAGAGAAAAGGTCAAAGCCGGCGGCCACCGCGGTATGGGTGGTAAAAAGGTTGCCGGCTCGCGTAACAGCCAATGCAGCCTCGAAGGTCTGCCCGGTTTTCTCCATGAAGCTGCGGGCGCGTTCCAGTACGGCGAAAGCCGCATGCCCTTCATTCAGGTGGCAGACTTCCGGCTCGATGCCGAGCGCTGCGAGCAGACGCCATCCGCCGATTCCGAGCAGCATTTCCTGTTTGAGGCGCAACTCCGGCCCGCCTCCGTAAAGCTCGCTGGTAATGCCCCGGTGCGCGGGGTAATTCGCCGCGTCATTGCTGTCCAGCAAGTAAAGCTTCACCCTGCCGACCTGGACCTGCCAGGCGCGCAGCCACACCGAGTAACCGGGCAGCGCGATCTCCAGACGCAACCACTCACCGTTCGGGTGGCGCAATGGCGTAATCGGCAACTGTCCGGGGTCGTTGAACGGGAACAGCGCCTGTTGCGTGCCGTCCTTTTCGATCACCTGGCGAAAATAGCCTTGCTGGTAAAGCAGCCCCACACCGATGACCGGAACGCCCAGATCGCTGGCAGATTTGAGCTGGTCACCTGCCACATTGCCAAGGCCGCCCGAGTAGATGGGCAGCGCTTCGCTCAACATGAATTCCATGCTGAAATACGCGACACAGTTCAGGGGCGACTGCGGGTAGGTTTGCCTAAACCACGCGGGTGCCTCTACGGCTTGACGCTTGGCTTGCACAAAGTCGTCGACGCTTTTGCGGAAAACGGGATCGGCTGACACGCGTTCGATCTGGTCCCGCGAGGCTGTTTGCAGCACGACCCACGGATTATGTGTGAGTTCCCACAGCACAGGATCCAGTTGCCGCCACAGCTGGTCGGTGGCGTGGCTCCACGACCAGCGCATATCCAGGGCGAGCTCGGCCAGGGAATCGTATCCCTCGACATCCACAGGCAGCAGGTTGTATAGCGGGTGGCTGACTCGCGTCTGTTTGCTCATTGCGCCTCCTTTAAAGTTGGCAAATGCAGGGATCGGACGAAAAGCTCAGTGCAACGTCTCCTGGAGCGGATACGTGACTGCCGTACCGCTCACCCTGGCAAAGGGAGTCAGCGTATGCACCTGACGTCGGGTCACACTGACGATCTCCTCCACGCGAATGCCGCGCACCACCAGCGCATCGGCGATCAGCGAGCGGTGGCAGCGCCACGGTACGGCCTCGGCGCACATCAGTGCGATTTGTTCGTGCGCTGCCCGGTCGATCAGAGCGGCCAGGTTCTCCGCAAATTCCGTGGTCTGCATGTAGTCGGCGAAACCGCGAAAGGAAGCATTGCGCCATCCCGTATTCACGGAGCCGGGATGTGTGCGGCGAAATCCCCCCAGGCCGGCGACGTGCACATACCCGATGCCGGCAGCCTCAAGCTCGTCCTGCAACTCATCGCGGTTGAACTGCGGGTTGTGACGGGAGCGCGGCACGGTGCGCACGTCTATGAGGCTGGCCACCGAATGTGCCTTGAGCAGGGCAATAAACTCCTCCAGCGAGCGCGTCGAATGCCCCACGGTATACACCACGGGCGATGCGTGTGTAGCAGTGCGTGTTGCCTTCTTTGGCATTGCATTCATCCTGAAAACCTCAGTTGGCCACAGAGAACACAGAGATCACAGAGAGAAACGAATGGGTTATCAAATCTCGGCGACTCACCCGACGGGCATATATGGGAAACCCCATGAATACCTCGCACTCTCTGTGTGCTCTGTGATCTCTGTGGCTTGAATTGCGGTTTTTAGGTTCATCGTATCAGGCATCCTTTCTTTCGAGCAGGGCCAGTGCCCGTTTGCACACATTCTCCACATTGAATCCGCATTCGTTCATCACGACCTCACCCGGAGCCGAAGCGCCAAAGCGATTCAGGCCGAGCACGTCTCCCCGGTCACCCACGTAGCGATGCCACCCTTGCGGCCTTCCTGCCTCAACCGCGAGTCGCGCCGTGACGGATGGCGGCAACACCGAATCGCGATACTCCTGAGATTGGGCCTCGAACAATTCCCAGCTCGCCATGGAAACGAGGCGCACCGCGATGCCTTGTTCCTGCAACTTAAGCTGCGCTGCCGTGATCAGGCTGACTTCCGATCCGCTTGCGATCAGAATCAAGTGCGGTTTGCCCTGGGGTGCGTCAGACAGAATGTATGCGCCGCGGCGCAGGCCGTCTGCCGGCGCGTAGCGGCTGCGATCGAGTGTAGGCAGGGCTTGCCGGGTCAGTACCAGCACAACCGGGCGATCGCGTGTCTCCAGCGCGACCCGCCACGCGACCGCGGTTTCGTTCGCATCGCCGGGGCGGATCACGACCACACGCGGAATCGCGCGCAACGCCGCCAGCTGCTCCACCGGCTGGTGGGTGGGGCCGTCCTCGCCGAGTGCAATGCTGTCGTGGGTGAATACATGCACGACGCGCAGTCCCATCAATGCGGCCAGGCGGATCGGCGGGCGCATGTAATCGGAGAAGATCAGAAAGGTCGAGCCGAAGGGGAGGGTTGCACCGTGCGCCGCCAGACCGTTGACGATGGCGCCCATCGCATGCTCACGCACGCCAAAGTGCAGGTTGCGGCCGGCATGGCTCCAGCCGGCTGAATCCGAGCCCTGTGTGTCGTCACCGTCCCCGTTTGGCGAATTGAAATCGCCGAGCCCGGCAAGCGCGGTATATGTGGACGGATCCAGGTCCGCCGAGCCACCGGTCAGCATCGGCAAGCGCGGGGCGATTGCATTCACTACCTTGCCGGAAGCGGCGCGCGTGGCGATGCCCTTGGCGTCCGCGGGAAAGACCGGGATGTCCGCATCCCAGCCGGGCGGCAGCTCACCGCGCAGGCTTTGCGGCAATTCCTCGGCCAGTTCGGGGAAGGCCTGTGCGTAGGCCGCCATACGCTCGTTCCACGCCGCTTCGTCGCGCGCGCCGCGTGCCAGCGCCTCGCGGAAATGTGCCAGCGCCGGTTCCGGAATCAGGAATGGCGGATCAACCGGCCAGCTGAGGGCCTGCTTGGTCAGGCGCACCTCTTCCTCGCCGAGCGGCGAGCCGTGCGCCTCGAAGCTGTCATGCTTGTGCGGCGAGCCGTAGCCGATGTGGGTGCGCACCAGAATCAGCGAGGGCCGCGCCGTCTCCGCGCGCGCGGCCCGCAGCGCAGCGTCGATTGCGGCGAGGTCGTTGCCGTCCGCGACCGATATTGTATGCCAGCCATAGGCTGCGAAGCGGCCGGCGCGATCTTCCGAGAAAGTGATGTCGGTGCCAGCGGACAGCGTAACGAAGTTGTCGTCGTACAGGCAGATCAGCTTGCCGAGTTGCAGGTGCCCGGCCAGCGAGGCTGCCTCCGAGGCAACGCCTTCCATCAGGTCGCCGTCGCTGACGAGCGCATAGGTGGTATGGTCGATTACCTCGAAACCGGGGCGGTTGTAACGCGCCGCCAGCTGCGCTTCGGCAATCGCCATGCCCACCGCATTGGCGAAGCCCTGCCCGAGCGGGCCAGTGGTAACTTCTACGCCTGGTGTATGCCCGCGTTCTGGATGCCCCGGTGTCTTGCTGCCCCACTGGCGAAACTGCTTGATGTCATCAAGCGAGAGATCGTAGCCGGTCAGGTGTAGCAGGCTGTAGAGCAGCATCGAAGCATGCCCGGCTGAGAGCACGAAGCGGTCGCGGTCGAACCAGTCCGGATTGCGCGGATTGTGCTTGAGCAGGCGCGTCCACAGCACATAGGCCATGGGTGCGGCACCAAGCGGCATGCCCGGATGCCCGCTGTTCGCCTTCTGCACGGCGTCCACCGCAAGGAAGCGGATGGTGTTGATGCACAGGGTATCTAGCGCGGACATTTCGATAATATTTTCTCGATGCTCGGCTGAATTCATTGTGTTCTCCATCAATTGCGCTGGCCTTCGCGGCGCGGGAGGCTTGCCATGTCAGCATTCACCCGTGATGCTGTCAGGCGGCGGCAAGCGCCTTGCTCTTGTCCGCGATGCGCTGCAGCAGTTCGTTCCACGACTTCACGAACGCTTGTGCGCCGTCACGCTGCAACTGGGTGGCGAGCGCGTCGACATCAATGCCAGCCTGCGCGAAGCGCGCCAGCAGCGCTTCAGCATCGCCGCCATCTTCGGCCATGACCCCCTTGAACTCGCCATGCTCAGCGAAAGCCAGCAGGGTCTTCTCGGGAATGGTGTTGATGGTGTCGGGTGCGGCCAGTGCTTCGATATATAGAGTATCCGAGGCCTTGGGGTCCTTGGTGCCGGTGCTGGCCCAAAGCAGGCGCTGGGGGCGTGCGCCGACAGACGCAAGCTTGCGCCAGCGCGGCGAAGCCAGCAACTCGCGGTAGGCGCGATAGGTGCGCGCGCCGATCGCGATGCCGAGCCGGTTGCGCAATTCGGCAGGGACTTTGTCGATCACCGCATTGTCCCAGCGGCTCACGAACAGCGAGGCGACCGATCTCACCTTCGGGTCGAGCCCTGCGGCGATGCGGCGTTCGATGCCGCGCATATAGGCTCCGGCGGCGGCGAGATATTGCTCGCGCGAAAACAGCAGGGTGACGTTGATCGGCAGGCCGGCGAAGATCGATTCTTCGATCGCCGGAATGCCTTCGGGTGTGCCCGGAATCTTGACGAAGAGGTTAGGCCGCTGGGCCTGCTGGTGAATCCGCGCCGCCGCCTCAATGCTGGCCGAGGTGTCGTAGGCCAGCAGCGGTGACACTTCCATCGAGACCCAGCCGTCGGCGCTGCCGGTCGCGTCGAAGGCCGGCCGGAACAGATCCGCGGCACGGCGCAGGTCTTCCAGCGCCAATTCAATGAACAGTGCTTCGCCGGATTTTCCGGACTGCGCATTGGCGCGGATGCTGTCGTCATAAGCGGCGCTGCTTCCAATTGCCTTGTCGAAAATGGTCGGGTTCGAGGTCAGGCCGGTGACCGAGAACTCGTCGATATAGCCGCGCAGGGTGCCGTTGTCGAGCATTTCGCGGGTGATGCTGTCCAGCCACAGGCTTTGGCCAAGGTCGTGCAATTTCCGGGTGTTGTTCATGTTCGCTCCTGGTTTATGGATATAGCGACAAACAATGCGATCACGCGTCATTCAGCAGACCGCCGATGTGCGCAAAGCTCAGTCCTCGCGCCGTCATGCTACCGCCTGTCCCGGTACGGGATTGTGCCAGCAGCCGTCTGGCGCGATCAGTTCATCCGCCTCTTTCGGCCCCCAGCTGTGGATCTTGTAGCGGCGAACCGGGTGATGTTTTTTAATGACCCGATCGACCACCGCCCACGCCGCCTCAACTGCGTCCTCACGGGTAAACAGCGCTCCGTCACCGGACATGGCATCTCTCAGCAATCTCTCATAGGGCGTTTCTTTTACCGGCTGCTCATCCAGCAGATAGAGCTCGCGCTGGTCGCCGACAAACTCTTTGCCGGTGCGCTTGACGCGAGCGGCAAGGGCGACCGCGGCGCTGGGGGAAAGCCTGAAGCGCAGGTAGTTGGGCCGGCAGTTCGCGGGCGACGAGTCGGCGAACAGTCTCTGCGGCGGTGGCTTCAGCTGAACCAGCACTTCGGCGACCGTCTCCGCCATAAACTTGCCGGAGCGCAAATACCATGGCACGCCCTCCCAGCGCCATGAGTCAATAAAAAGCCGCATTGCGCAGAATGTTTCGACGTCAGAGTTTTTCGCTACCCCTGGTTCCTTCCGGTAACCGGCATACTGACCACGCACCAGGTCGTCAGGATTCAGCGGGCGCATGGCCTGGAAAACCTTGGCTTTCTCTATTTGCACGGCTCCGAAATCACGATAAGCGGGCGGCTCCATCGCAAGCAGCGCGACAATCTGGAACAGGTGGTTCTCGATCACGTCACGCAGGCAACCGGTGGTTTCGTAAAATGCGCCGCGACCCCTCACGCCGAAATTCTCCGACAGCGTGATCTGGACACTTGCCACGTAGTTGCGGTTCCAGATCGGCTCCAAAAACGAATTGGCAAAGCGGAAGTAGAGGATATTCATGATCGCCTCCTTGCCGAGGAAGTGATCGATGCGGAAGATTGAGTCTTCCGGAAACACCGACAGCGCGATGCGGTTGAGCTCGCGTGCGGAGGCCAGGTCGCGCCCGAACGGCTTTTCGACGATGACGCGCGCATGGTCCGCCATGCCCGCATTGCCGATCCCCTTGATGACTGTCTCGAACAGCGCGGGTGGGATGGCAAGGTAGTGCACGGGGCGTCGCGCATTACCCAGTGCTTGCTTGAGTGCTGCGAACGTAGTCGGGTCGTTGTAGTCGCCGTCTACGTACTGGAGCTGCGAAAGGAGATGGTGAAGAGCGTCCCGGTCATCGATTTTGGCAAATTGTTTTATGCCGTCCGTCGCCCGTTTGCGCAGTTGCGCCAGGCTCCACTTGGAGGAGGCAACGCCGACCACCGGCACATTGAGGGTGCCCCGTTTCGCCATCGCATAGAGCGCAGGAAAAATCATCTTGTGGGCGAGGTCGCCGGTCACGCCGAACAGCACCAGCGCATCGGACAGATTCGCGCGGCCATGGGCATCATCTGTTTTGGCTTTCTCCTTCTTCATGTCGCTCTGTTCTGTTTAATCCGTACACTTTGATGTTGAATGATTTCATATCCAGGCATTTTTATATGTGCGCTACCGTATCGACTTGGCTCGATTTCAGGGGCACCGTTACCATGAAAATATTAATGTCCATCCTGCATGCAACTCTGTTCTTTAATCAGGTTTCTGAATTCTCCCGGTCATTCAAGCAGAATGATGACCATCTTTATGGTATGCCCGGCCAGCCTGGTTAAGAACGTGACACTGATCTCAAGATAATCTATAGTTGGCGCGGTTATTAGTTCAACGTCATCTTGACTCACGAAATTCAATCCGTTGTATTTTGATCTTGAATTCTCGTTGTGTTTCTCGGGAGAAATGAATATGAAAAAAATTGCGATGCTGATTGTTACGCTTGCGGCAGCTGCGCTATTCGCACAACCAACTTTTGCCGATGACACCCACCACCACGACAAAGGTGCGCAGGCGGCACCGGAGCAAATCGCTAAGTCATCTGAAAAGATGAGCGACCATGAGAGCATGATGCAGGAATCGATGAAAAAAATGCATGATCAAATGGAAGCAATTAAACAAGCCAAAGAGCCCAGTGAGCGCTTGAAGCTTCTGCAAGAACACAATGGAAGCATGCTGGATAGTATAAAAATGATGCGCGAAATGATGGGTGGCACGACGATGAGTGGTGAAATGGGCAGCTGCCACAAGATGTATGGTCATTCAGCAAGCCATGCTGGCGGGAATGCTGATGCTGCTATTACTCTCAGCCCTGAGCAGATAGCAAGCGCCGGCAAGACTTCAGATAAGCCTTCAAAGCAGCTTTGGGTATGTCCCATGCATCCCGAGGTTGTCCAGGACCATCCAGGCGTATGCCCAATTTGCGGCATGGATCTGGTTGAAATGGAACAATCAGGCAGCTCCAAATCCGGACATGACCACAAGATGGAAGGTTGCATGACAGGTAGTGGTATGAAGGGTGGTATGAAGGGTGGAATGAAGGGTGGTATGAAAGATGGTTGCATGAAGGGCGGCAGCATGAAAGGTGGATGCATGAAAGGTGGTATGAAGGGTGATTGCATGAAGGACGGATGCAAGAAGGGCGGCGAAATGATGGGGATGATGGAAAAGCATATGGACATGATGTTGATGCTGATGGAGCAAATAATTGAGCACAACGATGCAGAAATGGCTGTTCAAAAATAGCTCGAATAATTCAGAGAAAGACGCCTGCCGTGATCAGAGAGGGGGCTGCGATTCGGCGAGTGCCTTGGTTGCTTCAGGAGATTAAGGTTATTTTCTAATGCATTCGCTCAATGGCGAGTGTGAGTTGTGTTGCGCTGGTTGTGATTTGATAGGGGGTGGCAGTGGAAAAGGTGCTTACACAGCGCAAGGAAGAGCGAATAGTTACCGCGCTTCCAGTGAAACTGGGTGAAGCAATGGGTGTTACCCGTAATGTCAGCGCAGCAGGCATCTTCTTCGAGATAGATGCTGCCTGTGCAGTCGGTAGTGATATCAGTTTTGAGTTAGAGCTGGAAATGCCCACCGGTAAAATAATGCTCAAGTGCAAGGGCTGCATTATTAGAACTGAACCCCGAAATGATAAATTGGGTGTGGCAGTGAAGATAACAGAATCGGTGATGGAGGCTATGGCATAGGCTGTCCCGAAAGCTAATCAGAGGCGAGCCAGCGCCAATTCGCCGTTAAAAGGTTGAATTCGTTTGACAGGGGGTGTCTGTTGACATAAAATTCGCGCCCTCCGAAGTTTACCAATCATTGTTTTATTAGGAAGTGCCATGAAAACATTTTCCGCTAAGCCACATGAAGTCCAGCACGACTGGTTCCTGGTGGATGCAGCAGACCAAATCCTGGGCCGTTTGGCGAGCCAGATTGCTGCGCGCTTGCGCGGCAAGCACAAGGCAATTTATACGCCGCATGTCGATACCGGCGATTTTATCGTCGTCGTCAACGCGGGCAAGCTGCGCGTGACTGGAAACAAGGCGCAAGCCAAGCTCTACCACCGTCACACAACTTACCCAGGCGGACTTTATACGACTAACTTCACCAAGTTGCAGGGCCGTCATCCTGACCGTGTTCTGCAAAAGGCGGTAAGAGGCATGCTGCCGAAGGGCCCGCTTGGCTACGCCATGCTGCGCAAGCTGAAGGTGTACGGCGGCACGGAGCATCCTCATGCGGCGCAGCAACCCAAACCTATTGATCTGTTGAAAGCATAATAATGAGCGTGAATTACAATTATGGTACTGGCCGCCGCAAAAGTGCGGTTGCACGCGTGTTCATCAAGCCTGGCAAGGGCGATATCGTGGTGAATGACAAGCCGCTGGACGTGTTCTTTTCGCGTGAAACCGGCCGCATGGTGGTACGTCAACCGCTGGAACTGACGGACACGCTTAACAAGTTCGATATCATGGTAAACGTGTGCGGCGGCGGTGAATCGGGCCAAGCCGGCGCGGTGCGTCACGGCATCACCCGCGCACTGATAGACTATGACGCCAGCCTGAAATCCATGCTGAGCAAAGCTGGTCTGGTGACCCGCGATGCACGTGAAGTGGAGCGCAAAAAAGTCGGTCTGCGCAAGGCGCGTCGCCGCAAACAATTCTCCAAGCGCTAAGCTTGTCGGAAATGTTTGGAGAGCCGTCTTCGGGCGGCTTTGTCATTTCCGTTGTATCATTCGATCGAGGAAATGCCCAGAAAACTGGCAGATAAATCGGGAGGTAAGACGTGATCAAGGTTGGCATCGTAGGCGGTACGGGTTATACGGGGGTCGAGCTGCTGCGTCTGCTGGCGCTGCATCCCCAGGTGGAGCTGCACGCCATCACTTCACGCGCGGATGCAGGCACGCCTGTCAGCCAGATGTTTCCCAGCCTGCGCGGCTATGTTGATTTGTGTTTTACCCAGCCGGATGAAGCACATCTGAGCCAGTGTGACTTGGTGTTTTTTGCCACGCCCAACGGTATTGCCATGCAGCAGGCCCGCGCCTTGCTCGATGCGGGTGTGAGGGTGATCGATCTGGCGGCGGATTTCCGTATTAAAGATGTGGCCGTGTGGGAAAAATGGTATGGCATGGAGCATGCCTGCCCCGACCTGGTCGCTGAGGCGGTGTACGGTTTGCCTGAACTTAACCGCGAGCAGATCCGGCAGGCACGCCTGGTGGCCAATCCCGGCTGTTATCCGACGGCGGTACAGCTCGGCTTCATCCCCTTGCTGGAGGCAGCGCTGGTGGAGCGCAGTAGTCTGATCGCTGATGCTAAATCCGGAGTGTCTGGCGCGGGGCGCAAGGCCGAAGTCGGTTTCCTGTTTCCCGAATCGGCTGACAACTTCAAGGCCTATGCCGTCCAGGGGCATCGGCATTTGCCGGAAATCAGGCAGGGATTGGCGCGCGTGGCACAGCAAGAGGTTGGGCTGACTTTCGTGCCGCATCTGACCCCGATGATACGCGGTATCCACGCCACACTATATGCTCGTCTCGAGCGCGATGCCGATCTGCAGGCGCTCTTCGAGCAACGCTATGCCAACGAGGTATTCGTGGACGTCATGCCTGCCGGCAGCCATCCGGAAACACGCTCGGTACGTGGGGCGAACCGTTGCCGCATTGCGGTGCACCGTCCGCAAGGGGGAGATACCGTCGTGGTGCTGGCGGTAATCGACAATCTGGTCAAGGGCGCGGCCGGTCAGGCGGTGCAGAACATGAACATCATGTTTGGGCTGCCCGAAGCGACGGCCCTGGCCATCGTTCCCCTGTTGCCTTAGGCATACGTCTGACGTGCTGCGCAGGGTCAAGCGAAAATTCGGAAGTTCCGCACCAAGGCTGGCAGTGCGGCCGCATGTGCCGTGGTATGTGCGCTGGGCAATCATCCTGCCTTTTGTGCTGGCGGCCGGTGGACTGGTGTGGTGGGCATACGATATTGGCTTGGAGTTTGCTGGTTTCGATCGCGGACAGGCGGAACATGAATTGTCCGAGTTACGCGACCAGATTGCCGCTCTGAAGAGCGAAAATGCCAAGTTGTCCAGTGAGGCCGCATTCCATGAACGGCAGGCACAGATCGAGCACGCCGCCAACCAGGAAACGCTGAGGCAACTGAAGGTGCTGAGTGAGGAAAATGCCAAGATTAACGAAGACCTGGCGTTTTTCCAGAATCTGACCGTGTCCGGTGTGCGAGAGGGAGACTTGTCCATACACCGCTTCAAAATTGAGCGCGATAGTTTGCCCGGTGAATACCACTGCCGTCTGTTAATTGTGCGAAATGTGCAGCAGCGTGCAAAAGATTTTCAGGGCAACCTGCAGTTGCTGGTCAATGTGCGGCAGAATGGCAAGAAGTCAGTGATCTCATTCCCGCCCGAAGGACAACTGAAAGACGAGGCATTT
Source organism: Gallionellaceae bacterium (assembly GCA_030834965.1). Classification (GTDB taxonomy): domain Bacteria; phylum Pseudomonadota; class Gammaproteobacteria; order Burkholderiales; family Gallionellaceae; genus JAUQWW01. The sequence continues at coordinate 12,277 of JAUQWW010000025.1, read as the reverse complement.
CAGCTGAATTTCAAGTATTATCAACGTGTCGAGCGCAGCTTTCAGCTGCCGCCGGGTGTTTTGGTAGAGAGCGTTCAGGCACGGGTTTTTGAACGCGGGGAGCCAGAACCGAAAATCAAGCAGAGCGTCAATCTGTCTTAAGAGCGGGAGGGTATATGTTCGGTAAACGAAGCAACAAGCCGCAGAACCGTATCGATACATTGATTGGGGCGGCAACCAAAATTGATGGTAATTTGAGCTTTAGCGGCGGTTTACGTGTGGATGGCGAGGTCAACGGCAACATTGTTGCCGTGCCGGGCAAGCCCAGCACACTGGTGCTGAGCGAACATGGTCGGGTGAACGGCGAGATCAACGTGACACACGTAGTCGTGAACGGCATGGTGGTTGGCCCGGTGAGTGCGGGGGAATACCTGGAACTGCAAAGCAAGGCCAAGGTCATAGGGGATGTTCATTACAAGACACTGGAAATCCAGCTGGGTGCGATAGTCGAGGGCAAGCTGATTCATCTGGCAGCTGAGGCGGATGAAAAGGTTGTAGCCTTCAAGCTGAACAGCGCGGAATAGCCGGTTAACCAATCTACGGAGGCAACAAACATGAATGCAGCTACCGAAACGCAAGACCCGCTGCTGTTTACTGACAGTGCGGCCAACAAGGTGAAACAGCTGATCGATGAAGAAGGCAACGCAGATTTAAAGTTGCGCGTGTTCGTCAGCGGCGGCGGCTGTTCCGGATTTCAGTATGGATTTACTTTCGACGAAGTAACCAATGAAGACGACACCGTGCTGAGCAAGAATGGCGTGCAGCTGCTGATCGATCCGATGAGCTTCCAGTATCTGGTGGGCGCGGAGATTGATTACCAGGAAGGGCTGGAAGGTGCACAGTTTGTGATCAAAAATCCCGGTGCTTCTTCTACCTGCGGCTGCGGATCGTCCTTCTCGGTTTGACGGAAGTGAGCGGAAGCCAGGCGAGGGGGCGCAAGCCCCCTCGTTTTTTTTACGCCAGAAAAATTTTACGCCTGATAAATGGCGCCCAGGATGCAGGAGTGGCGCGCGCCGGTGACGGCGGGCAGGTTGGCGCAATGACCGTGCATGGCCTGTTGCGCCAGCCAGGCGAAAGCGATGGCCTCTACCCAGTCGGCATTCATGCCCAGCGTGTCGGTGGCCTGGATGAGGCAATCCGGCAAGGATGCACTCAGATGCTGCACCAGCGCGTGGTTGTGCGCACCGCCGCCGCACAAATAAACTTCCTGCGCGCCCGCACAGAAACCACGAATGGCATCCGCAATGGCGTGGCTGGTGAGCGCGAGCAGTGTGGCCTGCACGTCGGCGGGGGATTCATCGCCCCGTAGTTTGCTGTTCAACCATGCCAGGTTGAACAGGTCGCGACCGCTGCTTTTGGGCGGCGCGGCATGCAGGAACGGTTCGTTCAGCATTACCTGCAACAGCGCTGGAATCATCTGGCCGCTGGCCGCCCAGGCGCCATCCTTGTCATAGGCTTCCCCGCAATGTTGTGCAATCCATGCATCCATCAACAGATTGCCCGGCCCGCAGTCGAAGCCGGTGGTGAGACGGCCGGGCGGCAGATCGGTCAGGTTGCTGATGCCGCCGATATTGACGATGACGCGGTGGATGTCAGGGTGGCGTAATGCCTGGTCGTGAAAAGCGGGAACCAGCGGAGCGCCCTGTCCTCCGGCGGCGATGTCCCGGCTGCGGAAATCGCTGACCACGGTGATGCCGCTCAATTCGGCCAGCAGCGCGGCACTGCCCAATTGCAGGGTATAGCCATGTTCGGGGCGATGACGTATGGTTTGACCGTGGCAGCCGATCGCGCGCACCTGGCTCGGGTCGATGCCGGCTGCTTGCAGCAGGATTGCCGTCGCTGCAGCATACAGCTGAGCCAATTCATTGCTGATCAGCTGTGCTTGGTGCAGTTCATTGCTGGTGGGATGATGCAGGGCGAGCAGGGCGCCCTTGAGTGGGTGCGCGTAGGCTTGATAGTGCGTGGCCAGCAAACGGACGGGCAGCCTGAATTGTCCGTCGGCAAGCTCCACCAGCGCGGTATCGATGCCGTCCAGGCTGGTGCCGGACATGATGCCTACATAGAGCGCGGGACCGTTCAATGCCACTTGGAACCGCTCCGCACACACTGCCTAGTCAAGCTTGGCGAAGCTGGTATTGCGTAACAAACTCAGGTTGTCGGTCAGGCTGCGGGTCGCTTCGTGAAAGGCGGCCAGTTGCGATACAGGAACTGGCTTGGAATCCGGCAGGGCAACTCGCAACGGGTCGCGCTGCTGGCCATCAATTCTGAACTCGTAATGCAGGTGCGGGCCGGTAGCCACGCCTGTCATACCTACATAACCAATCACTTCGCCTTGACTGATACGCTGGCCGTGGCGCAGCCCCTTGGCAAAGCCGGACAGGTGCCCGTAAACGGTGCTGTAGCGGCCTTGATGGCTCACCATAACCACATTGCCATAGCCGCCTTGCTTGCCAAGGAAAGTCACGGTGCCATCGGCGGTCACCTTGACCTTGGTGCCTGTCGGTGCGGCATAGTCCACGCCTTTGTGCGAGCGCCATGTACCCAGCACGGGGTGGAGGCGTGACAGGCTGAAGCCGGAACTGACGCGCGAGAATTCCAGGGGCGAGCGCAGGAAGGCTTTACGTACACTCTTGCCATCCGGTGTGTAATAGTCGCCGTTGCCGTTACCTGCCTGGAAATACACCACTTGGTAAGATTTGCCCTGGTTGATGAATTCGGCAGCCTGGATGCGGCCGACATGCACCGGCTCGCCGTTGCTGTAAGTCATCTCGTAGGTCACGGAAAACTTGTCGCCTTTGCGCAGATCGCGGTGAAAGTCGATGTCGCCGCCAAAAATTTCAGCCAATTGGTTGGCCGCTGCATCCGGCAGGCCGGCTTCGTCAGTTGCCGCAAACAGGGAACTCTTGATCTCGCCGGTGCGCATGAATATGCGTTGCTCAAGCTGTGCGGGCAGCACGCTGGTCCTGAAGCTGCCAGCATTTTTTTCGATGACGATCTGGCTGTTGCTGTTGCTCAGGTAGCGCAGCGCCAGCAGGTTGCCATCCGCATCAGTTTCAGCCTGCACGGCCTTGCCCACGGCGAGCTGGCGGAAGGATTCTGCGGCCGGGTCGCGACGCAGGTATTCAGCGGCAGCGGCATCTTCCACATTCATGCGGCGCAGCAGTTCCGCCACGGTATCGCCGCGCTGCACGCGCTCATTGCGCCAGAAGACAGCAGCATTGCCAATAGCCTGGGCGGTGCCCGGCAAGGCGATTTCCTCTACCACCGTTTTCATGGAAGTGGAAATGATGTCATTCTGCGGCACGATGCCGAATGCCGTGACCACACCGAGCAATGGCAGGCTGGACAGGGCGACGAACCAGCGCAGCTTTAATTTGCGTTCTCGCGTGAGGGTGTTTTGGGTTAACATTTGTTTCTCCGACTACTGCGCACTTTAATCAGGCCATGAGCGCTTGCTGTTTCAAATTGGGCGCCACTTTACCAGAAAGCGCCTGTCCCTCAAAATCCATTCGGGCATTTTGCGCACGCCGGAATGAAAGGCAAAATGTAATGGATGAGCGGCAGGAAAACGCGGATGAGCGGTAATTGCCACCGCATTAACGTGAAACTCGCGCGCATGGCGGGTTTTGTCATCAGGGGCGGCATATTTGCCATGCACGTTAGGCTTAACGATAACGATACATAAACATGACACAACAGGAACCATTGGATTTAATAAAGCGCGGCTGCGACGAGCTGCTGCTGGAAACCGAACTGAAACAGAAATTGGCATTGGGCCGTCCGCTCCGAATCAAGGCCGGTTTCGACCCCACTGCACCTGACTTACATCTCGGCCATACCGTCCTGCTCAACAAGATGCGCCAATTGCAGGATCTGGGCCATCACGCGCTGTTTTTGATCGGAGATTTCACCGGCATGATAGGCGACCCGACCGGCAAGAATACGACCCGCCCGCCGCTGTCGCGCGAGCAGGTGCTGGAAAATGCGCAGAGCTACCGCGATCAGGTATTCAAGGTGCTCGACCCCGACAAGACCGAGATCGTGTTCAATTCCACCTGGATGGATCAATTCAGCGCGGTGGACCTGATTCGCCTCGCGGCCACGCATACCGTGGCGCGCATGCTGGAACGCGACGATTTCGGCAAGCGTTACATGAGTAACCAGCCGATCGCCATCCATGAGTTCATGTATCCCCTTGTGCAAGGCTACGATTCGGTTGCGCTCAAGGCCGACATGGAACTGGGCGGCACCGACCAGAAATTCAACCTGCTGATGGGTAGAGAGCTGCAGAAGCATTACGGCCAGCCGGCGCAATGTGTGCTTACCATGCCGCTGCTGGTGGGACTGGATGGCAGCAACAAGATGTCCAAGTCGCTGGGCAATTATGTGGGTATCACCGAGTCGCCGCAGGAAATGTTCGGCAAGCTGATGTCGGTTTCCGACGAACTGATGTGGCGTTACCTGGAGTTGCTGTCATTCGAACCCATGAGCACCATCACGCAATGGCGTGCCGAGGTGGAGCAGGGGCGCAACCCGCGCGATATCAAAGTGCTGCTGGCGCAGGAAATGGTCACCCGCTTCCATAGCCGCACGGCCGCGGAACAGGCGCTGGCAGAATTTGAGGCGCGTTTCCGGCAAGGCGTGCTGCCGGAAGATATGCCGGAAGTGACGGTTGCTTCCACAAACGGTACCATCGGCATTGCGCAATTGCTCAAGCAGGCCGGGCTGGTGGACAGCACCTCGGATGCATTGCGCATGATTGCCCAGGGTGCGGTGAAGCTGGACGGCGCACGCATCGATGACAAAGCACTGCAACTGCGTGCGGCCGCGATGGTCGTGGCGCAGGTTGGGAAACGGAAATTTGCCAGGGTGACGGTGGGCTAACCGAAGAATGGTGCAGTTCCTCCCTCATTAAATCATCAGGTAATAAGACCGGATGGATGCGATGGAAAAACGCTACGCGTGTAAAGTGGATACGCCTGCAACAGCGGCAATTCTCTATCTGGTCATCGCGCTGGTTGCTTTCGGGGCTGCCGGATGCAGCTCCCTGCTGCCCAAGCAGGAGACGATCGTAGAGGGGCCGTGGCAGAGCTTTGAGGAAGCTCAGCAGACCTTCGACAAGATCATCCCTTACCAAACCACCGTGCAGGAGCTTCAGCAACTCAAGCTGGATCCGGGCTCCAATGCGAATGTCATTATCCTCAATTACTCCGACATACTTCGCCGCTTCGTCCCGAATACCGCCATCGATGGATTCGAGCTGGAAAAAGGGGTGCATGACTGCATCCTCGCAAATGCAGCCTGCAAGGGATATGAGCTGGAATACAAATCCATAACCCGCAAGCGCTACGGCAATTTCTGGGCGGATTTCATGAATTTCAGACGCAAAACGAACATTGTTGGCTGGCGCTTCAACGGGGTTATCCTGATCAAGGACAACATGGTCGTATACAAGCTGACCAGCGGCCAGCCGGTTATCCGTGAATTTGAAGAGAGCAACAATCCTCTCGGGCCATTTCAGGGGACCGGGGAGTCCCTGTTGCGCAATTCTTTCTGAATACGACGGCGCCATGTGGAAGCTTCATGGCGATACCCAGCCGTGCTGCATGCGGCCTTCGGTGCGGTTCAATAGTCTGGAGCTTTGAATATTTGGCCTGGCAAGGTGAAGTGACGTAAGTCTTGCCGGATTCTTGAAAGAAGTGAGCAGACGATGGTGACTGAACAGAAGATATCACCAGACCGATCAGCTGCGGCAGCCTGCGGGATCGGCTGCCAGGCTTGCATGCTATCATCGCGACCATGAAAAAAATTTCTGACACCCTGCAACGTTTCCTGTTTGAAGACATGCCGATACGCGGCGGGCTGGTGCATCTCGAGAGTACGTGGCGCAGCGTGCTGGATCGTCATGATTACCCCGATGCGTTGCGCAGCCTGATGGGGGAGCTTTGTGCGGCGGCGGTGCTGCTGGCGGCCACGCTGAAGTTGCAGGGCTCGCTCGTGTTGCAGATCCAGGGCAAGGGGCCGGTCAAGTTGCTGGTGGTCGAATGCACCAGCGCAGGCGAACTGCAACTGCGTGCCACCGCGAAATGGTCCGGCGAGCTGTCGCAGCGCAGCGTGACCGAGCTGATCGGGGAAGGACTGTTTGTCATCACGCTTGATCCCAAGGACGGCAATCAGGCCTATCAGGGGGTCGTCGCGCTGGAGGGCGGCAGCGTTGCCGAAATCCTGCAAAACTACATGACCCGTTCGGAGCAGCTGGAGACACGCCTGTGGCTGGCTGCCGACGGAGAGTACGCAGCCGGCATGCTGTTGCAGAGGTTGCCCGAAGACACCAGACAATCCGAACAAGCTGAGGAACCGGTCCGGCACGAGCAGGATGCAGATGCATGGCAACGCGCCGCCCTGCTTGGGGATACGCTCACGCATCAGGAGCTGCTGCACGAGCTACCGCAAACGCTGATCCACCGTCTCTACCATGAAGATGATATGCGCTTGTTCGAGTCGCAGCCGATCGTCTTCAATTGTTCCTGTTCGCGCGACAACGTGGGGCAGATGCTGAAGATGCTGGGGCGCGATGAGATCCACAGCATTCTGGAGGAGCGCAACACCATCGAAGTATTCTGCGAGTTCTGCAATCAGCGCTACGAGTTCGACAAGATCGATGCGGAGCTGATGTTTGTCGAGACCATTGTGCTGTCTTGTAGCGAGGCGCGCCATTAGGGAATATCACAAGAAAACCGGCGGGATTAATGTGGTGCTGCTCCCGTCTGTGGTACTGTTCTCCTCAAGAACCGGACTTTTCTCCAAGTGATAAGGACATTCTTTTCTCCCGCCATCGCCCTGATGAACCGCCTGGGTTACTTCAGGAAATTCGCGTTTCTGGGGCTGATTCTGCTGGGCGCGTTTGCGGTGGTGGTGCACAGCCTCTATGTCAGTCTCGACGCAAGAATACAGACTGCGCAACGGGAACTGCACGCACTCGCAATGATCAAGCCGCTTTCCAAAATCGCACAGTCGCTGCAGGGACACCGCGGGCTTTCGGCGGGGCTGCTTGGTGGCGACGAGCTTATGCGAGCCCAGCTTGCCGCCAGGGAAAAGCAAACCGCCGACGCCATTAAAGAAATGGAAGGAAAATTGCCTCCCGGCGTGAACGTGCACGATGACTGGAAGATCATCCGGGCAGACTGGGAGAATCTGCAAAAAAATGGGCTCAACTGGAAGGTGGAGGAAAATTTCGATGCCCATACCAATCTGATCGACCGGATATTGGATTTTGAGGCAGCTGTCGCCGGTGATGTGCTGTCCCTGGACCCCGATTCGGATTCGTTCTACCTGATTGATATCGCCCTTAACACGCTGCCGGCTGCGCTGGAACATCTTGGGCAGCTTCGTGCCTATGGTGTCATGTCGGCCGGAAAGCCGCCCAATGAGGGCCAGAGGCGAAGAATGTACATGCTCATCGGCGAGCTGGGCAGCGCGCTCAAACACCTCAAGAACAAGCTGGATAAGGCTGGTTACTACAACCCTTCGCTACAGAACACGCTCTCGGCAGCATCCCGGGATATTGCCGGGTCGGCGCAGCAGGTAATCAATCTCGTGGAATCGGATATTTTGCCCGGGCAGTCCGTTACGCGCCCGGAAGACTTCTTCGTGTTGGCCACTGCAGTCATCGACAATAGTTACAGAGAATTGCATGAGGTGCTGCTGCCGGCCGCAGAGAAAATTGTCCAGGCACGCATAGACCGGGCAATAAAAGTGCTCTACCGAAGCGTTGGTATTGCATCCCTGCTGTTTCTGGTGGTGGCATATTTCTGCATTGCCATCTACCTGGCCATCGCCGGCAGCATCCGCACGCTTTCCCGTTCTGCCGGCGCTTTTGCCGCTGGCAATATGAATGAGCGAATCGATCTGGGCACGCGCGACGAACTCAAGCAGGTAGGCGACAGCTTCAATGAAATGGCGGTTTCATTCAGCGCCATGCGGGATAGCCTGATAGAAACCCGGAATACGCTCGAACAGGAGCGTCTCAGCCTGGAAGATACCGTGCGCCAGCGTACCGCCGAACTGGCCTCCTCAAATACGACCCTTTACCGCGAAATTGTCGAACGCAAGAAGGCGGAAAAGGAATTGACCTTGCTGGCCGCTGTTTTTGAACGCAGCGGCGAAGCCATCATGATTACTGACGCGGACAACAACATCGTGGCGACCAATGCGGCATTTCATAAGCTGACCGGCTACGCTCTGGACGAGGTGCGGGGCAAGAACCCCCGGGTACTGGCGTCCGACAAAACAGGGGAACAGACCTACCAGCGCATGCAGGACGAGTTGACACGCATTGGCTTCTGGCAGGGAGAGCTTTGGGATCGCAGCAAAGATGGGCATGTCTACCCCAAGTGGTCGTCCATTACGGCTGTGCGTAATGAGCAAAATGAGGTGATCAATTATATTTTCAGCTTTTCTGACATTACGGAATACAAGGCAGCCCAGGACAGGATTCGTTATCTTGCCCACCACGACCCGCTCACCGATCTGCCTAACCGTTTTACCCTGATTGAACGCCTGGAGCAGGCAATCAGCTCTGCCCGGCGCAACGTCGAAAAAGTAGCGGTGATGTTTATTGACCTGGATCACTTCAAGAACATCAATGACACTCTGGGGCACGACATGGGGGACAAGCTGCTGGTTCAGGTCGCACAACGCCTGCAATCCTGTGTACGCAACAGCGACATTGTCGCCCGCCTGGGCGGGGATGAATTTGTGGTCGCAATGGCGGAAATCGAAGATGTCGAAACGGTATTTCACGTGGTGGGCAAAATACTGCATAACCTGGGTTTGCCCTATGCGCTGGATGGGCATGATTTGCGTTCCAGCCCCAGCATCGGGGTTGCCTTCTTCCCGGAGGATGGCGATAGCGTCGAAGAGGTGATGAAAAATGCTGACGTGGCGATGTACCACGCCAAATCCAGGGGGCGCAACAACTACCAGTTCTTTGAAGACGCGATGAACACGGCTTCGCTGGAGCGCATGGAGCTGGAAAATGACATGCGCATGGCATTGGAGCGAGAGGAGTTTCTGCTGCATTACCAGCCGCAGGTCAATGTTGCCACTGGCCAGGTTGTCGGTGTGGAGGCGCTGGTGCGCTGGCAGCACCCCACTAAAGGGCTGATCTCTCCGGTGACGTTTATTCCCATCGCGGAAGAGGCGGGGTTGATACAGCCCCTGGGCGAGTGGGTGATGCGCACGGCGTGCCGGCAACTCAGGCTATGGTCCGAGCAGGGCATGGCGGAGATGCAGATGTGCGTCAATCTGTCCGCGCGACAGTTTCACCGAACCTATCTTCCCAGATTGGTGGCATCCATCGTGGTCAAGGAAGATATCGATCCTGCCCTGCTGGAACTGGAGATCACGGAAAGCGTGGCCATGGGCAATCCGCAGGAGACCGTCGACACCATGCAAATGCTGCGCGGCATCGGGGTGAAGCTGGCGATCGACGATTTTGGCACGGGCTATTCCTCGCTCAGTTATCTCAAGCAGTTTCCGATCAACCGGCTGAAGCTGGACCGCTCCTTCGTCAAGGATATCGAAACCGACCCCAACGATGCCGCGATATGCGCGGCCACCATCGCACTGGCGCACAACCTGGGGCTGGATGTCGTGGCGGAGGGCGTGGAGACGGAAAAACAGCACGACTACTTGAAGCTGTTGAACTGCGACAAGATTCAGGGCTACTACTTTTGCAGACCCATGCCGGCTGCGGAGGCGCAGGCCTATATTACGGAGCGCAATGCAGGCCGCCAAATTGCGGAGCGAGGCGTTCCATCATCAACCCGTGTCCTGGTCATCGATAACGATGACTGGACCTGCGATTTCCTGACACATATCCTCGAATATCTGGGCCATAAGCCGACGGCCGTGATGGATACGGCGGAAGGGCTGGCAAAGGTGCTCAAGGACCCAGACTTGTTCGGATTCATCATGGTGGACATGATGATGCTCAATATATCCGGCACGGGTTTGGCAAAAGCCATACGGGAAGTCGCCCGCGATGTTCCGCTTGTAGTGATTTCGTCGCTCAAACCGGATGCCGTGCGCAAGATGTTGCGGCTGCTGGAAAAGGATTGCAACCTCCTCTACGGCATCAATTACTTCATTCTTGAGAAGCCGCTGACCGTGGAGGGGGTAGGGGAGCTTACCCGCAAAATTCTGAGCTGACGGCATGGCAATAATTCATCCAGATATCGCGCGCTAATTTGGAATTTGATGCGCCGCAGACGCCGGGGCGGATGATATGATTCAAGTTCTGCCCGGCATGTCTGGGGCGATTCAATTCTAACGTTTTGCAGGTGATGGGTGAGTCAATGAACAGCAGCGAAATCCGCCAGAAATTTCTTGAGTACTTTGCCTCCAAGGGGCATACCATCGTGCCGTCCAGCTCACTGGTGCCGGGCAATGATCCGACCCTGCTGTTCACCAATTCTGGCATGGTGCAATTCAAGGATTGTTTCCTCGGCCACGACAAGCGTCCCTACACGCGCGCCACCTCCTCGCAGCGCTGCGTGCGCGCGGGCGGCAAGCACAACGATCTGGAGAATGTCGGCTATACCGCGCGCCATCACACCTTCTTCGAGATGCTGGGCAACTTCAGCTTCGGCGACTACTTCAAGCGCAACGCCATCCAGTTTGCATGGGAACTGCTCACCGAGGTTTACAAGCTGCCGGCGGACAAGCTGTGGGTGACGGTCTATGCTGAGGATGACGAGGCATACGACATCTGGGCGAACGAGGTGGGCGTGCCGCGTGAACGCATCGTGCGCATCGGAGACAACAAAGGCGCGCGCTACGCCTCCGACAATTTCTGGCAGATGGCGGACACCGGCCCGTGCGGTCCGTGTTCGGAAATTTTCTACGATCACGGCCCCGAGGTGTGGGGTGGCCCGCCCGGATCGCCGGATGCCGATGGCGACCGCTATATCGAAATCTGGAACAACGTATTCATGCAGTTCAACCGCGACGAGCACGGCGTGCTGCATCCGCTGCCCAAGCCTTCCGTGGACACCGGCATGGGGCTGGAGCGCATCGCGGCGGTGCTGCAGCATGTGCATTCCAACTACGACATCGACCTGTTCCAGAACCTGATCTGCGCGGCGGCGCGCGAAACCAAAACCAGCGACCTCACCAACAATTCGCTCAAGGTGATCGCCGACCACATCCGCGCCTGTTCCTTCCTCATCGTGGACGGCGTGATCCCCGGCAATGAGGGGCGCGGCTATGTGCTGCGCCGCATCATCCGTCGTGCGATTCGCCACGGCTACAAGCTGGGCTGCCGTACCGCCTTCTTCCACAAGCTGGTGGCGGATCTGGCGCGGGAGATGGGTGCGGCCTACCCCGAACTGGTGGCGGCGCAGGCGCGCGTGACCGAGGTGTTGCGCGTGGAAGAAGAGCGCTTCTTCGAGACCATCGAGCACGGCATGACGATACTGGATACGGAGCTCGCCGCGACGAAACGCCTGGGCAAGATTGTGTTGAACGGCGAGGTGGCATTCAAGCTGCATGATACCTATGGCTTCCCGCTCGACCTGACGGCGGATGTGTGCCGCGAGCGCCATTTCACCGTGGACGAGGACGGATTCGATGCGGCCATGGCGCGCCAGCGCGAGGCCGCGCGTGCTGCAGGAAAGTTCAAGATGGCGGCGGGGCTGGAGTACGACGGCGTGAAGACACAGTTTCGCGGCTACGACACGCTCAGTGCGCCAGGCAAGATCGTGGCGCTATACAAGGAAGGCGTTGCCGTGAACGAATTGCATGCGGGTGATGCGGGAGTAGTGGTGCTGGACAGCACGCCGTTCTATGCAGAGTCCGGCGGGCAGGTGGGCGACACGGGCGTGTTGACAACGAGCGGTGCCATGTTCGCGGTCGAGGATACGCAGAAGATACAGCCCGAAGTGTTCGGTCATCACGGGCAGGTAAAGAACGGCACCCTTAAGGTGGGCGACACGTTGAATGCGGCGGTGGATACCGCAGCTCGGGCGCGCACCATGCGCAACCATTCGGTGACGCACCTGATGCACAAGGCGCTGCGCGAGGTGCTGGGCAGCCATGTGCAGCAGAAGGGCTCGCTGGTTGACCAGGCCAAGACGCGCTTCGACTTCAGCCACAACGCGCCGATGACCGATGCGCAAATCCGCGAAGTGGAAAGCCGCGTGAACCGCGCCATTCTGGCCAATGCGGCGGTCAGCGC
>JAUQWW010000024.1 GCA_030834965.1 Gallionellaceae bacterium | reverse complement strand
ATCGCGCAGGCCGCAACCCTGGAAGCCCGCGTTCCGTTCATCCACTTCTTCGACGGCTTCCGCAGCTCGCACGAAGTGCAGAAGATCGAGCAGCTGACCGATGAGGACATGCGCGCGATGATCAGCGATGACCTGGTCTTTGCACACCGTCAACGCGGACTCTCTCCCGACCGTCCCGTCATGCGCGGCACGGCCCAGAATCCCGACGTCTTCTTCCAGGGACGCGAGACATGCAACCCGTTCTACCTCGCCTGCCCGGATATCGTGCAGAAAGCGATGGACAAGTTCGCAAAGGTTGTCGGGCGCGAATACAAACTCTTCCAGTATGTTGGATCCCCGACCGCCGAACACGTCGTTGTGATCATGGGGTCCGGCGCGGAAACCGCACAGGAAACCGTCGAGTACCTGAACCGGAAAGGCGCAAACCTCGGTCTCCTGAAAGTCCACCTCTATCGTCCCTGGTCCGTGAAGCATTTCCTCGGCGCTCTTCCGGCGACCGTCAAATCCATTGCAGTCCTGGACCGCACCAAGGAACCCGGAGCACTCGGCGAGCCATTATACCTGGACGTCATCGGCGCCCTCAACGAAGGCATCATGGACGGCACGGGACCGGTCAAGACCATGCCGCGCGTTATCGGCGGCCGCTACGGCCTTTCCTCGAAAGAATTCACCCCGGCCATGGTGAAGGCGGTCTACGATGAGATGGCGAAATCCAAACCGAAAAACCACTTCACGGTCGGCATTATCGACGACGTCACGCATTCCAGCCTGGAATTCGACCCGTCGTTCTCCACCGAGGCAGACGATGTCTTCCGCGGGATCTTCTACGGACTCGGCGCAGACGGCACCGTCGGCGCAAACAAGAACTCCATCAAAATCATCGGCGAAGACACGGAGTTTTACGCACAGGGATACTTCGTCTACGACTCCAAGAAATCAGGATCCACGACAACGTCCCATCTTCGCTTCGGACCCCGTCCGATCCTTTCCACGTACCTGATCAGCAGCGCAAAGTTTGTTGCGTGCCATCAATGGTTCTTCCTCGAGAAGTTTGATGTGTTGAAGACCGCGCTGCCGGGCAGCACATTCTTGCTGAACAGCATGTACGGCGCCGACGAAGTGTGGGAGCACCTGCCGAAGCTCATCCAGGAGCAGATCATTCAGAAGAAGATCAAGTTCTATGTGATCGACGCCTACAAGGTGGCGACGCAGACGGGGATGGGCGGGCGCGTGAATACCATCATGCAGACCTGCTTCTTTGCGATATCGGGTGTACTGCCGCGCGATGTGGCGATCGAGAAGATCAAGCATGCCGCCGAGAAGTCATACGGCAAGAAGGGGCGCGCAGTGGTGGAGGCCAACTGGAAGGCCATCGACGAAACCGTCGCCAACCTGCACAAGATTGTCGTTCCAGAAACGGCCAGCAGCACTCACGAGATGCCGGATGCCGTGCCAGCGTTTGCACCGGAATTCGTGCGCAAGGTCACCGCCGAGATCATGGCCGGACGCGGCGACCGCCTGCCGGTGAGCGCGTTTCCGAATGACGGCACGTGGCCCAGCGGCACCGCGCAGTGGGACAAGCGCAACCTCGCACAGGAGATTCCGGTGTGGGACGAGGAGCTATGCATACACTGCGGCAAATGCCCCTTCGTCTGCCCGCACTCTGCCATCCGCAGCAAGCTGTTTCCGGCCGACCTGGCCAAGGACGCGCCGCCGACTTTCAAGCACGTTCAGGTCAAAGGCAAGGATTTCGAGCAGGGCATGCACATCAGCTATCAGGTCGCGCCCGAAGACTGCACCGGCTGCACGCTGTGCGTGGACATCTGCCCGGCCGTTTCCAAGGTCGATGGCCACAAGGCACTGGAAATGCGTCCGCTGGCAGCGCTGCGCGAGCAGGAGCGCAAGAACTTCGAGTTCTTTCTCGCGCTGCCGGAGTATGACCGCGCCCAGTTGAAGACGACCACCATCAAGGCCGCGATGATGATGCAGCCGCTGTTCGAGTTTCCCTCTGCTTGCGTCGGCTGCGGCGAAACGCCGTATATCCGCCTGGCCAGCCAGCTCTTCGGCGACCGCATGGTGGTGGCCAACGCGACCGGCTGCTCGTCGATCTACGGCGGCAATCTCCCCACCACGCCCTATTGCAAGAATGCGGAAGGCCGCGGCCCGGCCTGGAGCAACTCGTTGTTCGAGGACAACGCCGAGTTCGGCCTGGGCTTCCGCATCAGCATCGACAAGCATGCCGAACATGGCCGCGCGCTGTTGGCACAACTGAAGGCCACGGTCGGCGCCGAGCTGACGGATGCAATTCTCAACGCCGATCAATCCACCGAAGCGGGCATCCATCAGCAGCGCGAACGGGTCGCGGAATTGCACCGAAAGCTGGCGGGCATCGATTCCGCCGCAGCGCGCCAACTGGAAAGCCTGGCCGAATATCTGGTGAAGAAAAGCGTGTGGATCATAGGCGGGGATGGCTGGGCCTACGACATCGGTTTCGGCGGCCTCGACCATGTCATCTCAACCGGTCGCAACGTCAATATCCTGGTGCTCGACACCGAGGTCTATTCCAACACCGGCGGGCAAATGTCCAAGGCCACGCCGCGCGGCGCCATCGCGAAATTCGCCGCCGGCGGCAAGCACGTCGGCAAGAAGGATCTGGCGCAGATCGCCATGAGCTATGGCCACGTCTACGTTGCGCGCGTGGCCTACGGCGCGAAGGATACGCACACGTTGCGGGCATTCCTCGAAGCGGAGTCCTACGACGGCCCCTCGCTCATCATCGCGTACAGCCCCTGCAACGAGCACGGCTATGACCTGAGCAAGCAGCACCAGCAACAGGAACTGGCGGTCAAGACCGGCCATTGGCCGCTGTTCCGCTACGACCCGCGGCGCGCGCAAGAAGGCGGCAATCCGCTGTCGCTGGATTCGGCAAAGCCTTCACTGCCCTACCGCGAGTTCATCAAGAACGAGCCGCGCTTCCGCGGGCTGCTGCGCGAGATGGATGCTGGCAGTGGAGAAGTGCAGGCGTTTTACGAGAACGAATTGCAGAAGCAGTTTGCGCTATACGAGCATCTCGCAGAGGAGACCGGCAAGGACATCAAGGCCGACACAAACAAACCAGCCGACAAATAACCAGACCCAAATCAGTCCGGCCGATACCCCATGCGGAAGCCGCCCCAGTGCTTGCCCTGGATCGTGATCGGGACGGAGATGTCGTGCATGATTTCACCGGTATCGCGCTTGTAGGTCTGGATCAGCATTTTCTTGCTGTGGCTGCCGCAGCGCGAGCCGGTGCGGTCATTGAACAGCCGCTTGGTGCGGTTGTTCGCCGTGTCGGTCTCGAGATTTCCCGTGAGCGGCTTGGAGAATTTCCGGTTGTGTGTCGGGATGTACCCCTTCGCATCAATTGCGGCGGCGAATACAACTGCGGGGTTTTCTTCCAGGATTTTTTCCTGGATATCCGGGAGCACTCGATCCGTAAATTTGTCGAAGCGAGTGTTGTATTTCGCCGGGCTGGTATTGGGTATCGGCTTGTATTCCCGATCAAACAAGTCATCCATGCTGACTTGGCCGGAACGCACAGCCTGCTCGAAAGCCTGCTCGATACGGTCTGCCGCATTTCTGGCGACCTTGAACAACCGGTTGTGGATCGTATCGAGGTTCAGCTCCGCAAGCGATTCATACATGCCTTCGCTCAGATCGGAAAGCACCATGGTTTGCTCCGACACGCCTTTCATTTCGCCTTCGATATCCAGCAATTCCTCGTGTATCGCGGCGATGGATGTTGATATCTGATCCACCTGCCGATAATTGTCTTCGGCGCCGTGCGCAATCGCGAGCACCTGCTCTTCCAGAGCGGACGTATGCTGCAATATTCCATCAAGCTGGGTGCCGACTTCTCCGATACTGTCAACACCACGTTCGACTTCTTCCGCAAGAGAGGTCATCGTGTTTGCAGCTGCAATGGTTTCTTCGCCGATGCCGATGACCATCCCTCCGATCTGGCCGGTAGCAGCCGAGGTTTTTTCGGCAAGCTTGCGCACTTCATCTGCCACAACCGCAAACCCGCGCCCCTGTTCGCCCGCACGTGCTGCCTCAATTGCAGCATTCAGAGCCAACAAATTTATTTGCTTGGCAATCGCGTCGATGACTTGCGTAATTTCCTGAATCCGCTTGGAGCTTTCAGTCAAACGGGACACCAGCCCGGAGGTTTCCTGGGTACGTTGACTCATCAAATGAAGATCGTCTATGGCTTGTTGTAACGCGATCCTTCCTTGCGAGCTGCTCTCTTTGGTTTGGACAGCAAATTGCGCGGCATTGGTAGCATTTTCCGAAGATTGACGTGTGGTTGCTAGTATCGTCTCGGCGGCACTCGCAATCTCTTCGGATTGCCTGGTCGCAAGATTGGTGCTTTTTCTCAATTGATCCACTCTGTGGGAAGTTGCCGCCAGGGAAAGCGTGCTCTGCTCAATCGTGTTGGATACGGTACTAATGACGCCGATATATCTGCCTTCGGTCTTTTGGCGAACGTTCCCAATTAGCGAGCCAACCAGAGGGAAGTGTTTATCACTTTGGTCATCAGCTGTTGCACGCTTCAATTGGTGCGCTATGTAGGCGTGGCAAATCAGGGTGGCAATAACCGAACTGAGCGCAGCAAGCACAAGTATGGCGGGCACGCTTAACGTCGCGAGTGCCAGGATCATCGCTCCTGCCACGAGGCAATTCACGACCAAAGCGAGCGCAGAGGGGATTCCTAGTGCAAGGATGCTTTTGTTCAAGGCGTGTCTCCCAACGAATTGCTGCAGCAAACGGCAGTCAGTGCCACGCAACGTGTCGGCGATGGTTTTCTCTTTCTGTTGGCAAACTGCAGCGAGTAAGCCGATTTATCGACCTGAATCAGGTTTTCTTTAGAGGGGCGGTTAAATAACGGAGCAAAGGCCGGTGGTACATCCCGAAAAGTCAGCCTGGATCAAATTTCAGATTTCCAGCAGCTGATTTCCGGCAATTCTCAATGGCTGATTTGACCCAAATAGGCAGGCAGAGATTCTAGCCGCGTGGGTGGTGCTGTGCATGCAGTTGTTTCAAGCGCTCCCGGGCAACGTGGGTGTATATCTGCGTGGTGGAAATATCCGCATGGCCCAATAACATCTGCACCACGCGCAAGTCCGCACCGTGGTTGAGCAGATGTGTGGCGAAAGCATGGCGCAGGGTGTGTGGCGACAGCGGCCTGGAGAGGCCGCCGTGCCGCGCGTGCTTTTTGATGAGATACCAGAACATCTGTCGAGTCATGGCTTCTGCACGCTGGGTGACGAACAGCGCATCGCTCACTTTCCCCGTTAGCAGCAGCGGGCGCGCCTCCTTAAGATAACGGCGCAGCCAGTCCAGTGCTTCCTCACCCAGCGGCACCAGGCGTTCCTTGCTGCCCTTGCCCATCACGCGCACCACGCCCATGTCGAGGCTGACCTGCGCAACGCTCAAACCGACCAGCTCGGATACACGCAGGCCGGTCGCATACAGCACTTCCAGCATGGTGCGGTCGCGCATGCCCAAGGGCGCTTGTACATCCGGCGCATTCAGCAACAGCTCCACGTCCTGCTCGGTGAGACTCTTGGGCAGGCTGCGCGGCAACTTGGGCGTAGCGATTTGCAGCGTGGGGTCAGCGCTCACTTTGTTCTGCCGCAGCAGGTAGCGGAACAGGCGCTTGAGGCTGGAGATGGCGCGGCTGGTGCTGGTCGCCTTGGATTTTTGTTCGGTGACCAGATGTGCGAGAAAGCCTTGTATGTCTGCGTGTGAGGTTTCCAGCAGCGATGCGCCGCGCTGTTTTTCCAGCCAGGAAGAGAATTTACTCAGGTCGCGCCGGTAACTTTCCAAGGTGTTGCGCGACAGGCCGTCTTCCAGCCACACGGTGTCGCAGAATTCATCGAGGATGTCGGTATTGCTCAAATAGCCCCCTCGTGCGCCAGCAGCCAGCGCTTGATATCCAGCGCATATCCGCCGCTATGGTGCATGAAGCCACCCATGCCGGATTTACTCACCACGCGATGACAGGGAATGATGATCGGAATCGGGTTGTTGCCGCACGCCTGGCCGACTGCGCGCGGGCTGGAGTGTATCTGCGTGGCGAGATCGCCGTAGGTTTGCACGTCCCCGCGCGGGATGGCGCGCATCGCCTTCCACACCTTGTTCTGGTGTTCAGTGCCTCCGGGCTTGAGTGGCAAGCTGAAATGAAAATCGGCGTCGGCGAAGTACGCGGACAATTGCTCGCACACCTTCCCTGCAAAGGCACTGCGCGGGGGCTGTAGCCCGGCATTCGGCGCGAGAAATTCGATGCCAGTCAGCGCGTCATCCGTACAGCGGATGCCGAGCACACTGAACGGTACTTCAAGCTTGGCCTGATAATCCATGCACGGATGATAGCGCAATAAAAAACGGGAGGCATCGCCTCCCGTCGTTTTCTGAACCTGCCGGAAGCTTACGCTTCGGTTTTGCGGGCAGCCAGTTTTTCCTTGATACGCGCGGACTTGCCGGAACGGTCGCGCAGGTAGTAAAGCTTGGCACGGCGCACATCGCCGCGACGCTTCAGTTCGATACTGGCAATGGAGGGGGAGTAGGTCTGGAAGGTACGTTCCACACCTTCACCAGCGGAAATCTTGCGCACGATGAACGAGGAGTTGAGTCCCTTGTTGCGCTTGGCGATGACCACGCCTTCGTAAGCCTGCACGCGCTTGCGTTCGCCTTCCACCACGTTGACGTTGACGACAACTGTATCGCCGGGGCCGAAGGTAGGGATGGCCTTGCCCAGACGGGCGATTTCTTCTTGCTCAAGTATTGCGATCAGATTCATTTTGTTTCCTCTTGTTGTACGGAAGCTTGTTCCTGCTGGTACTCTGCCAGTAGCCGAGCTTCCTGTTTAGTTAACTGGCGTTGTGCCAGCAAATCAGGGCGACGTTCCCAGGTGCGTCCCAGCGCCTGTTTCAATCGCCACTTTTCTATTTCGGCGTGGTGCCCGGACAGCAATACTTCCGGGATGCCCTCGCCTTCATAAACTTCCGGGCGGGTGTAGTGCGGACAATCCAGCAGGCCCGTTACAAACGAGTCCTGCTGCGCCGATGCGTCATCCCCCAATACGCCGGGGATTTGCCGCACCAGAGCGTCCATCAACACCATCGCTGCCAACTCGCCGCCGGACAACACATAGTCTCCGATGGAAAGCTCTTCATCCACATGATGCCGGATCAGGCGTTCATCCACGCCTTCGTAGCGACTCGCCAGCAGAATCAATCCTTCGTCCCGCGCCAGCAATTCCTTCACCACTTCATGGGTGAGCGGCCTGCCTTGCGGGGAGAGGTGAATCACACAACTCTTCGCTATCCCGCTTGCACTCTGCGCTGCTTTTGCTGCGCTGATCGCCTGAGCCAGCGGCTCCGCCAGCATCACCATTCCGGGGCCGCCGCCATACGGGCGGTCATCCACGGTGCGGTAGTTGTCAGTCGTAAAATCACGTGGATTCCACGCCTGCAACACAAACTTGCCCTGCTCCGCTGCGCGCCGTGTTACGCCATATTGCGTAAGCGCGCCAAACATTTCCGGAAACAGTGTAATGACATCGAAACGCATGTCACTGTGCTTCTTTACCAGTCGGATGCTTCTCGGCCCAATCGACTGACCAATCGACACGTATCACTCTTGCTGCGAGATCCACTTGCCTGATTGCGCTGGCAATGAACGGGATCAGAATCTCGCCGCTCGCACCGCGCACACACAGCACCTGATTGGCGCCGGTATCCATCAGGTTATCTACCGTTCCCAGGCTTTCGCCTGCCAGGTTGACCACCGCAAGGCCGATCAGGTCCGTCCAGTAATACTCGTCTTCCGCCTGTTGCGGCAGGCTGCTGCGCGGCACCGCCACCAGCAATCCTTTATACTTTTCGGCAGCGGTTCTATCGTTGCAGCCAGGGAATTTGGCGATCAGGCCTTTGCCTTGCACGGCAAACTTTTCCACGCTGATCTCGCGCCACGGATGCTTCTCGTCCCCCAGCCACCAGGCCGGAAAATCGGCAAGTCCATCCACGAACTCGGTGTAGGTCTTGAGCTTCACCCAGCCGAGTATGCCCTGCGCACCCGCCACCCGCCCCATGATAATCATGGGGTCTTGTTCGTTATGCTTTGGCTGCGGCACCAGCGCGCTTGACCAGCTTGGCGACAGCGTCGCTCACTTGCGCACCTTTTTCCTGCCAGAACGCCACGCGATCCAGCTGGATGCGCATGCCTTCCGGGCCTTCCTGCGCCACCGGGTTGTAAAAGCCGATGCGCTCGATGAACCTGCCATCACGGCGGTTGCGCGAATCTGCTACAACCACATTGAAAAACGGACGATTCTTGGAACCGCCACGTGCAAATCGAATAATAACCATAGTCAAACCTGTTGTTCGTTAGGGCAAATACCCGCTTAGCGAATGCCAAGGGGGCGCGATTCTACGATACTTTATGAGGTTATGGCAAGAAATTGTGACTTCGCCCCCGGAGCCAGGGCTAGCGATGCAGCAGCACTTCCAGCACGAACTGGGTGCCCAGATAGGCCAATATCAGAAAGACATAGCCGCTCATCGTCCAGTGCACGGCTGTGCGGCCGCGCCATCCGTAGAAACGGTGTCCCGCCAGCAATGCGGCAAACACGCCCCAGGAGATAAGCCCCAGCACGACCATGTGGTTGAACTGCCACGGCTTGCCGAATATCTGGTCGGAAAACACCATACCGAAGATCAGGGTCAGTGAAAGCACGACAAAGCCCGCACCAATAATGCGGAACAGCAAGGTTTCCATGGTAAGCAACGGCGGCAAGCCACGCAGCACGCGCGGCAGCATGGCATGATGCAGGCGTCTTTCCACCAGTGACATCAGCCCTGCCTGCAATGCCGCGATGGTGAACAGGCTATAAGCCAACATCGCCGCCAGAACGTGCGCATCCAGCGCGAATGATGAATTATTCGATAGTGGGCGCACGGCGGGAAACAATGCCGGCAGCAATGATCCAATGGCCGCAAGGGGCAATACCAGTGTTTGCAGACTGGCAATCGGATAAAAAAAACGCGCCACCCAGTACACCAGCATGGTCAGCCACAGAATCAACGAAAGCGCAGTCGCCAGGCCGAGATTCAGCGCGCCGCCGACGAACAGGCTGCCATACAGCAGGTAAGCATGCAGTGCCAACGGCAGCAGCACTGCTTGGCTGACCACACCATGGTTCAGTGCATCCCCGCTCCCCGCCACCTGCGCCCGCCAGAAATACGCTGCCAGCGCCCCATAGGCGAGAAAAACAATCAAATAGAGGAGAAGGTTCGACATTGCCGGCCAAGATGTTTTAGACTTGGCGATTCTACACTATCTACTCTGCTGAAAAACAGGGAAGCACTCATGCTAGACAATCTTACACAGCGCCTCTCGGGCGTAATCAAAAACCTGCGCGGACAGGCGCGATTGACCGAATCCAACATCCAGGATGCGCTACGCGAAGTGCGCATGGCCTTGCTGGAAGCCGACGTGGCGCTGCCCGTGGTGAAGGAATTCACGGCTCAGGTAAAACAGGCCGCGCTCGGTCAGGAAGTTATCGGTAACCTGAACCCCGGGCAGGCGCTGATCGGCGTCGTGCACCGCGAGCTGACCAAGCTGATGGGTGAGGCCAATGCCGCCATCAACCTCGCCACCGTACCGCCCGCCGTGATCCTGATGGCCGGTTTGCAAGGCGCAGGCAAGACCACGACCAGCGGCAAGCTCGCAAAACTGCTGCGCGAACAGCAAAAGAAAAAGGTGCTACTGGTCAGCTGCGACGTGTATCGCCCCGCCGCCATCGAACAACTGCGCACGTTGGCGCAACAACTGGAAATTGATTTCTTCGCTTCGGACATCAGCCAGAAGCCGGTGGACATCGCGCTGGCCGCGCATGACTATGCCCGCAGGCACTACCACGACGTACTGATTGTGGACACGGCCGGACGCCTTGCCGTGGATGAAGCAATGATGGCGGAGATCAAGCAACTGCATGCCGCGCTCAAGCCCATCGAAACCCTGTTCGTGGTGGACGCGATGACCGGCCAGGATGCGGTGAACACTGCCAAGGCCTTCGGCGACGCACTCCCTCTCACCGGCGTGATCCTCACCAAACTGGACGGCGATGCGCGCGGTGGTGCGGCATTATCGGTACGGCACATCACCGGCAAGCCGATCAAGTTCGTCGGCGTCAGCGAAAAAATGACCGGCCTCGAAGCCTTCCACCCCGAGCGCATGGCATCGCGCGTGCTGGGCATGGGCGACGTACTGTCGCTGATCGAAGAAGCGCACCGCGAAGTGGATATGGCGGAAGCCGAGAAGCTCGCAAAGAAGGTCAAAAAAGGCGAAGGCTTCGACCTCAACGATTTCAAGATGCAGATCGTGCAGATGCGCAAGATGGGCGGCGTGTCCGCGCTGATGGACAAACTGCCCGCGCAGCTCAGCCAGGCCGCTGCCGGCAGCAAGGTGGATGACAAGTCCATCAATCGCATCGAGGGCATCATCAACTCGATGACGCCACAGGAGCGCGCCAAGCCTGAGGTCATCAAGGCCTCGCGCAAGCGCCGCATCGCTGCAGGCGCGGGGGTGCAGGTCATGCACGTCAATCAGTTGCTGAACCAGTTCGAACAGACGCAGAAGATGATGAAAATGTTCAGCAAGGGCGGCATGGCAAAGATGATGCGCGGCATGAAGGGCATGTTGCCGGGGATGGGCCGCTAAAGCACTTGACCGCGAATAAACGATCACCTCTTAATCAGAATCACACAAACATGACCATCAAAGCCATCATATTCGACGTGGACGGCACACTGGCCGATACCGAGGACGCACACCGCATCGCATTCAACAAGGCTTTCGCGGAAAACAAGCTGGACTGGAACTGGGATGTCGCGCTGTATGACAAACTGCTCAAGGTGACCGGCGGCAAGGAGCGCATCAAATATTTCGTGGGTAGTTTTCTGACCGGCTACACCAAGCCGGAAAACTTCGACGATTTCGTCAAGCACCTGCACCTGGTAAAGACCGGGCACTACACCGCCATGCTGGCGGACGGACACATTCCTTTACGCCCAGGCATCAAACAGCTTATCAACGAGGCGCGTGCGGGCGGCCTCCGGCTCGCCATCGCCACTACCACTTCGCCGGAGAACGTCTCCGCCCTGCTCGAAGTGGGACTGGGCAAGAACTGGGAAAGCTATTTCGCTAGTGTCGGCTGCGGCGACATCGTGCCGCACAAGAAGCCCGCACCGGACATCTACAATTGGGTGCTGAACGACCTCAGCCTTGATGCCGCCGATTGCATTGCGATTGAAGACTCGGAAAACGGCCTGCGCTCCAGTTTGGCTGCCGGGGTAAAAACCTTCATCACGATTAACCATTACACACGCAAGCAGAATTTCACCGGTGCGTCTGCTGTATTCGAAGACTTGAGCGACCTTGCACGTTTCTATCAGGCGAGCGGACTCGCTCTTTCCAAGTCTGGCATTTCTGGTTAGTATTTCGGCACCGTGGGGCGGTAGCTCAGCTGGGAGAGCGTCGCGTTCGCAATGCGAAGGTCGGGAGTTCGATCCTCCTCCGCTCCACCAACTGGATATCGGTCCGCTACTTTGTTGTCCGCTTGAATGTGTCAGCCCTCTTTGCCCAATGGATTCAACAGGTCAAAAAATCCGCTCCCGGAATTCTGCAACCGCTAAGGGTATAACATGTTACGCAAGCGCACATTCTTGACCGTCCTGTTGCGAAGCCTGATCGGAGCCCTGCTTGCCGCCGCAGGAGGCTGTGCTCAAGTACAGAATCCGCCCCAGGAGGAGCAGGCCAAGGCACCCAACCCTTATTGCGAGGATCTGGATCCTGAACTGGCACGTGCTGTCGAAGAATGGCGGCGCCCCGCAATAAATGCCAAGGTTCTGGATCGCCCGGAGGGTGATGCGGACGTGGCCGCCGGGGTCAAGCTCAGGGTCAAGCTGTTTCCTTCCGAAAAAGTGATATTGGCAAAGACCCCGCGTCACCCGGAAGCAAATCTGATTTTCTACTCCGGACTGGCATCGTTCCACACCGGCAAGGCCGGCCGCTACCGCATCCTGCTGAGCCAATATTTATGGCTCGAAATGGTAGACGCATCCGGCGAAGAAGCCATGGTTGGCGAACGCGCTGGCGTCTTGGATTCCAACAAGCGCTTGAACAGATGCACCGGCATGGGCAAGAATTTGAGCTTCGCACTGAAAGCCAACACGCGCTACTGGCTGCAATTGACCGGCGCCAAAAAGGGTGCGATAGGCGAATTCGTGGTCTCGGCGCCAGATTAGTGAGCGCCAATCACGCCAATCCGGCGTACATTGCCGTTCCTGTTATTTCAGAGGACATACATATACAATGATTCACTCAACCTTTTAATGATTCAACGGTCTAACTTGAAAATTTGCTCCGAAACTTACAAACCACTGAGGAAAGACTTATGTTGCTGAACCGCAAGATCCAGCATTTCCTGATACAAAGCCTGATCGTCGTGTTGTTTGCTGCTGCAGGGCCAGCCGTACGGGCCGAAGAGCAGATGATCATGCAAAACGATGAAGAAGATCCCTGTCCGGTAAATGCTGGAACTGCCGCGCCGGACGACCCGGATCCCCAGCTCTGCTCGACCCTCCCTCCCGACCTGGCACGGGCCGCCGCAGAATGGGAACGTCCTGATGCGCCGTTGAGCGTCAATGCATTGAATCGCCCTGAAGGCGAAGCGAATGTGCCGTTTGGAACCAAAGTGAAGACCAAACTGCTTCCGTTCCAGGATGTTTCATTACTTGCGAAACCCAATAAATCCGTGAAGGTGAAGAATTTTGCCGGCCTGTTGTCGTTTCGCACAGGTAAAGCCGGTGCCTACCGTTTCCTGCTAAGCCAGTATGCATGGCTCGAATTGATCGACGCCTCCGGCCAGGTCGCCGTTGTGCTGGACGCTGACCTCCGTCTGGACAACTGTACCGGCATGGGCAGGAATGTGAGCTTTCAACTGGACGCCAACACCCGCTACTGGCTGCAGATGTCAGGGGTCAAAAACGGCGCAGAGCTCGAACTGGTAATCTCGGCACCCCAATGAAGCGCATCGCTGATGTAAATCCGGCAGTCGCGTACTTCAGCCCGCACACTACCCCGGTGCGATTCTCCGGCAGCGCTGCTGCCATAGACTTGGCGCCGCGCGCGGCAGTGAAAGTCATCCATGATTAGGAACATCAGATTCATTCTGTTCGCTTTGTGCGTGTCTTTGGCCGTAGCGTCTCATGCCGAGCCACAGATCAGCGAGCCGGCGCCACTTCTCGACACCGAACTGGTCGGAGGCGGGGCGCTCAAGGCGAAAGAACTGGAGGGCAAGGTCGTGCTGGTCGTATTCTGGGCCACATGGTGCCCGGCCTGCGCCAGGGAGTTGCCCGAACTGCAGCGTTTTTACAACGCTTACCGGGAAAAGGGGTTCGAAATACTTGCCTTGTCCCTTGATAAGAAAGCGGCGGACGTAGCGGATTACTGGAGCAAGAAAGGCTACACCTTCCCGGTTGCGATGCGCGCCGGCAGTATCAGGGAAGCATGGGGGACGATACGCTTCACCCCGCAACTGGTTCTGATCGACCGCAAGGGTATCGTGCGAGTGAAGTACGTGGGCGCCATGAAATACGAACAACTGGAAGCCGAGGTCATGCCTCTGCTTTAGTGCTGTAGATCAATAAGGGGCTCAGCTTTCAGAATACAGGAGCGAAGTTTCCGGCTTCAATCCAATGGGTGGCGGCCAGTCAATGCAAGATTTGACTGTGGCTATGCGTGCGGTATTTTTTGCTATCCAGCAGGAATTCAAATTCCTGCGCTGAAATAGCTTTGGAAAAATGGAAGCCCTGGCCAAAATTACAACTGGCATCTGCCAGCAATTTTTCTTGCTCTTCCGTTTCGATACCCTCGGCTATCACTGCAATTCCCAGTTTGTGCGCCATGGCAATAATGGCTTCGGACAGGACCATATCCTGATTATTACTCACCATGTCCATAATGAAAGACCGGTCAATTTTTAAATAATCTGCATCAAACTTTTTGAGGTAGGAGAGTGACGAATAGCCAGTACCGAAGTCATCAATGGATATCTGTATTCCGGCTTCACGGTATTTCGACAATTGATCAAAAATATTGGGGCTTGAATCAAGAAGGATGCTTTCAGTAATTTCGACAACAACGTTATTACCAGGCAAACCAATTTCAGCCAGATAATTTACCCATTTGTCTGCATTCCTGGAGTTGCGGAATTGGGCTGCGGATTTATTGATGCTGATTTGAATACCGCCCGGATATATCTCGCTCCAGCGCTTTGCGCAATTTGCAGATTCCCTGAATACCCAATCTCCAATGTCATTAATGAGCCCTGTTTCCTCGGCGAGCGGAATGAACTCCATGGGGCCCACCATTCCGAGCACCGGATGCTGCCAGCGCAGCAGCGCTTCCGCCTTGAGAATACGGCCGCTCTTCAAATCGATAATAGGCTGAAAATATACCCTGAATTGCTTGTCCGCCAGCGCCCCGCGCAAGTCGTTAAGCATGACACGGCGTGCTTGCGCTGCTTCCTGCAGCGAACTCGTATAAAAACTGTATCGGTTGCGGCCATCATTTTTGGCCACATACATGGACTGCTCGGCATTTTTGATCAGCACATCTGCATCAACGCCGTCGAGCGGATAAAACGTAATGCCGATGCTGGCTGAAATATAAACGACCTCATCCCCAAACTGGAATGGTTCGCTTATTTTATTGTTTATGGAGCGAGCAATTTGCTCGACCCGCTTGACGTCCGGATAGGCTGTCAGTATCACGGCAAATTCGTCCCCGCCAAAACGTGCGACCGTATCCCGGTCTCGCACGCAGGATGCAATCCGGCGAGCTGCCTCCTGCAATAACACATCTCCCATGTTGTGGCCCAGCGTTTCATTCACTTCCTTGAATTTATCAAGGTCAATGGCAAGCAGCGCCACACCGAGACCATCACGGTGTGCTTTCTTTATTTCCCGATCCAGGTGATCACGAAACTGCTGGCGGTTGGGCAGTGCAGCAAGGAGATCATAGTCGGTTTGTCCCGCAACCATTTTTTCTGCCGGATTCCGCTTTGAGGTATCGGAAAATGATGCAACACGCTTGGCTACCTTGCCTTTCTCGTCATATACATTATTGATCGACAGCCACACCGAATACTCTTCTCCATTCTTATGTCGATTGCTGATTTCTCCCCGCCATTGACCATGGGTTAGCAGCGATTCGCGTATGCTCTTGGAAAAAAACTGGTTATAGCGCCCCGCACTGAGCATCTTTGTGCTTTGGCCAACAATTTCTTCCTGGCGATAACCGGTAATTTTCGTAAATGCCGCATTGGCAGCAATAACGAATCCATCCATATCGGTAACCAGAACGGCCTCGCCCATTCCCTGGTAAGCCATGGTTGCGAGGTGCAATTTTTGCTGGGTATTGTGTCGTTCTATCGCGATGCCAGCCAACCTGGCAAAGAATTCGATAGCGTTGATATCGCTCGAGGAAGGAGTTTTTGAAGTGCGATGATAAATCGTCATCGCGCCTGCCAGCTCGCCCGTGGTGCTCAGGATGGGTTGGGACCAGCATGAATGAAGCCCTGCCTGAATTGCGGCAGCCCTGAGCTGCTTCCAGTCGGGATGGCTCTGAATGTCTTCCACAACAAATCGCTTGCAAATGCAGCCCGAAGAACTGCAGGCATCAGCCTCGCGGCAGATCACGATTCTGTTGATCGCGTTATTGTAAAAGTCCGGCAGGCTCGGTGCCGCACCTGTGGTGAGGTACAGTGCATCTCTATCCAGCAGCATGATGGAGCACCGCGCGTCCGCGTACTCCTCTTCAGCACAGCTTGCCACTGCGCAAAGCGCCTGTTTCAGCGGCGCATCAGATGAAATAAGCTCCAGCACATGGGCGTATAACTTGTCACGCCGCTCGTTACGCTTGCGTTCAGTGATGTCGATGAGCGAAACGACAACATTTTTCAATGCATCAAAATTGTCCGGAACCATGTTCCATTGGAGCAGCAATTGCTTGCGTTCTCCATGCATGGTGAGCATTTCGATCTCGCCGCTATAGTCAAGCGCCCCTTGGGCCAGCGAGATAAGTCTGTGTCTGAACACTTCCCATGAACTGGAAGAGAAAAACTCCGGCAATTCCCGTAAGAGGCTTTCTTTATTTTCTGCCTGAAACAGACTGGTGCCTGCCTGATTGATATTGACGATACGCACCAGCCCTGCGCAATAAGTTACTTCAGCAGGATTTTGCTCAAAATAATTTTCCCAGCATAACACCCCGGTAGCATGCAACTCATCCAGTCGCGCAAAAACTTGTGAAAGATCCTCTTCCCACATTGCGATTGGCGAATACTCAAACAAAGATTTGAGTCTTGCTTCGACAAATTCCGGGGTGCCAGACATGTGATCTTAAATTTTTAGCATAAAAGAATCATTTATAACTATATAACATACAAGATTAAATGGCGCCAGTAAAGTCATGTTTTATTAACGTATTGGCCATACCAATCTTGAATTTCCCTTTCTTTCTGTAAAAACCCATGAAAAAACCGACTATTTCACATTTTTTCTATCAAGCCGCCATCAAGCGGTACGCATTTTGCGTGCTGTGTGGTTTGAATGCAGGAAACGCATCTAGGGGATGAATCCGCGCGGTTTATGCGGCGCCTTGCTGAACAGAACGTCATACAGCCAGTTGGGCAACCAACTCAGTACATGCCCGAGCAGCCCCATCTGCCACGGCACAACAGCAAATGATTTGCCATCTTCGATGGCCCGAGCGATCCGTCGCGCCGCCTCATCCGCCGGCAATATAAATGGCATGGGATAAGGGTTGATGGCGGTCATGGGCGTCTTGATGTATCCCGGGCAGATGGTCACCACCCGCACCCCGCTGGCATATAGCTCAACCCGCAAACTTTCCAGATAAGAAATCAGCGCTGCCTTGGAAGCGGAGTAGGCACTCGCCCCAGGCAAGCCGCGAAAACCCGCCACGCTGGCAATGCCGACCAGTGAGCCGCGTCCTGCCCCACGCATGCATTCGTGGAAAGGCTGGAAAGTTTTTACTGCCCCCAGCACATTGATGTCGATCACACTCTCGAACGCCGCGATGTCTTCGGCATGTTCAGTGAGCGTGCCAACACTCACACCTGCATTGGCAATCACGACATCCGGCACCCCGGCACGCGCGATGAAGTCCTGCGCTACCGCTTGCATGGCAGCCGCATCACGCACATCGACCGCATAACAATGAACCTGATCGGGAAACTGTTCTGAGAGGGATTGCAGCAGGTCGGCGCGGCGGGCAATAGCCCCGACCACCGCGCCTTGCTTAAGGTAATGCTGCGCCAGCGCCAGGCCAAGGCCGCTGGATGCGCCGGTAACAACTATGCGGCGACAGAATTGACGACCGTGGATCGAGGATTGGGGAGAAGCGGCTGCTCTGCCTTGATCCCCGAGCATCAATCTACGCTCCTGATTAACGCTTGGCTGCACGCTCCTTGCGTGCCTTGTCGATCAGTGCATTCAATACCTGCATGGTTTCTGCGGGCTGCAATCCGCTGATCGTGTACTTGCCATCCACCACCAGCGTTGGTGTGCCGCGAATGCCATAACTTTGCGCCATTTGCTTGCTGCGCATTACCTTGCTCTGCATGGAGAAGGAATTATAGGCTTCGCTGAATTTCTTGCGGTCCACGCCACGCTGTGCGACAAATTCGGTAACCTTGGCCGCGTCGCTCAGATCCGTATTGTTCACGTTCCAGGCATTGAATAGATCGTCATGCAGCCGCTCTCGCTGGCCGATCGCCTCCAACGCATAGTATGTGCGCGACATCGGCTCCCAGGAATCATTGAAAATGGTCGGCACATAGGTCAACTCAACGTCCTTGGGCATTCTCTTTTCCCATGCGGCGAGAAACGGGTGCAGCTTGAAACAGTGAGAACAGCCGTAAAAAAAGAATTCCAGCACTTCAATCTTATTTCCGCTGCGCACAGGCTGCGCCGGGTTGAGCATTTTGTAATCCCTGCCCGGTTCCAGCTCGGCAAACGCCGGGGCAGCGCACAACACAGCCAACATCAAAAAGAGTTGCTTGAGGAATTTCATGTTTCTTTCCTTTTTAAAGTTAGAGTTACCACTAAAGTC
Source organism: Gallionellaceae bacterium (assembly GCA_030834965.1). Taxonomy (GTDB): domain Bacteria; phylum Pseudomonadota; class Gammaproteobacteria; order Burkholderiales; family Gallionellaceae; genus JAUQWW01. Next base: position 21,665 of record JAUQWW010000024.1, on the reverse strand, counting down.
AAACATCCTTGCCAATAGGAATGCGCTCACCCGTTCCAGACTCAATAATTAAGCGCCTTCGCCTATTGCGCCAGCATTGGAGTAGCACTTACCCCATTTTGTTTCAACATGGCCAGCGCTTTGTTCATTTCTTCCGCTCCTTTATAGGGGCCGAGACGCACGCGGTGCCATACCCCCTTGTCGGGTATGGTTGCGGTTTGCACGCTGACTTCCATACCCAGCATGGATAATTTGGCTTTCATTTTATCTGCATCATCCGCATTGGAAAACGAACCCGCCTGCAAATAATAGATTTCCTTCGCAGCAGCCTGTGGCTTCTGCGCGGGCCTGCCACTCTCCCTGGGTGCAGCCGGCATCATCGTGTCCTGCTTGTCGGTCAGCACCTTGTAGAACTCAAAGCGCGGCTTGCCCTCAGCCACGCCCGATGCAGCCTCGCCAGATGGCGCTGGTGGCGCGTTTTTCGCGCCAGACGCAGGCTTCGCTGTCTCCGGCACAAGTTTGCCCTGCTCTTGTGGTGTACTGCTCATAAACGGGCCAGGCGTCTTCAGTATGTACCACGCCACCCCGCCTGCAATGGCCAGACCAATCACCATACCGACCAGAATGCCTGCCAGCAGGGGGCTGTCTTTGCGAGTAGGGGCGGAGCGGGAGCTGCTGTTTCTTCTCATGCCATATCCTTCAAAATCCTGCACAGGACGAGCAAACCGATGCTCATCCCTTTCTTTATTACATCTTCTCAGGCGCGCTCACGCCTAATAATGCCAAGCCATTGCGCATCACCTGGGCAACCGCGGCGATCAGCGCCAGCCGCGCGCGCTTGATGCCCTCGTCCTCGACGAGAAAGCGCGACGCATTATAGTAGCTGTGAAAATCCGCCGCCAAGTCTTTCAGGTAGAACGCAATCAGATGCGGCGCCAACTCTTCCGCCGCACCCTCGATGACTTGCGGATAGTCAATCAAGTGCTGCAGCAAAGTCTGTTCGTAATCGCTCTGTAAAGCACTTACATCTGCTTGCCGCAGAGCTGATGAATCTCCGCTCCATTGCTGCAGTACGCTGCAAACCCGCGCATGAGCGTACTGAATGTAATACACCGGATTCTCGTTGCTCTGCGATTTCGCCAGATCCATATCGAAATCCAGATGCTGGTCGCTCTTGCGCAGCACGTAGAAAAAACGTGTCGCATCATTGCCCACTTCATGGCGCAAATCGCGCAGCGTGACAAACTCGCCGCTGCGCGTGGACATCGCCGCCTTCTGGCCATTGCGGTACAGCACCGCGAACTGCACCAGCGCGATAGTCAGCTTGCTGCTGTCCAGTCCCAGCGCCTTCAGCGCCCCGTTCACGCGCGGGATGTAGCCGTGATGGTCGGCTCCCCACACGTTGATGACGCGGTCAAAGCCGCGCTCGAATTTATTCAGGTGGTAAGCGATATCGGAAGCGAAGTAGGTGTACAGGCCGTTTTCGCGCTGCACCACGCGGTCCTTCTCATCGCCAAATTCGGTGGAGCGGAACCACAGTGCACCGTCCTGTTGGTAAAGATGCCCCCCCGCCTTGAGCGCCTCCACTACACGCGCCACCAGGCCGTTGTCGAACAGCGATTGCTCGGAAAACCACTCATCAAAATGCACGCCGAATTCTGCCAGGTCGTTGCGGCAATCACCCAGCTGCTCGGTCAGCACGTGCTGGTGCACGTAAGCGTAATCCTCGCCCAGCAGCTTTTTTGCATTGGCAATCAGCGCATCCAGGTGTGCATCCGCATTTTCCTCCACGGCCGGCACGCCTTGCAGCACCTCTGCGGCAGTGTGCACATAACGTGCACGGTGCGCCAGGCTGATCTGCTTCGCCATGTCGCGCACATAATCACCCTGATACGCATTCGGAGGGAATGGCACCGCTATCGCATGCAGGTCGAGATAGCGAAGCCAGGTGGACAAGGCGAGAATATCCATCTGCCGCCCGGCATCGTTCACATAGAATTCGCGCGACACCTTGTATCCTGCCGCATCCAGCACATTGGACAGGCTCGCGCCGTAAGCCGCGCCGCGCCCGTGCCCCACGTGCAGCGGGCCGGTGGGATTCGCGGAAACAAACTCAACCTGGACTTTTTTCCCCGCACCCAGCGCGATGCGGCCATAGTCCGCCCCCGCCTGCAACACACCGCGCACCACACCCTGCTTGGCCGCCACAGTCAGAAACACATTGATGAAGCCGGCCCCGGCGATTTCTACCTTCTCCACCACATCGGAAGCAGGCAGCGCCGCCATCAATGCCTGCGCAATGTCGCGCGGACTGCGCCGCAACGGTTTGGCCAGCTGCATCGCCAGATTGCACGCGTAATCACCATGCTGCGCCTGCTTGGGGCGCTCCAGCACAATCGTCGCGGTTTGTTCCGGTGCCACGGCGCGCAAGGCTTGCGCAAACAGATCGGAAAGATGGATTTTAAAATTGGAAACAGCAGCAGTCATTGCAAAACGCCCTCAAAAGAGGCGCGGATTATAGCATTTTGACAGAGGCATATCTGTGTGTGGCAGCGCGCACCTGCCTATTGCTTCGCGTGATGCGCTGCGCGCAGCCAGAGAGATTACTCGTTCTTTGCTGGCTACTGGTCGGCGGCCGGCAAGCGGATGGTGTACTGGCCCGACTTCTCGTCACGCACGACAACAAGCAATTTTTGCTTCTGCGCGTCCTCGACCAGCTCCTTGAACGACCTGTAGCCGTAGTAGGATTCCGTAAACCCGGGCCTGCGGCGCTGCATCGTCGTCTTGACCATCGAACCCCAGATTTTTTCATCGGAGCCGCGTTCCGCAATCAAGGCCTCGACCGTTTCGACAATGAAGTCGAGCGCTTCCTGGCGCTTGTCATCTTCGCTCTTCGCCGCGGGCGCCCTGGCCTTGCCGACTACGGCTTTCACCGGGACTTTTTTCTCGGCACGCTTTTGCTTGGCTTCCTGCGCACGCACGAGATCATCGTAAAAAATGAACTCGTCGCAGTTGGCGCTCAGCAAGTCCGACGTTGAGTCCTTCACGCCGATGCCGATCACGTACTTGTTGTTCTCGCGCAGCTTCGAAACCAGCGGCGAGAAGTCCGAATCGCCGCTGATGATGACGAAGGTATCCACATGGGATTTGGTATAGCAAAGATCCAGCGCATCCACGACCATGCGGATGTCTGCCGAATTCTTGCCGGACTGCCGCACATGCGGAATTTCGATCAGCTCGAATGCCGCTTCGTGCATCGTCGCCTTGAATTCCTTGTAGCGATCCCAGTCGCAATAGGCCTTCTTGACCACGATGCTGCCCTTGAGCAGCAGGCGCTCCAGCACCTTCTTGATGTCGAACTGTGCATACTTTGCGTCGCGCACGCCCAGCGCAACGTTCTCGAAATCGCAGAACAATGCCATGTTGGTTATTTCAGGTTGGCCTGCCATGTATTCCTCCTTTATCGAGCCTGACGGGCATGGCAAATGCGCCGCTCCTGATAATGAAACTCACCCTGCCCATTTTTCTCTCTCCATCCCTACTGAAGGGAGAGCAAGATCTCGCTGCACGACATTCACATCAGGAATTTAAATGGCTACGCCTGCGACATTAACGACGATATCGCGGCAAGACAAAATGCCACCCCAAGCACGGAGGTGATCAGGGCAAGCGTGGAAGCCCATTGCCAGCCATTCTTCCTGATGCTCATGATGGAAAAGAACATCCCCGCAGTTGCAACGATTGGAAACGCCAACAGCGACAACATGTACGTCTTATTCAGCAACACGGGCCACTGTTCAAAATCCTTGCCCAGAAGCTTGGGGAATAATTGAGTAATGGCGAAACACGCCACATTGGCGCATGTAAACACCAGGCTTTTTACGTCCATTGAATTTCCGGCTTGCACAATATTCCTCTCAACTATTACAGATTTCCGTCTCCACGGGCACAACTCATACCACTTTGCCCGGATTCATCAGGCCGTGCGGATCGAATATTTGTTTGATGTTGCGCATCAGCTCCATCTCCAGCGCGCTCTTGTAGTGGCGTATCTCGTTGCGCTTGAGCTGCCCCAGCCCGTGCTCGGCGCTGATGCTGCCTCCAAGCGTGTGCACGATGTCATACACGATACGGTTGACGCGCTCGCTTTGCGCGATGAATGCCGGGTTCTGAACTGGGTCAGTCATGGAGGCGTTGTAATGAACGTTGCCGTCGCCGATATGACCGAAGGTGACGATACGCACGCCCGGGAACGCGCCATGCAGCGCCTCATCCGCCTGCGCGATGAACTCCGCCATGCGGCTGACCGGGACAGATATGTCATGCTTGATGCTGATGCCCTCAACTTTCTGCGCATCGCTGATGGCCATGCGCAGCTTCCACCATTTCTCGGCGATGGCTTTATCGGAGGTCACCGCAAACACTTCGACGCCGCCTGATAAATTTTCCAGCGCGGCCCGCAGCGCTTTGTCCAGCGGCACATCGAGCACATCCGATAAATCGATGAGGACCATCCATTCGTGCTTTTTGGCAAAGGGTTCGTGCGTATCCGTGATATGGCGCAGCACCAGATCCAGACAGGAGCGGCCGACAAATTCAAAGGCGCTGATGCGGTCGCCGCAGGCGGCGCGCAGGTGTGCAAACAGCGCGACGGCCGCTGCCGGATCGCGCAATCCTACGCAGGCGGTAGCCATGGCCTGCGGGCGCGGAAACAGTTTCAGCACGGCAGCGGTGATGACGCCCAGCGTACCTTCCGCGCCGATGAACAGCTGCTTCAGGTCGTAGCCGGAATTGTCCTTGCGCAGCGCGCGCAGGCCGTTCCATATGCGCCCGTCCGGCATTACCACTTCCAGCCCCATCACCAGATCGCGCGTGACGCCGTAACGCAGCACATTGATGCCGCCCGCGTTGGTGGAAAGGTTGCCGCCGATCTCGCAACGATGCTGGGTGGCGGAAAGGCCGAGCGGGAACAGCCGATTGGCTTTTTCCGCCGCATCACGAACATCGGCCAGGATGCAGCCTGCTTCCACCGTCATGGTGTAGTTGGTGGCGTCCACCTCGCGTATGCGGTTCATGCGCGACAGATTGAGCACAACCTGCGCACCGCCTTCGGCCAGCGGCACTGATGCCCCGCACAGACTGGTATTCCCGCCCTGCGGCACGATGGAGACACCATTTGCCGCGCACAATGCCACGACCGCGCTGACCTGTTGCGTGTCGGCGGGCAGCACCACCGCCTGCGCCTTCCCGCTGTAGCGCCCGCGCTTGTCGTTGCAGTAAGGCGTCACATCAGCACCGGTCAGCACGTTCTCGGCGCCTGCAATGGCGCACAGCGAATTTATCAAGTCGATCGGCATTTCCAGTCGCTTTCTTATCTCAGGTCGTTCTGCTCATTAATGGGTCTGCCACTCTAAAACTCCAGCGGGTCAATGTCCAGCGACCAGCGCAGTTTCTGGGCGGGCAGCCCATCCAGCAGCGGCTTCCAGGCGCGCAGGAATTGCTGCAGGGATTTTCGCGCATCGCTCTGCACCAGCAGCTGTGCGCGTATGTGGTTGGCACGGCGCGGCATGGCGGCGGGCACCACGCCATAAATCTCGACCGGCATATTGAGCGCAACCGCCTCCTTGCGCGCCTGCTGCAGGAAGGCATACACCTCGGCTTGCTGTTTGCCTTCGGCGCGCAATAACACCTGGTATACAAATGGCGGAAAACCGGCAGACTGTCGTTCCGCCAGCAATGTTTGCGCCCAGGCATCGTAATCGTGCATACCCAGCGCACGGAACAGCGGATGATCGGAAAAAGCAGTCTGGATCAGCACCTCGCCCGGCTTGTCGGCGCGCCCGGCGCGCCCCGACACCTGTGCCAGTTGGGCAAACAATTTTTCCGAGGCGCGGAAGTCGCTGCTGTACAGCGCGCTGTCCGGGTTGAGTACGCACACCAGCGTCAGCTTGGGGAAATCGTGCCCCTTCGCCAGCATCTGCGTGCCCACCAGGATGTCCACCGCCTCATCCTGAATCCGCTGGCGCATCGCATTCCATGTCCCTTTGTTGCGCGTGCTGTCGCGGTCGACGCGCAGGATGCGCGCGGCGGGAAAATATTCGCACAGCGCAGTTTCCACGCGCTGCGTGCCGATGCCGACCGGTTGCAGGTCGGCGTTGCCGCAGGACGGGCATGCATGCGGCACACGTTCCTGGTGACCGCAGTGATGGCAGCGCAAGATTCTATCCTGCAGATGCAGCACCAGCTTGCCTGCGCAATGCGCGCAACCGGACAGCCAGCCGCATGCGGTGCACATCAGCACCGGTGCATAACCGCGCCGGTTGATGAACACCAGGCTCTGCTCGCTGCGTTGCAGGCATGCGCCCAGCGCGGCCAGCACCGGCTCGCTTATGCCATGCTGCATCATGGTATTGCCGATGTTGATGCAGCGCACCGCAGGCAGCCGCGCCTGCGCTGCCGCACGTTGAGTCAGGCGCAACAGCCGGTAACGCCCGCTCTGCGCGTTGTAGTAACTCTCGAGCGAAGGTGTTGCCGAGCCCAGCACAATGGGCACCCCGCGTTGATTGGCGCGGAAGATCGCGACATCGCGCGCCGAATAGCGCAGGCCGTCCTGCTGCTTGAACGAGGCGTCGTGCTCCTCGTCCACGATGATCAATGCCAGTTGCGGCAGCGGTGTGAATACCGCCAGGCGCGTGCCGAGCACGATGCGCGCCCGGCCGGACTGCGCGAGTAGCCAGTTCTGCGCGCGCTGGCTGTCATTCAATCCGCTGTGCAGGCTGACCAGTTCTGCATCCGGGAAACGGCTGCGGAAATAGTTTTCCAACTGCGGCGTGAGATTGATTTCCGGCACCAGCAGCAACACTTGGCCGCCCTGCTGCAGCATGTGGTGCATCAGGTGCACATAAATTTCGGTCTTGCCGCTGCCGGTGATGCCGTGCAGCAGGAAACAGGCATAGTCACTTGTCTGGGTGACAGCATCCACCGCCTGCTGCTGTTCTGCCGTCAGGGTATGCGCATTATTGAATGCGAATGACGTGGGTGCAGCAGTTGCAGCCGCGCATGCCTCCACCCATCCCGCCTGTAACATCGCCTTTAGCGCGGAGGACGCGCTGGGTGACAACGCACGCAATTGCGCGGCGCTTAACGGGCCCTGCTGAAAGGCTGAAAGGATGCGGTTCTGCACGACCTTGCGCTTGGGCAGCAAATCCAGGTCAAGGGTACGCCCGCCGGGGCTGAGCGTGTATTGCAGTTCCTCTTTGAGTGTCACCGGCTGGCTGGAACGCAGCCGCACCGGCAGTGCGGACAGCACGGTGGCTCCAAGCGGGTAGTGGTAATAGTCGCTGCAGAAGCGCAGCAAAGCGAGCAGTTCATCTGGCAACGGCGCCACATCATTCAGCACTTGCACAACCTGCTTGATGCGCTTCCTGTCCAACTCGGAATACGCCACGCACTCCATCACCACGCCCACCACCTGCTTGCGCCCGAATGGCACCAGCACGCGCTGCCCCGGCACGGCCGTGACGCTTTCCACCAATACATAATCGAATAGTGTTGACAAAGGCAAATCCAGCGCGACGCGAACGATGGACATTTAGTAAATTTCTCTCCGGTGATTTCTACATAAACTGGCTAACTCACTTGAGCGATATGGAGTTTTTTTCTTACCCACATATCCTGTGGATAACTATGTGAGCAAGTAACAAACAAGCATGCTAACTGTAACCACCATATACAGTTTTGCCCGTCCGCTCATTTTGTAAGCACGTAAATAGCTCAATAAAAACAATGGCTAACTTCAAAAACGCTGGCCGCGAGAAAAGTTCCCTCGCGGCCAGCGAATCAGCACGGGGCTTGTGTATAAGCCCGCAAAATGTCAAGCGCTATTAGTGATATTTTCGACTGAGGTCATGCACCGCCTGCACCAGCGCCGCCGCATTGTTTGGGTCGGTAAATTGGGAAATTCCATGCCCCAGATTGAACACATGGCCGCTGCCATATCCGTAACTGGCCAGGATTTTCTCCACCTCATTCTCGATGACTTCCGGAGTGGCGAACAACACGGTCGGATCGAGGTTGCCCTGCAGCGCAACCTTGTGGCCGACGCGCTGCCGTGCCACGCCGATGTCCATGGTCCAGTCCAGCCCCACAGCATCGCAACCCGTGTCTGCGATGCTGTCTATCCACAGGCCGCCGCCCTTGGTGAACAGCACCACAGGAATCTTCACGCCGTCATGCTCGCGCTTCAGCCCCTGCACGATGCGTTGCATATAGGGCAGCGAGAATTGGTGATAGGCCGCGTGCGATAGCGCGCCGCCCCAGGAATCGAAGATCATCACGGCCTGCGCACCCGCCTCGATCTGCGCATTCAGGTATTGCGTGACCGCCTGCGCGGTGACTTCGAGAATGTGATGCATGAGCCTGGGCTCTTTGTACATCAGTGTCTTCACTTTGGCGTAGTCGTCGCTGCTGCCACCTTCCACCATATAACAGGAAAGGGTCCACGGACTGCCGGAAAAGCCGATCAGCGGCACGCGGCCGTCCAGCGCCTTGCGAATCTGCGACACTGCATCGGTTACATAGCGCAGACTGGTGCCGACATCGGGCACGCGCAGCGCCATGATGGAGGCCTCGTCGTGCAAGGGGCGCTCGAACTTGGGTCCTTCGCCTTCGGCGAAATACAGGCCCAGCCCCATGGCATCCGGCACGGTCAGGATGTCGGAGAACAGAATGGCGGCATCGAGCGGGAAGCGATCCAGCGGTTGCAGCGTGACTTCCGTCGCCATGTCCGGGCTCTTGCACAGGTTCAGAAAGCTGCCTGCGCGCTTGCGCGTGGCGCAGTATTCCGGCAGGTAACGCCCGGCCTGGCGCATCATCCACACGGGTGTATATTCGGTCGGCTGGCGCAGCAAGGCGCGCAGGAAGGTGTCGTTCTTCAGTTTGAAATTCATTTCTCTTTATCTACCATTCACTAAAATCAAAAATCTCAAACTCAAGCCTCAGAGAATACAGAGGCCACAGAAATGAAGCAGGATTCTTCAGAGGCACTCGCTGACCTCATGCATGAGCTGCTTGTCGTGATAAACCAGTGGTTTTCTCTGTATTCTCTGTGGCAAATTGTTTATTTCTGGGCTAACGGGGTAATACGGAACTGCCCATCAGATATTCATCCACTGCGCGCGCGGCCTGACGCCCCTCGCGTATCGCCCACACCACCAGCGACTGGCCGCGGCGCATGTCACCGGCCGTGAACACCTTGTCCACGTTGGTCTGGTAACAGCCTGCACCATCCGTCGCAGCCTTGGCATTGCCGCGGCTATCCTTTTCCACACCGAATGCGTCTAGCACCTGCTGAATCGGGTTGACGAAGCCCATCGCCAACAGCACTAGATCCGCCTTGATTTCAAATTCGGTGCCCGGCATTTCCTGCATCCTTCCGTCTTTCCATTCAACGCGCACCGCCTTGATCTTGGTGATCCTGCCGTTCTCGCCGATGAATTCCTTGGTGGCCACCGCCCAGTCACGCGAGCAGCCCTCTTCCTGCGAGCTGGAGGTGCGCAGCTTGAGCGGCCAGTACGGCCAGGTCAGCGAGCCGTCTTCCTGCTCGGGCGGACGCGGCATCACTTCAAACTGCGTGACCGATACGGCGCCGTGACGATTGGAAGTGCCGACGCAATCGGAACCGGTGTCGCCACCGCCAATCACCACGACATGCTTGCCATCGGCGCGGATGGGGTTGCGCCCGTCGCCCGCCACTTCCTTGTTCTGCGGAATCAGGAACTCCAGCGCAAAATGCACGCCCGCGAGCTCGCGCCCCGTCACCGGCAGATCGCGCGGCGTTTCCGACCCGCCTGCCAGAATCACGGCATGGAATTTCTTCAGCAGTTGTTCCGGAGTGATGGTTTTCTTGGCGTCGTTTGCCACACCCTTGCCCGGCGCGTCCTTGCCGACGAAAATACCGGTGCGGAATTCCACGCCCTCCGCCTCCAGCTGCGCCATGCGCCAGTCGATCAGGCGTTTGTCCAGCTTGAAATCGGGAATGCCGTAGCGCAGCAGGCCGCCGATGCGGCTGTTCTTCTCGAACACGACCACGTCATGCCCGACGCGCGCCAGCTGCTGCGCCGCTGCCAGCCCGGCAGGACCAGAGCCGACAACGGCAATTTTCTTCCCGGTCTTCTTCTCTGCGGGTTGCGGCACCACCCAGCCATTCTCGCCGCCCTTGTCGATGATGGCATGCTCGATGGACTTGATGCCGACCGCATCGTCGTTGATGTTCAGCGTGCAGGCCGCCTCGCACGGAGCGGGGCAGATGCGCCCCGTGAACTCCGGAAAGTTGTTGGTGGAGAGCAGCGTGTCCAGCGCCTGCTTCCAGTTGCCGCGATACACCAGATCATTCCAGTCCGGAATGATGTTGTTGACCGGACAGCCGCTGCTGCAGAACGGCGTGCCGCAATCCATACAACGCGCGCCCTGTATCTTGGCCTGCTCATCGTTCAGATGCGCCACGAATTCGCTGTAGTTCTTCAACCGCCTGGCGACGGGCTGGTACTCCTCCTCCACGCGCCTGAATTCCATGAATCCGGTAATCTTGCCCATTTACGCAACCTCCTTGGCAGCTTGCTGCACCGCGATTTCCTGCAGGGCGCGGCGATATTCAGTCGGCATCACCTTGACGAACTTTGGCAGATAGCGCGTCCAGTTATCCAGAATTTCCCTGGCGCGCGCGCTGCCGGTATAGCGCATGTGCTTCTCGATCTTGCCGCGCAGCACCAGCTCGTCTGCCCTGCCCAGATGGTTGAAGTGCACGCGGCCATGCGCCTCGACTTCGCCGGTCTCGCTGGCTGCCACTTCCTCCTCAACGGCCTCCAGCTGCACCATGGACATGTTGCAGCGCTTGGGGAAGGTTCCGTCTTCATCCAGCACATAGGCCACCCCGCCGGACATGCCCGCAGCGAAGTTGCGGCCGGTCTGCCCGAGCACAATCACCATGCCGCCGGTCATGTATTCGCAGCCGTGATCACCCAGGCCTTCCACCACTGCGACCGCGCCCGAGTTGCGCACCGCAAAACGCTCGCCCGCCACGCCACGGAAATAGCATTCGCCGCTGGTCGCACCGTACATCACGGTGTTACCGATGATGATGTTGTCCTCTGCCACGATTTTGCATTCTTTGGGCGGCAGCACCACGATGCGTCCGCCGCACAGCCCCTTGCCCACGTAGTCGTTGCCCTCGCCGGTCAGCTCAAAAGTCACGCCGTGCGCCAGGAACGCGCCAAAGCTTTGCCCTGCCGTTCCCTGCAGCTTCACCGTGATCGTGTCGTCCGGCAGGCCGGCATGGCCATAACGTTTGGCAACCTCGTGCGCCAGCATGGTGCCAACCGTGCGGTTGACGTTGCGGATCGCGCTGTTGATCACCACCGGCTGCCGGTGTTCCAGCGCTGCGTGCGCTTGTGCGATCAACTGCCTGTCGAGCGCGCTTTCCAGGCCGTGATCCTGCTCCTCGGTATGGCGACGCGCCACGCTGGCCGGCATATCGGGCTGATGGAAAACCCTGGAGAAGTCCAGGCCCTTCGCCTTCCAGTGATCTATACCCTGTTTCACATCGAGCAGATCGCTGCGCCCCACCAGGTCATCGAATTTGCGGATGCCCATCTGCGCCATGTACTCGCGCACTTCGTCGGCGACGAAGAAGAAATAATTCACCACGTGTTCCGGCTGGCCGGTGAATTTCTTGCGCAACTCCGGGTCTTGCGTCGCCACACCGACCGGGCAGGTGTTGAGGTGGCATTTGCGCATCATGATGCAGCCTTCCACCACCAGCGGTGCGGTGGCGAAGCCGAATTCGTCGGCGCCGAGCAGCGCGCCGATCAGCACGTCGCGCCCGGTCTTCATCTGGCCGTCCACCTGCAGCGCAATGCGCCCGCGCAGTTTGTTCAGGACCAGTGTCTGCTGCGTCTCGGCCAAGCCCAGCTCCCATGGCGTGCCGGCATGCTTGATGGAAGACAGCGGCGATGCACCGGTGCCACCGTCGTAGCCCGACACCACGATGTGATCCGCCTTGGCCTTGGATACGCCCGCCGCCACCGTGCCCACGCCCACCTCGGACACCAGCTTCACCGAAATGGAAGCGCTCGGATTGGCATTCTTCAGGTCATGAATCAGTTGCGCCAGATCTTCAATCGAATAAATATCATGATGCGGCGGCGGGGAAATCAGCCCCACGCCCGGCACCGAGAAACGCAACTGGGCGATGTACTCCGACACCTTGTGGCCCGGCAACTGGCCGCCCTCACCAGGCTTGGCGCCCTGCGCCATCTTGATTTGAATCTGGTCGGCGCTGCTCAGATACTCCGCAGTCACCCCGAAACGGCCGGATGCGACCTGCTTGATCCGGGAGCGCAGCGAATCGCCTTCCTGCAACACCAGGTCAGCTTCAATACGTCCCTTGCCGATGATTTCTGAAAGCTTGTCGCCAGCCTGCACTTCATTGAAGCGGGCAGCGTCTTCGCCGCCTTCGCCGGTGTTGGACTTGCCGCCGATGCGATTCATCGCGATGGCCAGCGTGGTGTGCGCTTCGGTGGAAATGGAGCCGAGCGACATCGCACCAGTAGCGAAGCGTTTGACGATTTCCTTTGCCGGCTCGACTTCGTCCAGCGGAACCGGTGCGCCAGCCGGCTTGATTTCGAACAGTCCGCGCAGCGTCTTCAGCTTGTTTGCCTGGTCATTGATCAGCTTGGCATATTCCTTGTAGGTCTGCCCATTGTTGCTGCGCGTGGCATGCTGCAGCTTGGCCACGGAATCCGGCGTCCACATATGTTCTTCACCACGCGTGCGCCACGCGTACTCGCCGCCCGTCTCCAGCGCACCGGATAGCACCGGATCATTGCTGAACGCGGCCTGATGGGTACGCACCGCCTCTTCCGCCACTTCGCGCAGGCCGATGCCCTCGATCTGCGTGGCCGTGCCGGTGAAATATTGTGCGACGAACTCGGCATTGAGGCCGATCGCCTCGAATATCTGCGCACCGCAATACGACTGGTATGTGGAGATGCCCATCTTGGACATCACCTTGAGCAGGCCCTTGTTCACCGCCTTGATGAAACGCTTGTTGGCATCCTTGGCAGAAAGCCCGGCTGGCAGATAATCGCCCATCGTGGCCAGCGTCTCGAACGCCAGCCACGGACATACTGCCTCGGCACCGTAGCCGGCAAGCAGCGCAAAATGATGCACTTCGCGTGCGGAGCCAGTGTCCACGACCAGACCGGCGCTGGTGCGCAGGCCTTCACGCACCAGATGATGATGCACGCCCGCGCAGGCCAGCAATGCCGGGATCGCCACGCGCGTACGCGACACCGCACGGTCGGACAGGATCAGCACGTTGTAGCCATCGGCCACAGCTTTCTCAGCGGAAGCGCACAGTGCCTTGATTGCCGCTTGGCAGCCAGCCGCACCCTTGGTAGCGGGATAGGTCATATCCAGCACCAGCGACTTGTACTGGTTCTTGGTCAGCTTGCCTATGCCGCGCAGCTTGGCCATGTCCTCCTCGGACAGCACCGGCTGGTGCGCCTCCAGGCGCAGCGGCGGATTGGTTTCGTCGATGCCGAGCAGGTTGGGCTTCGGCCCGATAAACGAGGTCAGCGACATCACGATTTCTTCGCGTATCGGATCGATCGGCGGGTTGGTCACCTGCGCAAACAGCTGGTGGAAATAGTTGTAGAACACCTTGCTCTTGTCGGACAGCACCGGCAACGCCGCATCGTTGCCCATGGAGCCGGTTGCCTCTTCCCCGGCGGAAGCCATCGGTGCCAGGATGAACTTGAGATCTTCCTGCGTATAGCCAAATGCCTGCTGGGTATCGAGCAACGATTCCGCAAGCGCAGGCTTGCCAGCCACGTCTGCCAGATCGTCCATGAAGTAGCGCGACTTCTCGATCCACTGGCGATATGGCCTGGCGGTTGCAAGCTGTTTCTTGAGCTCGGCATCGTCCACGATGCGGCCAGCCTGCATGTCGATCAGGAACATCTTTCCCGGCTGCAAACGCCATTTCTTTACGATCTTGTGCTGCGGGATGTCCAGCACGCCCATTTCGGATGCCATCAGCACCATGTCGTCATCAGTGATGACGTAGCGCGCCGGGCGCAGGCCGTTGCGGTCCAGTGTTGCGCCTATCATGCGGCCGTCGGTGAAGGCCACGGCGGCGGGGCCGTCCCACGGCTCCATCAGCGCGGCATGATATTCGTAGAAAGCGCGGCGCTCTTCATCCATCAAGGGATTGCCCGCCCACGCTTCCGGAATCAGCAGCATCATTGCGTGCGGCAGTGAATAGCCACCTGCCACCAGCAGTTCAAGCGCATTGTCGAAACATGCGGAATCGGACTGGCCTTCTGCAATCAGCGGCCACAATTTTTCCAGGTCTTCGCCCAGCAGTTTGGAAGACATCGCCGCGTGGCGTGCCGCCATCCAGTTCACGTTGCCGCGCACGGTGTTGATCTCGCCGTTGTGCGCGATCATGCGGAACGGGTGCGCCAGGTCCCAGGTCGGGAACGTGTTGGTGGAGAAGCGCTGATGCACCAGCGCCAGTGCGCTGACTACGCGCAGGTCCTGCAGATCGAGGTAATACTTGCCGACCTGATCGGCCAGCAGCATGCCCTTGTACACGATGGTACGTGCGGACAGAGAAGGAATGTAGAAGCCGCGCCCCTGATTGTTTGCCAGATTGCGCACGGCATGTTCTGCGGTCTTGCGAATGACAAATAATTTGCGCTCGAAACTGTCGGCATCCTTGCATTGCTTGCCGCGCCCGATGAATACCTGGCGCACCAGCGGTTCCACCGCCTTGACGCTCTCGCCCAGGCCGGAGCTGTCCACCGGCACATCGCGCCAGCCCAGCAGATGCTGGCCTTCCGCGGCGATCTTGTCGGCGATTACTTGTTGGCATGCCGCACGCGCAGATGCATCACGCGGCAGGAACAGCATGCCCACGCCATAGTCCCCGGCAGCCGGCAACTCGATATTGCCCCAACCCATCTCGTCGCGCAGGAACTGGTCTGGAATCTGGATCAGGATACCCGCACCATCGCCCGCCAGCGGATCTGCACCGACCGCACCGCGGTGGGTAAGATTCTCAAGAATCTGCAGGCCCTGGCGCACCATGTCGTGACTCGGCACGCCCTTGATATGCGCCACGAAGCCCACGCCACATGCATCGTGCTCCTGGCGCGGATCATACAAACCCTGCTGGGCGGGTAGCCCTGACTGTACTGGCAATGACTGTACGGGCAATGAAGGATGGCTCACGTTGTTCCTCATCAAAATCATCTAATACCAAAAAAGCGGCGACACATGTCGCCACGGCGCTGCCTGAGCAAAATCAAAAGCGAAAGGGCGGAAATGTTACCTTGTCTCAGGCCGGACGGCAACCTGATCCACAGCATGGGGATGGATGTTCGAGGCGGAGCGCTCTTTCCTGTCAGAGAGTGTCCCAGACCTTTTGCAGACGCTTCACCGACACGATCACCGGCGTTTTGAGTTCCTGCGCGAACAGCGATACGCGCAGTTCCTGCAGCAGCCAGCCGAAATCCGCAATACGCGCATCGACATCGCCCTGCTGCGCCGCCAGCTTGCGCTGCCACGCCTGAAGCAGCGGCTGCATTTGCGCCAACTGCTGCGCATCGCGTACAGGATTGGTGCGCAGCTTTTCCAGCCGCACATTGATACCTTTGAGGTAGCGCGGCAAGTGCTGCAGGCGTTCGTAGGGGGTGCGCGCAATCCATTCCTTGCCCAGCAGCCATTCGCACTGGCTGCGTATGTCCTGCACCGCTTGCCCATGCGCCTTGTAGCCGGGCAGTGCTTTTTGCAGCACGTGGTATTCCGTCAGCACCGCACCCACCAGCCGTGCGATTTCCTGCGCCACCAGGTTCAGGCGGCTCTTCGCATCCTTGCAGCGCGCCGCAAATTCCTTTTCGCTGGCAGGCCACGGCTCCATCAGGCAACAGCGGTCGAACGTCACGGACAGAATCTGGTGCAGCAAGTCCTGCGCGCTACCAAATGAGAGGAACTGCATCGCCATTGCCTGCAGGCCCGGGAGATTTTTTTCCAGGAACTTCACCTGCTCCTTGAGCGCCAGCATGAACAGGCGGCGCAGTCCGGCGCGATGCGCGGCCAGGGCCTCGTCACGAGTATCAAAGGCACGCAGCGACACGGCGTCGTTCTCGTCCACCAGTGCGTTGAACAGCGTCACTGTCTGGCCGGCGCGTTTCTCTTCGATGGTGGCATTGAAGTCGCCGAAATTCCATGAGGTATGGCGTTCTACCCCCTCCCCAGCCCTCCCCCGGGGGGAGAGGGGGCAGGCTTGGCCGTGCGCAACGCTTAGCCCCTTTCCCCCCGAGGGAGGGGTTGGGGAGGGGGAAGACTTCGGAGCAAACTCACTGCGCAGATGGGCAAAATTGCGCGACACCCCCAGCTGCCTGCCATGCTCATCCATCACCCGGAAATTCATCATCAGATGGACAGGCAATTGCTCGATGCGGAACGCATCCAGCGGAACATCAAGCTGCTGTTGTGCGCGGATGTAACGTGCCAGGGCCAGCTGCAGTGGCGTATCCGAAGGCTCCACCTCGCGACAAAACGCGGCGGAAAATTCCGGCACCGGCACCAGATGGCGGCGCAGCTTCTGCGGCAAGGTCTTGATCAGTTGCGCCACCTTTTCCGCGAGCAATCCCGGAACCAGGTATTCGCAGCGCGTTGCCGACACCTGGTTGATCAGGGCCTGCGGCACGGTGAGTGTCACCCCGTCGTCGCTTTTGCCCGGCGCAAAGTTGTACGCCAGCGCATAACTGACGTTATTCATCAGCAGTTGCGGGGGGAACTGGTCGGTGGTGATGCCTGCCGCCTCGTGACGCATCAGGTCGTCGCGCTGCAGGTACAGCAGGCGCGGCTGGTCGCGCTCCGCCTCCTTGCGCCAGGCCTCGAATGCCGCACCGTTGTGGATGTGCGGCGGAATGCGGCTGTCGTAAAAGGCGAAGATGAGTTCCTCGTCCACCAGCACATCGGGACGGCGCGCCTTGTGCTCCAGCGCCTCGATGTCATGGATCAGTTTCTGGTTGTGCGCGAAAAACGGCGCAAGGGTATTGAACTCGCCCGCCACCAGCGCCTGACGGATGAACACCTCGCGTGATTCCGCCACATTCATCGGCCCGTAATGCACGCGCTTCTTGGGGTTGATGATCAGGCCATACAAGGTGCTGCGTTCCCATGCCGCTACCTGCGCGGCCTTTTTCTCCCAGTGTGGGTCGAAATAATTGCGCTTGATCAGGTGTGCGCCCACCTCTTCCAGCCACTCCGGCTCGATGCGCGCCACGCAGCGTGCATAGAGTTTGGTCGTCTCCGTCAGCTCGGCCGCCACCACCCACTTCGCCCCCTTTTTCGCCAGAACCGAATTGGGCGCGATGAAGAATTTGATCTCGCGTGCACCGAGATAATATGGCTCCCTGTCCACGCTCTTGCAGCCGATATTGCCGAGCAGGCCGGTGAGCAGGGCCTTGTGGATTTGTTCGTAGGTGGCCGGCCGCTCATTCAGGCGCATGCCCATCTCGGCCACCTGCGCATGCAGCTGCTGATGCAACTCATGCCACTCGCGCAGTCGCAGCGGCGACAGGAATTTTTCGCGGCATTCATTTGCCCACAAACGATTGGATTTCTTGTGCTTCACCGCCTCCTGGAACCATGCCCACATTTTCAGGTAGGACAGAAAATCCGAGCGCTCATCGTTGAAGCGCTGATGCGCCGCATCAGCCGCTTCACGCCGCTCGGCCGGGCGATCACGCGGGTCTTGTACGGATAGCGCACTGGCAATGATGAGGATTTCCTGCAGGCACTGATATTGCCGACCCGCCAGCAGCAGGCGTGCGATTTTCGGGTCGAGCGGCAGCTTGGCCAGCTCGCGTCCCAGCGAGGTCAACTGGCGCACATCGTCAATCGCGCCGAGCTCCGCCAGCAACTGGTAGCCATCGGTGATTGAACGCGAACCCGGCGGCTCGATAAACGGAAATTTTTCCACCTCGCCCAGCCCCAGCGCGCTCATGCGCAGGATCACCGTGGCCAGCGACACGCGGAAAATCTCCGCATCGGTATATTCGGGGCGCACCAGGAAATCTGCCTCGTCATACAGGCGCACGCAGATGCCGCTCATCACCCGGCCGCAACGCCCGGCACGCTGGTTGGCAGCGGCACGCGAGATTTTCTCGACGCGCAGCTGCTCGACTTTCTGGCGGATGCTGTAACGATTGATGCGCGCCTGGCCTGAATCAATCACGTAGCCGATATTCGGCACGGTGAGCGAGGTTTCCGCCACGTTGGTGGCCAGCACCACGCGGCGCATGCCGGAAGTTGGCCGGAATACCCGATCCTGCTCGGCTGCAGACAGGCGCGAGAACAGCGGCAGAATCTCCACGCCTTTTGGATGATGTTTGCGTAAGGCTTCCGCCGTGTCGCGTATCTCGCGCTCGCCGGGCAGGAACACCAGCACATCGCCGCGCAGGCCGCCGATGGACAATTCGTCTAGCGCCGTGCACACGGCCTGCGGAACGTCCTGCAGCTCACCTTCCTCATTCTGTTGCGGCGGGCGATGACGCACCTCCACCGGATAGCTGCGGCCGGACACCTGCATGATTGGTGCACTGGAAAAGTGTTTAGAGAACCGCTCCGCATCAAGCGTGGCCGAGGTGATGATGAGCTTCAGGTCCGGGCGACGCGGCAAGAGCTGTTTAAAATAGCCCAGCAGGAAATCGATATTGAGCGAGCGCTCGTGCGCCTCGTCTATGATGATGGTGTCGTACTTTTTCAGCTGCGGGTCACTCTGGATTTCCGCCAGCAGAATGCCGTCGGTCATCAGCTTGATGCAGGTTTGCTCCGACACCTTGTCGTTAAAGCGCACCTTATAGCCCACCACGCCGCCGAGCTCGGTTTTCAACTCATGTGCAATGCGGTTGGCCACCGAGCGCGCCGCCACGCGGCGCGGCTGGGTGTGTGCAATCAAGCCCTGCACGCCACGGCCGATGCCCAGGCAAATTTTTGGGAGCTGCGTGGTCTTGCCCGAGCCTGTCTCGCCACACACGATGACCACCTGATGCTGGGCAATCGCCTGCGCCAGCTCGTCGCGCCGCAATACCACGGGCAGATCTGCCGGGTATTCCAGGGGAAAGAGCAGCTCGATGCGCGCCGCGCGGCGCGCCTGCGGGGAATTGGCGGGAAAAGTCATGGCGCGCGATTTTAACCCGAATCAACGATTAGGCTGTCATTCCTGGCCGTGCCAACGACAACCAATCCACTATCCGTTAAAACAGAAATGGAGTTGACACTGCAAAAATGGAGCAAACTAAAGAATGTTGCCACCCCCTCTTGAAACGACAAGAACAAACAATATATTCAGCCTTGGGAAGTACCCCTACCTTTACATTTATTCGGAGGATATATGTTCAATCTGACTCGCAGAGAGCAAGCAAACCTGGACCCTTTTGACAACCTGTTCAGAGGTTTCATGGTCAAGCCGTTCCAGATGGAAGCATCAGCGCCGCAGATCAAGATGGACGTGAAGGAAGATGACAAGGCCTACACCGTCCATGCCGATATTCCCGGCGTCACCAAGGACAGCATCCATGTGGCCATCGACAAGAATCGCATTTCCATCAGCGCCGAAATCAAGAAAGAATCGGAAGAAAAGCGGGGAGAAACTGTGCTCCGTTCGGAGCGCTATTTCGGCTCGGCTTCGCGTTCTTTCACGCTCGAGAATGAAATCGACGAAACGACGGCCAAAGCAAAATATGTGGATGGCGTGCTGGAGTTGACACTGCCGAAAAAGGCGGCGGCTAGCGCAAGACGATTGACCATTTCATGAGGCCACATGACAAACCCGCTGCGGCGGGTTTGTCATTGCACGCGCCGCAGATAGTCGAGCGCGATCCCCGCGAACACTGCTGCCCCCAGCCAGTTGTTGTGCAGGAACGCCTTGAAGCACGACTCGCGCTGACGTTCGCGGATCAGCGTGTAATGGTAGGCGGCGATGCCTGCCGCAACCAGCAGGCCGGCATAGAACGCCATGCCCAGATGCAGCGCATTGCCGACACCTGCGAGAATGCCCAGCGTCGCCGCATAACAGGCCATCACCGCCGCCACATCGTATTGGCCGAAGAACAGTGCGGAGGAGTGAATGCCGAGATGGATGTCGTCATCCCGGTCCACCATCGCATATTCGGTGTCATAGGCAATCGCCCAGAACACATTCGCAGCCAGCAGCCACCATGCCACAGCCGGAATCTCGTTCAATTGCGCAGCAAACGCCATCGGAATGCCGAAGCCGAATGCGATACCGAGATAGGCTTGCGGGATGGCGAAGAAGCGCTTGGTGAACGGATAACTGGCCGCGACAAGCACGGCTGGGACGGACAGCAGCAGCGTCATTGTATTGAGCGGCAGGATCAGCAGGAAAGCGGCGAGCGCTAATCCCGCCGCCAGCCACAGCGCCTCGCCGGGCGCGACCTTGCCGCTGGTGATGGGACGCTCGCGCGTGCGTTTCACATGCTTGTCGAAATCACGGTCGGCATAATCGTTGATCACGCAGCCTGCCGAGCGCATCAGCACGGTGCCCAATGTAAAGATGGCAACGATATGCCACGCCGGATGCCCGTTGCCCGCGATCCATACGCCCCACAGCGTGGGCCACAGCAGCAGCAGAATACCGATGGGGCGGTTCAGGCGGGTGAGCTGAATATACAGCGTGAAACGTTCGGCCAGGGTCATATCTGAATAAAATTTGGCAAGGATTGATTGATCCCGGATAAATCATTAGAACATAACGTCCCTTCCCCCTCTCAGGGGGAAGGCCAGGATGGGGGTTGGCACGGCGGATAAATCTGCATTTCTACCCCCTCCCTAACCCTCCCCCTGCAATGGGGAGGGGACATCGGGTCTAACGGAATATCGGTGTTGGTGGAAATCGACCATGCCCAAATAATACCGGACACTACCCCATCTGAGCACTCCGTTCCGCGCAATACCGCTTGTATTGATCGCTCCGATATTCAACAATCCACCATCAATCAACGGATCATCACCATGAAACTACTCGGAACTCACGCCAGCCCCTACGTGCGCAAGGTGCGCCTCGTGCTGCTGGAAAAGAACATCCCGCACACCTATCTCGTCGATGCGCCGCGCGAGCCCGGCAGCCAGGTGGCGCGCGCCAATCCGCTGGGGCGCATTCCCGCGCTGATACTCGATGACGACACCTGCGTATTCGATTCGCCCGTGATCGCCGAGTATGTCGACACGCTGAATGACACGCCCATCCTCATCCCGCGCAACAATGCGCTGGAACGGATGCGCGTCAAGCGTTGGGAAGCGCTGGCGGATGGCATCATGGATTCGGCTGTCGTGGTGCGCACCGAAAGTATACGCCCGGCGGAGAAACAGGATGCCGACATCCTCAATCGACACAACTTAGCCATCACCCGCGCGCTTGAACATATCGCCGGCCAACTCGGTGAACATGAATGGTGCGAGGGTGCGACCCTCACGCTGGCCGATCTGGCGCTGGCAAGCGCACTGATCTATCTGGATTTGCGCCAGCCCGAACGCGACTGGCGCGCGGCCCACCCCAATCTGGCAGCATGGTTTGCACGCGTCAGCCAGCG
>JAUQWW010000102.1 GCA_030834965.1 Gallionellaceae bacterium | reverse complement strand
GGTGGCGGACATCGAAATCGAGAGCGGCCCCAACAACATTGGACAGGTGCGCGGCGTGGTGCTCGCCAATGGCGAACGCATCGCAACCCGGCACGTCGTGCTGGCCGTGGGCCACAGCGCGCGCGACACTTTCGAGATGCTGCACCGCTGCGGGGTGTATATGGACGCCAAGCCGTTTTCCATCGGCTTCCGCATCGAGCATCCGCAGTCGCTGATCGACCGTGCGCGTCTGGGCCGCAATGCGGGCAACCCGCTGCTGGGCGCCGCCGATTACAAGTTGGTGCATCACGCCAGCAACGGGCGCTCGGTGTACAGTTTCTGCATGTGTCCGGGCGGCACCGTGGTGGCGGCCACGTCCGAAGAAGGCCGCGTGGTCACCAACGGCATGAGCCAGTATTCGCGCAACGAGCGCAATGCCAACAGCGGCATCGTGGTGGGCATAACCCCGGACGATTATCCGGGCGGCGTGCTGGCCGGCATCGAATTCCAGCGCAAGTGGGAAAGCCGAGCGTTTGAATTGGGCGGTCGCAACTACAATGCGCCAGCACAACGGGTCGGCGACTTCCTCTCCGGCCGGCCTTCCACGGTGTTAGGTTCGGTTATCCCCTCTTATGCGCCCGGTGTGACGCCGACTGACCTTTCCAGTGCCTTGCCCGATTACGCCATCGCCGCGATCCGCGAAGCCCTGCCCGCCTTCGACAAACAGATCAAGGGATTTTCCATGAGCGATGCCGTGCTCACCGGCGTGGAGACGCGCACCTCTTCCCCGGTGCGCATCAAGCGCCGCGAGGATTTTCAGAGCATGAACACGGTTGGGCTCTACCCGGCGGGAGAAGGCGCGGGCTATGCAGGCGGAATTCTTTCCGCTGCGGTGGATGGCATCGAGGTCGCCGAGGCGGTGGCGTTGAGCATGGTGCGTAGTTCAGCGGGGACGGGTGATTGATTCGGCATGAACAAAGTTAATCCGTTCGCTTTAAAGTTGTCGAAATGTCCATGGATAGTTGCCTTCAACGGCCTTGGACACAGTGCTTTAGGCAACCTCGGTATGCAGCTTCAATCCGAGCGATTTCATCACTTTGAGCACAGTAGAAAAATCAGGCACACGTTCACCAGAGAGCGATTTGTACAGGCTTTCCCTGCTCAAGCCAGCACCTGCCGCCACACGCGTCATGCCCTGAGCGCGCGCAATATCGCCCAAGGCCTTGGCAATAAAAGCCGCATCGCCGCCGCTCTCCTCAATGCAAGCATCAAGATAAAGCGCCATCTCTTCAGGCGTTCTCAAGCGGTCAGCCACATCGTAAGCGAGTGTTTTAGTCTTTGCCATGCTGTTCTCCTAAAGGTTTTTCGCCAAACTAATCGCGGTTTTAATATCCGCACTTTGGCTGGATTTATCGCCACCAGCCAGCAACACTATCAGCGTTTTGCCGCGCTGGATGTAATACACCCGATAGCCCGCACCAAAATCCAGTTTCAATTCACAGACCCCGCCAGTCAGCACACGATGCTGCCCTGGATTACCCATCGCCAGCCGCGCAATTCGCGCTTGCACACGGGCACGGACAACCAAGTCCCTGAGGTTGTTTTCCCAATCGCTATAGGTTTCCGTCATTTCTATATGCATGAGAGCATTGTATCCGGGCGGCTACATATGTCAAGGCTCCGCATATTGCGCTTCAATATCTCTGAGAATGTGGACCGTGAGGCGTCTTGATGACTCGGGCAACCCGAGCCATTGCGCGATTCCTGTCAAAGGTTGGGTAGGGCGTGTGTGTTTTTGAATTTTTATCAGGCCCATTATTCATGTGCCATGGAAAAGTGCTTCGCCCCTATTATTCGCAAACGAACGCGACATAACCGGAGAAAACCGTGACCCAAGCTACGCCCACAGAAAATCCAGCAACACAGCCCAGGAAAACTAAAGTCAACGGAGCCGCCAAACCCGGCCGTGCCATCAGCGACCCTAAAGAAGTCGCGCAACTGGTGATGATACAAATAGATCACGTCAATTCAAAGAAAGACGAACTTACCATCGCCATCAACCACTGGGGTCAGGTCTAGCTTAATAGCACACTCCCTGCTATATTGCCCCCATCATGTCCCGTCCCATCCGCATAGAATTTCCTGATGCGCTCTACCATGTCACTGCGCGTGGAGATAGGCGCGAAGACATTTTTGAGGACGACCAGGATCGGCAGCAGTTTCTGGCAATACTGGAGAAAGTCATCACGCAGTTCAATTGGATATGCCACGCGTGGTGCCTGATGGATAACCATTACCACTTGCTGATTCAGACACCGGACGGCAATCTGTCCAAGGGCATGCGCCAGCTCAACGGGGTCTATACCCAAGCCAGCAATCGACGGCACACGCGCGTCGGG
>JAUQWW010000101.1 GCA_030834965.1 Gallionellaceae bacterium | reverse complement strand
ATGCTAGACATACAACTATTGCGCAACGACCTGGCTGGAGTCGCGGCTCGTCTTGCGACGCGCGGCTTCGCATTGGACACCGCACGCTTCGAGCAACTGGAAGGCGAGCGCAAGGTCATCCAGACACGCACGCAGGAGCTGCAAGCCAGGCGCAATGCGACTTCCAAACAGATCGGGCAGGCCAAGGCCAAGGGCGAGGACGTGTCGGCGATCATGGCCGAGGTGGCGAATCTGGGCGATGAACTCAGGCAAATGGAAACCAGGCTGGAGCAGGTGCAGCATGAGCTGAATGCGTTTCTCTCCGTCATTCCCAACATGCCGCACGAAGGTGTTCCGGCAGGAAAATCCGAGACGGATAATGTGGAAGTGCGCAAGGTTGGCAACGTCCCACAATTTGACTTCGAGGTGAAGGATCACGTCAGCATCGGCGAAGGCTTGGGCGGGCTGGATTTCGAGACCGCCACCAAGATTTCCGGTGCGCGCTTCTCGCTGCTGAAAGGCCCGCTGGCGCGGATGCATCGCGCGCTGGCGCAGTTCATGCTCGACACGCACACTGAGAAACATGGCTACACCGAGACCTATGTGCCGTATATCGTGAATGCAGATTCGATGCGTGGCACCGGCCAGTTGCCGAAGTTCGAGGAAGACCTGTTTCGTGTGCCGCGCCAGTTGGGTGACGAGGGCGAGACTGATTTCTATTTGATCCCAACCGCCGAAGTGCCCGTCACCAACATTGTGCGCGACAGCATCGTTCCACTGGAGCAGCTGCCGCTGAAATTCGTGGCGCATACGCCATGCTTCCGCAGCGAGGCGGGCTCCTACGGCCGCGACACGCGCGGCATGATACGCCAGCACCAGTTCGACAAGGTGGAGCTGGTGCAGCTCATCCACCCGGAGCAATCCTATGCAGGTCTGGAGGCGTTACTCGGCCATGCCGAAACGATATTGCAGCAGCTGGGCCTGCACTATCGCGTGGTCAAGCTGTGCACTGGCGACATGGGCTTTTCAGCCGCGATGACTTACGACATCGAAGTATGGCTGCCCGCGCAGAATACTTACCGCGAGATTTCTTCCTGCTCCAACTTTGAAGCCTTCCAGGCGCGGCGCATGCAGGCGCGCTTCCGCAATGCGCAGGGCAAGCCGGAGTTACTGCACACACTGAATGGTTCCGGGTTGGCGGTGGGGCGCACGCTGGTGGCTGTATTGGAGAACTATCAGCAATCAGACGGGAGCGTGGTCGTGCCGGGAGTGTTGCGCTCCTACATGGGTGGGATGGAAGTTATCAGGGCAAGCTGAGTTTTGAAGTTCCCGGCAGCTTCAGCTGGAACGGCGTTGTTGGCTGATAGGGTGTCTTATGCGGCGCCAGGTGTTTCAGCATGTCATAGTAGAGATGCACGGTTTCCGCCAGGATGACCGCTTCGCCGCCGCGTGCATAACCGTGCTTGGTCTGCTCGAAATAATCGGGCTGCGTCAGCAGAGGAAGCGTTTTTTTGACATCCATCCAGGCGTTTGGGTTGAGCCCCGTACGTTGTGCCAGAATCCGCGCATCTTCCAGGTGGCCCAGGCCCTGGTTATAGGCGGCCAGCGCCATCCACACGCGCTCCCCCTCCGCTATGCGCGGCGGCAATTGTTCCTTCAGCATCTGCAGGTAGCGCGCTCCCGCCAAGATGCTTTGGCGCGCATCCAGCCGGTTGTCCACCTTCATGCGTTCAGCCGTTTCTTCGGTCAGCATCATCATCCCGCGTACATTGGTGGGAGAAGTGGCGAGTGGATTCCAGTGCGATTCCTGGTATGCGAGCGCGGCCAGCAGTTGCCACTCGAGGCCCGTCAATGCTTCTGCTTCCTCAAACAGGTGACGGAAGCGCGGGAGGTCGGTGCGGGTTTTGGTGATGAAGGTGACTGAGTCTATCGGCTCAAGCCGCTCGTTGTGGCCGTAATAGCGGTCCAGCAGGCGGTGCAAGGTGCCATCCTGTTTGATGCGGGCGAAAAACTTTTGCGCTTCTGCCAATAACGCTTCATCGCTGTCCGGCGCGAACGCCCAGGCCAGTTTTGATGGCTCGGCAATATCGAATGCCGGATGCAGCTTGGGATTGAAATTGCGCGCCAGCGCCAGCTGTTCTTCGTTGGCTACTGTGCATTCCAGTCTGTCGGCTGCCACTTCGGCCAGCAGAATTGAGACAGTCTGTTTACGGCGTGCTTCCCAGTGCAGCGCAGGCAGCTTCTGTTGCGCCTCGCGCAATGCCGCTTCCTGCGCGGAGCCGGCAACCACCGCGATCTTTCTGGCAACAAGCTCATGCCTATGCCGCGGCTCTGTGCCACTGCACACCACCAGCTCGCTTAACGTATGGTATGTGGGGCCAAAGCGCACGCTGCCGGTCGCGTTACTGCGCAATCCGGCGGCGGCAATGTGCGCCTTGTTTTCCGTCAGGGCGTGGATGACCTTGTCCTGCGGCAAGGGCAGCAGTCTTGTCTTTACCTGCAAGTGGCTGGCAAACAGTGTGATGAGTTGCTGCTCAAATTCCGCATCGACACTATTTGTGACTTGCGGGACGATAAACGTCAATTCTTCCCGCCATGGTTTTTTGGGCGTCTCAAACAGGGTGCAAGCGGCGAGTATGGTGAGAACCAGCACCGCGAGCAGGATGGATCTTGCCCTGATTTGCGACGAATGAAATGAATTCATTGGATCGAACATGCAAACATTCTGCCTGATTTTGAGCATTGCTGCTAAAATACGCGCCCCCGGAGAGGTGGCAGAGTGGTCGAATGTACCTGACTCGAAATCAGGCGTAGGTTTAAGCCTACCGTGGGTTCGAATCCCACCCTCTCCGCCAATTACTGTTCCCTGCCTGACACGGTGCAGACTTTGTTGCAAGTCATCACATGACGCTGATACCACATCGACTGGAAAGACAGCTTGGGCTGCTGTTGGCTTGTGCGGCGGCAGTGGCCATGTTGCAGCCACTGTGGTATGGCAAGCTGCCGGCCTGGCCGTGGGGCGCGCTATCGCTACTGTTGTTGATGCTGGTCTGGGCGGCGCCGCAGGTGCTCACGCCGCTGGTCAAGGCGTGGCTGCTGCTGGGGCGGGTCATGGGCTATGTGAACACTCGCATCATCCTCGCGCTGGTGTTCTTTGTTTTCATTACGCCGCTTGCGCTGTTCTTCCGCATCATTGGTCGCGATCAGTTGGCGCTGAAGCGCACAAGGGCTGCGAGCTATTGGCTGGCACAGGAACGAGAATACTCACGCGACAGTTTCAGGAACCAGTTCTGATGGATTTCCTCCGCGAGTTTTGGCAGTTCATCAAGACCAGAAAAAAACTGTGGCTGCTGCCCGTCGTCAGCATTCTTCTGTTGCTGGCCGGCCTGATCGTGTTCGTTCAGGGCAGCGCTCTGGCGCCGCTCATTTATACCGTGTTCTGACGTGTGGGTGCTCGGCATTTCGGCGTATTACCACGACAGCGCTGCGGCGCTGGTGCGTGATGGCGAGGTTATCGCTGCGGCGCAGGAAGAGCGCTTCTGCCGTCAGAAGCACCATGCGGGCTTTCCAATACGGGCAATTCAATATTGCCTGCGCGAGGCGGAGATAACGCTCGATCAGCTCGATCACATCGTCTTTTACGACAAGCCCTTTCTCAAGTTTGAACGGCTGCTGGAGACCTACCATGCGTTCGCGCCGGCCGGCTTTCGCTCATTTGCCGCTGCAATGCCGGTTTGGCTGAAGGAGAAGCTGTTCCAGAAGCGGCTGCTGCTCCGTGAGTTGCAAGCGCTCGCGCCCGGGCTCGAACTGCACGGCCGCCTGTTGTTCTCCGAGCATCACCTGTCGCATGCCGCCTCCGCCTTTTATCCTTCACCGTTCGAGCGCGCGCTGATACTGGTGATGGATGGCGTGGGCGAATGGGCGACGAGCTCGGTGATGCTGGGCGAAGGGCGCGAGATTCGCGTGCTGAAGGAGCTGCATTTTCCCCACTCGCTTGGCCTGTTGTATTCGGCGTTCACCGCGTTTTGCGGCTTCAAAGTGAATGACGGCGAGTACAAGCTGATGGGGCTTGCTCCTTACGGCGAACCCGTCTACGCCGATCTGATCCGCGAACATCTGGTCGACATTGCCGAGGACGGCTCGTTCCGGCTCGACATGCGCTATTTCAATTACTGCACCGGCCTGACCATGACCAACCGGCGCTTCGAGCAGTTGTTCGGACGCGGCCCGCGCCAGCCGGAAGCGGATATTACTCAATCGGATATGGATCTCGCCTGCTCCATACAACAGGTGGCAGAAGAGATCATCCTGAAAATGGCCGCCTCGATCCGGCGCGAATACGGCGTGGAGAATCTTTGCCTGGCAGGAGGGGTGGCGCTCAACAGTGTCGCGAATGGGAAGCTGCTGCGCAGCGGATTGTTTGATGGTCTGTGGATACAGCCTGCTGCCGGTGACGCGGGCGCTGCGTTGGGGGCGGCGCTGGTGGCGGTCCACCTGTATTGCCAGCAGCAGCGTCGTCCGCACGCAGAGCCGGATGGAATGAAGGGCGCGTATCTTGGGCCGGCATTTGCCGACGACGATATCCGGCAACTGCTGGAGCAACGCGGCATGCGGTATCAATATCTGGCGGAGGATGAGCTAGTCGCCAGTGCGGCGCAGGCGCTGGCGGAAGACAAGGTAATCGGCTGGTTCCAGGGGCGCATGGAGTTCGGCCCGCGTGCATTGGGCAACCGCAGCATCCTGGGCAATCCGTGCTCGGCGCACACCCAGTTGCAGATGAATCTCAAGATCAAGTTCCGCGAGTCGTTCCGTCCATTCGCTCCCTCGGTGCTCCGGGAGGATGCAGCGGACTATTTCGATCTGGCGCAGGGCAGCCCTTACATGCAGCTGGTGGCATCCGTGTTGCCGGCGCGGCGCCGCGAACCGTCAGCGGAGGAGCGCACGCTAACAGGCATCCAGCGCGTCAACGCGGTGAGGTCGGACATTCCCGCGGTGACGCATGTTGATTACTCGGCACGGGTGCAGACGGTGAGCGCTGACACCAATCCGCTGTTTCATCGGCTGATCAGCCGCTTCAAGGCTCTGACGGGTTACGGTGTTGTGGTCAACACCTCGTTCAATGTGCGCGATGAGCCGATCGTGTGCACGCCGCAGGATGCACTAAGCTGTTATGAGAAAACGGCGCTGGATGAGCTGTACATCGGGCGCTTTCGCTTAATGAAAAAGTGGCCGTGAAACGCTTGCAACGCTGGAACGATGGCACGGTTCTTTTGTGCCTGGCCGCAATTGCTTCTTCATCGCGCGCGGCGTAATCTCCACGCAGCGATTTGTCTGCCGGCTGGCTCTTGACCGGGCCATCCGCTCGAATTTCCGGGTTCATTGATGAAAAGACCAACATCGAAAAAAAGAACACCTGCGTTGAAAAAAACAGCGTCTGCACCGGAGAAGCCGGAAGATTCGCAGTCGCGAGAAACTTCGCGGAACAGTAAGGTGTGGCAATACTCGCTGGTGCTCATGCTGATCCCTGTCGTTCTTCTCATTCTGCTGGAAGGCGGGCTGCGCGTGTCCGACTATGGCCAGACGCTGAAACTATTCATCCCGGCGACAGATGGTTTTCCCGATCACCTGATGACCAACCCGGACGTCAGCCTGCGCTTTTTCCGCAAGGAAGACCATCCGCCCACACCGCGCCGCGAGCAGTTTCTCCGGCACAAACCGGAAAACGGTTACCGCATTTTCATGATTGGAGAATCCACCGCCACCGGCTGGCCCTATGCTGAAAACATAATGCCCTCCCGCATCCTGGCCGGACGCCTGACCGAGATGTTT
>JAUQWW010000100.1 GCA_030834965.1 Gallionellaceae bacterium | reverse complement strand
CATCCACAGCGAGGTTGCGTTTCGCCCGCGCCGCACGCTGGTGTGCCAGCTACAGGATGAGAGCGGCATACTGCACCTGCGCTTTCTGCACTTCTATCCCAGCCAGCAGAAGCAGCTCGCCGTGGGCAAGAAAATCCGCGCGCTGGGCGAGGCGCGCATGGGCTATTTCGGCATGGAGATGGTGCATCCCAAGTGCCGCGTGGCAGGCGAAGACACCCCGCTCCGGCAGGCGCTGACGCCGGTGTATCCGACCACGGCGGGGTTGCCGCAAGCCACGCTGCTGAAGCACATCCACGCTGCGCTGAACGAAATGGAATTGCCCGACACGCTGCCGCCTGCGCTGCTCGGCAGGCTAAAACTACCGGACTTCGGCGACAGCGTGCGCCTGCTGCACAACCCGCCGGCCGGCATAGACGAAGACGCACTGGCGGAACGCGCGCATCCTGCCTGGCTGCGCATCAAGTTTGACGAGTTGCTGGCGCAGCAGCTTTCCATGCGCGTGCATTACCGCAAGCGGCGCGGCCGCGATGCGCCGCGCCTGCCCGCACGCCAGACGTATCCGCAGCAACTGTTGCAGGCACTGCCGTTTGCGCTCACGCGCGCCCAGCAGAAAGTGCTGCAGGAAATCAGCCGCGACCTCGAGCAGCCGCACCCGATGCAGCGCCTGCTGCAGGGCGACGTGGGCAGCGGTAAAACCATCGTCGCGGCACTGGCCGCGCTGCAAGCCATCGAGAACGGCTACCAGGTGGCGCTGATGTCGCCCACCGAAATCCTGGCCGAACAGCATTACCTCAAGCTGCGCGACTGGCTTGCGCCGCTCGGCATCACACCGGTATGGCTGTCCGGCAGCCTGAAGAAGAAAGACAAACAGGCGGCGGCCGAGCGCATCGCGGCAGGCGAAACACAGCTCGCCATCGGCACGCACGCGCTGTTCCAGGAACAGGTCGCGTTCCAGAAACTGGGGCTGGTCATCGTGGATGAGCAGCATAAATTCGGCGTGCAGCAGCGCCTCGCGCTGCGCAACAAGGGAAAAGTTGTGAAATTCGTTCGCCCTGAGCCTGTCGAAGGGCAAGTGGCTACAGAGGATGTGGTTCGACAGGCTCACCACGAACGGTCTTGTGAAACACCCGAATTAAATTCACAGCCGCACCAGCTGATGATGAGCGCGACGCCGATTCCGCGCACGCTGGCCATGAGCTATTACGCCGATCTAGATGTATCCGTGATCGACGAACTGCCGCCGGGGCGCACGCCCGTCATCACCAAGCTGGTCAGCGATGCGCGGCGCGAGGAAGTGTTCGAGCGCGTGCGCCGCGCCTGCATGGAAGGCGGACAGGCATACTGGGTATGCCCGCTGATAGACGAATCGGACGCGATGGAGATCGAGTTGCAGACCGCCATCGAAACGCATCAGGCCTTGAGCGCCGCATTCCCCGAGCTTAGTGTCGGGCTGGTGCACGGCAAACTACCTGCCGCGGAAAAAGCCGCGATCATGGGCGCATTCAAGGCGGGGAAAATACAACTGCTGGTCGCCACCACGGTGATCGAAGTCGGCGTGGACGTGCCCAACGCCAGCATGATGGTGATCGACCATGCCGAGCGCATGGGGCTGGCGCAACTGCACCAGCTGCGCGGCCGGGTCGGGCGCGGCGCGGCGCAGAGCC
>JAUQWW010000099.1 GCA_030834965.1 Gallionellaceae bacterium | reverse complement strand
ACCTCTGGCCTTCAGCACTTCTATCAGTTTGATCAGCTGCGGCATGTTGATATCCTTGCCACGGCCGCGCGAGCCGTTTTCGAACAGAAAGTCATGCGCCAGAATGACGACATTCTTGCTGCGCAACGGCAATTTGCAGCTTTCGCCTTGCGCGGGTTGTGCGCAGTAGCGGCCGCCATCCAGCAGTGTCACGATCTCGCGCTCGATCTTCGTCGCTGGTGGCAAGGTCTCATTGGACGCCGGTGAAGTCCAATCGGCAGGCATCCACTGTATATCCCAGCCAAAAGAATCGATCTTGTAGCGTTTTTGCAACACCTCAGCCAGTTGGCCCCCGGCTTCGCTTACCTCGAGGTCGGCTCTGGCGCGTGCGTCAGGATGCCAGAACGCATTGTTGCTGGCGTCACACCAGGTACACACTGAGCTCATATTTGGAAACGCCCAGACATTGGCGAATGGCAGACGCGCCAGGGTGCCGATCTGGTTGTTGGGCCATGCCGCCAATTCTCCCAGCGCATCGTTGACCGGTGCAATATTCATGGGAATGAAATAGGGCAGATCAGTCTCGACATCGCGATACGCGCTTGCGGCGGTGCTCGCGTACACCCCCGCAGCCCGGTTGTGCCCCATATGGTCGTAGCTGTGATTGCCGAGCACATGGCCCTCTGCGACGATGCGCCGCAGCGCCTCCTTGGCGCGGTCTTCGTTCTCACCGCCCCGTCCGTCCAGATGGATGGCGTTGATGAAAAAGGTGGCCTTGACCTGCTGTCGCTTGAGTTCGTCGAGGAGGTCGAGGGTGATGTTAATGGGGCCGTCGTCGAAAGTGAGAAACACCCGGCCTGCAGCTGCGCTCTCGCTCGCCGCAGCCGGCAGCGTGCACAGTGCCAGAATCATGCTGACGGCAAAACTTAGGTGAACAATCAGGGATGTGCCGTTACGCTGAATTTGCATGTAAAACCTCGGATACCAGTCTGAGTAGCGGGAGATGATGAGCGGCGTAAAATATTTTGTAAAGCACAGCCACGGTTTTTTCCACGCGAGGAAGCGGGCTAATCCGCCGCGCCGTCCTGCAATGGTATGATGCGCGGCGTTTGCAGCGTAAACATACGACTAAATGAACCTCCTTAAAGCCCTCGCCACCATCAGCAGTCTCACGCTGGTTTCACGCATTCTTGCCTTTGTTCGCGATATTCTGATTGCGCGCATCTTTGGGGCGGGTATGGCGACCGACGCTTTTTTCGTTGCTTTCAAGCTGCCCAATCTGTTGCGCCGGCTGTTTGCCGAGGGTGCGTTTTCACAGGCTTTTGTGCCTATCTTCGGTGAATACAAAAATCGTCGCGGGCAGGAAGAAACCAAGCTGCTGGTCGATCACGTGGTCACCCTGCTGGCGATCATCCTGTTCATCGTGACGCTGATCGGCATCATCGCCGCGCCAATTCTGGTGTACATCAGCGCGCCGGGATTTGTGAAAGACCCCGACAAGTTTGCGCTGACCGTGCAGTTGTTGCGCATCACTTCGCCTTACATTTTTTTCATATCGCTGGTCGCAGTTGCGGCAGGCATTCTTAACACCTACAACAAATTCTGGGTGCCGGCATTTGCGCCGATTCTGCTCAATCTGTGCTTTATCGGATCAGCTCTGTGGCTGGCGCCATACTGCGATCCGCCCATCATGGCGTTGGCGTGGGCGGTGTTCCTGGCGGGATTCGTGCAACTGGCTTTCCAGATCCCGTTCCTGAAAAAAATCGGCATGCTGCCGACGATCCGCCTCGACCTGAAAGATGCCGGCGTGTGGCGCATTATCAAGCAGATGGGGCCGGCGGTATTCGGCGTGTCCATCGCCCAGATCAGCCTGATTATCAACACCATCTTCGCTTCGTTTCTGGTAGCGGGCAGCGTGTCGTGGCTGTATTACGCCGACCGCCTGATGGAATTTCCTTCCGGCGTGCTGGGAGCGGCAATCAGCACCATCCTGCTGCCCTCGCTGTCCAAACTGCATGCCGACAGTAATCCCCAAGAATATTCCAAGCTGCTGGATTGGGGATTGCGCCTGACCTTCATGCTCACGCTGCCCGCCGCATTGGCGCTCGGCATGATCGCCGTGCCGCTGCTGGCCACGTTCTTTCAGCATGGCGCATTTTCCGCGCATGACGTGCTGATGACACGCAACGCGCTGGTCGGTTACAGCGTCGGGCTGATCGGCATGCTCTCGGTGAAAGTGCTGGCCCCCGGTTTCTACGCGCGGCAGGACATCAGGACCCCGGTGAAGATCGGCATTATTACGCTGCTGGCCACGCAAGCGATGAACTTGCTGTTCATCTTCTGGTTGCAGCATGCTGGCCTTGCGCTGGCCATCGGCCTCGGGTCGTGCCTTAACTCAGCTATTCTCTTTCACTTGCTGAAGAAGCGCGGCATCTATCAGCCTGAACCCGGCTGGGGCAAGTTTCTCGCCAAGATTGCCATGGCGCTGCTGACACTGGGGCTGGCGCTTTGGTTCGGCATGGGCAGCGAACAGCACTGGCTGACGACGCACGGCTGGGCGCGCATCGGGCATCTGACCTGGCTGGTGTTGCTGGGTGTGGCGGTATATTTTGCCGTGCTGTGGCTGCTGGGCTTCCGTCTCAGGGATTTCTCGAAACGCGGGGCGAGCTGAGAAGACATCAGTCTGAAACAGCGATTGGCTACCGAGATTACGGAGCAGCAATATGCGAAACGCAGCAAAAAACCGGGCGCTTGAATACAACGTCGAGGAAGTCAGCTTCGACGATCTGGTGGTGGCGCGCTCGCATGAAACACCCGTGCTGGTGGACATCAGCGCAGAATGGTGTGCGCCGTGCCAAGTGCTGGCGCCGCTTTTGCACAAGCTGGTTGCCGCCTATGACGGCAAGTTTCTACTGGCGCTGGTGGATGCCGACGAGAACATGAAGATCGCCGGACGCCACAAGGTACGCGGTTTTCCGACTGTGGTGGCCTACAGCCACGGCAAGGAAATCGACCGCTTCCATAGCGCGCATCCCGAGAACTTCCTGCGCCGTTTCATCGACAGTGTGATCGAGCGGCATGCTGCTGGCATGCAAAAAACAATCTGATTGCCGGTTCAGATACGTATTTTTTCTTGTAGCAACTCGGAAATTTTTTCAGCCGGCATGGGCCGTCCGATCAGGTAACCCTGCGCTTCCTCACAGCCCTCGGCGCGCAGGAATTGGAGTTCATCCGCCGTCTCGACGCCTTCGGCTATGGTCTTGAGGTTGAGGGCACGCGCCATGGCAATGATGGCCTTGACTAGGCTGGCATCGTTTGCGTCTACCGTGACGTCCCGCACAAACGACTGGTCGATCTTGAGTTTGTCGATCGGAAACCGCTTCAGGTAGCTCAACGACGAATAGCCGGTTCCGAAATCGTCAATCGCAATGGAAATGCCGGCCTGTTTGAATTCTGCCAGTATTTCGCTCACC
>JAUQWW010000098.1 GCA_030834965.1 Gallionellaceae bacterium | reverse complement strand
TGTTGATTTCCACCCAAACTTGACCCGGGGTTTTCATCTAAAACTGACCCACGGTTTATGCGCGTAGTATAGCTACGCTTTTGTGGATAAGTCTTCGGTTTTCTGGGTTGGTTTATCTCCTTGAGGTTTGTGGGAACGAGTTCGGCCAGGCTGCAGCCTGGCCGAACTCGTTTTGAAGCGCCAGGACTCGTTGCCGGTCTCCACGATGTGGCAGTGATGCGTCAGGCGGTCGAGCAGCGCCGTGGTCATCTTGGCATCGTTGAAGACGCTGGCCCACTCCGTGAAGCTGAGATTCGTCGTGACGATCACGCTGGTGCGTTCATACAGCTTCGAGAGCAGGTGGAAGAGCAGCGCGCCTCCCGACTGGCTGAAGGGCAGATAGCCCAGCTCGTCGAGGATCACCAGGTCCACGTACATGAGCCGGTGGGCCATCTGGCCCTGGCGCCCGCCCGCCTTCTCCTGCTCCAGCACATTGACCAGTTCCACCGTCGAGAAGAAGCGCACGCGCCGGCCGTGGCGCTGCACGGCTTCAATCCCGATGGCGGCGGCCAGGTGCGTCTTGCCGGTGCCGGGTCCGCCGATCAGCACCACGTTCTGCGCGGCCTCCATGAACGCGCCGGCATGCAGCCGCCGCACCAGGGCTTCATCCGCCTTGGACTGCGTGAAGTCGAAGCCGGCCAGATCCCGGTGCGCCGGGAAGCGTGCCGCCGTCATCTGATAGGCGATCGAGCGCACGTCCCGCTCGGCAGTTTCGGCGGCGAGCAACTCCAGCATCCACTGCTCGGGGTCAAACTCGCTGTGGCGGGCGCGGGCGGCCAGCTCCGGCCAGCTGCTTGCCATGCCGTGCAGCTTCAGGCTCTTCAGCCGGGCGATCAGTTCAACCGACATGATCGGCCTCCGTTTGCGCCGCCTGGCGCAAAGCATCGTAGCGGTCGACATTGGCCGCCGGCTCTTCCGTGAGCGCCAGCGGTGCGGCAATCGCCGGGACAGGCGCGACTGCATCCTTGAGCCGCGCCAGCACGTTCAACACATGCTCGCCGCTGGGCCGGCCCGACTCCAGGGCGAGCTCCACCGCCACCAGCACGGCATCCAGGCCGTGCACGGGGATGGCGGCCAACACCTGCGCCATCACCCGGTCGCCGCCGGCGTGCTTCAACAGATGCCGCTGCAGTTGCAGCAGTGGCTCGGGCATGGTTGCGAAGGGCGCGCCGTTTCTGAGGGCACCCGGCTTCCTCTCGATCAGGTCGATATAGTGAGTGAAGTCGTATTGCGTCTGGTGGCGCTCGAAGCTCCTTGCGTGGCGCGCCACCACTTCGCCGTCGGCCACCACGACCAGTTCGGCGGGGTAGATGCGCAGGCTGACCACACGGTGGGCGTGCCGGGTCGGCACGCTGTAGCGGTTCCGCTGGAAGTGGATGAGCGCGGTGGCCGAGACCCGCACCGGCTGCTCGACGTAGCCGTCGAAGGGTCGCGGATTGGGCATCAGGCGCATCTGCTCGTCCTGCAGCAGTTCGGCCACGGTGAGCGCCGGCCACTCGGGATGGGCCATCGACTCCCAGGCGGCCCGACATTGTTCGGCGAGCCAGGCGTTGAGGGTGTCCAAGTCGGGCCAGCGCCGCTCGCCGGCCTCCCGCCAGATCTGCCGGCGCCGGTCCTGCACGTTCTTCTCGACGATGCCCTTCTCCCAGCCGGCGGCCACGTTGCAGAACTCGGCATCGAAGAGGTAATGCCCGCACATGGCGTGGAAACGCGCATTGACCGTGCGGTCCTTGCCGCGGCCGACCTTGTCGACGGCCGTCTTCATGTTGTCGTAGATGCCGCGGCGCGGCACGCCGCCGAAGGCGGCAAAGGCCCGGGCGTGGGCGTCGAACAGCATCTCGTGGCTCTGGCTGGGGTAGGCCACCAGCCAGAAGGCACGGGAGGCGCACAGCTTCGCATGCGCCACCTCCAGCCGCCGCCTTAAGCCCCCGACGAAGGCATGCTCGCAGCTCCAGTCGAACTGGAAGGCATCTCCCAAGGCGAAGGTCAGCGGCACGAAGGCGGCGCGCTTGGGGTTGGTGGCCGCTTCATCCTTCCAGCGCCTGACAAACGCACAGACGCGGCCGTAGCCGCCCGGATAGCCTTGCGCCTGGATGGCACGGTACAGGTCGAGCATCGTGCGCCGGTCGCGCTTGTTCCGATGCGCGTCCGTTGCGAGCCATTGCCGCAGCGTGTCCGCCCAGGGATCGATGACGCCCGGCGTCTTCCTTGCAGGGTACTTCGGTTCGGTAACTTCAGGCCGGCGCAGCCAGCTGCGCAGGGTGTTGCGGGATAAACCGGTCCGCCGCGCAATCTCGCGCAGCCCCACCCGGTCGCGGAAATGCATCCGCCGTATCTTTGCCAATAAGCCCACTGTGATCACTCCTCTTGCCCCGCTCAAAAATCAAGCAGGGTAGCCAAATCAGGTGGGTCAAAATTGGATGAAAATTACCCCTCCAGGTGGGTCAATTCTGGGTGGACGTCAACA
>JAUQWW010000097.1 GCA_030834965.1 Gallionellaceae bacterium | reverse complement strand
TGTAGCCGGCAGCGGCAGCTTTCTCGCCAATGCCTATTCCGGCAATGGCGGCAATGCCGATCTCGGCGTCAACATGGTGAACTGGCTCACCAATGAAGAAAAACTCATCACCACCCAGCCGCGTGCAGTGAAAGATGGCGCGATATCCTTGAGCAAAACCCAGCTGAGTGTCATCAGCGCCGGCTTCCTGATTGCCATGCCTGTGCTGCTGATGTTGGCAGGTGGCATGATGTGGTGGCGCAGGAGAAGCTGAAAGCTTTTCCCTTGATAATTTTGCCACACTACAACTTTGCCCGAACTCCCCGAAATTGAAACCACGCTGCGCGGGCTGGAACCGCACCTGCTCGGGCAGCGCATCGTGGATGCCGTCATCCGCCAGCCACATCTGCGCTGGGACATTCCCAGGCAACTGCCGGTCATCCTGCGCAACCAGACCATCCGTGCGCTGCACCGCCGCGCCAAATACCTGCTGATGCAATGCGACAGCGGCACGCTCATCCTCCACCTCGGCATGTCCGGCAGCCTGCGCATCCTGCCCGCGGAAACCGCACCAACCATGCATGAGCACTTTGACCTCATCCTGGAAAACGGCATGCTGATGCGCCTGCGCGACCCGCGCCGCTTCGGCGCCGTGCTGTGGCATGCGGGCGATACCGCGCAACATCCGCTGCTGGCCAAACTCGGTGTAGAACCGCTGCAGGATGAATTCGATGCGGATTATCTGTATCGCGCCACGCGCAATCGCAGCATCGCAATCAAGCTGGCCATCATGGACAGCCATGTGGTGGTGGGCGTGGGCAACATCTACGCCAATGAGGCGCTGTTCCGCGCCGGCATTCGCCCACAAATGGCGGCAGACAAATTGAGCAGGCCGCGTAGCGCGCGGCTGGCGCAAGCCATACGCGACACATTGACGGAGGCCATTGCGCTGGGCGGGAGCAGCCTGCGCGATTTCGTGGGCAGCGATGGCAACCCTGGCTATTTCCAGCAACACTATGGAGTGTATGGACGCGC
Source organism: Gallionellaceae bacterium (assembly GCA_030834965.1). Lineage (GTDB taxonomy): Bacteria > Pseudomonadota > Gammaproteobacteria > Burkholderiales > Gallionellaceae > JAUQWW01. The sequence continues at coordinate 1,885 of JAUQWW010000097.1, read as the reverse complement.
GGGCGAACCGTGCAATACATGCGGCACGCCGATCAAACAAATCCGGCAGGGGCAACGTTCGAGTTTTTATTGCCCGGAGTGCCAGCGGATTTGATGGCTTCCGGCCTGGGCAGCCCAGAGCAACCGCTCGTGTTACCCAAGAGCGGCAACGAGGAAAATGAACGTGAAATTCATTTGCTTTTGCTGCCGCCGCAGTGAATGGGTATCATTGCGGTCCAATCGATTTCCTCTCCAATTTCTGCCCACACCCAATCATGCCCAAGATCATCGCTGTTGCAGCTCTTGTCTTCGCCGTGACCATTGGGGTCGCAGCCTGTTCCAAACAAGGTTCGTCCTCGCACAGCGCAGGCCCACCCGGCTACCAGGCGCTTTCACCTGCCCTCATCAAGAAGCTTGAGCTCCATGCCACGCTGAAAGACGGGCAGATTTCAGGGACATTCTTCAACCCGAACGCCGGCGTCACCGTCACGAAGATCAGCATCGAGGCGTCTCTCAAAAGCGACGGCAGTTCCTCCACGAACGCCATGCCGCGCATCTTCAACGTTACCGCCATTGCCGCGCCCCAAGCCATGTCGAGCGAGTTTCACGTTCCCGCTGCCGGGCTCGATCCGGAACGCTACACCTTGCGCATTAACGGAGCTGTGGCCGGCGACTCCCCCTGACAGTGCCGGAATATCGGGGGCGCAGCGAGATCCGCAAGCATGCCGCACATACGTTGCTTCGCGCCAGTTGAGGATGCCGCAGCAGAAGTGCTCATCCTGGGGAGCATGCCGGGCAAGGCATCGCTGGAGGCAGGACAGTATTATGCGCACCCCCGCAATGCCTTCTGGAAGATCATGGGCGATCTGGTGGGCGCCTACCCTGACCTGCCCTATGAAGAGCGTCTGCACATCCTGAAGTCTTCCGGAATTGCGCTATGGGACGTGCTGGAGTCGTGCGTGCGCAAGACCAGCCTTGATTCCCATATCAGGGAGGATGCCGCAAACGATTTCGAGGATTTCTTTCTGCGGCATCCGCATATCACGCGCGTATTCTTCAACGGCGCAAAGGCAGAGCAGTGCTTCAGGAAGCATGTGCAACTTCCGCCTGAATCCTCCCCGCTGCAATTCTGCCGCCTGCCCTCCACGAGCCCGGCCCATGCGGGGATGACGTACGCAGGCAAACTGGATGCCTGGCGCGCCATTTTGCAGCACGTACCCCGCAGGCTGGGCTGACGCAGGAAGCCCAACACAACACGAACGGAGGCAAGCCAGACAATGCGATCGACGCGCCGATAAGGATAAGATGGGGGGGGGGAACAAAAACGGGAGCGATCAACGCCCCCGTTTTATCAAGCTGCCAAAAACTTACTTGCCTTTTGCCGCCATCAATTTCTCATACTTGAGCTGCAACTCTTCCTTGCTCTCCACATGGGCGGAGTCGTGCGGAATGCAGTCCACCGGACACACTTCGACGCACTGCGGCGTATCGTAATGCCCCACGCACTCGGTGCATTTGTTCGGGTCAATAACATAGATGGTATCGCCCTGGGAAATGGCGTCGTTCGGGCATTCCGGTTCGCACACATCGCAGTTGATACATTCGTCGGTGATAATTAAAGCCACGTTGTTCTCCTGTTACTCAAGTTAATTTTTTCTCGATCAATCTGGCCGCCACCAGCGGCGAGACAAATTTGCTCACATCGCCGCCGAAACGCGCAATCTCGCGCACCATGCTGGCGGAGATGAAGGTATATTGCTCAGCCGGTGTCAGAAACACGGTTTCGACATCCGGATGCAGGCTTCGGTTCATTCCGGCCATCTGGAATTCATATTCAAAATCCGACACCGCACGCAAACCGCGCAACACCACCCGCGCATTTTGGGTGCGCACATAATTCATCAGC
>JAUQWW010000023.1 GCA_030834965.1 Gallionellaceae bacterium | reverse complement strand
AGCTGCAAATTGCCGTTGCGCAGCAAGAATGTCGTCATTCTGGCGCATGACTTTCTGTTCGAAAACGGCTCGCGCGGCCGTGGCAAGGATATCAACATGCCGCAGCTGATCAAACTGATAGAAGTGCTGAAGGCCAGAGGTTATATCTTCGAGACGATGGACCATTATCTCGACTGAAGGCATGATCCGAACAGGTCAATTTATTCATAATAATCCAATAGCTCTCCCCAGTTCCAGGCTGCTGCTCCTGACAGGCTGCTGCTCCTGCATGCCCCACTGTTACAGCGAAAATTTGTATCCCCTTGCACGTCTGTCGGAATTTTTTACATAGCTGGACCAAGTCCCACCAAGGGATATGTCTAACATATTGTAATAATATGCCACTTTGATTTCGGCATAAAAATTGCTATAATTTCAAGTTTTTAAGGCGCGTCCCCCTGGGATATTCGTTCTCCCGCATCTATATTTTCAAGGCAGCGTCACACAACACCGTAGGAATGAAATGACAAACGAGCCAACACCCGGTTCGCAGCTCACTATTGCATGCTGCGATGCCACTATCGACGAAAACCGCTGGAAATCCGGCAAAGAGATTGCCCTTACCTGGGCGGCTATTTTCTTTACCCTCGCCGCCTGCGGTATAGTCATTTGGGAACAGTATCCTATTCTGCTGCGCCAGATCGAAGCCCAGCATTGGGGTGAAGTCGCTGCCCACTGCGTGTTCTTTTTGATTGTCGCCTTTCTAATCTACGGCAGCTTTGTTTATCAAGCCACACGGCTGGGCTACCTCAAGCGTCGGCGCCAGCACAGCCCGGCGTCGCGTGAAATCCTCGACAGGGTGTACGACAACCCACGCAAGCCGCTGACAATATTGGTGCCATCATACAAGGAAGACCGGCGCGTGATCCTCCAGACGCTGATGTCGGCAGCGCTGCAAGAATACCCGCAGCGGCGCGTGGTACTGCTGATCGACAATCCTCCACATCCCAAGGATGCTGTCGATGTGGCACAGTTGGCCGAGGCGCGCGAATTGCCCTTGCACATTGCCGTGCAGCTTGATCATGCCGCAAAGCCATTCAAGACCGCGTTCGCCGACTTTCAAACGCGTCAGGCAAGCAGCACCATCGATTACATGTCCGAAGCCACTCGACTGAGCAATCTGTGGCAGCAGGCCGGCGCCTGGTTCGAGCGCGAGGCGCAGGACTATCCGGTTACCGACCACACTGACCGCCTGTATGTCGACAAGGTTTTGCGCGCACGCGCCGCAGAGCATGCGCTTCGCGCCCGGAGCCTGATGCAAGCCCTGGAAAACGGCGAGCTTCTTAGTCTTGAGCAGGTGCAAACCGAATATCGCAAACTCGCTGCGATATTCGATTGCGAACTGACCAGCTTCGAACGCAAGCGCTATCAAAACCTGTCTCATGAACCCAACAAGGCCATGAACCTCAACAGTTACATTGGACTGGTTGGACAGCATTTTCGCGAGCGTGCCACCGACCAGGGATTTTTTCTGGATAAGGTGAGCGCGGACCAGGCCCAGCTAGCGATTCCGGATACCGACTATTTTGTCACTCTGGATGCGGACAGCATTCTGTTGCCCGAGTACGCCCTGCGCCTGATCAGCGTCATGGAACAGACTGACAACGAGCGGATTGCCGTGGCGCAAACACCGTATAGCGCAATACCCGGCGCTCCGTCGGAGCTGGAGCGCATTGCCGGCGCCACCACCGACATGCAATACATCATTCACCAAGGCTTCACTCAGCACGACGCTACCTACTGGGTTGGCGCCAATGCCTTGCTCCGTCATACAGCCCTGAAGGAAATTGCGGTGACCGAACAGGAGCGCGGCTATCCGGTGCAGCGCTTTATCCAGGATCGCACCGTCATCGAAGACACCGAGTCCAGTGTTGATCTGGTGGCGCGTGGCTGGCGGCTGTACAACTACCCCGAGCGGCTGGCCTACAGCGCTACGCCGCCGGATTTCGGCTCGTTGATCATTCAACGCCGGCGCTGGGCTAATGGGGGACTCATCATTCTGCCCAAGCTGTTGGCTTATCTGTCCGGGCGTCCGCAGGGCGGAATCGCGGAAGGATTGTTGCGCTCCCATTATTTGATCTCCATCGCTGTCGTCAACATTGGCCTGTTGCTCATGCTGGCCTTTCCCTTCGGCGAAAGCATTCAAAGCATTTGGTTGCCACTGAGCGCCTTGCCCTACTTCTTCCTCTACGGCCGCGATCTGGTACTGTGCGGCTACCGGCCGGCAGACTTCTTCAAGGTCTATGCCCTCAACCTGTTGCTCATTCCGATCAACATTGGGGGCGTGCTGAAATCCATTCAACAGGGCGTCAGCGGAGCGAAAATCCCCTTCGGCCGCACGCCCAAGGTACAGGGCCGCACCGCAGCGGCACCGCTCTATATCATTGCGGGGTATCTGTTGCTTGCGCTATGGGCTGTCAGCGCCGCCTTCGATGTCACTGAAGGACACTATGGCCATGCCTTTTTTGTAACCATGAACGCCACCTTTCTGCTTTACGCCATTCGCGCCTTTATCGGTTACCGCGAAAGCTGGGAAGATATCCAGGCTAGTTGGGCCAGAAAGCCAGACCACACACCCATCGAAGCAATTGCCGATACATCCGTGGTCATTTGGGACATCAATCGCAGGCGCCGCGAGAGGCGATTCCAATCTCGTGATGCGTGGATCGCGGAGGCAAGCGCAAATGGTGTGCCAGATCGACGCCGCAATAACACGTTAGCCGGCAGCCAAGGATAGCGAAGATTCAACGCAAAACTCGCGCAGCGAGACCGCCTCCCTCTCCCCCGCTTGATGTAACTACTAGCCATTATTCGACTAAGCTGGCAAACAACGCCAGCTTAGTCGCTGGTTATGCGGGAGCGATATGGAGAGAGGGGAAACGGGCATGGCGGGTTTGCCACGTCCGTTAGGCGAGATCAGTTTCCCCATTGCGGGATCTGATGTTCGTTTTTGTAATCGGTAATATAACGCTGTATCAGCGCGATATCTTCCGGATGTGTGGCGCGGTAAGCCTGTTGTTTCGCGCGGGTAACCGCGAGCGCCCCATCAATCGTTTCGCTGGTCAGGCGGACGCCGAAATCGACCGGCACGCTGCCCTGATTGAATATCCTGTTCAAGACCAGATTCCCGGTCTTGTCTTTGAAATGTGACGATTCCCAATAGTATTTCAGCTCATCCCGGCTGCCGACCGGCGGCAGAGTCTCAGTGGTAACAGATGAATAGCCACTGAAGTCATAGAGCGGAAAGACTGCCTGCTCCGGATGTTTGCGAGCCTCGTCCGCCAGTATCTGCACCAGGGCGCGCTTGCCGTTCTCAATGTTCTGCCATTCACCGGTCGCCGCCGAGATTTCCATCTGATGCGCATGTGACGGTGTAATATAGGTCAGCAGCTCAATATTGTTTGCGCGACAGAATTCCACGATGCGCTGTATGTAACCGAGCGAGGTGATGCCGTCCGCCTGCATGTCCGGAGCTTGTTTTGCGCTGCTTCTCGATTTGGCAGGAATGCGCCACTCCAGTTTGTAACCCACCTCTTGTTTGTCGATTTCGTCAAAATAGGCGCGGGGCCCCAGCGTCTGAAAGTGCTCGCCTGGCTGGTGGAAGAATACCTCGCCCAACCGCTGCCCGTCAGCAGCAAACCACTCCGCAGGGCTTTGGTCTTGCGCACGGATCGTGGCAATGCTTTCCATTAATGTGTCGAAGCTGATCAGCAACTTGAGATCGGCCAGATACATCTTTCCCTTCGACCACACTGAACGGTCATCCAAGAGCAACTGCTCGTCAAAATCAGGGCGGACAGTGCCGGGCGCTGTCGTAAGGTGATAGGTATCGAGCCCGAGCAATACTCGCCGCAAGGGCTGTACCGCTTGCGCATGGCGCAGGTAGTAGTACATTTCCTTCGTCGTGGCGCCATCAAACGCCAGGTTGTATACCGGCCGCGAATCGACCGGCCATGCCTCATGCGAGGGCCTGATCCCCAAATGTGTACGCGAGGTGCCGAGTATGATCGTGCGTGGTGCAATGCGGCGGACGTCATACGCCTTCGCCAGGCGCACGCGATGGTAAACGGCAGGTTTGTGACTGTTGAATCCCTTGGTTACGCTCAGCCGGTACATGGCGTAAGGATCAACGATGACATTCAGGACGATGGTCACGCCCATGACGAGCAGGGCTGATAACAGAACGGTCAGGCCATAGCGTTTTGCATGCGATGTGCTGATATTGATCACGCCAGCGTCCTAGAATTGAAAATAAATGAACTCAGACACGCGCGACATCAACATCAGACTCACCGCAAACAGGCTGCCGATGCATATGGCCCAGATCAACGAGCCATTCCAGCGCATTACGGCAGGACCGGGTTCTGCGACACCGGAGCCGTATGCGCCTTCGGGCCCGAGATAGCCGGTGATCTGCTGGGTGTTGGGCGCCAGCCATGCCAATAATAATAACGCCAGGGCAACCAGTAGCGCGACCCCGCCATCTACCGGGGCAGTTGAAGCCGGCCATCCCGGCACCAGCTGAACCAGAGAGGCGGGCACGGCGATACCATTGTTGCCGGCCATGGCGTTGATCATCGACGTGGCCGCGCCCATGTCTGCGGCGCGGAAAAACACCCAGGCCACAACCACGGCAAGAAAGGTGATCAGCTGCGCCAGGCGGCGGCCCGCCAAGCTGGTCGCCTCGCTGCCAAGCCCCAAGCGCTTGCGCATCTCGCGCCAGCCATGATTGATGATCAGATAACTGCCGTGCAGCGCACCCCACACCACAAAAGTCCATCCTGCGCCATGCCAAATGCCGCCCAGCAGCATGGTCAGGAAAAGATTCACATAGCGCCGTGGTTCGCCTTTGCGGTTGCCGCCCAGCGCGATGTACAGATAGTCGCGCAGAAAGCGCGACAAGGTCATGTGCCAGCGGCGCCAGAAATCGATGATATTGGCCGCCTTGTACGGCGAGGCAAAATTCAGCGGCAGCCGGATTCCGAACAACAGGCCGATGCCAATGGCCATGTCGGAGTAAGCGGAGAAATCGAAATACAACTGTGCTGTGTATGCCAAAGCCGCACTCCAGGCTGCGATGAAGTCGAGCTGTGCCACTGCGGCCACCGCATTGAATTGCGGCGTCGCGTAGTTGGCCGCCGTATCTGCCAGCAGCACTTTCTTGGCGAGGCCGATTGCAAAGATGGTGACACCCAAAGCAACCCAGCCTGCCTGCACCCGGCCCAGCTGTTTGAATTGCGGCATCACCTCGCTGTGATGCACGATAGGCCCCGCAATCAGCTGCGGAAAGAAAGCAACGAAGAGGGAAAAATCCAGCAGATTCAGGCGACCTACCTTGCCGTAATAGACATCGACCAGCAAGGCGATTTTCTGGAACGTGAAGAACGAAATCCCCAATGGCAATACAATCGTGGCCAAAAACAGGTTCGTCCCGAACAGCGCATTGACATTATCGACAAAAAAATTGGCATATTTGAAATAGCCGAGCGCCGCGAGATTGATGCACAGCCCGAGAATAAAGAAGAGCTTGGCCGCCCGCGGACGCTCCTGGCTGCGGTAAAACACCAGCGCATTGGCAATCCCGTAATTGACGAGCATTAACGGGATCAGCAATAGCAGGTATTTGGGACTCCACCAGCCGTAGAAAAACAGTGACATGACTGCCAGCACAAACACCGCGCCACGGTCATGGCCGAAACGGCGCAAACCGTGGAACAACAGCAAGGCCAATGGAAGGAAGGCAAAGATAAAGATGTAAGAGTTGAATAGCATCGACAGCGGGCGTATCAGAATATGGAATTACCCATGCGTCTCAAAACAGGTGCAAGCATCCCCTCTGTTGCGTTTTGGATCACGAACCAACTATTCCATCATGGACTGCATTCCCCTTCCTCATGAGACTTATGCCCCCTGATATTTTAGGTATCTGCACCGGACGGCATCATACCACTGCAGCCTGGTGCAGCCTGGAGAAAGCCACCCTCCGCTCTGCCTTGCAGCATATTGACCTGAACAAGATTCGCTACTACCGATGGCAGAAAACAACAAGCCCCGTCGAAGCGGGGCTTGTGTTCATACTGAATCAGTTATTACTTGCGCCGACGCAAGGTCAGGCCGGCAATGCCGATCCCGAGAAGCGCAAGCGTACCGGGTTCGGGAATTCCTGGAGCGGGTTCGTTGATAAAAAAGTTGTCCATGCCGAAACAGTCGATGGCATTGTCGGCTGTAAACCAGAACGCCTTGATGTTATCGAAGTTGGAACCCAGAAAGATTTGTGTGGCTGGAAAGCCCCAGTCCTCCGAAGGTAGCAGTTGCGAAAAGCTGCTGTTAATTCCGTCGAGCGACGCGTGAATACGAGCTTGCTCGTTACCCGATGCCACGCTGCCGCCTGTCTCGGTATTGGAGGTCAGCACGAAGTAATTGAGGTCAAACGCGGCGCCGTCCAGTTTGGTGACCCTTATCTGGGTCAGGCCGCCGTAGTTGCCTGTGGCCCAGTGCCCGTGGATCACGTCGTTGGCGCCGCCGTAGTAGTTCCCGATGATGGATTCAAAGACGACCCCCGAGTTCGGGATGAAGTCCAGCCTGAATCCGCCCTCTTCGTAATAGTCAACGTTTTGCCAGACCACGGAGTTGTTTGTGGTCTGTGTTGTGGCGTCGTTTAAGGTGACCGTTCCACCGGTGAAATTAATCTGAACTGCACTGGCTGGTACGCTTAACCCAAAAAGGAGCGGCAGGCTGGCCAAACAACTTGCAAATTTTATTTTCATTTTTACTGTTCCCTGTGTGTTAAGACATATACAAAGCTTCAAGCTGATCTTGAGGCGCAATCAAACCGTCGCCAGCGCAAACTACCTGCTGCCCAAACGGATAATTCTGCCGCCCCGATAGGCTCTAAGTTAGCAAGCACTTTCTATGCCACCATGACTGAAGTACAGACAACAATTCATGTAACTCAAATGGTTATTATTATGTTGATTAATTCTCTATCCAGATAAAATCGGCACGCATCGTAAAAATTTCCGACACTTGGCAACTATCTGAACAACCGCGAACACCCAGGAACATGGAACACAAAAGACGTGCTCAGGCCGAATTAAAATAAACGGACTCTGCGTTCTACCAAAACAGGTTCAGCCTCGTTATTTTTTCCTTCTACTGAGGTTTACATAAATAACGACAAATTTTCCATTGTCACTATTTCCATTGTCACTATTTAGGTAAAGCTCAATAAATTAAGGGGGCTTTACTACTTTGCTCTCTGCAATGCGAAATTAAACAGTTGCCAAAGCAGGCAAGCCTTCTTATAATGCGCCCCTTTTATCGCAAGCGAATTCTCAAGGAGTTACCATGGCAAACAGCGCACAAGCCAGAAAGCGTGCAAGACAAGCTGACAAGCAGCGCGGACATAACGCGAGCCT
>JAUQWW010000022.1 GCA_030834965.1 Gallionellaceae bacterium | reverse complement strand
GATTTCTGTCTCCAGCAGAATGCCGATGCGGGGCTGGAAGTGACGCAGAAAGCGCCTGACTGCAAAGGGGTAGTCATAAGGCAGGTAAACCCGCAGCACGTCATCACCATAAAGCTGCTCGCTGGCGGCGCGTCCGGTCGGTGTGGTGTGCGTAAGCAGCAGCTGATAATCCGGGTAGCTTTCCCGCAAGTGTTGCACCAGGCTGGCCGCTGCGCGTGTTTCGCCGACGGAGACGGTATGCAGCCAGATCACCGGCTTGCTGCTGCGAATGCCGTAAAAACCGAAGCGCTCGGTGATGTGTTTGAGATACTCGGGCTGCTTGCGCGCACGCCACAGCAGATGGAAAAAGATGTAGGGGAGGAGCAGCCACAGCCCGATGGTATAGAGGATGCGTGGTTTAGACATGCTCGCTCACCGTGAGCAGTGCTGTAATCACCTCGTTTACCGTCGGAGCGGTGCCGGCACCGCCAAGATTAATTGCACGTGCACCAGCGTACAACCCGGTCAACCCGGGATCGGTTGCGGTATAAATGCCGATGGTCGGTACGCCGAGTGCCGCGGCCAGATGGCTCAGGCCGGTATCCACGCCGATCACGGCGCGGGCATTGCCGATCATCGCCGCCGCTTCATTCAGGTCAATGCGCGGTGTGTTGACTGCTTCCGGAACGGCCAGGCACAGGCGTTCGCTGCGCGCTTTTTCCTGTGGATTTCCCCAGGGCAGTACCGCGCGCATGCCGGCTTGGTGCAGATGCTTGCCCAGTGCGATCCAGTTGGACTCGTCCCATAGCTTGTCGTCGCGGCTGGTGGCATGCAACAGCACGACATAAGGCCCGGCTGGCAGCCAGGGTAGCGCGAGACTGGGCGCACGTATGCCGTAATACGGCGTTCCCTCCGGGTTGTAACCGAGCGCCTGCCCGGCCAACTGGCGGTTGCGCTCCACTGCATGCTGGTTCCTGGCGACGGAATAGGTGCGGTCATACAGGAGGCTGGCCAGCGGTTCGCGCGCGCTGTTCCGGTCGAAGCCGCAACGCAGGGCGGATACGCAACGGGTAATCAGCGCGCTTTTGAGCAGCCCCTGGGTATCCAGCGCGAGATCGTAATGGCGGGTGCGCAGATCGTGGCAGGCGGCACGCATCTCGCTGCGAGATTGCCATAGCGATTTGCGCCAGCGGCGCATGGCGACAGGGATGATACGTCTGATCCCCGGGTGCAGCGCCGGCAGCAGAGAAAAACTTTCTTCCACTACCCAATCAATATGCGCATCCGGGATGTGCTTGTGAATGTCGGTTACAACCGGGAGATTGTGCAGCACGTCGCCCATGGAGGAGGTCTTGATCAGGAGGACATCCGGCATGATCTAGTTACGCTTGTAATCATCCTCAAAGCGCACGATGTCGTCCTCACCCAGGTAGCCGCCGGATTGGACTTCGATCAGGTATAGCGGCTCTTCCCCGATGTTCTCCAAGCGATGTTTGACGCCGAGCGGGATGTAGGTGGACTGGTTTGCATACAGTACCAGCAAATCTTCCCCGCGCGTGACCCTGGCCTTGCCCGACACGACCACCCAATGTTCGGCGCGGTGGTTGTGCATTTGCAGGGAAAGTTTGGAGCCTGGCTTCACCATGATGCGCTTGGCCTGGAAGCGCTCCCCGACGTCAATGCCTTCGTAATAGCCCCAGGGGCGGTAGACTCGGCGGTGGGATAGGTGTTCGGTTCGTTCCGCCTGCTTGAGGTATTCCACGGTGTGCTTCACATCCTGGGCAAAATCCTTGTGCATTACCAGCACTGCATCGGCGGTTTCCACAATCACCAGATCCTGCACACCGATGGCGGCGACCATGCGGCTCTCGGCGCGGATGAAAGTGTTGGCGGTTTCTGCCGCATACACATCGCCGCGCAGCGCATTGCCTTGCACATTTCTGTCGCTTACCTCGGAGAGGGACGACCACGAGCCGATGTCGTTCCAGCCGATGTCTACCGTCACCATCGCGGCAGACTGTGTGCGCTCCATCACTGCATAGTCGATCGAATCCGACGGGCAGGCCGCAAAGCTGGCCTCGTCCAGGCGGCAAAAATCCAGGTCGCGCGTGCTGAGTTGCCAGGCCTGTTGCGCTGCCTGATAAATATCCGGGCGGTAACGCTGCAACTCGTTCAGATAGGTCGTGGCCCTGAACACGAACATGCCGCTGTTCCAGAAGAACGTACCGGCAGCCAGAAATTTCCTGGCTGTTTCCAGATCGGGCTTCTCCACAAAGCGCGCCACAGAGTAGCTATGCTCGGCTGTATTCAGTGCGGCGCCGCGCTCAATGTAGCCGAATCCCGTGGCGGGTTCATCGGGTGTGATGCCGAAGGTCACCAGCTTGTCCAGTTGCGCCAGTTTGAGCGCGGACTGTATCGCAGCGTGGAAAGCAGGCACGTTCTGTATCAGGTGATCTGCGGGCAATACAAGCAGGGTGGCTGCCGCATTGTCCGCCTGCGCAGCAAACGCGGCGATGGCAACCGCAGGGGCAGTATTGCGGCCCAGCGGTTCGAGTATCAGTGATAGTGGCTGGATGCTGATATCACGCAACTGCTCTGCGGCAAGGAAACGGTGCTCGTTGTTGCACACGACCAGCGGTGCCGCCATGTCGGGCAAGCCTGCAAGACGCAACAGCGTTTCCTGAAACATGGTGTGTTCGGAAACCAGCGGCAGGAACTGCTTGGGCAAGGACGCGCGCGACATCGGCCACAAGCGTGTGCCGGAGCCGCCGGACAAGATAACGGGATAGAGCATGGCGCCTTTCAAAAGGTGGTAACAATAATTTCTTGTGACTTGTGGCTTGAATTATAATCTGCAATCCGCCGCCAAAGGGGCTGAGCTCAATCTTGCGAAGGTGTATTAATGAATAAAGTTGCATTGATTACCGGCATCACCGG
>JAUQWW010000096.1 GCA_030834965.1 Gallionellaceae bacterium | reverse complement strand
CAGACCTTTGCTTCGACAGGCTCAGCAACCGGGACATCTAGATCGGTGGGTGAGCTTGCCGAACCCGAGATAAAAGATGCCTATGGGTACATGTACATTCTGGAGTGTGCAGATGGCAGTTTTTATACCGGAAGTACGGTTGATTTAAGGCTACGGCTTGAGCAACATCGAAATGGTGAAGGTGCAAAACATACGAAGGTTCATGCGCCAGTAAAGTTGGTTTATTACGAAACGTATGATCGGATTGATGAGGCTTTTGCGAGAGAAAAACAGGTACAGGGTTGGAGCAGAGCAAAGAAAGTTGCGTTGATTAACGGCAATATTGATTTGCTTCAACAATTATCCAAGAGCGCATCGGCCCCTGAGCCTGTCGAAGGGTATTTCGGCGAGTACCCGCCCGACTTCTTTGACTTTATCGTCATCGACGAGTGCCATCGCGGCGGGGCGAATGATGAGAGCACTTGGCGCGGCATCCTCGAATACTTTGCGCCTGCGGTGCAGCTCGGCCTGACCGCGACGCCCAAGCGCCGCGATAACGCAGATACCTATGCCTATTTCGGTGAGCCGGTGTATGTGTATTCGCTGAAGGAAGGCATCAACGACGGCTTCCTTACGCCGTTCCGCGTGAAGCAGTACGCTACCACGCTGGATGAATACATCTATACCTCAGACGACAATCTGGTCGAGGGCGAGATCGAGGCGGGCAAGCTGTACGAGGAGAAGGATTTCAACCGCATCATCGAGATTGAGGCGCGCGAAAAATATCGCGTGAAGTTGTTCATGGATGCGATCAACCAGCGCGAGAAGACGCTGGTGTTCTGCGCTAATCAGGCGCACGCGCTGGCGGTGCGCGACCTGATCAACCAGATGAAGAGCGTCAGCACCGATCCCAACTATTGCGTGCGGGTGACGGCGAACGACGGGGAGCGCGGCGAGCAATTTCTGCGCGACTTTCAGGACAACGAGAAAAGCATCCCGACGATACTCACCACGTCGCAAAAACTTTCTACCGGCGTGGATGCGCGCAACGTGCGCAACATTGTGCTGATGCGCCCGATCAATTCGATGATCGAGTTCAAGCAGATCATCGGGCGCGGCACGCGGCTTTTTGAGGGCAAGGAATACTTCACTATTTACGATTTCGTGAAGGCGCACAAGCTATTCAATGACCCGGAGTGGGACGGCGAGCCGATGGAAGTGGGCGAGGGTGGCGACAAGGCTTTCCCGCAAATTGAGCCGAGACCAAAGCCTGATGCCAGAGAGCCGCGCCCTGACTACGAGGCGAAGAAGAGAGTGCGCGTTAAACTGCGCGACGGCAAGGAGCGCACCATCCAGCATATTTCGGTGACGACTTTCTGGGGGCCGGATGGCAAGCCGATTTCGGCGGCGGAATTTCTGACGCTGTTATTCGGCCAGTTGCCGGAATTTTTCAGGAATGAAGACGAGCTGCGCGCCATCTGGAGCCTGCCGGATACGCGCAAGAAGCTGCTCGAAGGGTTGGCGGAAAAAGGGTTCGGCAGGGATCAGCTAGGCGAGATGCAGAAGATCATCGATGCCGAGAACAGCGACCTTTTCGACGTGTTGGCGCATGTGGCTTTCGCCATGCAGCCGATCAGCCGCGAGGAGCGGGCCGTCACGGCGCGCGGAGAGATACACGAACACTTCAGCAACAAGCAAGAGGCTTTTCTCGATTTTGTGCTGGCGCATTACGTGAAGGAGGGCGTGGATGAACTGGAACAGGAGAAGCTGACCAAGCTGCTCCGCCTGAAATATCATGACTCCATTCCTGATGCGGTGGCAGACTTGGGCGGCGACATCGCTGAAATACGCAACCTGTTTTCCGGATTTCAACGCTACTTGTATCAGGGCGCGACGTCCTCCAATTAAACTGCCATGCTCGGGTTTAAAAATAATTCGGGATAGATCACAATTTGTTGAAGGCCTGTCATGTGTGGCCGATTCACCCTGATTAAAACCCCCCGCAAGCTTGCCGAATCTTTCCTGAGGTGCCTTCATGAAGATACACCGCATCGCTTCAACCGGAACAGCACTCTACTTTGATGCTGCCATGAAGCGCGCTTCAGCGATCGCTGATGAGTTGCTCGGCGAAAACATGTTGCTCTCCTGGTATGACCGCGAGCGCGATCTGGAATCTCCGGCCGTGGCCAGCAGCCGGACCAACGCATGAGCACTGAACGCAGGCGGCTGACTGTCGCACTCCTGTTCTCCCTGCTGATTCACACGCTGCTGTTGAGCATGACCTTCGGTGTCCAGGGGTTTGGACTCCCGGGCTTCGGCTTCCCCTGGCAAGAGCGGCGGGTAGAGGCGCCCGATCTGCACGTCGTGCTCTTGCCGGCGCAGGAGACAGCCGCGAAGCCAGCGGCTAATCCGGTCAAGGCGCCGCTGCCGCAGGAATCGATCGAGCAGGCTGTTGCCGGCGGGCCGGACCTGAGTCCATCTGCATCGTCTTCGCCGCCTCTGGGCATGACGGCAGAGGTGATCGTGTACAAGGACAAACCAGAGCTAATAGCCGCGACCGCTGCGGTTCCTGAGAAAGCACTCTTGCGCACCGAAAGGACTGGTGCTGCGGCGCCCACATCGATCCCTGAGCCGGAAGTGATCGCCATGGAGCGGCCCGACGAAGCCACGTGGACCGTGCCTCCCGCTTCATCGGCGCCAACGTCTGTCATCGCGGTTGCGCCGGTTGCTTCGAACCCGGAGGCCGTGATGCTGGCGCCACCAGATGCCGGCGAGGTGGCGCAGCAGCAAGCCGAACCGGTGGTGCGGGAGCGAGATGTTGAAGTGGGCAAGTTCGTTCCTCCGGAGCCCGAGGCGCAACGTCAGGCGGATCAGTTGGAGGCGGCTCGTGTTGAGGCCGAGCGTCAGGAAGCGGCGCGCATTGAGGCTGCGCGATTGGAGGCTGAACGCCGGGAAGCCGCGCGACTGGCAGCCGCACAGATGGAGGCGCAGCGTCAGGAGGTTGCTCGTCAGGAAGCAGCCCGCGTTGAGGCTGCGCAACTGGAGGCTATACGCCAGGAAGCCGCGCGACTGGCGGCGGCACAGATGGAGGCACAACGTCAGGAGATCGCTCGTCAGCTGGCAGTGCGCGTCGAGGCTGCCCGATTGGAGGCGATACGCCTGGAAGCCGCGCGACTGGCGGCGGCACAGATGGAGGCACAGCGTCAGGAGTTCGCTCGTCAGCTGGCAGTGCGCGTTGATGCTGCCCGATTGGAGGCTATACGCCTGGAAGCCGCGCGACTGGCGGCGGAAAAGTTGGAGGCGCAGCGGCAGGAAGCGGCTCGCGTTGAGGCTGCCCGATTGGAGGATGAACGCCGGGAAGCCGCACGATTAGCGGCGGCACAGACGGAGGCGGCGCGGGTTGAGGCCGAGCGCCAGGAAGCAGCTCGCGTTGAGGCTGAACGCCAGGAAGCCGCACGACAGGCAGCGGCACAGCAAGAGGCCGCGCGCGCGTTGGCGGAGCAACAAGAGGAGGAAGCAAGACGGGAAGCGCGGCTTCGGGCAATAGGACGGCAGCTCAATGAGGAAGCCGCCCGGCGTAAGGCAGCCGAGACTGCCGCTCGCCCGCCCGCCAAGCTGCCTTATTCGTTGAGCACTGCACGCCGGGCCAGACTATGGGGGCGTACCGACGCCAATGTCGAACTCGTCCGGTACACGGAGGCGTGGGCACGGAAGATCCAGTTCAACACGCCTGCCGATACGGTCCGCGAAGTAGCGAAGCGGCCTCACACTGATCCGATGGTGACGGTGGCGATTAGAAGTGACGGTTCCGTGGAGTCAGTAACCTTCGTTCTTTCCAGTGGCGTGGCAGAAGTCGATGAAGCGATACGGCGCATCGTGCAAAGTCATGTACCCTACCAGGCGTTCCCGCCGGGACTGGCCCGCGAGTTCGATGTGGTCGAAGTTCGCCGGACCTGGCGCTTCGACACGGCTATCCGGTTGGATTGACTGGATAGCGGCAGCCGCTGCACCTTTTAGGTATGCGGGGCAGTCTCTGGAGGAAGAAATCCAGCGTGTTCTGGAATAAATGTAATCTGGGACAGACTACGGATTCTTGAAGGGCTGCCATGAGTGGCTGCTACACCCTGACAGAAAACTCCACAAGCTTGCCAAATTTTTCCTGAGGCGCCTTCATGAAGATACACCGCATTGCTTCAACCGGAACAGCACTCGACTTTGATGTTGCCATGAAGCGCGCTTCAGCGGCCGCTGATGAGCTGCTCGGCGAAAACATGCTGCTTTCCTGGTATGACCGCGAACGTGATCTGGAGTCGCCTGCGCATGTCAGCGAGTGTCACGAAGGCTGCACAACGAAGGGGTTTTGGGACTACGCGATGAACAGGGGCGGCGCGCTGGCGGTTGATTTTGACGATGGCCGTTTTGTGTTTTGTTTTCGGCTATTGGGGGAATTCGTTCCGCCACAGTAATCGTGCAAGCCCATAATTATTCGTTTTGTGATGCGGGTGGTGATTCTGGCGGCGGGACTGGAGGCTAATAATGAGGCGGCCTTTCGTTCGCCGGCATTCCCTCATTCCTTGCTTCAGCCAGCGATTGGATGTGCCTTGCGAGCGATTCGCAAATCGCTTCAAGGCGGTCCAGCTTTTGTTGCTGCTGATAAACCGCTTTGTTCAGCTCTTCGATCAGGTCTTCCTGGAAGGTGATTTTTGCTTCGATGTTTATTAAACGTTCTTCATTCATGAGGTGACTCTGAAAGTTCGGCGACTGGCCGCAGGATGGCGCATTCTAGCGTGGGACCGAAATCCAGGCTGCGTCATTTCAGGTCGGCAGGCTTGGCGCGCATTTTGGCCGCAATATAGTCTCCATGAGAAATGTAGAGAAGGTCGGCAATCTTTCGCATTAAATGGTTTTCATGTGCGCTGATCTAATGGAATGGTCGCCCCTTCCCCCAGCGGCATCAGAGTGCCAGAGTGGGAATAGGAATTTCCACAAACGAGGAGAGGCGACCAAAATGAAGATTACGACAATTGGCATTGATTTGGCAAAGAACGTTATGCAAGT
>JAUQWW010000021.1 GCA_030834965.1 Gallionellaceae bacterium | reverse complement strand
CAAGCCGAACAGCGTGCCACGGAGCTGGCGCGTCAGCGTCTGTCTGTCGAGCAACAAGCCAAGCAATTGGCCAATGAAAGCGCACAGGCAGCGCAACGTGCCATCGCCGAATTCGAAGCACGCAAGGCAGCAGAACAACAGGCGATAGAAGCCGAGAATGAACGTGTTGCGATGGAAGCGCGCGCCCGCGAGGTGGCGGAAGCTACCCTGAGGATTACGCAAGAAGCGACTGCTGCAGCCAGGCTGCATGCCGATACCGAAGCGCAAGCCGCACAGGTTGAAGCGGAGAAACTGCAAGCCGAACAGCATGCCACGGAGCTGGCGCGCCAGCGTCTGGCTGCCGAACAGGAAGCGAAGCAATTGGCCGAAGCAAGTGCACAGGCAGCAGAGCGCGGCATCGCTGAAATCGAAATGCGCAAGGCTGCTGAACAACAGGCGATATCAGCCGAAAACGAGCGCATTGCCATGGAGGCGCGCGCCCGCGAGGCTGCGGCGGCCACGCTGAGGTTGGCGGAAGAAGCGATCGCTGCAGCCAAGCTGCATGCCGATGCCGAAGCGCAAGCCGCACAGGTCGAAGCGGAAAAACTGCAAGCCGAACAGCATGCCACGGAGCTGGCATGTCAGCGCCTGGCTGCCGAACACGAAGCGAAGCAATTGGCCGAAGCAAGCGCACAGGCAGCACAGCGGGCCATGGCTGAGATCGAGCGCATCAACGAGGAAGCGCGTGCCAGAGAGGTTGCTGCGGCCCAATTGTATGCCGAGGCCGAGGCACGGGTTGCCCAAGCCGAGGCGGAAAAGCTGCAGGCCGAGGATCAGGCCATGGAACTGGTGCGCCAGCGTCTGGTCGTTGCGCAAGAGTCCAGGCTATTAGCCGAGGGGAATCAGCGCATCGAGCGGCAACGCCTTGAAAGCACAAAAGCCAATTATGATTCTGAAATCGAATTGCGCGATATTCAGCAAGCGCGTCTGGATGCAGAGCAGCATGCCGTGATGGAAATAGAGGCACGCATCGCCGCAGAAGAGCAAGCTGCTGTTTCAGCAAAAAACCTTGAACTGGCGGAGCGCAACGCCCGTCTGGCGGCGGAAGAAAAGATGAAGGCGCAGCAGCAGGCTGCCTTGGCATCGCAGGCAGAGGAAGAATTCAACAAGCGCATGGCGGCCAGCATGCGCGACGATGCCAGCAAGGCCAATGCGGAACTGGAGGCGCTGCGTCTTATGAGCCAGTTGCGCAAAGTGGAGAAGCGCGGCAAGGTGTTCCAGGGCGCACTGGTCGCATCGCTGGTGGTTAGCGTGGCAGCGCTGTCGCCTCTGGTACTGAACCATACAGAACCCTCCATAGGCAAGATTCAAGCAGCACATGTCGCAGACGGCATGATGCAGGGTAATCAGCTTGTATCTGCGGATCTGGAGCAGGTTGCGATGCAGGGGCTGAAGCTGTCTACCCAGTTGCAGGCACACCCGGTGCAAAACTAGGAAATCCGCTGCAGTAATTCCTCGCGCAACGCCGCAACGGCTTGTGGCTGGGCAAGTGCCGCACCGGTTATGTGGAAGGTGTCCTCGGCGCGTGCGCCCAGCGTGTTGATCCTGGCACTGAGCAGGTGAATGCTGTTATGCGCCAGCACATGCGCGATGCGCGCCAGCAAGCCGGGACGGTCGCCGGCAATGATGGAAAGCACATACCTGCCTTTTTCGTCCGGTGCGATGCCAACTTCAGGCGTGATGGGAAAGTGCTTGAGCTGGCGGCTCATCTTGCCGGCAAGCGGGGCGGACAGGGGCTTTGCGCCCGACAGCTGCTGTGCCAGTTCATACTCGATGTAGTTCATCACGTCGCGGTAGTTTGTCTCGCTTTTTCCCGCATCCATCACCATAAAACTGTCCAGTGCATAGCCATGCTGAGTGGTATGGATCTTGGCTTCCATGATGTTGTAGTGCAGCCGTTCAAAAAAACCGCAAATGCGCGCAAACAAGAAAGGCTGGTCCGGGCCATACACCATCACTTGCAGGCCTTCCCCGATGCGGCTCAGGCGCGCCTTGACGACAGGCACGTCGCTGTTTACGCGGTGTGCCAGCAAGCGCGTGTGCCAGGCAATTTCGTCCGGCTCGTGGCGCAGGAAATATTCCGCATCGAACTGCGCCCACAACATTTCATAAGCCTCCGGTGCTATCGCATACAGGTTCAGGATTTTTTGCGTGCCGGTGCGGATTTCTCCCACATGATCGGCGATCTTGCCGTCTGCCATGTAGCGCCGCGTGGCCCAGAATAGGTCTTCGAGCAGCTTGCCCTTCCATGCATTCCACACTTTTGGGCTGGTGCCGCGGATATCCGCGACCGTGAGCAGGTATAGCGCAACAAGGTAGCGGTCATTCGGAATCTTTGCTGCAAAGGCGGCAATGACGTCCTGGTCCGACAAATCCTGCTTCTGTGCAGTCGCGGACATGAAAAGGTGGTGCTCCACCAGCCACACCACCAGTTCGGTGTCTTCATGCGTCAGACCATGCTGCCTGCAGAAGCGCGCTGCATCCACCCGCCCCTTCAGCGAATGGTCGCCCCCGCGCCCCTTGGCGATGTCGTGAAACAGCCCGGCGATGTGGAGCACCTCGGGGCGAGCGAAGTCCTTGATCAGCTTGCTGGACAGCGGTTGTTCGTGTGCGTGCTCGGCCAGTGTAATGCGGCGCAGGTTGCGCACCACCATCAGGATGTGTTCGTCCACGGTATAAACATGGAACAGGTCATGCTGCATCTGTCCGACGATGCGCCCGAAGGCAGGCAGATAACGCCCCAGGATGTCGTTCTGGTTCATGCGCCGCAGCGCATGGGTGAGGCCCTGCGGGGCGCGCATAATGGCCATGAACAGCGCGCGGTTGTCTGGATCGCGCCGAAATGCGGCATCCATTTTATGGCGCGCACGCCACAGCGCACGCAAGGTGGAGGCGGAAAATCCGCTCAGGCGCGGATGCTGTTGCAGCAGCAAAAAACTTTCCAGGATCGCCGACGGCTCGCGCTCGAACAGCATTTCGTCGCGCGCCTCCAGAAAGTTGTCGCGCGCCACGAAGCGTTCGTTGATCGGATAGGATGTGCCGGCTTCCGGAAATATGCGGGTGCGCAGGTTCTGCAACAGCACGTCATTGAGCTGCCGCACCGCCTGCTTGGTGCGGTAGTAGCGCTGCATCAGGTGTTCGCTGGAACGGCGCGTCGCTGTCGCGGCAATATGCATCTGTTCCGCCAGGGCGGTCTGGTAATCGAACAGCAGACGGTCTTCACGCCGCCCGACCAGATAATGCAGGCGGATACGCAGGGTTTGCAGCAGCGATTCGTGGCGGGTAATCGCGCGCGCTTCCTGCGGCGTAATCAGTCCTGCCCTGGAAATTCTTTGCCAGGTGCAGCCAAAGCCGCTGGCACGGCTGATCCACAGCACAGTCTGCAAATCGCGCAAGCCGCCGGGGCTTTCCTTTAGATTGGGTTCGAGGTTGTAGTCGGTATCAACAAAGCGCGCATGACGCTGCTCTTGTTCCTTCTGCTTGGCGAGGTAGAAATCCCGGATGTTCAGGTGACTGGCCAGCGCCTCGCGCATTTCCTCAAAAAGCGCTGCATTGCCGCCGATCAGGCGCGCCTCGAGCAGATTGGTCTGCACCGTAACATCCGAAGACTCGGTCACGCATTCGTCCACGGTGCGCATGCTGTGGCCGACTTCGAGGCCAATGTCCCACAACACGCCGACCAGTTCCTGCAAGCGCTGCTGCAAAGCGTCGTCTGGCTGTTGCGGCAACAGGATCAGCAGGTCGATGTCGGATTTTGGAAACAGATCCTCGCGCCCATAGCCGCCTACCGCGACCAGCGCCAGCTCGGATGGTATCGCAAGCGTCCGCCACACAGCGCGCAGATGCTCGTCTACCAGCCTTGCATGCCCGCGCAGCAGGCGGGCAGGGTGGGGATGGTGCTCGTAATCCTGTTGCAGCGACAACCGCGCCGTACGCAGGCTCTGGCGGATTTCGGCAATGCTTTGCACGGCGATTTTTAGGCGGGGGGAGGCGGAGAACCGGCAGAAAGAGTCATCACCTCAAAGCCGGTTTCAGTGATCAGCACCGTGTGCTCCCACTGTGCAGACAAACTGTGATCCTTGGTCACGATGGTCCAGCCATCGCCGAGTTGCCTGATGCCGGCCTTGCCTGCGTTGATCATCGGCTCGATGGTGAAAATCATCCCGGCTTCCAGTCTAATTCCGGTACCCGGCCTGCCATAGTGCAGCACCTGCGGCTCTTCGTGAAATTTGCTTCCTATGCCGTGGCCGCAGAATTCGCGTACCACGCTGTAGCCGAGCGCTTCAACGTAGCTCTGAATGGCGTGACCGATGTCGCCCAGATGCGCGCCGGCCTTCACGGCACGGATGCCGCGCCACATCGCCTGATAGGTAGCTTCGCACAAGCGCCGTGCCTGAATGGAAGGTTCGCCGATATAGAACATGCGGCTGGTATCACCGTGGTAACCGTTCTTGATGGTGGTGATGTCGATATTGAGGATATCGCCATTCTTGAGCTTCTTGTCGCCCGGCACGCCGTGGCACACCTGATGGTTGATCGAGGTGCAGATCGACTTGGGGTAGGGCGCATGCCCATGCGGCGCGTAGTTGAGCGGGGCCGGAATGCATTGCTGCACATCCACCATGTAATCATGGCACAGTTTGTCGATCTCACCGGTGGTGACGCCAGCCTGCACAAAGGGGGCGATGTAGTCGAGCACTTCGCTGGCTAGGCGGCCGGCAACGCGCATTTTTTCGATTTCCTGCGGGGTTTTGATGCTGATGGACATAATTCAATGATTGGATGTAAGCGGCGCTAAGCATAGTGGATAGCGGCTGGCAGCACAACATTTGCACGGCATACCGGGTGAAGAAAAGGGCATGCGGGTTGGAGGAATTACATGCCCACAGCGGGACGGGATCGGCCAAAAGTTCCAATTGAGAATCCGAATATCTCCTTCTAGAATGTTACGGCCATTGACCCCATCTGTTTTGTGAGGGGTCAAATACCCGTCCAAGTAATGCGGGAGAACATAAACAAAAAAGCACGCCGAAGCGTGCTTTTTTGTTCGTCAGCGAAAAACTTGCTTCCCTCTCCCCAGCCCTCTCCCGCGAGCGGGAGAGGGGGACAAGGAATTGCTACGCGAATTTCCCTTAACGGTTGCCGTTGGTATTGCCGTTATGGCCGCGCCCCAGTGAAAAGCTGGTGCCTTGGCGGCGCTGGCCGCCTGCGGTATTACCGGTGTTGCCATTGCGGCGTTGTGCGTTGTCGCCGAAACGTGCTTGTCCCGCGGCGGTGCCGGTATTGCCGGCACCATAGCGTGGCGCATTGTTGCTGAAACGGTTGTGCGAATGTCCTTCGCGGCGTGCGCCGTCCGGGTGGCCGTGGCGGCTGTCTGGAGCAGTGTGGCGCCCGAAGCCGCCTGGTTTGCCGCGCGAGCCGGCAGGTTGTGGACGCGGCTTGAACTTGGGCTCCAGGCCGGCAACGGTGTGGGCGACGATGCTCTGGCCGGTGTAGCGCTCGATCTTGTGCAGGTTCACTGCATCGCGGTTGGAGGCAAACGATACGGCGATGCCGGAAGCGCCACCGCGCCCGGTGCGGCCGATACGGTGCACGTAGTCTTCGGCAGCCTTGGGCAAGTCAAAGTTGATCACGTGGGAAATGCCTGCGACGTCAATGCCACGAGCGGCCACGTCGGTAGCGACCAGAATGCGCACTTGACCGCGGCGAAGGTTGAGCAGCGTTCGGTTGCGCTCGCGCTGGTTCATGTCGCCATGCAGTGCTGCGGCAGAGTGGCCTTGTGCCAGCAGGTTGTCGGCCAGTGCATCGGCATCGCGCTTGGTGGCGGTGAAAACCAAGGCTTGGTTGAGTTCCTTGTCGTTCAGCAGGTGGTCCAGCAAACGATTCTTGTGTGCCATGTCGTCTACATACATCAGGCGCTGTTCGATATTTTCGTGGCGCGCTTGTGTTGCTGCAACGCTGATGCGCTTGGGGTCCTTGAGCAGACGCTTGGCCAGGTTGCCGATCATGCCGTCCAGCGTGGCCGAGAACAGCAGTGTCTGGCGTGTGGCAGGCGTGGCGGCAGCAATGCGTTCCACGTCGTCGATGAAGCCCATGTCCAGCATGCGGTCGGCTTCGTCCAGCACCAGCATTTCCAGGCGCGAGAAGTCGATGCGGCCGCGTTCGATGTGGTCAATCAGACGGCCAGGTGTTGCCACCAGGATATCCACAGGATTTGACAGCAGCTTGTTTTGCAGCGGGTAGGGCATGCCGCCCAGGATGCTCACCACTTTCAGGCGCATGTTCTTGCCGTACTTGGTGGCGGCGTCGGAAACCTGTTGTGCCAGTTCGCGCGTCGGGGTCAGCACGAGTACGCGCGGGCCTTTGCTGCGGATAGCGGAAGGTTCTGCGATGCGGTTAAGCGCGGGCAGGATGAAAGCTGCGGTCTTGCCGGTACCGGTCTGGGCGGATGCCATCAGATCGTGGCCGGCCATGACTTCAGGAATTGCCTGTGCCTGGATCGGCGAAGGTACGGTATAGCCGGCTTCTTCAACGGCCTTGAGAATCAGGGGATTCAGCCCCAGTTTTGCAAAGGTCATGACTTCAATAGGTGTAGCTGTGTTTTCAATAGACACGAGTATTCCTTAATAATTTAAACAAGGCGCATGCGTGGCGTATAGCCACACAATAAAATTCAGTAGGGATATAGACTCTACCGGCGCATAAAACATCGTCGCTAACCGGTAAGAGCAAGACGCGTTCCAGTGTTGTTGCTTTGAGCTGGGGACGCCAGAGGTCAGGAAACGATGAACCAACGCTGCACGATCATCGCAGCGAGGCGCGCATTATATGCAGATGTGAAAGGAAAGCAAGCTGAATTTTGTCGGCTGTAGAGAGCATCTACTCCACTACTTCCGGATTGAATGCAATCACATGGTCAGTGGCGAGACGAATGCCGATGGCCTGGCCGATGGCGTGATTATGGTGGCTGGGGACCAGTGCCAGCACCTGCATGCTGCTGGGGAGTCGCAGGGTGTAGAGGATGTCGGCCCCCTGGAACGCCTTGCCGATGACCACTGCGGTCTGCGGGCTGGCGTCGTCATGCACAATATCGTCGGGGCGCAGCAGAACATCGACCACACAGCCACGGGCGCAGGGGGCGTGAAGTTCACCTTCGAGCACCCCGAGTTCGGTTTCGACACGGCTTCCCTCCAGCACCACACCTTGCACAAAGACGCCTTTGCCGATGAAGTCGGCGACGAAGCGGTTGGCGGGGCGGTGGTACAGGTTATAGGCGCTGTCCCACTGTTGAATGACGCCGTGATGCATGATGGCGATATCGTCGGCGACGGCAAAGGCTTCGTGCTGATCATGCGTCACCATCAATGCCGTGGTCCCTTCGCGCTTGATGATCTCGCGCACATCATTGCAGAGCCGCTCGCGCAGCGAGATATCAAGGTTTGAGAAGGGTTCATCGAGCAGCAGCAGTTTTGGCCTTGGCGCCAAGGCGCGGGCGAGGGCGATGCGCTGCTGCTGGCCGCCGGAGAGTTGGTGGGGATAGAGCTTGCCCGCATCATTCAGACCGATCAGGGTCAGCAGTTCATCCTGGCGCTGCTGACGGTCACTGCGACTGAGTTTATGCAAGCCAAAGCCGATGTTTTGTTGCGCTGTCAGGTGGGGAAACAGGGCGTAATCCTGAAATACCATGCCGATGCGGCGCTTCTCCGGCGGCACATGGAGCTGCGCAGTGCTGACGACCTCATCATCGAGTCTGATGTCACCCGCTCTTATTTTTTCAAACCCGGCGATGCAGCGCAGCACCGTGGTCTTGCCGCAACCGCTGGGGCCGAGCAGGCAGCCGATGCGACCACGTTCAAGGGTGAGCGAGAGACCATCGACGACGGTGTTGCTGCCGTAGCGTTGGCTGATGTTGTTGAGGATGAGGATCGGCTTATCGTTCTGCATGTCGAGTCAACAATAGCGTAGGTAACAGCCCGGCGATGACAATGGCAATGGCGGGCAGGGCGGCGCGCTGCCACTCGCCTTCGGAGGTAAGTTCGAAGATGCGCACCGCCAGCGTATCCCAGCCGAAGGGGCGCGTCATCAGGGTGATGGGCATCTCCTTCATCACATCGACAAAGACCAGCATCATGCCGGTGAAGATGCCGCCGCTGAGGATCGGCAGGTGGATGCGCCGCAGCAGGTTGAGGCCGCTGCATCCGAGGCTGCGTGCAGCATCATCGACACTGGTGGTGATGCGCTGCATGTGGCCGTCGATAGAGCTGAAACCGACCGCCTGAAAGCGCACGATCAGCGCCAGCAGCATGGTGATCAGTGTTCCCTGCAACAGCTGGCTGATCTCGAGATTGAACCACTGCTGCGCGGTGTCGATGAGCAGGTTGTCGAACCACGCGATGGGGATGAAGGTGCCCACAGCCAGCACAGGACCGGGCAGTGCGTAGCCCATGGTGGAGACGCGGATCAGGACGCGGGTCGGCAGGTCACGGTGACGGCGCCCGGCATAGGCGAGCACCAGCGCTGTCATCCCGACTGCAACAGCGGTCAGCGTGGCGAGCAGCAGTGAGTGCCAGAGGAATTGGAAATAGCGCGCGTCAAGATCATTGAGGGCGTACTCCATCGTCCACAACAGAAGTTGCATTACTGGAACAATAAAGGCGATGAGCAGGATCACGCTCGCATAGAGCGTGACGAGCCAGCCGCGCCAGCCGTGCAGCTGTATCCGCTGCTGTTGTGCCGCGCCACGGCCGATCTGCGTGTAGCTCATGCGCGCCCGCGCCTGCTGTTCGAGCAGCAGAATCGCAAAGACAATAATCACCAGCAGCGAAGCCAGTTGCGAAGCGGCAGGCAGGGAGAAGAGGCTGTACCATGCCTTGTATATCCCGCTGGTGAACGTGTCGTAGTTGAAGACTGCCACGGTGCCGAAATCGGCAAGACACTCCATCACGACCAGCATCACCCCGCCCACTATCCATGGGCGCGCCATTGGCAGCGAGACACGCCAGAAACCACCCCAGCGGTTCAGCCCCAGCGACTGCGCCGCTTCCATGGCACGCTGTCCCTGCGTCTGAAAGGCGTTGCGCGCGATGAGGTAGACATAGGGGTAGAAGGCCAGGATCATCACCGCAATCACGCCGCCGCGTGAACGGATCTCGGGAAATTGCTCAAGGCCAAACTCGGCGCGCCACCAGGTTTGCAGCGGCCCGGTGAAGTCGAGCAGGCCCACCGCAACAAAGGCGGTGACGTAGGCAGGCACCGCCAGCGGCAGCAGCAGCGCCCAGGCAAAGAGACGCCGCCCCGGAAACTGGCAGACCGCGGTGAGCCACGCCAGTGATACGCCCAGCACCAGAGTTCCGCTTGCCACACCTGCAATAAGCCAGAGGGTGTTGATGGCCAGATCAGCCAGCACATTCTCGACCAAATGGTTCCAGATTTCCGGCTCGGGGTTGAGGAGGGATGAGAGTACGACCGAGATCGGCACCAGCACCAGCAGTGTGATCAGCAGCGCCACCAGTCGCCACGGGCCGAGGGTTCGTAAAACAGAAAGCCGCCCGGCTCCGGAGGAGGAGGCGATTGGAGTGGTGCTAACGTCCATCAACCCCCCTTGATCCCTCCTTGTCAGGGGGGAAACGAGTCTCCCTCCCCTGACAAGGGGAGGGCCGGGGAGGGGTTAGTCCTTCATCTGCTACATTAACAACAGACATCCCTATTTATACCCCGCCCGATCCATCAGCTTGACAGCCTCCACCTGTAACTCGCCAGCCTTGACGACATTGATGCTGTTGCCTTTGAATGTTCCCCAGGCTGCCACTGTGGCGTCAGGTTTGATCTGCGGATTGGCAGGAAACTCAAGATTGACGTCGGCAAAAAGGTTCTGAGCCTTGCCGGAAGAGAGCCACTCCAACAGCTTCACCGCCTCCTTCTCATGCTTGGCAAACTTCGTGACACCGGCACCAGAGATATTCACATGCACGCCGCTTCCCTCCTGGTTGGCCCAGAATATCCCCAGCGGCAGCTTGGGGCTCTTCTCCATCAGACGTCCGTAGTAGTAGGTGTTGGCAATACCGACATCACACTGGCCGGCTGCCACGGCCTCCATCATCTTGGTGTCGTCGGGAAAGGGTTGCGTGGCGAGGTTGTCGACCCAGCCGCGCACGATCTGTTCGGCCTTCACTGCGCCATGTTCGGCAATCATCATCGCCACCAGCGACTGGTTATAGACCTTCTTCGAAGTGCGCAGGCAGAGACGCCCCTTCCATTTTGGGTCCGCCAGATCTTCGTAACCCTTGAGATCGGCCGGTTTAAGCTTCTGGGTATTGTAGAAAAGGGTGCGTGCCCGCACCGAGAGGCCGAACCACTGATTATTAGGATCGCGCAGATGGGCCGGGATATTCTTCTCCACCACCTCGGATTTCACCGGCTTAAGCAATCCTTCCTGTGCCGCCTGCCAGAGATTGCCCGCATCCACGGTGATCAGCATATCAGCCGGCGTGTTGCGTCCCTCGGACTTGAGCCGCTGCATCAGCGCTCCCTCCTTGTCGGTGACGAAGGTGATCTTGACCCCGGTCTCCTTGGTGTAAGCATCAAACAGCGGCTTGATCAGCTGCTCGTTGCGGGCGGTGTAGACCACCAGCTCTTCGGCCTGGAGCGGGGCGGAAAATACTGCACACAAGGCCAGAGGGGCGAAAAAAAAAGTGGTGAAACGGATTCTGGTAATCATGTTGCCACTCCTTGTAAAGTAAAAACGTGGATATTAATGAGAATAATTATCATTAATATCCATTTTAAGTCAACATTCTTTAGAAACTTATCGTGAGTTTTAATCAGCCAAAATGATTCTTCCATTCGCGCAATGCCGTAAACACAGCCAGTTCATCAGATGACTTGGCAGCACCGTGGCGCTGTGCCGCCTGCACAATCGCCGGCTGAGTGCAGCGCAGAAAAGGATTGGTGGCTTTTTCCAGCCCGATGGCCGAAGGGAGAGTGGGGCGGCCGCCCGCACGCAGCGCGTGCGCATCCGCCTGGCGTTGTGCGAGTTGCGGATTGCCGGGTTCGCAGGCCAAGGCGAAACGGATATTGGCTTCGGTATATTCATGGGCGCAATAGACCTGAGTATTGTCCGGCAGGTGCGCCAGCCGTTGCAGCGAGTGCAGCAGTTGCACCGGCGTTCCTTCAAACAGCCTGCCGCAACCGCAGCCGAACAGGGTGTCGCCACAAAATACCCCATCCATGCCCGGCAGGGAGAACAGGTAGGCCACGTGGCCGCGCGTATGGCCGGGGATGTCGATCACGTCGAGCATGATGTCCAGTTCCTTGACCTGGATCACGTCGCCTTCGCCGACCGCATGGCTGACGCAGGGAATATCTTCATGGCGAGGCCCGCATGCCGGTACGTTGTATACTTCTGCCAGTTCGCAGATGCCGCCGCTGTGGTCGGCATGGTGATGGGTACACAGGATGGCGGCGAGCCTGATGTTGTGAGCATCGAGCCAGGCTCGCAGCGGTGCTGCGTCGCCCGGATCGACGGCCACCGCGTGCCGCTGATTGTGCAGCAGCCAGATGTAGTTGTCCTTGAAGGCAGGGATGGGAATAATATTTAACATGATGAGAGTTTGTTTTTGGTTGGTTCATATTTGAGTGAAACAGGTCCTATGTCAACCGCTGATACACTGAACGACTGGTTTGCTACGCCGCAGGGACAATATCTGCTGGCGCGCGAGCAGGCCTTTTTCGACAACAGTGTGGCAGATATTTTTGGCTTCAATGCCGTACAACTTGGGCTGACGGAATATGAGTTCCTGCGCGCCAGCCGCATGCCGCTGCGCACCGTGGCGGGAAACAAGGCAGGGTTGCTGGTGCGCAATGGGGGCGAGCCGCTGGTTGCGGGTGAGAATCCGGGCCGGTATGAGATGGTCAGGCTGATCATGGATGAATTGCCATTCGACTCATCCAGCCTCGATTTGGTGGTAATGCCGCATGTACTGGAATTTAACGAGCATCCGCACCAGATTCTGCGCGAGGTCGAACGTGTGCTAAGGCCGGAGGGTACCATCATCATTAGCGGTTTCAACCCGCGCAGCCTGTGGGGGGTGCGCCGCAGGCTGGGTTCACGGACGGGCTATCCGTGGCGCGGTAACTTTATCAATTTACCGCGCCTGAAGGATTGGCTGGCTCTGCTTGGCTTTGAAGTGGCCGGGGCGGGCTTTGCCTGTTATGCGCCACCGCTGACCAATCCAGGCTGGCTCAATCGCCTGCACTTCATGGAGCCGGAGGGAAAACGCTGGTGGGCGGTGTGTGGTGGAGTATATTTTGTGCAGGCGATCAAACGTGTGCCGGGCATGCGCCTGATCAAGCCGCAGTGGACCCAGGGTCTGGTGGGCAAACTGTTGCCGGCAGCGCCCAAGTTGAACCGGGAAGTGTCGCAGCGCAGGAAGACGGAATCCAAATGAGTTCAGACAAGACAATGAGTGCAGACGTCGTGGAAATTTTCACCGACGGGGCCTGCAAGGGCAATCCCGGCGTGGGGGGATGGGGCGCGCTGCTGCAGACCATGGGCAAGGAGCGCGAGCTGTGTGGCGGCGAGCCGCAAACCACCAACAACCGCATGGAGCTGATGGGTGCAATTCGTGCACTCGAGGCGCTGAAGCGCCCGTGCCGCGTGGTTCTGCATACCGATTCGAAATATGTGCAGCAGGGCATCAGCATATGGGTGCACAACTGGAAACAGCGCGGCTGGAAGACTGCTGACAAGAAGCCAGTGAAAAACGAGGATTTGTGGCGCAGGCTGGACGAACTGGCAAGCAAGCATCATGTGCAATGGGTATGGGTAAAAGGACATGCCGGGCATGATGGCAACGAGCGCGCCGATCAGTTGGCCAATCGCGGCATTGAACAACTATCAAGCGGGGAGCAGGCATGAGGCAGGTCGTACTGGATACCGAAACCACCGGGTTGGACCCGAAACAGGGGCATCGCATCGTGGAACTGGCCGCCATCGAGTTGAGCAACCGCAAGGTTTCCGAGCGGCGCTTCCACCGTTATCTCAATCCGGAGCGCGAGATCGAGGCCGGAGCAGCGGAGGTGCACGGCCTGACTCTGGAGCGTCTGCGGGACGAGCCGAAGTTTGCGGATATCGCATCCGCACTGCTCGAGTTCATCGGCGGTGCGGAACTCATCATTCATAATGCGCCGTTCGATGTCGGCTTTCTCAACAAGGAGCTGGAACTGGCCGGGCTGCCTCTGTTGCGCAACCATTGCCCCAGTGTCATCGACACGCTGAAGCTGGCCAAGGATTTGCATCCGGGGAAGAAAAACAACCTGGATGCGTTATGCGACCGCTACCAGATCGACAATTCCCACCGCACGCTGCATGGCGCTTTGCTGGATACCGAGTTGTTGGCCGAGGTGTATTTGGCGATGACACGCGGGCAGGAGAGTTTGCTGGGGGACGGGAGCGACGAACAGGAAGAGCAGGCTGCTTCCCTGTCCGGAGATGCGCTGCGCCTGCCGGTGCGCGTGCTGCTTGCAACGGAAGAAGAACTGGCGCAACACGCGCAACAGTTGGCTGCCATCGACAAGGCCAGCAAAGGCGCGTGTCTGTGGACACAGCTGGAATTACAGGCATAGTGTCGGGGCCAGCCGGCAGATCTTTGATCGTGCAGCTTTGCTGGTGTGCGTCGCTACATGCGCGCAATGGCTGATACGGTAGATGTGCTGATTATCGGCGCTGGGGCGGCGGGCATGATGTGCGCCATCGAAGCAGCGCGCCGTGGCCGTTCCGTGCTGTTGCTCGATCATTCCGCAAAGCTGGCGGAAAAAATCCGCATCTCGGGCGGAGGGCGCTGCAATTTCACCAACCTGAATGCCAAACCGGAAAACTACATTTCGCATAATCCGCACTTCTGCCGCTCTGCACTGGCGCGCTTTACCCCGCAACATTTCATCGCCATGCTCGACAAGCACGGCATCGGCTACCACGAAAAGACGCTCGGGCAATTGTTCTGCGATGAAGGCTCGGAAGCGATTATCGGAATGTTGAAGAGCGAATGTGATGCGGCCGGAGTGAAATGGATGATGCCCTGCAGCATTGACAGGGTAGATCATGACGAAGCTTTCCATGTTGCCACCAGTCGTGGCGGATTCAAGGCCCAATCGCTGGTCGTCGCAACGGGCGGCCTGTCCATCCCCAAAATCGGCGCGACGCCATTCGGTTATCGCATCGCGCAGCAATTCGGCATCTCCGTGACCAAACTCAAGCCGGGGCTGGTGCCGCTGAGTTTCCATCCCGAAGAGTGGTCAGCCTATTCCGAATTGGCAGGTGTCTCGCTGGAAGCGATCGTGAGTTACGAAAAGCATTCGTTTCGGGAAAGCCTGCTGTTCACCCATCGCGGCCTGAGCGGCCCCGCCATCCTGCAAATCTCCTCGTATTGGGAGCACGGCCAGCCGCTCTCGATCAACCTGCTGCCTGATCACGACATGCGTGCGCTGTTCACGCAGCAGCGCGGTAGCCGCATGTTACTGAGCAATTTTCTTGCGCAGTATTTGCCCAGGCGATTCGCCGATGTGTGGTGCGGGCAGTCGGCGGAGAACAAGCCGCTCAACCAGTATTCCGAACAGGCCTTGGCCGCGTTTGCAGGAAAGTTGCACGGCTGGCAGATCACGCCGGCCGGAACACTGGGCTATGCGAAAGCGGAAGTCACCTGCGGGGGGATCGACACGCATGCCCTGTCGTCCAAGTCCATGCAGGCCAATGACATGCCCGGCCTGTATTTCATCGGCGAGGTGGTGGATGTCACCGGGCAGCTGGGCGGCTTCAATTTTCAGTGGGCATGGGCCTCAGGCCATGCTGCCGGCCAGTATTGTTGAATTTGGGAGGGCATCCGAAATTGAACTCAAGCTGCGCCTTGCTGGTTTGTGCATATTTCCTGCACAGACATGGGCAAGTCTGCATGGGCAAGTCTGCGGGTTGCCGGATTTGCGGTACTCATACTATACTTGTCCTGTCCGTCTGGCAGGTGTCTCGCTGGCAGATGTCTCGCGATCTACGGAATTTCGGCGTGAGGGGAGGAGTAGTCAAAGAATGAAGCAAATTTTGGTCGCGACAGACTTCTCCCAACATGCGGAACGGGCGCTCGACCGGGCGGTGCTGCTGGCAACCGAACATCGGGCGGTGCTCGAAGTCCTTCATGTAATTACCCCGGCGTCGGTGGACGCTCTCTGCGATTTTCTGCCTGACCCCCGGCATGTTGTCGAAGAGAAGCTCGCCAATTCATTGTCTGCGCAGCTTTACCATTTTATCGATCAGGTGGAGCCCGAGTGGCCCATCGCGATTCAGCCCCGCGTCAAGATAGCCGAAGTCGAGGCCGGCATTATCGAAGCGGCGGAGGCCTGCGATGCCGATCTGATCGTTCTTGGAAGCCACGGAGAACATTTGGCTCACGAGCTGTTTGTCGGCACCACTGCGGAGAATGTCCTCGCCAGAGGAAGGCGCCCGGTTTTGATCGCCAAGCAAAAAGCCGCTGCTCCATACGCCAGAATCGGTGTGCCGGTTGATTTTTCAGAGTGCTCAGCCACCGTGGTCCGCAAGGCGTTCGAGCTGGCGCCGAACGCAATGACCAGCCTGTTGCATGCATTTCAGGTTCCGAATCATGAGCACCTCCAACAGTTCGGCGCGACTGACAAGAAAATCAAGCGCTACTATTCCGAATTCTACGACCGCGCCACTCAGGAAATCGAAAAACTGGCCACCGAAAGGGAAGATATCCGCATTTCGCGAGTGGTTGAAATGGGCTATCCGCCAGCCATGATACGGAGGTGGACGGAGAAGCTTCATTTCGACCTCATCGTGATGGGGAAGCACGGCGACCGGCTGGGCAGCGTTGTCAGGCACGTCCTGCACAACAGCGCTTGTGACGTAATGATTGTCGGATGAGCGGAATTCCATTGCCGCAAGAGGGCGCGTCCGCCTTCCCTGCCCTTCCAAAATCGCGAAAGTGTCCGGCAGCGCCCCATCGCGGAAAATCTTCTGGAAAATAATGAACCCTGAAACCGAACCTAACTGCGCCGCGTTCGGGTTTGACTGCGCCCGAATCCTGGCAACCATTTCGTTATTGGGATTGGACGCGGAGCACGGCAAGCGCGCGGC
This sequence comes from Gallionellaceae bacterium, assembly GCA_030834965.1. GTDB lineage: Bacteria > Pseudomonadota > Gammaproteobacteria > Burkholderiales > Gallionellaceae > JAUQWW01. The sequence goes on along the minus strand of JAUQWW010000021.1, from coordinate 114,037 downwards.
GCGTCTTCGGAGCGAGTTCATCGACGGGAAAGCCGAGACCTTGGTAAATTCCTGCCTGGACGCGCTCGCCCGCAACCAGGATTTTTCGCTGGTGGAGAGAAACATTGGCGCCGAATACTTCAAACAGTCCTGGATTCATCACTTGCGCGGCTTCGGCCAAAATTTCGATGCTCCCGGGTATTTCGAAGACCGGTTAGGCATTGCCGCGGCGTGGGCTCGCGCGGGAATTCCCCTGGGTATTTTGCAATTGCAGCACAGCCTCACGCAGCAAGTTCTGGTCGATAGCCTTGCGCTTCAATGCGGGGGCGATCCAGAGGCCGCATGGCCTCTCGTGGACTGTGTTTTGAAACTCACTTCCCTGGGCTTGTACCTGACCGCGGAAGGCTATCGTCTGCCCGAGGTCGGCGAGTTGCAGAAGGAGCTGGATAAACTGCGCGAAGAAGTGTCCCGGCGGCATCAGAAAGCCACGACCGATCAACTCACCGGCGTGTTGAGCTATAGCAGTCTGATGGAAACTCTTGAACACCAGATAGGCACTACCACGGATAACGCAATTCACGTTCGGCGATGTGATGGTTCTTGTCACTCTCACCGGAACACTTTACATCGGTACGCGGCTGGCACTGCGGGCACCCGCCATCGTTACCGGTCCCGAGATATCGCTCGATGCCGCCGCGCTGCCGTGGTACGCCGTCTTGTCGCTGGCGCGCATGGGCGCGGCCTACGCACTGTCGCTGGTCTTCAGTCTCGTCTACGGATATTACGCTGCGCGCAACCGTCGTGCCGAGCAAGTCATGATTCCTCTGCTCGACGTGCTGCAGAGTGTGCCGATCCTTTCCTTTCTGCCGGTGGTTCTGCTATTGCTGTCGGTCCTGCTCACCACGGCAGTGGCGTCAGAGCTGGCCGCCGTCGTGCTGATCTTTACTTCGCAGGTATGGAACCTGACCTTCTCGGTCTATCAGTCGACCCGCACCGTCCCCGGTGAACTGCGTGAAGCGGCGGCGGTGTTTCGCTGCAGTGCCTGGTTTCGACTCAAGTACGTCGAATTACCGTTTGCCGCAAACGGCCTGGTGTGGAATAGCGTCATGAGCTGGGCCGGCGGTTGGTTTTTTCTGATGGCAGCGGAAATGTTCACCGTCGGCAGCCGCGACTTCCGGCTGCCGGGACTCGGCAGCTACCTGTCGACCGCCGCGCAGGCCGGCGACCTGACGCAGAGAACGCCGTCGAGATAATCGAGTTGGCGCGATGACGTCGGCCGCAATGAATCGAAATGCTTCGGACGTAACGCTTAGCGTCTGCGAGATCGTGTATACCCGTGCCATATTTCACTCCAGAAAAGCGTCCGGATTCGAACCTAGCGAATCAGAACTGAAGACAGGAAGACTTCAAGGAGCCCCTGAATAATTCGAGACAGGGTGAGGCCGAGCTTTTTCGCCGATGTCCCGTGGACATTGGCGCCGCCGCGATCTATCGTTTTTGATGTATCTCTGGAAATCGTTCAACGACTGTTTTCGAGGCTATTCCAGCAGCGTGTAACGGGCATTCACCAATTCCTGAATCATCTGCCGCGTCTGCCAGGGTTCGAGGTCGGCACGACGTTCGACGCGTTCCGCCTCGTCGGCGAGATGATTGTCCTTGATCGCGTGGCGGAACCAGCGCGAGTAGTCGCCACGGCGAAGATGGTACATCCAGGTCGACTCGTCGATGCCCTGGGCGATCTGGCAGAAGACGACGAGGTTCTGCGCCTTCAGGTTGTGATAATTGTTGGGGCCGCGGAAATAAAAACTGTGCCAGCGCAGATTGCCTTCTGCATACTTGCGATGGTGGCGGATGCGCTCGGCCCGCCCGGGTTGTGCCTGCATCGCGAACGGTGCTTGCCCGTCCTCGTCGAACCATACGACAACGCGATCTGCCTGGTAGACCAAATCCACGGGCCAGGCAATCGTCTGCCCCGTCGCCACGGCGAAATCCCCAAGGGTTTTTTCGGGTGAATGGCCGATAGCCACAACCACGTCGATCGGCGCGAGGATCTCCGGGACCACATGGTCGGGATGCACGGTGACCAGGATGGTTTCGTGGAGTTTTTGTGGCAGTATGGCCGCGGCGTGACCCCAGGTGTCGGGCAGCAGATGGTGCGCTTCGTCCACGACCAGCCAGTGTGGCCGCCCGGTCCGGGCTCGCATGGCCTGCAGGTTCGGTGCAAGTTGTGCGAAAAAATCCGGCCGGTCACCCAACGGGATACCGAGGAGATTAACGCTCAGGTTGATTTGGGGGTCTTCGAGTATCGCCAATACCTCGGCGATACTCGGGGTGCGCCACTGGTTGCCGAGCGCCACGACGTCGCGTAAGGTTCCGTAATCACCTTCCGGATCGACGATGCAGACTTGGTAATCCTTTTCGATGAGACGTTCGATGATGCCGGCGGTGAGTGTAGACTTGCCGCAGCCGGAAGGACCGGCTACGAGCATGGTGCGGCCGTAGGGCGGGAGTTGTACGGTGGTGCCGTCTGTGCGTTTCCCGAGCAAAATCAGGTTTTGCGAAAGTGAGCCTTCCAGTCGGTGTAAATCGTCGCTGATCAACTCGTTGATCAGTTCGATGACACCGTTGCCATTTTCGGCCTCCGTCACCAGGGCGGCGATCTGTTTGATAGACGGTGCCGCGTTGGCCACCGCCACGGCGCACTCACAGCGCTCCAGAAACGAATGATCGTTTTCCGCGTCGCCGATGCCCACCACTTCGTGGCGCGAAAGCCTCAGTTCGCGCAGTGCGTACTCGAGCCCCGTCGCCTTGTTGACTCCAGCCGGGAGCACCATCACCGCGCCGCGATTGCCGATCACCTGGGCCTCGAGGCCGAGTTCCCAGATGACGTCCTGAACGGTTGCGCGATGCGGCGCATGGGTCGCCACCAGTACCTGTCCGATCTCAAGCGGCGTGACGCCGCGCGCCTGCAGGCTCTGTATCAGCAGTTTGGACGGCGGATTGGCGAGTCGCGTTTCTTCCCTGCTTGCGGGATCGTAGACGATTGCACCGTTCTCGGCGACGACGCGATCAAAAAGTTGCACGCAATGGCAGACCGCAAGCAGGTCGTCGAGCCGGCGACCCGTGACCAGGATCGCCCGCCTGCCGGAAACCCTCAGGCGCTCCAGGGCACTTACCACCTGCTCCGACAACCTGTCATCCGAAGACAGGGTTCCATCGTAGTCCGTCACGAGTGCAAGGTAACGCATATCGTCCACCCACTTTTATGTCTGATGGCCCTGCGCGTCAGGCAGTAACGCATTGGCGGCAGGGTATGTGTTGGCGAGGGTCAAGGCACGCCGAAGATCTTTTGATGCAGTATATCTTTATAATACTTCTATACCCTTCCACATTTGGCGGAAGGGTCAAAAAACTGGAGGCTAAGGGTCAAAGCTGTATATCTCTACCCCGTATAATGAGCACCCATCTTAGCTGCGCTCGCTGCGATAATCAAACTGCCGCCGCTTGAATGCATAGCAGGCGGCGGCCCGCTACATTCCCTGCACAGACATTGTATGCAGTTGAAACACCCCCTATAATCCAGCCGCCTTGTTTTCATACGCTCATATGTGCAGTAGAGCGCGTTTAACGATTTCTTCATTATTACGATTCGCAATCACAATCAGCCCAGCCAGATGCGCATTTTGCTCAGTAACGACGATGGATATTTTGCACCAGGCCTGATCTGTCTCGCGGAAACCCTTTCCGCTACCGCGGATATCGTGGTGGTGGCGCCGGAGCGGGACCGAAGTGGCGCAAGCAATTCCTTGACCCTGGATCGACCGCTCAATCTGCGCCGTGCCGCGAACGGCTTTCACTATGTGAATGGCACGCCGACGGATTGCGTGCATCTGGCAGTCACCGGCATGCTGGATACCCAGCCCGACATGATTATTTCCGGCATCAATTCCGGCGCCAACATGGGTGACGATACGATTTATTCGGGAACCGTGGCAGCGGCTACGGAAGGTTTTCTGCTTGGCATCCCGTCCATTGCCGTATCGCTGGCAGGCAAGGAATTGGCGCATTTCACCACGGCGGCACGCGTGGTTGCAGACCTGGTGCGGCGCTTTGAAAAGCATTCGCACACCCATCCGTGGCTGCTGAACGTAAATGTACCGGATATCGAATACGAGCAATTGCAGGGCATGGAAGTCACCCGGCTGGGCAAACGCCACAAGGCGGAACCCGTGGTGAAAAGCACCAACCCACACGGCGAAACCGTGTACTGGGTGGGAGCGGCGGGCAAAGCGCAGGACGCGGGCGAGGGAACTGATTTCCACGCTGTTGCCAATCGGCGTGTATCGATCACCCCACTGCAAATGGATCTGACACAGTACAGCCAGCTCAATGCGGTGCGCGGCTGGTTGACGGAAAACGCTACATGAATAGACGCTACAGCGGCATCGGAATGACTTCGCAGCGCACACGCGGGCGCCTGATCGAGCGCCTGCGTGAGCAGGGAATTCAGGATGAGGTGGTGCTGGCCGCCATGAACGCGGTGCCGCGCCACATCTTCGTGGATGAGGCGCTGGCCAGCCGCGCTTATGACGATGTGTCGCTGCCGCTCGGTTTTGGACAGACTATTTCGCAACCCTATACCGTGGCACGCATGATCGAAATTCTGCGTGACGGCAGGCCGCTCAAGCGCGTGCTGGAAATCGGCACGGGTTGCGGTTACCAGGCGGCGGTACTGGCGCAGGTTGCAGAAGAGGTGTACTCGGTGGAGCGCGTGCAGCCGCTGTATGAGCGTGCGGCCGAATATTTGAAGGAATTGCAGGCGCACAACGTGACGCTACGCTACGCGGACGGCAACATGGGGTTACCTGAGGTGGCTCCATTTGATGGCATCATCATGGCGGCGGCAGCCACTCATGTTCCACCCACGCTGCTGAAGCAGCTTGCCGTGGGTGGTAGAATGGTACTGCCCCTGGGCGCGCAGGAGCAATATCTTTGCCTGATCGAGCGCGATGCGCAGGGCTATCGCGAAACCCGTCTGGAGACGGTCAAGTTCGTGCCGTTATTGATGGGAAAAGCATGACATTGAAAGTGCATTCTTTGGGCAGGTTGTATGCAGTACTTGCCGTTGCCGTGCTGGCGGGTTGTGCGTCCAGCAGCGGCCATGCGCCTGTTCGGGAACGCGGCGCTGTTGAAAAAAAACCTGTCGTACCGGTCGTTGCGCCGATTGCCGCACCTGTCTTGGAAGCCGCGACCCAGCCTGTACCCGCTGAGAAGGATTGGCGTCCCCAGACGTATGTGGTGCAGAAGGGTGACACGCTATACAGCATTGCCTTCAATCATGGTATGGGCTATCAGGAACTTGCCGAACTCAATGGCATCGAGAAGCCTGACCTGATCCGCGTAGGACAGGAAATCCGCCTGGTGTCGAACGCTGCATCGGTAATGTCCAAGCCGATATCCATGCCCATGGTGGAAACCACGCCTTTGTCTGAAATCAAGCCTGTGGAAAGCAAGGCCTTGGGTGCGCTCATCAAGGACCAGCCAAAAACAGCCAAGCTGCCTTATTCCGAACAGGCTGTCGCCGAGATCGAGAAAATGCAGGATATGCCGCACAAACCCGAACCAATGGCGGTGGCCAAGATGGAGCCCAAGGCTGAGCCCAAGGCTGAACCCAGACCGGATTCCACAGTAACTAGCGAAGGCGATGACGATGCGCTGGAGTGGAGCATGCCGACCAGCGGCAAGGTGATCGGTGAGTTCTCGGAAAGTGCCAACCAGAAGGGCATTGATCTTGCCGGGAAGCGCGGCCAGGCCGTGGTGGCAAGCGCTGCGGGCAAGGTGGTGTATAGCGGCAGTGGGTTGCGCGGCTATGGCAAGCTGGTCATCATCAAGCACAACAAGACGTACCTCAGCGCGTATGCACACAATGACCAAGTATTGGTGAAAGAAGGGCAGACCGTGACCAAGGGACAGAAAATTGCCGAGATGGGCAACACCGATGCCGATCAGGTCAAGCTGCATTTCGAGATTCGCAAATTCGGCAAGCCGGTGGACCCGGCAAAATACCTGCCACTCATCAAGTCCTGACGTTCCCGTGAGTGAGAGCAATCTCAATGTAACCGACCACAGCCGGGACAGTGCTGGATTGCACTATGTCTATCCGGTGGTGTCGCGCCGTGCAGGCGGTGTTTCCATCGGCATCAACCTCAATCCCAACAATGCCTGCAACTGGCGCTGCATCTATTGCCAGGTGCCGGACCTCAAGCGCGGTACCGCACCACCGGTTGATCTCACGTTGCTAGAGCGCGAGCTGCGCGGCTTTCTGCATGAATTGCTGCAGGGCGATTTCATGCAGCGCCGTGTACCGGAAGGGATGCGCCGCATCAATGATATCGCGCTTTCCGGCAATGGCGAGCCAACCAGTGCCGCAGAATTCTTGCAGGTCATCGAGCTTGTCGGGAGGTTGAAACAGGAACTGTCACTGCCGGTCGATATCAAGGTGATCCTGATCAGCAACGGCAGCCTGATGCATCGCGACAATGTGCGGCAAGGGCTGCGCCAGTTGGCGCAGCTCAACGGAGAAGTGTGGTTCAAGCTGGATCGCGCCAGTGAGCAGGGAATGCTGCGCATCAACGATACGTGCACAAGCATGAGCAAGGTGCACGACAACCTGGTTGCAGCGATCGAGCGGTGTCCAACTTGGCTGCAAACCTGCTGGTTCGCACTGGACGGTGAGCCGCCAAGCCGGCAGGATGAGGATGATTATCTTAACTTTCTGGCCGGGTTGCTGCGCGACAGCATCAAACTGCAAGGCGTGCTGCTTTATACTCTGGCGCGCCCATCTCTTCAGCCTGAGGCGCCGCGCCTGGCTGCACTGACTGCGCAGCAGATGCAGGCGTTCGCTGGGCGTATACGTGCCCTAGGTATTGAAACGAAGCTGATCGCCTAGAGATGTTCGTGGTGCACGCCGTCTTTCGATCAAGAAGGCGGAAGGTTTATTCAACCGAGAAGACGGTCAATTGTGTCTTTCCTTTGGGGATGGCGTAGATCGTCAACGTTCCCGGTTTTTCTTCGCCCATGCCCGGCGAATTCTGCGGCATGCCGGGTGCGCTGATGCCGGCGATAGCGGGTTTTTCGCGCAGCATCTTGCGGATGGCGCGTACGGGAACGTGTCCCTCGACAACGTAGCCGTCCATCAGTGCCGTGTGGCAGCTCGCTGCGCGCGCCGTGCCATAGCGTTTTTTGATGGCGTCCATGTCGTCACTGTTGATCGCATTGACGGTGAACCCGTTCTTTTCCAGATAGTGGACGTAGTTTGTGCAGCATTCGCAGGTCGGGCTTTTGTATACGGTGACGTTTGTTGCAGCAAGGGCAGTATGTGCGCCGAAAAATAGTCCAATGGCGCAAGTCAAAGCGGTCAAGCGATGTTTCATGGCGTTTCCCTTTCGCGCGGTCAGTTACCAGATGGTCCAGATTACGACCAGGGAAAAAACGGAAAATTCAATGGACCACACCAGCTTGTCCATCATCGTGCCATCCAGCAGGAGTGCAATAACTGTGCTGCAGGCACAGGCGATTGCGCTGACCCTGATTTTTTTCTTTTTGCTCATTCTTTGTTCGGTGCTCATTGATACTCCCAGGAAGTCGGACGGCCCGAGGCCGGAAACCGGTGGATTATTATGGAAAAACCATGCCGGAGTCAAAGTCACCGTGGCACAAATCCGTCGGATTGGGTTATAATGCGCGCCCTGTTTGTTCGGCAGGGTGCTGAATGACAGGAAATTCGTACACTCGTTCATGTTGGGGTGCCCATCAGGGTCAGGCTGACGAGTGGATAACTTAACCCTTAACACATGGAGTAATCATGGCTGTAACGATGCGTCAAATGCTGGAGGCGGGCGTCCATTTCGGACATCAAACCCGTTTTTGGAATCCCAAGATGGCCCCTTATATTTTCGGTCATCGCAACAAGATTCACATTATCAACCTCGAAAAAACCGTTGTCATGTACAACGAGGCACTGAACGTTGTGCGCAAGATGGCTGCCAACAAAGGCACGGTGCTGTTTGTCGCCACCAAGCGTCAAGCGCGTGAAATCATCAAGGAAGAGGCAACGCGTTGTGGTTGTCCATACGTTGATTATCGCTGGCTGGGCGGCATGCTGACCAACTTCAAGACGGTGCAGCAATCCATCAAGCGTCTGCATGACCTGGAAACCATGATGCAGGATGGCACCATGGAAAAAGTTTCCAAGAAGGAAGGTCTGATGTTCCAACGCGAACTGGAGAAGCTGGATCGCAGTCTCGGTGGCATCAAGAACATGAATGGGCTGCCTTCCGCAATTTTTGTGATCGACGTCGGCTACCAGAAGGGTGCCATCGTGGAAGCGCAGAAGCTGGGCATCCCGGTGATCGGTGTGGTGGATACGAACCATACTCCGTTGGGCGTGGATTATGTCATTCCCGGCAACGACGATTCCAGCCAGGCGATTCGCCTGTATGCGCGCGGCATGGCCGATGCGGTGCTGGAAGGCCGCGAGCAGGCGCTCAACGAAGTAGTGGCGCAGGTCGCAGGCGAGGCAGCGTAAGCTGCGATCCCTGCACCAAAGGGGCGCAAGCCCCTTTTTTTGTAAGTAATATTTTCAAGGAGTAAGGAAATGGCGGAAATTACCGCAAGCATGGTGAAAGAGCTGCGCGAGGCCACGGGTCTCGCGATGATGGACTGCAAAAAGGCGCTGGTGGAAACCAATGGCGACTTCAAGGCGGCGGAAGAATTGCTGCGCATCAAGAGTGGCGCCAAGGCCAGCAAGGCCGCTTCGCGCGTGGCGGCTGAGGGCGTGGTCGGCTCATACACTGCTGCAGATGGCAAGACCGGCGCGGTTGCCGAAGTCAACTGTGAAACCGATTTCGTGGCGAAGAACGACGACTTTATGGCATTCGCCAAAAATGTTGCGCAGACCGTGGCAGAGAAAGATCCTGCGGATATCGCCGCGCTGGCGGACCTCCCGATTGCCAACGGTGCAGGCAGCGTTGAAGAAGTCCGCAAGGCGCTGATAATGAAGTTGGGTGAAAATATCACGGTGCGTCGTATTGCACGCTATGCCACCACCGCCGGCAAGCTGGCTTCCTACCTGCACGGCAACAAGATCGGCGTGCTGGTGGAATATACTGGCGGCGACGAGGCGCTGGGCAAGGATCTGGCGATGCACATTGCGGCCAGCAAACCGAAATCGATTGACGCTTCCGGCGTGAATGCCGAGGAAATCGCTACCGAGCGCCGCATCGCGATCGAGAAGGCACGTGAAGCCGGCAAACCTGATGCCATGCTGGAAAAAATTGCCGACGGCACGGTGCAAAAATTCCTCAAGGAGGTGACGCTGCTCGGCCAGGTGTTCGTCAAGGCTGAGGATGGGAAGCAGACCATCGAGCAGTTGCTGAAGAGCAAGGGCGCGTCCGTCTCTGCATTCCAGATGTTCATCGTCGGTGAAGGCATCGAGAAGAAGGTGGAAGACTACGCTGCCGAAGTAGCTGCTGCCGCGAAGGTGTAAAAACCATGACCACTGCACAACCCTACAAACGCATCCTCCTCAAGCTTTCCGGCGAAGCCCTGATGGGCGACGACAGTTACGGTATCAATCGCACCGTCATTGAGCGCATCGTCGGCGAGATAGGTGAGATTGTTGCGCTGGGTGTGCAGGTGGCGGTCGTCATCGGGGGCGGCAATATTTTTCGGGGTGTGGCGCCTGCTGCGGCCGGAATGGACCGTGCTACTGCCGATTACATGGGCATGCTTGCCACGGTGATGAATGCCATGGCCTTGTCCGATGCAATGAAGCGCCACGGACTTGAATGCCGCGTGCAATCTGCACTCAACCTGGAGCAGGTGGCAGAGCCGTTTATACGCGGCAAGGCCTTGCGCTATCTTGAAGAAGGAAAAGTCGTGATTTTTGGTGCCGGTACGGGCAACCCCTTCTTCACGACCGATACCGCTGCCGCCTTGCGCGGGGTGGAAATGGATGCACAAGTCGTCGTCAAGGCAACCAAGGTAGACGGCGTGTATACCGCCGACCCGAAAAAAGATGCCTCTGCCACGCGCTACCAGAGCCTGAGTTTCGATGAGGCGATCACCAAGAACCTCAAGGTAATGGATGCCACGGCATTGACCTTGTGCCGCGACCAGAATTTGCCAATCATCGTATTCAGCATTTTCAAGCCCGGCGCGCTGAAGCGCGTGGTGTTGGGTGAAGATGAGGGGACGCTGGTTCACTGCAATTGAGGGAGGAGAGAAGTGATGCTTGCTGATATCAAGAAAAACACCGAGCAGAAAATGAGCAAGACGCTGGAAACGCTCAAGGCGGATTTCGGCAAGGTGCGCACGGGTCGTGCGCATACGGGTATTCTGGATCATGTGACTGTGGACTATTATGGCAATCCCACGCTGATTAACCAGGTTGCCAACGTAACCCTGATTGATGCGCGCACGATAGGCGTGCAGCCATGGGAAAAGAACATGGTTGCGCCGGTGGAAAAAGCGATTCGTGATGCTGATTTGGGATTGAATCCCGCAACCAATGGCGATGTGATACGTGTGCCGATGCCAATGCTGACAGAAGAACGCCGTCGCGACCTGATCAAGGTGGTACGTGGTGAGGCAGAAAATGCCAAGGTGGCGGTACGCAATGTGCGCCGTGACGCCAACGAACATCTCAAGAAATTGCTCAAGGAAAAAGAAATTGGGGAGGACGACGAGCGCCGTGCGCAGGATGAGGTGCAGAAACTGACGGATCGTTTCGTTGCCGAAATCGACAAGGCACTACAAACCAAAGAAGCAGACCTGATGGCGGTCTGAGAGACTGCCTTTCACATGAGTGGCTTTCAGAGCTCAACGCGCCTGGTACCCGACACCTCCGGTGTTCCGCGTCACATCGCCATCATCATGGATGGCAATGGGCGCTGGGCAAAGCAGCGTTTTCTGCCGCGCGTGGCCGGCCACCAGCGCGGCGTCGAAACCGTACGCGAAGTTGTTAGAGACTGCCGCAAGATGGGTGTCAAATACCTGACCCTGTTTGCATTCAGCAGCGAAAACTGGCGCCGTCCAGCCGAGGAAGTTTCCTTCCTGATGCAGTTGTTTTTGAAAATGCTGGAACGTGAAGTCAACAAATTGCATAAAAATGGCATCCGACTCAAAATCATCGGCGACCGCAGCCGGTTCGATGCCAAGCTTGTGCGGCTCATTGAAGATGCGGAACATCTGACCGACTCCAATACCGAACTGACCTTAACCATCGCGGCCAACTATGGCGGGCGTTGGGACATCATGCAGGCGACGCAGGCAATGCTGCGGGCGCGCCCAGATATGGCGGCAAATTTCTGCGATGCCGGAAAGGCTGTCAGTTTCAATGAAGATGATCTGGAGCCTTATCTTTCCACGCACTATGCGCCGGAGCCGGATTTGTTCATCCGCACCGGGGGCGAGCAGCGCATCAGCAATTTCCTGCTGTGGCAAATGGCGTACACCGAGTTGTATTTTACCGATACGCTGTGGCCGGCCTTTGATCACGACGCATTTCAGGCAGCCATTCAGTCATATCAGGCGCGCGAGCGCCGTTTTGGGCGAACCAGTGAACAGGTCAGGAGTGAGCAAGTACGCGGCGAGCCCGTGCAGGAAAAAAAATAATGCTCAAAACTCGTATTGTCACCGCGATCATTTTGCTGGCGTTATTTCTGGCAGCACTGTTCAGTTTGTCTGGGCTGGGTTGGGCGGGGCTGGTCGTCGTCATGGTGATGCAGGGTACGGCGGAATGGGCGCGGCTGGCCAAGTTGCAGGGCCGTGCGGCCAGCGTTTACTGGTGGCTGACGCTGGCTTTAATGCTAGGAATAGTCTGGTTCGATGCGAGTCATATTCCCTCTCTGCATGTCTTTCCTCACTTGCTGGTCTACACAGTATCGGCGCTGTTGTGGTTGATTGTGGTGCCGACTTGGCTGATATCCGGCTGGCAGGCGCGGCAGCCGCTGCTGCTGGCATGTGTCGGCTGGGCAGTGCTGATCCCGACCGGCCTGGCAATGATGGATTTGCGCGCCATGAACCCGTGGTTGTTGCTGGGTCTTATGGGGCTGGTGTGGGTAGCAGACATCGCGGCCTATTTCGCCGGACGCAAGTTTGGCAAAACCAAGCTTGCGCCCAGTATCAGCCCCGGCAAAACCTGGGAAGGCGTGATCGGAGCAGTGTTTGGGGTGACAGTGTATGTACTGCTGATTACCCGGTTTGGAGATGCGGACATCGTCCATAAGATATTGCCCGCGCTGCTGCTGGCCTCCTGGTTGTGGGTGGGCCTGGCGGTAATCGGCGACCTGTTCGAATCGGCCATCAAGCGCCAGGCCGGGGTCAAGGACAGCGGAGCGCTGCTGCCTGGCCATGGCGGCCTGCTCGATCGCATAGATGCGCTGACATCAACGTTACCCCTGGCCGCGATGGCAATCCTGATGCAGAAGCTGGCATGAGCGGCATTACCCATCTCACCATTCTTGGCTCCACCGGCAGCATCGGCATCAGCACGCTGGATGTGGTGGCACGCCACCCCGACCGTTTCCGTGTGCTTGCACTGACTGCACACAGCAAAGCGGACAACCTGTTTGAGCAATGTCTGAGTTTCAAGCCGCGTTACGCGGTATTGCTGGATGAAGCTGCGGCTGCCCAGTTGTCGCAAAAAATTGCTGCTGCAAGACTTGATACGGAAGTGCTGTGCGGCATTGAAGCGCTCGAATTCGTTTCGTCCTTGCCCGAGGTGGATGCCGTGATGGCAGCGATTGTCGGCGCGGCCGGGTTGCGCCCGACTCTGGCCGCTGCACGCGCGGGCAAGAAAATACTGCTGGCGAACAAGGAAACGCTGGTGATGGCGGGGCGCATATTCATGGATGCGGTAGGGCTGCATGGCGCCACCTTGTTGCCCATCGACAGCGAGCACAATGCGATCTTCCAGGCGTTGCCGCACAGCTACTCCGGCGACCTTGCGGCGAGCGGGGTGAGCAAGATTTTGCTCACCGCGTCCGGCGGCCCTTTTCGCAACACCCCCTTGACCGAATTGCAGCAGGTCACACCGGAACAGGCATGCGCGCATCCGAACTGGGTGATGGGGCGCAAGATTTCGGTCGATTCCGCGACCATGATGAATAAGGGGCTGGAGGTCATCGAGGCGCACTGGCTGTTTAACGCGCCGGCCGACGCGATCCAGGTAGTGGTGCATCCGCAGAGCGTAATTCACTCGCTGGTGCAGTACGTGGATGGCTCGGTGCTGGCGCAGCTCGGCAATCCGGACATGCGCACTCCGATTGCCTATGCGCTGGCCTATCCCGAACGCATCGCAGCCGGGGTCGATGCGCTCGATCTGGCCAAGGTGGCGACACTCAATTTTACAGCACCGGATTTTGTGCGTTTCCCCTGTCTTGCTTTGGCCTATCAGGCATTGCGCGCCGGCGGTACGGCACCTGCCGTGCTGAATGCGGCCAATGAAGTGGCCGTGGCTGCCTTTCTCGATAAGAAGCTTGCCTTTCTTGCCATTCCGCGGTTGATCGAGGATGTGCTGGCTGCCTTGCCTGTGGCTATCGTCAACACACTGGATGATGTGCTGGCGGCGGACGAGGCGGCCCGAGCGACCGCGCAAGAATATATTTCGCAATGACGACGCTATTGGCTTTTATCCTTGCCATCGCAGTACTGGTGGTGATCCACGAACTCGGACACTACGGTGTGGCGCGGTTGTGCGGCGTGAAGGTGTTGCGCTTTTCTGTTGGCTTTGGCAAGCCGCTGTTCGCAAAGTACTTCAAAGGTGGCGAAACCGAGTGGGTGATCTCCGCAATCCCCTTGGGGGGCTACGTCAAGATGCTGGACGAACATGAAGGCGAAGTGGCAGCGCATGAGTTGCACCGCGCCTTCAATCGCCAGCCAGTGATGCGGCGCATGCTCATCGTCGTAGCAGGGCCGGTGTCCAACCTGCTGCTTGCCATCGCCCTGTATTGGGGGTTGTTCATGTATGGCGTGCCGGGACTGAAACCGATACTCGGCGAGATCGTACCGGCGACACCTGCTGCCGTGGCGCAGATGCAGGTGGAGGAAACCATCGTCAGCATCAACGGAGAGCCTGTTCCAAGCTGGCAGGATGTACGCTGGACATTGCTGAATCTGGCGCTGCGAGGTGCCGAGGCGCAAATCGAGGGGCGCACAATGCAGGGAGAATCAATGCGGCATGTGCTCGACCTGAAAATGTTGGCCCCTGGCGATCTGGATGGGGATTTCATGGAAAAGCTCGGCCTGCGTCCGTACCAGCCGCTGGTACGGCCCGTTATCGGCCAGCTGACAGAAGGCGGCGTAGCCGAACGTGCGGGGCTGCGCGCGGATGACCTCGTCCTGCGCGTGAACGGCCAATCCATTACGCGCTGGAAAGATCTGGTGGACATCGTGCGCAGAAACCCCAGAAAGCCGCTGCAATTCGACATCGAGCGCGACGGCAGGGAGATGGCGGTACCTATCACACCGGAGGAGGCTTTTGACGCAGGCATACCGTTCGGCAGGATCGGTGCGGCGCCATTCTTGGACAAAAAGGCATTTGATGCACTGACGATTGAGGTGCGCTATGCGCCATCCGAAGCACTCAGGCAGGCGCTGCACAACACCTGGGATACGGCTGTAGTGAGTCTGCAAATGCTGGTCAAGATGGTAATGGGCGAAATATCGACGAAAAGCCTGAGCGGTCCGATCTCGATTGCCGATTATGCCGGGCAGTCTGCCCAACTGGGCGTGGCCGCGTATCTGGGCTTTTTGGCGCTGATCAGCGTCAGCCTGGGAGTGCTTAACTTGCTGCCCATCCCCTTATTGGATGGGGGGCATTTGCTGTATTATATGGCTGAATTGATTAAGGGTAGCCCTGTATCGGAAAAAGCGTGGGGAATCGGGCAAAATGTGGGTATCGCGCTGCTTTTTACCTTGATGGCCCTTGCCTTATATAACGATATAAACCGCCTGATTTTGGGTTGAAACAACACATGAAATTAAGAAAACTGGCGGTGCTACTTCCGCTGCTGTACGCAACTTCAGCCGCAGCAATCGAACCCTTCGTGGTCAAGGATATCCGTGTGGAAGGCATACAACGTACCGAGGCGGGTACGGTGTTCAGCTACTTGCCGGTCAAGGTTGGTGACAAACTGGACGATGAGCGTGCCGCCGCCGCAATCCGTGCGCTGTTTGCCACCGGGTTTTTCAAGGACGTGCGCCTTGAAGTGGAGCAGGATGTGCTGGTCGTGCTGGTGCGTGAACGTCCGTCGATTGCTAGCGTCGAGATCAACGGCGTGAAAGACTTTCCCAAGGATCAGCTGCGCGACAGCCTCAAGGCTATCGGCCTGGCCGAAGGGCGCATTTTCGACAGGTCCTCGCTGGACAAATCCGAGCAGGAACTCAAGCGCCAGTACGTGGCGCGCGGCAAATATGGGGTCTCGGTAAGCACCACCGTCACGGAACTGGAACGCAACCGCGTTGACGTCAGCTTCAATGTGGTGGAAGGGGACGCTTCCAAGATCAAGCAAATCAACATCATCGGCAACCAAGCCTACAAGGAGGCCGAGTTGCGGGACCTGATGAAACTCGACACACCCAACTGGTTGAGCTGGTTCAGCAAAAACGACCAGTATTCCAAGCAGAAGTTGTCTGCCGACCTGGAGGCCTTGCGCTCGTTTTATCTCGATACGGGTTACCTGGAATTTTCCATAGATTCAACCCAGGTTTCCATCACGCCGGACAAGAAAGATATTTACATCACCATCAATCTTACCGAAGGCGCCAAGTACACGATTTCAGATATCAAGGTAGCGGGGCCGGAGAGCGTCCTGCCGCATGAGCAAATCCGTAAGCTGATTACGGTCAAGCCGGGCGATACGTTCTCGCGCAAGGAATTGACCGCATCCACTTCAACGATTGGTGACCGCCTCAGCGACGATGGGTACGCCTTCGCGAATATCAACGCGGTGCCGGAACTGGACAAGGAAAAGCATCAAGCGGCGTTCACTTTCATGGTTGATCCGGGGCATCGCGTATATGTGCGGCACATCAATATCGCGGGTAACAACAAGACGCGCGATGAGGTGATCCGGCGCGAATTCCGCCAGATGGAGGGCGAGTGGTTTTCTGCTTCCAAAATAAAGAAATCCAAGCAGAGGGTGGATCGCCTGGATTTCTTCAGTGAAGTGAATATCGAGACTCCTCCCGTCCAAGGCGCGAATGACCAGCTCGACGTCAGCCTGTCAGTGAAGGAAAAAGCCACCGGCGATTTCTCGGTTGGCGCCGGGTTGTCCAGCAGTGAAGGCGTGGTGTTAACCGCCGCGATTACGGAGCGCAACCTGTTCGGTTCCGGCAATTATCTCTCCACACAGGTCAATACCAGCAAGGTAAACCAGATATATTCGATATCGTATACCAACCCTTATTACACCGATGAGGGAATGAGCCGCGGCTTTGATATATATAAACGCGAAGTGGATGCCACCCGGACGGCGGTCAGCCCCTACCGTTCTTCGACGATGGGTGCCGGCATCCGCTATGGCGTGCCGGTCAGTGACGATGCAACCATTCATTATGGACTGTCAGCGGAACATACCAAACTGGATCTCAGCTCTGCCAGCCCGCAACGCTACCGGGATTATGTCACGACCTTTGGATCTTCCACGACCAACTTGCTTGGTACGGCGGGCTGGAGCCATGATAGCCGCGACAGCGCGATTTACACTACGGAAGGCACGGTACAGCGCGCTTCCACGGAAATTGCCCTGCCGGTTTCAAACCAGCGTTATTACAAATTGACTTATCAGCATCAGTGGTTTTACCCATTGACCCGCGAAGTGACCCTGATGCTGAATGGCGAAGCCGGAGTCGGCAACGGCTATGGCGGCAAGCCGCTGCCATTCTTCAAGAACTTCTATGCGGGCGGCATCGGTTCGGTGCGCGGCTACGAGCCCAACTCGCTGGGGCCACGCGACTCGGATAACAATGCGCTGGGCGGCACCAAGCGCATTATCGGCAATGCGGAATTGCTGTTTCCCGTACCGGGGATGTCCAAGGAAAAATCAGTTCGCCTGAGTGTTTTTGCAGATGCTGGCGGGGTCAATGGAATGGGATGGGATGGTTTGCGGTATTCTACCGGCATGGCGGTTTCCTGGATATCGCCGGTGGGCCCGCTGAAGTTAAGCGTGGGTGTGCCGCTGAAAAAAGATACGGGTGATAAGCTGCAGAAGTTCCAGTTCACACTGGGCTCATTATTTTAAATTTGGCGAGGAGCGGAAAATGGAAATCCGAAAATTCAAAACCCCGAAACTGAAAAACTGGATCATGAAATTCATGCCGGTCATGTTGGCGCTGTCTGTTACCCAGGCGGCGGTTGCCGCTGACTTCCGGATCGGCGTCGTGGATACCGAACGCATCCTGCGCGAATCGGCACCGGCATTGAAGGCTGAGAAGAAGATCGAGAAAGAGTTTGCTGCACGCGACCAGGAAATCCAGAAACTTGCCCAGCAAGCCAAGGACATTCAGGTATTTCTCGAAAAAGAGGGTGTCACGCTGCCAGATGCCGACCATCGCAACAAGGAGCGCGAATTGGCCAACCTGAATGTGAATTTGCAGCGCATGCAGCGCGAGTTTCGTGAGGATTTGAATCTGCGCAAGAACGAGGAACTGGTGATCGTGCTGGATCGCGCCAATAAGGCCATACAGGCGATCGCGGAAGCGGACAAATATGATTTGATCCTGCAGGAAGCGGTGTATCGCAATCCAAAAATCGACATCACCGAAAAGGTGCTGAAACATCTGGCGGGCGAAAAGTAATTCCGCTGTATCACGGGCAACATGAATGGAACGGTCGAGCCGAAAGAAGCGTACAGCCTATCGTTTGGAAGACATAGCGGAGCGTTTTGGCGGCCGCGTGCTGGGCAATGCCGACACGACGATCGAGCAAATCGCCACACTGGAAAGCGCACAGGCCGAACATATTACGTTTCTGGCAAGCAGTAAATACCGTGCCCAGCTTGCCACCACGCGCGCCGGAGCAGTGATTGTCAGCGAGGCAGATGCAGGTGCCTCGCAGCTGCCTCGCATCGTATGCGACAACCCCTACACCTACTTCGCCAAGGTTTCAACGTTTCTGAACCCGCCAGCGCAGACCTTGCCTGGCATACATCACAGTGCCGTGATTGAAGACGGCGCGCAGATCGACCCGACCGCGCATATCGGTCCACATGTGGCGATCGGGGCGGGCGCAAGAATCGGCGCACGCAGCGTGATCATGGCGGGATGCAGCATAGGCGCGGGGGTCTCCATCGGTGAGGACGCGCGCCTGTATCCGCGCGTTGTCGTGTACCACGATTGCGTGCTGGGCAACAGGTTGATTGCGCATTCCGGCGTCGTGATTGGCGCGGATGGTTTTGGTATTGCAATGGACGAAGGCAGCTGGCTGAAAATCCCGCAGATCGGGCGTGTTGTGATAGGCGACGATGTGGAGATCGGTGCAAATACCACCATAGACCGTGGCGCGCTGGACGATACGGTGATCGAGGACGGAGTCAAGCTGGACAACCAGATTCAGGTGGCGCACAACGTGCGCATCGGCGCGCATACCGCCATTGCCGGCTGCGTCGGCATTGCGGGCAGCACTACCATCGGACACCATTGCCGGATAGGCGGAAGTGCGGGAATTCTGGGGCATCTGCACATAGCGGACCACGTCGAAATTTCTTCCTTTACGCTGATCGGAAAATCCATCCGTGAAAGCGGCAGCTATACCGGGATTTACCCATTCAGCAAGAATGAAGAATGGCGCAACAATGCAGCACACCTGCGCCACCTGGGTGAGCTTGCGGATAAAGTAAAAGCACTGCAACAAGAAATTGAAGTCTTAAAGAGGAAAGATTGATGAGTACCCAAATGGACATCCACGAAATTCTGGAATATCTGCCGCACCGCTATCCGTTCCTGCTGATAGACCGCGTGCTGTCCTGCGAACCTGAAAAGGGGAT
The DNA here is from genome assembly GCA_030834965.1 of Gallionellaceae bacterium. Classification (GTDB taxonomy): domain Bacteria; phylum Pseudomonadota; class Gammaproteobacteria; order Burkholderiales; family Gallionellaceae; genus JAUQWW01. Next base: position 95,009 of record JAUQWW010000021.1, on the reverse strand, counting down.
TGTCGCGCTGAAAAATGTTTCCATCAATGAACCATTCTTTACCGGCCATTTCCCGCACCACCCCGTGATGCCAGGCGTGCTGATCATCGAAGCCATGGCCCAGGCGGCGGCTATCCTGACCTTCAAGACGCTGGGCACCAAGCCCGACGGTAATTCCGTGTATTACTTTGCGGGTATTGATGGCGCGCGATTCAAGAAGCCGGTCAGCGCAGGCGACCAACTGATCTTTAAGGTATCGGTTCTGCGCAGCATGCGCGGCGTGTGGAAATTTGCCGCCGTTGCCGAAGTGGATGGACAGGTGGCCGCCGAAGCTGAAGTGATGTGCACCATACGGAACTTGTAATGCGCCACCCTACAGCAATCATCCACCCCGGCGCCAGGCTGGCGGACGATGTCGAGATCGGCGCTTATTCCATTATCGGTGAGCATGTCGAGATCGGCGCCGGTACGCACATCGGCCCACACGTGGTAATCGGTGGGCACACCCGCATCGGCAACAATAACCGCATCTTCCAGTTCTGCTCGCTGGGCGAAATTCCGCAGGACAAAAAATATGCGGATGAGCCTACGCGGCTGGAAATCGGCGACAACAACACGATTCGTGAATTCTGCACCTTCAACCTGGGCACTGCGCAAGATGCCGGCGTGACGCGCGTGGGCAACAACAACTGGATCATGGCCTACGTGCACTTTGCGCATGATTGCCAGATCGGAAACCACACCATCTTCGCCAACAACGCCCAGCTTGCCGGGCATGTGGTGGTCGACGATTACGCCATCCTCGGCGGCTTTACCGTGGTGCACCAGTTCTGCCAGATCGGTGGGCATGTGATTACCGGCATGGGGACCATCCTGCTGCAGGACATCCCCCCCTACGTCACCGTCTCCGGCAACCCCGCTGCGCCCCACGGCACCAATTCGGAAGGGTTGAAGCGGCGCGGATTTTCCAGCGGCGCCGTGATGGCGATCAAGCGCGCTTACAAGACCCTGTACAAATCCGGGCTGTCATTGGAACAGGCGAAGGATGCCATTCTTGAACAGGCTGCAGAACATCCTGAACTCAATGTGCTCGCGGATTTTCTGAATCATTCGCAGCGCGGCATCGTCCGTTAATTCCAATTCCACTTCTTCGATGACACTGTGTTGGCTTCCTCGCTTACTCCTAGCCGTGCTACTCGCACTGTCTTCGTCGTTCGCTCGTCGCCGCCTTGTTTCATCTTCGAATTGAAATTGGAATAACTACCCATCATGAGGCAGCAAATTAAAACCATCGCGATGGTCGCGGGTGAAGCATCGGGCGACCTGCTTGGGAGCCACCTGATGGAAGCGCTCAAGCGGGAACTGCCCGACGTGCGTTTTATTGGTATAGGTGGGCCGAAAATGCAGTCAGCCGGCATGCAGGTACTGTTCCCGATGGAAAAACTTGCGGTGCGCGGCTATGTTGAAGTGCTGCGCCATTACCGGGAAATCGTCGGGATACGCAGCAAACTGCGCACGCAGCTAATTGCCCAGCCGCCGGATTTATTCATTGGCGTGGATGCGCCGGATTTCAATCTCGATCTGGAACTGGCGCTCAAGCAGCGCGGCATCCCCACCATACATTACGTCAGCCCATCCATTTGGGCGTGGCGCAGAGAGCGCATCCACAAGATCAAGCGCGCGGTGTCGCACATACTTGCACTGTTCCCCTTCGAAGCTCCTTTGTATGAACAGGCCGGAATTCCCGTGACTTACGTCGGCCATCCGCTGGCCGACATGCTGCCGGATATTCCCAAGCGCAACGTCATGCGCGAGCAGATGCGCCTGCCCATGCAGCGCAAGGTGTTTGCATTCTTGCCAGGCAGCCGCCAGAGCGAAGTGCGGCAACTGGCCGCCACCTTTATCGAAACCGCCCGGTTGATTCTGGACAAGCAGCCTGATGCCTGCTTTCTGGTACCGCTGGTAAGCCGCGAGACGCGTGCCATCTTTGAAGAGGAAATATACCGCAAAGAGGCACGGGAGTTGCCCATCACCATGTTATTCGGCCATGCGCAAGATGCGATGATCGCGGCTGACGGCGTGCTCGTGGCATCCGGCACCGCCACGCTGGAAGCCGCACTGCTCAAGCGCCCGATGGTGATCACCTACAAGATGCCGGCCCTGTCCTGGTGGCTGCTGAAACGCAAGAAATACCAGCCCTATGTCGGCCTTCCCAATATTATGGCCGAGAAATTTGTCGTGCCTGAACTGTTGCAGGATGACGCCACGCCGGAAAATCTGGCGCAAGCGCTGCTCAATCTGGTCAGCGACAAACAAGCGGTGGCTGAACTGGAACAAACATTTACTGATATGCATGCCATGCTCAGGCAGGACACGGCGCACAAGGCGGCACAGGCAGTGCTGCCGTATCTGGGGTTGCAGACTTGAAATCGACATTGATTATCTGCGGCGTAGACGAAGCCGGGCGCGGCCCCTTGGCCGGGCCGGTATATGCCGCTGCGGTGATACTGGATGAAAACCGTCCGATAGCCGGGCTGGCGGATTCCAAGAAGCTCAGCGAGAAGCGGCGCAACCATCTGGCGTCGGAAATCAAGCAACACGCGCTGGCATGGGCCATCGCCCAAGCATCGGTGGAGGAGATCGACACGCTCAACATCCTGCAAGCCAGCCTGTTGGCCATGCGCCGTGCTGTTGAGCAGCTCCAGGTGCGGCCGCAGGAAGTCTGGGTGGACGGCCTGCATTGTCCGGATACCGGCCTGCCCAGCCGTGCCATCGTGCAGGGAGACAGCAGCGTGGCGGCCATTTCGGCGGCCTCCATCCTGGCCAAGACCGCGCGCGACGAGGCCATGCTGTTGCTGCACGAACGCTATCCGCAATATGATTTTGCTGCGCACAAGGGGTATCCTACTGCGGTGCATCTCGCGGCGCTAAAGCTGCACGGTGTATCCGCCGAGCACCGCAGAAGCTTCCGGCCCGTCCGGGAGTTGCTGCAAACCCGTTCGTAAGAAGTTGCAAACTGGGGGAGACTGACGATGGCGCTATTTCAACTGCTGCACCTGCTTGCCGTACTGGTATGGGTTGGCGGGATGTTCTTTGCCTACGTGGTGCTGCGCCCAAGCGCCGTAGAAGCATTGCAGCCGCCGGAACGTCTGCGCCTGTGGGACAAAGTATTCAGCCGCTTCTTCAACTGGGTGTGGCTTGCGGTATTCGTGCTGCTGACAAGCGGCTTCTACATGATCTACCAGCTCGGCGGCTTTGCCCATGTCCCCGCTTACGTCCACCTGATGCTGCTGCTGGGCATCGTCATGATGGCCATTTTTGCCTACGTATTTTTCAGTTGTTACGTGCGCTTCAATTTGCAGGTCGAGGCCAAGGACTGGGTTAAGGCAGGCGCGATTCTGGGCACGATACGCAAGCTGGTCGGATTGAATCTGGTCATCGGGCTGCTGACGGTTGCCGAGGTATTTTTCGGCCGGGGATAGCAGAGTTTGGCGCCGCGGGGAAAGCCTGTCGGGCAGGCGAGAAGCAGTGCTACGCGAGTAGCATCTTGAGTCCCATCAGTATCAGAACAACTCCACCGAAAATTTCAGCTTTGCTTTCCAGCCATGTGCCGCTGTTTTTGCCGATGTAAACGCCGGCCCAGCTGAATGCGAAGGTTGTTATTCCGATAATTAAACAGGCAACGTAGGGGCTCGCATCCAGAAGCGTCAGGCTGAATCCTGCCGCCATCGCGTCTATGCTGGTCGCGATTGCCAGGATCAGCATGACCTTATTGGTGATGGCCGAGAATTCTTCTTCTATGCCTTCGTGCAAGCCTTCATAAATCATTTTGGCGCCAATCAGCGCCAGCAGTCCAAACGCGATCCAATGCGCATAGGCTTCAATCCAGCCCAGAACTCCCTTGCCGCCCAGGTAGCCGATGAAGGGCATTAAGGCCTGAAAAATTCCAAAGAACAAACCCGCTTTCAATGCCAATCTGGGAGAGTTTTCTTTGGCGCCCAGGCCGATGGAAACGGCGAAGGCGTCCATACTGAGGGCGATTGCGAGGATGATGACTTCGATCATGCTGTACTTTCTGGGGTTTGATTAAATTCGTTATTATCAGGGTGAGAGTGGAGGCCCAAATGTTCCTGCCAACCTGGCAACCGGATTATCGTGATTCAGTTTGATATCGGCACGCCGGAAGAGATAAATCTGCGCATTGGAACGTGATTGCTTCGTTACCCAGGCGCAGGTTCTATGAGATCAGCATTGGTAAAGTTCTGACTGTGAGGCGGCCAAAAAAAGTTTATCGCAATAGGCTCTTAACGGCCACTCAATCTTTGGAATCATGAAATCGTATGGCGTTGCCTCCTGCCTCTTTGGCTTGATACATCGCTATATCCGCCCACTTGAAAATCTCCTCGTTGCGGGCGCCATGATCGATGAACAGCACCACGCCGATACTCGCCGTGCAATGATGCTCGATTGTTGTTTCCGTTTTTCCTTCGTGCTGGATTGTAAGCACATAAGGTTCGGCCAGAGTGGTACGGATTTTCTCGGCAACAATATTGGCTTGCGTGGTCGACCCGGCTTTATCCACATCTAGCTCACTTAACACCACCACAAACTCATCCCCTCCGAAACGCGCGACAGTATTCATTTCACGCACACAGCCAACAATGCGGCCAGCCACTTTTGCCAACAGCATATCGCCCACGTTATGCCCGTACGCATCATTGAGCGGCTTGAAGTTATCCAGGTCCAGAAATATCAGCGCGCCATAGCGACCACTGCGCTTGCTCGCTGCAATTGCTTGATCCAGCCGGTCGTTTAGCAAGCGGCGATTCGGAAGTTGTGTCAATGTGTCGTAGAAAGCCAGGTCGCGCAGTTGCACCTCCACCTGCTTGCGCTCTGTGATGTCAGTCATCATGCCGACGTAGTGCGTAATTTCTCCGTTGCTTCTCTTCACTGCGGTAATGGCGAGATATTCCGCATACACCTCGCCGTTTTTGCGCCGGTTCCAGATTTCACCCTTCCATGCACCGGTGCGCTGGAGGCTTTCCCACATCGCGGCATAAAAGGCCTCATCCTGGAGGCCAGATTTGAGCAGGCGTGGTGTCTGGCCTAATGCTTCCTGTGCCGTACAACCGGTGATCTCGGTGAAGGCGCGGTTGACTTTCAGGATGACGGTATTAGCATCGGTAACCATCATGCCTTCCTGCGCCTCGAAGGCGATGGCGGCAATACGAAGCTCATCTTCGAGTGAACTAGCCCACTTGCGCATGATCAATCCGGCAACCGTAGCAAGCATGGAGGTGACGATTATAGTGGCCGAGTGAGACTCCCAAGGAGCCAGCGTATTCTGGTAAATCAATTCCTTTATGAACTCAAAGGTGGTCATACCTAACGCCGTAAGTAAAAAGATGGCGAGAGGTTGGGGAAATGACCGCAATTTGTTGGGGCTTCTCATTATGCTAAGAAAATTTCTTACTGGTTTTGCCAATAATACGCATAATTATGTGGCCGATGGAAGTATTCCTCTGGAAGACGGAGATGCGCTGCGCGCACACAACACGCCGCGAAGCGGCTTGTTGCGGCGAAGACTAACCTTCAGGTTATGTCGAAGCCAATAGCTCGAGCCGCAAGCGCGATTCCTTGCCTATCTGCGCTCTTTTTTCATTGCGCGTTGTGCTTCGCGAGCACCTTCCCGTTCACGTTCAGCTTCGCGCTTATCATGCTGTTTTTTGCCTTTTGCCAGGCCGATTTCCAGTTTGACGCGCCCGCCCTTGAAGTGCATGTTCAGCGGCATCAGGGTGTAACCGGCGCGTTGCACTTTGCCGATCAGCTTGTTGATTTCTGCTGCGTGCAACAGCAGTTTGCGGGTGCGCACCGGGTCGGGGAGGATATGCGTGGATGCCGAGGTGAGCGGGCTGATGTGGGAGCCGAGCAGGTACAGTGCGCCGTCCTTGACGATGACGTAGGCTTCCTTGAGGTTGGCGCGTCCGGCACGGATGGCCTTGACCTCCCATCCCTCCAGTACGAGCCCGGCTTCGTAGCGATCTTCGATGAAGTAGTCGTGAAAGGCCTTTTTATTTTGAACGATGCTCACAATAGCGGATGAGTTTTGTGCGTAAGTCGTATATTCTACCAGCTTTGCCCGAAGGCACGGATAGCAAGGGATACAGAGATAGCATGGCCTTGGTTGAAAAATCAGTATTGGTTCCCTATAGCGCGGAACAGATGTTTGCGCTGGTGGACAATGTGGTGGATTACCCGCAATTCCTGCCGTGGTGCGGCGGGACGAGCGTGAGCCCCGTGGCGGAGGACACCGTGCATGCGACGGTGCATATCAATTATCACCACATCAAGCAGAGCTTCACCACCGAGAATGTGCGCCGGGCGCCCCATCGCATCGACATCACGCTGAAGGACGGGCCGTTCAAGCATCTCGACGGCAGCTGGCATTTCATCCCGCTTTCCGAATCTGCCTGTAAAATAGCGTTTCAGTTGCATTATGAGTTTTCCAGCAAACTGCTGGAGAAAGTGTTTGGCCCCGTTTTTAGTTACATTGCCAACACTTTTGTGGATGCATTCATCCATCGTGCAGAAAAGGTTTACGTAAGGAAATGAGTGAACAGATCAACATTGAAGTGGTGTATGCGCTGTCGCATGAGCAGGCTCTGCTGAAGGTGCGGGTGCCGCAGAACAGCACGGTGGCCGACGCGATCAGGCTTTCCGGCATTCTGGAAAAATATCCGGACATTGATATCAGCAAGAACAAGCTTGGCATTTTCGGCAAGCTGAGCAAAGCCGATGCAATCCTGCGTGATAAGGACCGCATCGAAATCTATCGCCCCCTCATTGCCGACCCCAAGGAAATCCGCCGCCAGCGCGCGGAGGAGGGCAAGGTCATGAAAAAGGGCGGCGGCGAACTTTAACTGATTTTTCTGCGCATTTTAAATTGGTCATCCCTTGCAGGCAGGGATGACCAGGCTATTCTAGGTATCCAAATGCTGGATTATGACTTGCATTGCCATTCCATCGTTTCGGACGGGTTGCTGTCACCCGCCGAGGTGGTTGCGCGCGCAGCCGAGCGGGGAGTGAAGTTCCTCGCCCTGACCGACCATGATGACACGGGTGGATTGGCCGAAGCGGCTGCGGCCGCTGCACAGCATGGGATGCAATTCATCAATGGGGTGGAGATTTCGGTGAGTTGGCGCACCCATACGCTGCACATCGTCGGCCTGCACATTGATCCTGTCTATGCGCCGCTGGTCGAAGGCTTGCGCATGATCCGCAGCGGGCGCGGCGCACGGGCGCAGCTGATGGCGGAGTCGCTGGCAAGGAGCGGCATCGGTGGGGCGCTGGAAGGCGCTTACCGCTATGTGAGCAACCCCGGTCTCATCGGACGCACGCACTTTGCCCGCTTTCTGGTTGAGAGCGGCCACTGCAAGGATGTGCGCAGCGTGTTCAAGAATTTTCTGGTCAAGGGCAAGCCGGGCTATGTGCCGCACCAATGGGCAAACTTGCCCGATGCAATTAGCTGGATACGCGGCAGCGGCGGCGTCGCCGTGCTGGCGCATCCGGGCCGCTACACTGCAGGGCGCAAGGCGATGGGGCAGAAGACGCTGCGCGAATTGTTGGGTGAATTCGTCGAGTTGGGCGGGCAGGGGATCGAAGTGGTGAGCGGCAGCCATACGCCCGAGCAATACGCCGAGTTTGCGCGCTATGCCAAAGAGTTTGGGTTGCTGGCTTCGTGCGGCTCCGATTTTCATGGCCCCGGCGAAAGCTACCGCGACCTGGGACGACTGCCTGACTTTCCGCTCGATTGCCATCCGGTATGGCAGGCGTGGGAAACGGCACCTATTCAGCCATGACACAATTTTTCACAATACACCCGATAAATCCGCAGCTGCGTTTGATCAAGCAGGCCGCTGCCCTGGTGCGCGACGGTGCGGTGATCGCCTATCCCACCGACTCCTGCTACGCGTTGGGCTGCCATCTTGGCGACAAGAATGCCGTGGCGCGCATCCGCCAGATACGCGGGTTGGATGAAAACCACTACATGACCCTGATGTGCCGCGACCTGTCCGAACTCGCGCGTTATGCGCGGGTCAGCAACCCGCAGTTCCGCCTGCTGAAAAACAACACGCCGGGCAGTTATACTTTCATCCTTGACGCCACCAAGGAAGTTCCCCGACGCTTGCAGCATCCCAAGCGCAATACCATAGGCATGCGCATCCCCGATCACCCGGTGGCGCTGGCGCTGCTGGATGAATTGGGCGAGCCGTTGCTGAGCGCCACGCTGATCCTGCCGAACGAGGAGCAGCCGCTGAATGATGCGGAAGAGATTTGTGACCGTCTCAACCATGAGATTGATCTGGTGCTGGACGGTGGCGCAGTGGGGCTGGAGCCGACTACGGTGATCGACCTGACCGGCGAAGTCCCTGTGCTGGTGCGGCGCGGCAAGGGTGATGTCACGCCATTTATGGGATGAAACTCGCGCAGCGAGACCTTCTCCCCCTCTCCCTCAGGGAGAGGGAAACGGGCAACGCGGGTTTATTATCAGGGACGGCATTTTTTGCCATGCCCGTTAGTTGAGGAATAAATGCAATTTGACCAATTGATGCAAACCATTGCCATCGCGGTGATACCCATCCTGTTTGCCATTACTTTGCATGAGGCGGCACACGGCTATGTGGCACGCCATTTCGGCGATATGACGGCATTCCAGCAGGGGCGCATCAGCCTGAATCCGCTGCGCCACATCGACCCGGTAGGCACCATCCTGCTCCCCTTGTTGACGCTGTGGATGGGCGGTATCCTGTTCGGCTGGGCCAAGCCGGTGCCGGTAAACTTCGCCGCGTTGCGCCGCCCCAAGCAGGACATGTTGTGGGTGGCACTGGCCGGTCCGGCCTCCAACCTGTTCATGGCTTTGTGCTGGGCGGTGGTGGCAAAACTTGCATGGATGTTCCCGAGCAGCTATTTTGCCGAGCCGATGCTGGAAATGGCGCGTATCGGGATCAATATCAACGTGGTGCTGATGGTGCTGAACCTGCTGCCGCTGCCGCCGCTGGATGGCGGGCGCATTGCAGTGAGCCTGCTGCCGCACCGCCCGGCTTACAAATTGTCGCTGATCGAGCCGTATGGCATGTTCATCCTGATTTTTCTGGCGGTCACGCCCGTGCTGGGCTGGCTATTGTCAGCGCCGGTGGTCGGGGTGATGAAGTTGATAAGTTTTATTTTCGGACTATAAGTGGAAAGTTATGTTTGCTGATCGAGTGTTATCCGGAATGCGCCCCACGGGCAGCCTCCACCTTGGGCACTATCACGGGGTGCTGAAAAACTGGACCGAGATGCAGCACGAATATGAGTGCCTGTTCTTCGTGGCCGACTGGCATGCGCTGACCACGCATTACGATACCCCTCAAGTCATTGAGCAGAGCGTATGGGATATGGTCGTCGACTGGCTGGCCGCCGGCGTCGATCCCTCCCGTGCCACATTGTTCATTCAATCCAAAGTACCCGAGCATGCCGAGCTGCACCTGCTGCTCTCCATGATTACGCCGCTGGGCTGGCTGGAGCGCGTGCCGACCTACAAGGATCAGCAGGAAAAGCTGGCGGCGAAGGATTTGAGCACTTACGGCTTCCTAGGATACCCGTTGCTGCAAAGCGCAGATATTCTCATCTACCGCGCTACTCATGTTCCGGTGGGCGAGGACCAGGTGCCGCACATCGAATTCACGCGCGAGATTGCGCGCCGCTTCAACCATATCTACGGGCGCGAGCCGGGCTTTGAGGAAAAGGCCCTGGCCGCGGTCAAGAAGCTGGGCAGCAAGAAGGCGCGCCTGTATGCCGAATTGCGTACGCGCTTTCAAGAACAGGGGGACGACGAGGCGCTGCTATCGGCGAAGTCGCTGTTGGATGAACAGCAGAGCCTGAGCATGGGCGATCGCGAGCGCCTGTTCGGCTATCTCGAAGGCACGGGCAAGATGATCCTGCCCGAGCCGGACGCCATGCTGACCAAGGCTTCCAAGATGCCGGGGCTGGATGGGCAGAAAATGTCCAAGTCCTACAACAACACCATCAGCCTGCGCGAAGATGAAGCGAGCGTGACCAAAAAAATTCGCACCATGCCCACCGATCCGGCGCGCGTGCGCCGCACCGACCCGGGCAATCCGGAGCATTGCCCGGTGTGGCAACTGCATCAGGTGTATTCCGGGGAAGACACCAAACAATGGGTGCAGCAGGGCTGCCGCAGCGCAGGCATCGGCTGTATCGAATGCAAGCAGCCGGTGATCGACGCGGTGCTGGCCGAGCAGAAGCCGATGCGCGAGCGTGCCCAGCAATATCTGGACGACCCGACACTGGTGCGCAACATCATCGCCGATGGCTGTGAGAAGGCGCGCAAGCTGGCCGGAGAAACCATGCGCGACGTGCGCGAGGCGATGGGGCTGGGTTACAGTTAATCCACCATGAGCCAGGCCGAACTACAGCTCACACCCATCGCGCATATCCACGGCGAGCCGCTGCTGGAGATGCCGCAAGACCTTTACATTCCGCCGGATGCGCTGGAGTTGGTGCTGGAAACTTTCCAGGGGCCGCTCGACCTGTTGCTCTACCTGATACGCAGGCACAACCTGGACGTGCTCGACATTCCGATGGCGCAGCTCACGCATCAGTACATGGCCTATATCGAGATCATGCAGCGCAATCGCCTGGAGCTGGCCGCCGAGTACTTGCTGATGGCGGCGGTGCTGATCGAGATCAAGTCGCGCATGCTGCTGCCGCGCCCGCCCAAGGTCAGCGAAGAAAGCACGGAAGACCCGCGCGCCGAACTGATGCGCCGCCTGCTGGAATATGAGCAGATGAAACTCGCCGCGCAGAAACTGAACGAGCTGCCGCAGGCGGGGCGCGACTTCGAGCTGGTGCAGGTGCTGATCGAGCGCACGGTGGAGCATCGCCTGCCCAATGTCTCCGTTGAAGATTTGCGCCAGGCCTGGCTGGCACTGCTGGCGCGCGCCAAGTTGAATACGCATCACAAGGTGCGGCGCGATGAATTGTCGGTGCGCGAGCAGATGACGCGCGTGCTGCGCCAGTTGAGCCTGCTGGGCCACGGCGAATTCGAGGCATTCGAAAACCTGTTCGAAGTGAGCGGGGGCATTCCGCAACTGGTGGTGACTTTCATCGCAATCCTGGAGCTGGCCAAGGAAACAATGGTCGAAATTACACAAACTGAAACGCTGGGGAATATTTATGTCCGAGCAAGCTTTAACCTCACCGCAGAGTGAAGAAATCCATCCGGCAGTGGAAGCCGAGGCACCGATAGATGCTGTGCAATTCAAGAAGGTACTGGAAGCCGCGCTGCTGACGTCGCAAGAGCCACTGTCGCTGGCCGAACTGAAAAAACTCAGCGATGCGCCGCTGGAAAACCGCGTCATCGAAGATCTGTTGGAGCAGTTGGCGCAGGAATATGCGGCCAGTGGCGTGGAACTCAACCGCGTGGCGACCGGCTGGCGCTTTCGCGCACGCCCCGAGATGCAAGTGTATCTGGACAGGCTCAGCCCGGAAAAGCCGCCGCGTTATTCGCGCGCGGTGATGGAGACACTCGCGATCATCGCCTACCGCCAGCCGGTGACACGCGGCGACATCGAGGAAATACGCGGTGTCGGCGTGTCCGCGCAAATCCTGAAAACCCTTGAGGCGCGCGGCTGGATAGACGTGATCGGCACGCGTGATGTGCCCGGCAAACCGGCACTGTTCGCCACCACCAAACAACTTCTCGACGACCTCAATCTGCGCTCGCTGCAGGAGCTGCCGTCGCTGGAAGAGATGGGCAGCCTGCTGGAAAAAGAAGGGCAAGCAGCGGCGTGACATTTTCCGTGAAGCATATTTCTTCGCGCGATAATCCGTTTTTCAAAGAGCTGCTCAAGCTTGCCGGTTCCGCACGCCAGCGCCGCAAGACGGGGCAGGCCCTGCTGGATGGCGTGCATCTGGTTCATGCATACCTAACCTCCGGGAAGCAGCCGCAGCATCTGCTGGTGACGTCAGCGGCGCTGCAGGACCGCGAAGTGGCGACACTGTTGCAGAAGCTTCCCGGCGTACCGCTCACGCAGCTGGACGATCATTTGTTTGGGGATCTGTCCGAGCTCAAAACGCCCAGCGGCATCCTCGCCCTGATTGCGCTTCCCGGCCCTGCGGTTTCCGCCGCGCAGAGCAGTTTCTGTTTACTGCTGGAAGACATACAGGATCCCGGCAACCTTGGTTCCATGTTGCGTTCTGCGGCGGCGGCGGGATGCGATGCAGTATTTCTGTCCAAGGGCTGCGCAGATGCGTGGTCGCCCAAGGTGTTGCGTGCTGGCATGGGCGGGCATTTCGTACTCAGCATCCACGAGCATGCGGATTTGCTCACGGTGGTCGCGGGCTTCCAGGGTGAGGTATTTGCTGCGGCACCCGCTGCAAAAATAAATTTGTACGACTGCGACCTGCGCAGCAAACTCGCTTTTGCATTTGGCAACGAGGGGGCAGGGCTGTCGGAACATTTGCTGCACTCTCTCTCCAGGCATATCACCATCCCCATGCCGGGAAATGTCGAATCGTTGAATGTCGCGGCTGCAGCCGCGGTGTGTCTGTTCGAGGCCGTGCGCCAGCGCAGCCAGGCGGCGAGAATTTGATGTCATGGCCGGCATCAGGCGCATGTTTTTTTGACGCCGAAGTTAAATTGGAGGATGCTTGAGCCACTGCTGACAGCAGTGAGACAAGACGCAGTGAACTACGAAATTTTCTTATCTGTTCTGGGCTGGCTTGATTTATCCGGAATGGATTGATACAGTGAAAACCGGAATTTTTTTAACTTAAACAAAAGGGACTTGGTTATGAATACTTCAGTAAATACTTCCAAAGACAAACTGGTGGAAGACCTCAGAATGGTCGTTGCTGATGCAGAGGAATTGCTGAAAGCCACCGCTAGTCAGACCGGCGAACGGATTGCGGCAGCACGCGCCCGGGCGGGAGAGTCTTTGCAGGTCGCCAAGGCGCGTTTGGATGATGCTCAAGCAGCTGTAGTGGAAAGAACCAAGGTTGCAGCCAGAGCCACGGATGACTATGTACACGACAATCCCTGGCAAGCGATAGGCATTGCTGCCACGGTTGGCCTCATTCTTGGCGCGCTGATTTCACGTCGCTGAAATTCCGCTCATGGATTTTGACACACGGGGTTCCCGCTCAGCCCACCGCGGCGGGCTGTTCGATTCCCTGAAAACACTGGCATCCACACTGGTTGCGATCGGCCGCACCCGGCTGGAATTGCTCTCGATCGACATCGAAGAAGAGCGGGTGTGGCTCACTTCCATGCTGGTGTGGACGCTGACCGCATTGTTCTGTGCCGGCCTGAGTATCCTGCTTGTCATATTGTTTTTCATCGTCATTTGGTGGGATACGCACCGCCTGCTGGCTGTGGCCATACCGGCACTGCTGCTTATGCTGTGCGCCGTTCTGGCCGTGAATGTTGTGCGCGGCAAGATGCGCGCCAAGCCTCGCCTGTTTGCGGCCAGCCTCGCGGAGTTTTCCAAGGATCATGCGCATCTGGATTCCACTCATGAGAGACAGGCTGATTAGATTGGCAGAGCGCCGGGCCATGCTGGTCGCAAGATCAGCGCACCAGCGCATGGAAATTGCGCGAGCAATGGAGTACTGGCGCAAGCCGCTGGCGATGGCTGACAAAGGCTTGGGCGTAGTCCGTTACTTCCGGAACCGCCCCCCGGCGTTGTTAGCGGGAACGGTCGTTGTTGCGGCACTTTGGCGCCCCAGGAACGTGCTGGGGTGGTTGCGGCGCGGCTTGGGAATGTGGCGCATGGCCCTGGCAGTAAAGCGCCGCTTGTCTGGCTAAAGAGCAATTTATGTGTTTCCTCGGGTGATTTGATAATAATGAGCAGCCAACGTGCTGCTCATTTTATTTGGCCCGATAAACTAGCCCATTTTTCTCCCTCTATTCCGGGAATGACTGGCTAGCCAAGTTGTTACCTTGGCACGGCGTCAAGCCGTTTGGCGCTCAGTCGCCAGCCGGACAACTCATGCGCTGCGTAACACGCATGGCACAGGGGAGCAGATCATGAATAAGGATCAGCACATGGCAGCACCCGAGGAACTGCGCCGCCGCGCGGAGGAAGCGCTGGCGATGCAGTCTCCTGAATCCCCACATGGCGTGGAAGACACGCAGAACCTGCTGCACGAATTGCGTGTTCATCAGATCGAGCTGGAAATGCAGAACGAGGAGCTGCGTGCAGAGCGCGCTGAAATCGCAGCGGACCTGGAGCGCTACGCCGAACTCTACGATCTGGCACCGGTTGGCTACTTCACGCTCAGGCGCGACAGCTCCATCCAGCAAGCAAACCTCACCGGCGCCAGCCTGCTGGGAGTGCTGCGCTCCCAGATCAATAGCCGGCGCTTTGGAAGCTTTGTGCGCGAGGAGTCATTGCCTGTCTTTAACGAGTTTCTGGACAAGGTCTTTGCCAGCCGTGCCAAAGTGAGTTGTGAGGTGGCGCTGCGGGGTACGGACCAACCGGTGTGGGTGAATATCGAGGCCGTTGCCGACGAATCCGGCCAGACCTGCCGTCTGGCACTGCTGGATATCACCGAGCGCAGGCAGGCCAAACTCGATCCGTTGACCGGCCTGGTCAATCGCCGCATGTTTCAAGACTGCCTGGAGCACGCTATCAGAAAGGCGCGTCGCGACGGGTTGCCGGTTGCGCTGATGCTGATCGATCTCGACCGCTTCAAAGAGGTGAACGACACCCTCGGGCACGACAAGGGCGACATCCTGCTGATTGAAACGGCAAGGCGCATTTCCGAATGCGTGCGTGAATCCGATACTGTTGCCCGCATGGGCGGTGACGAGTTTACTGTTGTTCTGCCGGAGCTGGACGATGCGAGCACCGTAGAGCGCATCGCGCAGAACATCATTACCAGGCTCGCCTCACTTTTTCAGCTGGGAGCGGACAGCGCGTATGTCTCGGCCAGCATCGGAATTGCCCTTTATCCCAATGATGCGACAGACACCGCAACCCTGCTCAAGAATGCCGACCAGGCCATGTATGCCGCAAAAAACGCAGGACGCAATTGTTTCAGCTACTTCACAACTGCATTGCAGGTGGATGCGCAGAACCGAATGCACCTCAGCCACGACCTGCGCAATGCGTTATCTGCCAACCAGTTCAAGGTCTATTACCAGCCCATCGTGGAATTGGCGACCGGAAATATCCACAAGGCCGAGGCCCTGATACGCTGGCAGCATCCCGAGCGGGGCATGATCAACCCGATACAGTTCATTCCGCTGGCCGAAAAATCCGGGCTCATCAACGAAATCGATGACTGGGTATTCAAGAAAACGGCGAACCAGGTAAAACATTGGCGGATGAATCATGATCCCGCATTCCAGATCAGTGTGAACAAATCACCTGCTCAGTCGCGCCGGGAAGAGGATCGAAGTGAAACAACATGGCTCAACTATCTGCATGATATCGAACTGCCCGGCGAAAGCATCGTGATTGATATGGCCGAACAGACACTGCTGAATTCCCGGCAGGACATTACCGGCAAGCAGTTCAAATCCCGCTTTGACGGAATACAGATTGCCATTGACGAGTTCGGAACGGACTACGCATCGCTGGCTTACCTCAAGAAGCTGGACATCGGCTACATCAAAATCGATCTGCCCTTTGTACGCAATCTGGAACACGATCCGGACAACCTGGCGCTATGCGAGGCCATCATTGCCATGGCGCAGAAGCTGGGGCTGAAAGTGATTGCCCAGGGCGTCGAAACACCGGCGCAACGTGACTTGCTGGCCCGTGCCGGCTGCGACTATGCGCAAGGCTATCTGTTTTCGAAGCCGGTGCCGCCAGAGGAATTTGAGGCGTTGTTCTGAAGGGTTATGCAAGCCTGCCAATTCATCAGCGCCTAAATCCCGTCTGATGCAGGATCGTGGTGGCGATTTCTTCCACCGACATGGAAGTCACATCAATATAGTGTATGCCGGCCTCGCGCATCATGCGTTCCGCCTGCCTTACCTCGAGCTGGCAGTTTTCCAGTGAAGCATAGCGGCTGCCGGGTGAGCGCTCGGCGCGTATTTGCTGCAAGCGCTCCGGGCGTATCGTCAGGCCGTAGAGCTTGGTGCGTAATGGGCTGAGCGCAGACGGCAGCGCGGCCGCAGAGAAATCCTCCGGCACCAGCGGGTAGTTGGCTGCATAAATTCCAAACTGCAAGGCGAGGTAAAGCGAGGTAGGGGTCTTGCCACAGCGCGACACACCGACCAGGATCACGTCAGCGCGTGACAGGTCGCGCGTGATGCCGCCATCATCATGGTTCAGCGCATAATTCACCGCATCCATCCGCGCCGTGTAGCTTGCCCCCACGCCATGCGAGCGTCCGACCGCGTGCGAGGAGGCGCTGCCCAGTTCCACTTCCAGCGGGGCGATGAACATTTCAAACAGGTCCAGTATAAGTGCGTCGCTTTGTGCAATGGCATCGCGCACCTCAGGAAGAATCATGGTGCTGAACAGCAGCGGGCGCCGGCCATCGGACTGCCCGGTGGCATTGATAAGCGCGACGGCATCCCGGGCTTTATTTACCGTATCGACATAGGGCAGTGTTATCCGTTTGAATTCGATGCCGTCAAACTGGGAAAGCAGGCTGCGCCCAAGGGTTTCCGCGGTCAGCCCGGTGCGGTCGGAAATAAAAAAGGCGGTGCGTATCATGATGCGTGCATTCCTGCCGTTGAGTAATTAGCCTATCATGTGTCGACTGTATTGAGGGGAGATGAACATGGAACAGCAACAGTATATCGCCTGGTTTGAAACATTGCGCATGAGCGACGTGGGAAGCGTGGGGGGCAAGAATGCTTCCCTCGGCGAAATGATCAGTCAACTGTCGAAGCTAGGGGTGCGCGTACCGGGGGGATTTGCTACGACAGCCGCAGCATACCGCGATTTTCTCGCGCAAGGCGGCCTGGACCAGCGCATCCGCGCCGTGCTGGATAATCTGGCGGTGGAAGATGTCACCGTACTGGCACTGGTGGGTAGCCGGATACGCCAGTGGATCATGGACACCCCGTTGCCACCGCGGCTGGAAAACGAGGTGCGCGCGGCATATGAAAAGATGCAGCAGGAGGCGGGCGGCGAAATCTCGCTGGCGATACGCTCCTCGGCCACGGCGGAAGATTTGCCCGACGCTTCGTTTGCGGGACAGCAGGAAACATTCCTCAATATTCACGGCGCGGACAACGTGCTGTCCGCCATCAAACAGGTATTCGCTTCGCTATACAACGACCGCGCCATTGCCTATCGCGTGCATCATGGCTTTGCGCATCATGATGTCGCACTGTCAGCAGGCGTGCAGCGCATGGTGCGCAGCGACATCGGCGCGAGCGGCGTGATATTCACACTGGACACCGAATCCGGTTTCGACCAGGTGGTGCTGATCACTTCGTCCTACGGGCTGGGCGAGACGGTGGTGCAGGGTGCGGTGAATCCGGATGAGTTCTATGTGTACAAGCCCGCGCTGAAGGCAAACAAGCGTGCGGTGATACGCCGCAACCTGGGCGCCAAAGCAATAAAAATGGAGCTCGGGGAAGCGCGTGAAACCGGGCGCTCCGTACGCACGGTGGATGTGCCCGAACAGCAGCGGATGCAATTCTCCATCACCGATGCAGAGGCGGAAGAGCTGGCGCGTTATGCGCTGACCATTGAACAGCATTATGGCCGCCCGATGGACATCGAGTGGGGCAAGGACGGCGCGGACGGCAAGCTCTACCTTCTGCAGGCGCGTCCCGAGACGGTGCAGGCACGCAGCAACCTGGATACCTTGCGCCGTTACCGCCTGAAGCAGCAATCGGCTGTGCTTGTCAGCGGGCGTGCCATCGGCCAGCGCATTGGGAGCGGGCGCGTGTGTCTGGTGGCAGACGCGAGCAAGATGGCCCAGGTCCAGCCAGGCGATGTGCTGGTGACGGATATGACCGACCCCGACTGGGAGCCGGTAATGAAGCGCGCATCGGCCATCGTCACCAACCGTGGCGGGCGCACTTGCCACGCAGCGATCGTCGCGCGCGAACTGGGCATCCCGGCAGTAGTGGGCTGCGGCGAAGCGACACAATTGCTCAAGCATGGCGATGATGTCACCGTGTCATGCGCCGAAGGCGATATCGGCAAGGTGTATCAGGGCAAGCTGGACATTGAGGTAATCGATCTCGCGCTGGACAAAATGCCGACCCCGCCGGTTAAGATTTCGCTCAACGTGGCTAACCCGGAACTGGCATTCGAGTTCAGCCGCCTGCCGAATTTTGGGGTGGGCCTGGCTCGTCTCGAATTCATCATCGCGCGCATGATAGGCGTGCACCCAAAGGCGGCGCTGGATTACCCCAATCTGCCCGCCGAACTGAAGGCGCAGATGGAAGCGAAGTGCGCGGGCTATGCCTCGCCGGTGGATTTTTACGTGGACAAGCTGGTCGAGGGCATCGCCACGCTGGGTGCGGCCTTCGCTCCCAAGCCGGTGATCGTGCGCTTCTCCGATTTCAAATCCAACGAGTATTCCAGCCTGCTGGGGGGCAAGCAGTACGAACCGGCCGAAGAGAACCCAATGATCGGTTTTCGCGGTGCCTCGCGCTACATCGCCGACAGTTTCCGCGATTGCTTTGCACTGGAATGCCGTGCCATGCGCCGCGTGCGCGACGAAATGGGTCTGACCAACGTGGAGGCGATGATTCCCTTTGTTCGCACGCTGGACGAAGCGCGCGGCGTGATCGCCGAAATGGAAAAGAACGGCCTCAGGCGCGGCGAGAATGGCCTGCGCATCATCATGATGTGCGAGATTCCTTCCAATCCGCTGCTGGCGGAACAGTTCCTGGAACTCTTCGACGGCTTCTCCATCGGATCCAATGACCTGACCCAGCTCACGCTCGGCATAGACCGCGATTCCGGCATCGTGGCGGGCGCTTTCGACGAGCGCAATCCGGCGGTGAAGGCGCTGCTCAGTATGGCGATCCAGGGCTGCCGCAAGGCCAGCAAATACGTCGGCATCTGCGGGCAGGGTCCGTCAGATCACCCTGATCTGGCGCAATGGCTGGTGCAGGAGGGCATAGAGAGCATATCGCTCAACCCGGATACGGTCGTGGAAACCTGGTTGTTTCTGGCCGGCCAAGCCAATAAAAATTAACGCTGCACAGGTGCCGCGATGGTGGGTTTTTTGGTCTTGGGCATCCGCATTTGCAGACTGGGTTGCGGCGACCATTCCGGTCGCTCGGCACGGTTGGAGTCCATGACAACCACGTAGCGCCCCGACCAGCTCGTGGCCTCACGATCCATATGTATCTCCCAGAAGCGGCGGCCATTTGTCATGGCTTGTTCGTAATCCGCGTCTAGTATTCCGTAGTGGTCAAATAGCATGTTCAGCGTGGCGGGAATGCGGATGCAGCCCATCGATTGCACGCTGCCCAAGCGGGGTTCGAGGTAACGCGGATCGGTGGCATGCATCTGTAGCCGCATTTCTCCCTCGCCGCGCTTCCACATTCTGCGTGCGCTCACCCAGCCAAAGTCATACACGCGCATGCCCCTGGTACCGTAACCCATGATACCCAGCGCATTCTCCGTGCCTTCTGCGCGGAAATCGCGGTTTGCAACGGTGTGGTCAAATACGCCGGTCGGCGTCTCGTAATACATGAACCCGCCCCTCCGTCCGGTCGATACCGGTGATGCGCCGATAAACTCGGCGAGGCCGTCACCAGATATCCAGAACAGCAGCAATGCCTGCACGTGCCGGCTGCGATCAACCAGCACCACGTACTGCGGCGGCAAATGCAGATGGTCCAGTCCCGCCTGATGCAATTGCTGGATGAGTTGTTCCGCGTAGAAGCGTTGCTCTTGCTGCGGCACGGCAAGCTGGCGATCCACTCTTTGCATATAGATTTCCCTGAGCGCAAGCGCCGATTCCATGGCAAAGGATTGCGTTGCACCCAGCAGCCACATGGCCAATGTGACGGTACGGAAAGCATAAAAATAATAACGAGTCATGCGGAAATGGTATCCGTTTGGAAAGAGCATCTGGATATATCTTTGAGCGCAAAACAAATTAAGAAATTTGCTTATTGAAAGACGATCCTGATCGTCACATTATTATGAAGGACGGGGAGCCGGAAGGAAACGAGGCGCCAGAAAAATAAGCACTCAATAATGAATGACATGGCAGAAGAACTGCAGGAGACAGAAGGTAAATAAATTCATGTCCCTGCTTTATCAAGCTAACTTTAAGGACTTGAAGAAAGGAATGGAAGATGCAGGATCAAGCAACCGTAACAAGCAAAAAAGGCTCTGCCAAGACAACCAAAAGCAAACCGGACACGATCAAAAGCCTGGCAAAAAGACAGTCTGCCAGAAGCGGCGCAGACGCATCAGGTAGTGCAGGGCAAAGTGCATTGAACGGAGAAGATCGTTATAACAGGATTGCCACCGCCGCCTATTACCGTGCTGAACGGCGCGGCTTTAACAGTGGTGGTGAAACGGAAGACTGGCTGGCAGCCGAAGCAGAGATAGATGCAATGCTTTATCACTGAGATGCTGTCCCACGATAATTCGGTTTCCCAGCCATGCAATCCAGCTTCGATGAGGCTCTCGTGAAAGAAATCGCGGAAGCCTCATCCTCACAACTGCAACAGCGAAAGACCTAACAAAAAAGGAGAAAGATCATGAGCAACCTTACCCTTTTTAATCCATTCAGCAGGATCACGCGTTTTGATCCACTCTTGGATATGGACGATATGCTCGACCGGATGATGATGCGCCCTGCCTGGCGCGAAATGGAAGCCGCCGAGCCCCAGATCAGGATGGATGTATCTGAAGCGGACGATGCCTATACTGTCAAGGCCGAGATTCCTGGTGTGAAGAAGGAAGATATCCACGTGACCATTGATCGCAACCAAGTCTGCATCAGCGCCGAAGTCAGGCAGGAAAAGGAAGTGAAGGAAGGCGAGAAGATGGTCCGTTGCGAGCGCAGTTACGGCAAGGCCATGCGCAGTTTCAGGCTTGATCAGGACGTGAATCAGGACGCCGCTCAAGCCAAGTATGCCGACGGCGTGCTGGAGCTCAAGCTGCCAAAGAAGGTTGTAGCCGCCCAGAAGGAACTTACTGTTTCCTGAACACGTTCCAGAAACCTGGAATACGGCCTCGCATCGCGGAATTTGGGCAGCATCTGAAGTGAATCCGGAGCCCGCTGACGTCTGAATCCAGATGGCAGCGGGTTCGGTTGCGGCCGTATAGCCGCAGCCAACTACGGCGCGACGTCACGAGGCTTTGCGCCGCGCGTAAGAGGGTGCGCTGGAGCTTCACTCTACTCTTGCTGAACTTGAATCGGGCCCACCAAGGAGACGAAAGCAATGCGCCCCATGAGCATGCCTGCACTTGCGCTTTTCCTGACAATGATCTTGCTGACATTCGTCAGGTGCGATAAACAGTCGTCTATAGAGCCCAAAAGTGCGAATGCGGCAACAGCCGTACCCGCGGTTGTTGCGCTTCCCAACTTCACGGCTCTGGTCAAGAAGGAAGGCCCCGCTGTAATCAATATCAGCACCACACAGAAGACCCGGTTCAGGGGCGCTCCTTTTCATGACTTTCCCGGTTTGTCGCCGGACGATCCATTCTACGAATTTTTCCGCCGCTTTGCGCCAGGCGGCCAGTTGCCGCGGGAATTCCGCAGCCAGTCGCTGGGTTCGGGTTTCATCATCAGCCGGGACGGCTATATTCTCACCAACGCGCATCTCGTCGAAGATGCAGACGAGGTAACCGTGCGGCTGACGGACAAGCGCGAGTTCAAGGCCAAGGTCGTCGGTGCGGACAAGCGCAGCGATGTCGCTGTGCTGAAAATATCCGCCACTGATCTTCCCATCGTCAGCATCGGCGATTCCTCAAAACTCGAAGTAGGCGAGTGGGTTGTCGCGATCGGCTCGCCATTCGGCTTCACCAACTCGGTTTCCCAGGGCATTGTGAGCGCCAAGGGGCGCAGCCTGCCGGGCGAAAAAATTGTCCCATTCATTCAGACTGATGTTCCGATCAATCCCGGCAACTCCGGCGGCCCGCTGTTCAACATGAATGGCGAAGTTGTCGGCGTCAATTCCCAGATATACAGCCGCAGCGGCGGCTACATGGGACTGTCCTTCGCGATCCCGATCGACCTTGCAATGAAGGTAAAGGACGAACTGTTGAAGCATGGCGCAGTCAGACGCGGCCGGCTCGGCGTTTCCATACAGGATGTCACGCAGGAACATGCCAGATCATTCGACCTGGCGAAGGCCAGCGGCGCACTGATTACATGGGTAGAGAAGGAAGGGCCGGCAGATCGGGCCGGCCTTGAGATCGGCGACATCATTCTGAAGTTTGATGGCAAGGATCTGGCGAGTGCAGATGATCTCGTCCGTGCCGTTGCCGAAGCGGCGCCCGGATCCAGTGTAAAGCTTCAGATATGGCGTAACGGCACTGCCAGGGAGGTGACGGTCAAGCTTGGCGAAGCGGAGATCGACCGTGCAGCGCAAGCGGAGCGGCCGCAGGCCAAGGCGGTTGAGGCGGGACATCTGGGTCTGGCCCTGCGCGAGCTAAGCCGCGATGAGCGGCAGGAACTGCATACCGATGGATTTCTGGAGGTCGAGGCAGTCGAGGGCGTGGCAGCGGAGTCGGGCATCCGGCCTGGCGACATCATTATCGCGGTCAACAGCCAGCGCGTTTCCAGCATCGAGCAGTTCCGTGCGGCGCGTGCAAAAGCCGGCAAGAATGTCTCGCTGCTTGTGGAGCGCGACGGTGGCAGGATTTTCATTCCGTTGAAAAGCAAGGATGGGTGAAGAAGCTTCAGCTCAGATTTGGAAGTTTGCAAAAATGGAGGCCATCATGGCTGTCAGTGAAGCGGGGCATCGTGAAGTCATATTCGTACAGCGCGATGATACGGTTCTGGAAGCGGCGAAACTCATGCGCCAGCACCGTGTCGGCGACTTGCAGGTCATAGAGGAGCGCGACGGAGTAAGTGTTCCGGTGGGGGTCGTCACGGAGCGTGATCTCGTGGTGGAAATCATGGCCCCGGAACTTGATTCCATGGTCATCACGGTGGGCGACATCATCGATCTGCATGCAGTTTAACCCCAGGCCCGCAGCACATCCTGCAGGCAGTATCCGCGGTGCCGAGACGCCAAGTTTCACTTGAACCGCCATAGTAATATTAGCCGGATTCATTGCCATGTTGAGGACCTCACTGCGCTTGCCCGTCAAAATCCTGCCCCAGCCGGACGAGACGACCTGCGGTCCTACCTGCCTGCATGCCATCTACAACTATTGGGGAAAACGCGAGGCGCTGGGGGAGGTCATCGCCCGCACCGGCAAGCTGGAAAGCGGCAGCGGGACCTTCGCTGTCTTTCTGGCCTGCGATGCGCTGCGCAATGGCTTCCAGACGACGATCTACACCTACAACCTGATGATGTTCGACCCAACCTGGTTCGTCGCCGGTGTGGATATCGCCGAGCGGCTGCGGCTGCAGCGTGAGGCCAAAACGGATGCCAGGCTGCGCCATGCCACCGAAGGCTATCTGGAATTCCTGAGCCTGGGCGGGCGGCTGCGCCTGAGCGACTTGTCCCATCAGCTTATTCACGGCCTCTTGCGGCGCGGCCTGCCGGTCCTGACCGGGCTGAGCTCCACCTATCTGTATCGTACCGCGCGCGAGCATGGGCCAGAGGATACGCCCGACGACGTGCGCGGTTTTCCTGCCGGTCATTTCGTCATCATGGCCGGCTATGACAGCGACAAGCATACGGTGCTGGTGGCGGACCCTTACGGCCCGTCACAGGAATACTGGAGCAATATCGACCGGGTGCTGGGTGCCGTGCTGCTGGGCATCGTGACACACGACGCCAACTTGCTGGTGATTCATCCGCCCCGGCAACAGGCAACTGCATCGGCAACTGGGTAAACAGCAATGAAGACCCTCATCATCGTGAATAACCCCCATGACTGGCCGCTCGACATTCCGGACGTGACCGTCGTGCCGGCAAAGGCCTATCTGACCGAGCCGGCATACGGCAACGAACGCGGCACGCGCGTGTTCAACCTGTGCAAATCCTATCGCTATCAGAGCATGGGTTATTACGTTTCTCTGCTCGCCGAGGCGCGCGGCCATAATCCGCTGCCCAAGACCAACACCATCGAGGATCTGCAATCCCGGAGCATGGTGCGCCTGCTCACCGATGAACTGGACGAATTGGTGCAGAAATCCCTGGCGCCCATCAAGGCGGAGAAATTCGAGCTCAGCATCTACTTCGGCCGCAATGTGGCCAGGCACTACGACCAGCTTAGCCGCCAGCTTTTCAATCTTCTGCAGGCGCCGTTGCTGCGCGCCGATTTCGAGCGCCATGAGGAACAGTGGCGCATTCGCGGCGTAAGAGCGATAGCGGCCAGCGACATCCCGCCGCCGCATCAGGAATTCGCAATCCAGGCCGCCACGGATTATTTTCAGGGGCGAAGACCCAGGGTGCATAAGCAGCGATTGCGCAAGCGTGCGCCGCGCTACGATCTCGCAATCCTGCATGACCCCGATAATCCCGAACCGGCCTCGAATGCCAAGGCGATCAGGAAATTCGAAAAGGCGGCACATGCCCTGGGCATCCACGTCGAGCTCATTACCCGCCCCGACGTCGGCAGGCTGCCCGAATTCGATGCGCTGTTCATTCGCGACACCACCTTCGTGAACCACTACACCTACCGTTTTTCGCGGCGGGCTGCGGCGGAAGGACTGGTGGTGATCGACGATCCGGACTCCATCCTGAAATGCAACAACAAGGTCTATCTGGCCGAATTGCTGGCGCGTCACCGCATCCCCACGCCGGAAACCCAGCTGGTGCACCGCGACAATGTCGAGCGCATCATCCCTGCGCTCTCGTTGCCGTGTGTGCTGAAGCAGCCGGACAGTTCCTTCTCCGTGGGCGTGATCAAGGCGGAATCAGAGGAAGGGCTGCGGCGCAGCGTGAACGAGTTGCTGGACAAGTCCGACCTGATCATCGCGCAGGAATATCTGCCCACTAACTTTGACTGGCGGGTCGCCATTCTCGACCGGAAGCCGCTGTTCGCGTGCAAATACTTCATGGCGCCCGGCCACTGGCAGATCATCAAGCACGGCAAGGAAAAACGCGATTTTGTGGAGGGCCCGACCGAAGCGGTAGCGCTGGAAGACGTGCCGCAGAGGGTGGTGAAGCTCGCGCTCAAGTCGGCCAACCTGATCGGCGACGGTTTTTATGGCGTGGACATCAAGCAGGCCGGCAAGCGCTGCTGTGTCATCGAAATCAACGACAACCCCAACGTGGATGCCGGCAACGAGGATGGCGTGCTCAAGGATGCGCTCTACCGCGAGGTGATGGGCGTTTTTTTGCGACGCATGGAAATGCACCGGCAAGGGAGGTGGAAATGAGTACTGCGCTGCAAGCCTTCTCGGGCTGCGGTATCGAGCTTGAGTACATGATCGTCGACCGCCATACGCTTGCGGTCTTGCCTGTCGCCGACGAGTTGCTGCACAGACTTGCCGGAGAATATGTCGGTGAAGTCAGGCAAGGCGCGCTGTGTTGGTCCAATGAACTGGTATTGCATCTGCTCGAACTGAAGAATTCAAATCCGGATATCGCGATGGAATCCCTTTCGGAAGCGCTTCAGAGCGAGATCCAGCGCATCAACCGGCTGCTCGAACACATGGGCGCAAGGCTCATGCCTACCGCCATGCACCCGTTTATGAACCCCCGCGCTGAGACGCGTCTGTGGCCGCACATCAGCGCAAAAATCTATCGGGCCTACGATCGCATTTTCGGCTGCCGGTGTCATGGCTGGGCCAACCTGCAGAGCATGCAACTCAATTTACCCTTTGCGGGAGACCAGGAATTTGCGCGCCTGCATGCCGCCGTGCGGCTGCTGCTGCCTGTCTTACCGGCACTGGCAGCGAGCTCGCCGATCGCCGAAGGCGGCAGTTCGGGCTTTCTGGATTTTCGCATGGAGAGCTACCGCACCCACCAATTGAGGGTTCCCTCGACGATAGGGGTGGTGATCCCTGAAACGTCCACCAGCCGCGCCGAATATGAGGCGCAAATTCTGGCACCCATGTACCGGGAGATGGAAACGCTTGATGCGAAAGGAGTGCTTCATCACGAATGGCTCAACGCGCGCGGCGCCATTCCGCGCTTCGACCGCAACGCCCTTGAAATTCGCGTCATTGACATGCAGGAATGCACGCAGGCCAATCTTGCCATCGCCGCTGCGGCTACCGATGCCGTGCGCGCGCTCTACGAGGAAACCTATGCGCCGCTTGCAGAGCAACAGGCCATTGGCACTGACGCACTGGCGGAGATCCTGCGCACCTGCATCCGCGATGCCGAGCATGCCGTGATTGCCGATGCCGAATACCTACGGCTTATGGGTTTTCCCGCACTCCGCTGCGAGGCGCGCGAACTGTGGCGACATCTCATCACATCGATGAAGCTGTACCGGCCCGAGCCGCAGGACGCCTGGCAGGAAGCGCTGCACATTATTCTGGAGCACGGCACGCTGGCCCACCGCATCCTGCGTGCCATGGGTGATGACTATCGAAGGGATAGGCTGCAGGCGATCTACGGGGAACTATGCGACTGCCTGGAAGAAGGCCGGATGTTTCTGGGGATGCGGTAAAGGCCACGCATTTGCCACACAATGGAGAAGAGATTGGCTGCGACAATCCGTTTCTTGATCAGCTGCGAACATGGTGGTAACCGGATTCCGCAACGCTACCGCCCGCTTTTTCGCGGCTTTGTATCCTTGCTGCACAGCCATCGCGGCTACGACAAGGGGGCCATGAGCATGGCCAGGGAACTGGCTCGCGAGCTTTCCGCGCCGTTGTTTTCCGCAACCACGAGCCGCCTGCTGATCGATTTCAACCGCTCCATCGGCCATCCGCATCTTTATTCTGACGCCACGCGACATGCGTCCGCCGCAGTGCGCCGCGAGATTCTGGAGCGCTACTACCTGCCTTATCGCAACAAAGTCGAGGCCGCCATTGCCGAGGAGGTCAAGCAGGGCAGCCAAGTGTTCCACATTTCCTCCCACAGTTTTGCGCCTGTACTCGATGGACAGGTGCGCACTGCTGATATCGGCCTGCTCTGCGATCCGTCGCGCCCACCCGAACGGGAATTGTGCATGCGCTGGCAAGCAAGCCTGAAAGCACTGGTGCCTGACCTGGCAGTGCGACGCAATTACCCTTACACCGGCAAATCTGACGGCTTTGCCGCCTATCTGCGCCGCCGGTTTCCGGCCAGCGCTTATGTTGGCATCGAACTGGAGATCAACCAGAAGCACGCAATCAAGGGTGGCCAGCCATGGCGGACGTTGCGCAGCTCAGTGCTCGAAGCGCTGCATAGATCATTACCTTTAACATCAACAAATTGTAGTAACAATTAAATAAATTGCTGAAATACTGCGATCTAGGGAAGGGGATATGGCTGTGACACATCGCTTCGCTCTGGGCGCATTACTTTTTTTCGGTTTCGTTCTCCCCTCGCAGGGCGCGGAATACGACGTGGAGCGTCGCAAAATGGTGGAAGAGGTGGTGGCCGACGCCGCGTACACATCCTCGTCCAGCGGCAGCTCCGCTCTCAGCTCCCGTGTCATTGCGGCGATGCAAAAGGTGGAGCGCCATCGTTTCGTGCCATCTGGGCTGGCCGTGATGGCCTACCACAACCGCCCCCTTCCGGTTGGCTACGGGCAGACGATTTCGCAGCCCTTCATCGTGGCGCTGATGACTGATCTGATGAGAGCCAAGGCGGGCGACAAGGTGCTTGAAATCGGTACCGGCTCGGGCTACCAGGCGGCGGTTCTGGCGGAAATTGCCGGCTCGGTTTACAGCATCGAAATCATCGAGCCGCTGGGAAAGCAGGCTGGTGCTTTGCTGAAATCGCTCGGTTACGGCAACGTGCAAACCCGGGTGGGCGATGGCTACTATGGCTGGCCGGAAGCTGCGCCGTTCGACGCGATCATGGTGACGGCGGCTGCAAGCCACGTGCCGCCCCCTCTGATCACTCAGCTCAAGCCGGGCGGGCGCATGGTAATCCCGCTTGGCACGCAATTCATGACCCAGTATCTGATGCTGGTGGAAAAAAAGATGGACGGTTCGGTGACGACCCGCCAGATTTTGCCGGTGCGTTTCGTTCCGCTTACTGGCGGACATTGACGTGAAACGCGTGCGGCGAGACCTTATCCCCCTCTCCCTCCGTCCAACCACCGGCGTCTTCCCTGTGGGGGCGAGGGCTGGAGAGAGGGCGGCGTCCCGACCGCCATTCATTGCCATCGGCCTGCTCTCCGCCTGCGTGCTGGCATACGAAGTACTGCTGACGCGTCTGTTCGGCATCGTGCTGTGGCATCACTTCGCATACATGATTATCAGCGCGGCGATGCTGGGTTACGGTGCGAGCGGCACGTTGCTTACCCTGCTCAAAGAAAAGATCGCTCCGCACTTCGGCGCGGCATACGTGATGGTCGCAGCGGCATTGGCTTTCCTGATGCCCACTGCGTTCTTTCTGGCGCAACAGATTCCCTTCAATCCGCTCGAACTGTTGTGGGACAAGGCCCAGCCAGCCAAACTGCTCGCCGTTTATCTGCTGATGATGCTGCCATTCTTTTGTGGCGGGCTGGGCATTGGTCTCATGTTTGCGCACTTTGGCAAGCAGGCACCCCGCATCTATGCCTGCGATATCCTCGGCGCGGGAGTGGGCAGTCTGGGCGTGATCGGCGTGCTGTTCCTCATGCCGCCCAGCCAGGTGCTGACTGCCCTCACTGTATTGGCATTGCTGGCTTCCGCCATCGCCGTGATCGAACTGAAGATACAGACGAAATGGCTGATGGAATTCCTTGTCGTGATGGCCGCGCTGGTGGCTGTGGCGATGCCCGCCGTGCAGGTGCATCCCTCCGCCTACAAGGATTTGAGCCAGGCCCTGAATATCGCGGGCGCGCGTGTGGTCGAGGAGCGCTCCAGTCCCCTGGGGCAGATTGCAGTAGTGGAAAATACCCGCGTTCCGTTGCGCGATGCGCCGGGCATGAGCCTCAATGCCACGAGTGAGCCGCCGCCGCAGTTGGGCGTGTTCGTGGATGGAAACGGGCCGTCGGCGCTGACACAATTCAATGGCGATCTCGCGCCACTGGACTATCTCGACCAGCTTACTTCGGCGTTGCCTTATCATGTGCTGGAGTCTCAAGAAAATAGACGGCCGCGCGTGCTGGTGCTGGGTGCCGGGGCCGGCAGCGATGTGTTGCAGGCGCTCTACCACGGCAGTGCGGTAGTCGACGCGGTGGAACTGGACAGCAACGTTACCGATCTGGTGCGGCAACGTTTTCGTGACTATGCCGGCAATCTTTATGCCCGGCCCGATGTGCATGCCTACGCGGCCGAGGCGCGCGGCTTCGTCAACAGCAGCCGTGAGCGCTATGACCTGATCCAGGTGGCGCTGCTGGATTCCTTTGGCACTGCCTCGGCCGGGCTGTACGGCCTGAGCGAAAACTATCTGTACACGGTGGAGGCGCTGCAGACCTATCTGAGCCGTCTCACGCCGGGCGGCATGCTGGCCGTCACCCGCTGGCTCACGCTGCCGCCGCGCGATGCGCTGAAACTGTTTGTCACTGCGGCGACTGTGCTGGAGCGCAGCGGCGTAAAGAATCCTGCCGCAAGGCTGGCGATGATACGGGGCTGGAAAACCGTCACGCTGCTGGTAAAGGACAGCGATTTCACCGCACGGGAAATTGCAGCAATCAAGGAATTCAGCCGTGCGCGCTCTTTCGATCTGGCGTACTACCCCGGGATGCAGCGTGACGAGGCAAATCGATACAACATCCTGTCGCAGCCCTATTTCTATGAGGGAGCCGTGGCACTGCTGGGGCCGCAGCGGCAGGAGTTCATTGACCAATACAAGTTCTACATCGAGCCGGCGACCGACGACCGGCCGCATTTTTTCCGTTTCTTCAAATGGAATGCCGCCGCAGAAATATTTGCGCTGCGCGAGCAGGGCGGCATGCCGCTGCTCGACTGGAGTTACCCGCTGCTGGTGGCGACGCTGGTGCAGGCGTTTGCTGCGAGCATAGCTCTGATCCTGGCGCCGCTGGCCCTGTCGCATTGCCGGCGCACGCTGCCCAGCGCGCCGGTGGCGCTGTATTTTCTCGCGATCGGCCTTGCCTTCATGTTCATGGAGATTGCCTTCATCCAGAAATTCGTACTGTTTCTGGCGCACCCGCTGTATGCCGTGGCGGTCGTGCTGTGCGCCTTCCTGATGTTCGCCGCCCTGGGAAGCTGGATTGGGGGAAGCTGGCTTGCCGGACGCTGGCAGGTTACGAAAAAAGTTACTGTAGCGGTGATGGCGATGGGCGCACTGGCGCTGCTCTATCTCGCCATCCTGCCGGGCCTGTTCCAGGGGTTGATCCATCTGTCCGATGCGGCAAAAATAATCATCTCCGTTGTGCTCATCGCGCCGCTGGCGATGTGCATGGGCGTGCCATTCCCCACCGCCATGACGCGGCTGGCGGGCACGGCCGAGGCAGCCATTCCCTGGGCATGGGCGATCAACGGCTTCGCCTCGGTGGTGGGGGCCGTTCTTGCCACGCTGCTGGCGATTCATCTCGGCTTTGCCGTGGTGATCCTGCTGGCCGTGCTGATCTATGTGGTGGCCTGTGTTGCCTTGATGAGATTCGCTTGATGAGTTTGAATGGGTTGCTTGCAGGAACAGCAGAAGCTGGAAAACACGGAAATTATTGCACGGTTTGAAATCGGTTTTTTACGTCAGGAGATCAATCATGAACAATGAAAGCAGTAACGATACACGCACCCTTGAAGCAGAAGTGCGGGACACGGTCGGGCAGGGGGGCAATGTGCAGGAAAAAGTGCGGCAGCTCACCTTGCGTGTCCTCAGCGCCCGTTCGCTTGATGTCGAGTCCGTACGACAGACTGCGGGCGCCGTGTTGCGTGGCGCACAGGCAGCCGTGCAAAAGGAGTTGGAGCAGTCATCCGGACAAACGCACATTGCGCGGGATCACCTCAAACAGGCGGTCACGGGCCTGGATGTTGCGCTTGCACAATTTGCCGAGGCCGCCAAGCTCACCGTGCAGGAAGCGGCAGGCCGGGCGCAGAAATATTCCAGCGAGGACCTCAAGCTGGCGCGCGCCGACCTGGCGAGCCTGGAGAAAATGTTCGTGGAAACCTTGCAGAGCTCGGCCTCGGTTGCCAGGACTGCCGCGGGAGAAATATTGTATGACCTGGCGGCGCACACACGCATCTATGGTTCCGCGGTCGGCAGGCAGCTGAAGGAAACGCTGCCCGTGTTTGCGAGCCATATCAAAGAGGCGGGGCGCACCCAGGTTGGGGTTGGACTGCATCTCGCGAAAAACACTTCCGATCTCATGCGCCAGATTGCAGCGGGTGTGCTCTCGGGGTTGGCAGATCATATCCGGCCCGAACACGCCAACCTCGGCACAAGCAAAGAAAAGGACAAGTGATGCTGTGGCAGACGCTGATTGCAGCGCGCGACCTTGAGCGCCTGCACGAAATTACCTCCGTCCTGATCCGCTATGGATTCGGCGACATTGTGCGGCGGATGGGAATGTCGAATGTGCTGGAACGCGCGGGACGGGTGCTGCTATGGAAGCACGCAGAAGAGCTGGCCCATCTGGAACCGCCGGCACGGGTGCGGCGCGCGCTGGAGGAACTGGGCCCGACCTTCATCAAGCTCGGTCAGGTGTTGGCGACGCGCGTAGATCTGTTCGAACCCGAGTGGATCGCCGAATTCGGCAAGCTTCAGGACAGCGCGCCACCCTTGCCCTACGCCGATGTCCAGCAACAGCTAGCCGAAGACCTGGGCGCACGGCCCGAGGAAATATTTGCCGCGTTCGATCCCGAGCCCCTGGCGGCTGCCTCCATCGCGCAGGTGCACCGCGCCCGCCTTGAAGACGGCAGCGCCGTGGTGGTCAAGGTGCGCAGGCCGGGCATCCGGCCTGTCATCGAGGCCGACTTGCGCTGGCTGATGCGTTTGGCAGCACTCATTGAGTCGGAAAGCCCTGAACTGCGCAATTTTCATCCGCAGGAAATCGTTCGGCAGTTCGAGCAGTCGCTGCGGCGCGAGCTTGATTTTGGCTCGGAATGCCGCAATGCCGAACGCATCGCAGAAAATTTTGCAGGCTATACGGATCAGGACAGCGCATCCCGGTCCGCCACTGCCGCGGTGCGGGACAGTGCACCAAGCGGCCTGCCTGCTGCGCCGGGCATCGTCATTCCTCGTGTCTACTGGCAGTGGACCGGCGAGCGGGTGTGCGTGCAGGAATTCATCGATGGCATTCCGGGGCGCGATCTTGCCGCCGCCGATCGTACCGGCCTGGACCGCAAGATGCTTGCCCGGCGCGGTGCGCACGCCGTACTGAAGATGATCGTCGAGGACGGCTTCTTTCACGCCGACCCGCATCCCGGCAACGTGTTCTATCTTCCCGGCAACCGCATCGCCTTCATCGACTTCGGCATGGTGGGCAGGCTGACCGAGGAACGCCGCGACCAGATGATCCGGCTGATGCTCGGCCTGGTCCGGCAGGAATCCGCGTGCGTCGCCGATGTGCTGCTCGACTGGTCCGGCGACAGCACGGTGGATGAGGGCGGTCTGATACTGGATATCCAGACATTCGTCGATCAATACCACGGCGTACCATTAAAACGCCTCAGCCTTGGCGCCATGCTGACCGACCTTACGGCCATCCTGCGCAAACACCAGATTGCGCTGCCGCCCGATCTCTCGCTCTTGATCAAGGCATTCATCACACTCGAAGGTATGGGCCGCGAGCTCGACCCGGACTTCGACATGGCTGGCGAGGCATTGCCCATGCTGGAGCAGTCGCTGCGCGCACGTTATACGCCAGCCGCACTGATCAAGCGCGGCTGGCGGTCTGCCGGAGAGATGCTGGCGCTGATCGCCGACCTGCCTCACGACCTCTCCCGGCTGCTGCGCGCTGCACGGCGCGGCCGGCTGGAAATTCACATCGATGTCACGCACCTGAAGCACGTCGGCAACCAGCTCGACGGTGCCGCGAATCGGCTCGTGATCGGCATTGTCGTTGCTGCGCTCATCATCGGTTCTTCAATCGTCATGACCGTGCCCGGCGGCCCCACGCTGCTTGGATTGCCTGTTTTTGGCCTGACCGGCTTTCTCGGCGCGGCTGGTGGTGGGGTGTGGCTGTTGCTGTCCATAGTGAAGAGTAACAGGGCGGATCGGGAGTGATCTTTCTGGCAGTGTTGAATTGCCTTGGGCGTGAGCTACTTGCAGGAGCCTGATGCGCATGATGTGGAACATCTTGGGTGTATTGGCTGCAGCCTACGGGGGGCTGTCGCTGTGGCTGTTTGTTTTTCAGTCGAACCTGGTTTTTTATCCGGAAACCGGGCGCGAGATCAGCGCCACGCCTGACCAGATTGGCTTGCCATACGAAGACATCCATCTGAAAACTTCCGATGGCATCAGCTTGCATGGCTGGCACATCCCGGCTGTGCAGCCGCGCGGCACGGTGCTGTTCCTGCATGGCAACGCAGGGAATATTTCGCACCGGCTCGATTCGGTGCAGATGTTTCAGCGCCTGGGCTATAGCACGCTGATTTTCGATTATCGCGGCTATGGAAACAGCGGCGGCAAACCAACCGAAGAGGGTACCTATCTGGATGCAGAGGCCGCCTGGCGCCACCTGGCCGAACAGCGGCATATTCCGTCCTGCCGCATCGTGCTGTTCGGCGAATCGCTGGGTGGCGCAGTTGGCGCATGGCTGGCCGCCCGGCAAAAGCCGGCGGCACTGGTCATCGCTTCCGGCTTCACTTCCGTGCCCGATCTGGGGCAACAGCTCTATCCGTATCTGCCGGTGCGGTGGCTGGCGCGCATCCGTTACGATACGCGCGAAAGATTGCGTTCCGTTGCCGCGCCGGTGCTGATCGCACACAGCCCGGAAGACGACATCATTCCATTCGAACACGGGCAGGCGCTGTTTGCGGCGGCGAATCCGCCCAAGCAGTTTCTCGAGCTTGCCGGCGGCCATAACGACGGTTTCATTTTCATGCGTGAAGCGTGGGTCAAGGTGCTGGGGGATTTCCTCGGCGAGCACATGCATGCAGCCTGTCGCTGAAGAACAGGCCATTGAGTTGAGTGTACAAAGGAGAAAACATGATGTTTAAAAATCCACACATCAGGCGGCCCCTGGCAACATTGCTCGTGGCCCTGGGCGCGATGATGATGTTCTTTGCTACGGAAGCGTGGGTTGGCGTGGTGCTGCTGGTCCTGGGCGTCACAATAGAAGTGATCGGTATCGCACTGAGGCACTGAGATTAACTGCTGATCGCACGCCTCGCATACCATGAAAATCCAGCAACTTTCAGCGGAACAAGCTTGTGCCAGCCTGCACAGCACGTTCACGGGGCTTCCCGGGAACGAGGCGCGCAGGCGGCTGCTCGAATTTGGTGAGAACCGCGTTGAGGAAATTCAGGAAGAGCGGCTGGTATTAAAGTTCGCCCGGGAATTCACCCATTTTTTTGCACTGATCCTGTGGGTAGCGGCGGCGCTGGCATTCATCGCAGAATGGAAAGAGCCGGGGCAGGGCATGGCCACATTGGGTTATGCCATCATCGCGGTGATCGTGATCAACGGCGTGTTCTCGTTCTGGCAGGAATACCGCGCGCAAAAGGCGGTGTCCGCGCTGCGCAACCTGCTGCCGAATCAGGTGAAGGCCATGCGCGATGGCACGGTCAGGGAGATTCCGGCTGCCGAGCTGGTGCCGGGCGATGTGATCTTGCTTGCCGGCGGCGATGCCATTCCCGCCGATTGCCGATTGCTCGAGGCATTCGGCGTGCGCGTCAACAATGCCACGATAACGGGGGAGGCCCTGCCCAAGGCGCGTGACGCGGATATCTCCGCCGAGAGCGAAGTGCAGCATAGCCGCAACGTGCTGATGGCCGGCACCACGCTGGTCGCGGGAGAAGCCAAAGCGCTGGTGTTTGCCACCGGCATGCGCAGCGAGTTCGGCCAGATTGCCCATCTGACCCAGATCAGCGGCGAGGGACTCTCGCCGCTACAGCGCGAGATAAAACGCCTCAGCCGCATCATTGCCGCATTGTCGGTGTTGATCGGCGCCGTATTTTTTCTGGTCGGGCATCTGCTGGGCCTGCCTTTCTGGACCAACCTGATTTTTACCATCGGCATTATCGTTGCCAACGTGCCGGAAGGCCTGCTACCCACGGTCACCTTGGCGCTGGCCATGGCGACCCAGCGCATGGCAAAAAGAAACGCGCTGGTGCGCCACCTGCCTGCGGTGGAAACGCTGGGCGCGGCGACGGTCATCTGCACCGACAAAACCGGGACGCTGACGCAAAACCGCATGACGGTGAAAAAAGTGTTTGTGTCCGGGGAATATTATGTACCCGCCGACCTGGTGCAACAGCCGCAACTGCGCGGCAACCCCCTGTTTGAGGTGGCGCTGTATTGTCACAACGTGAAAGAAACCAGCCAGAACGGCAAGCCTTCCTTGCTGGGCGACCCCATGGAAACTGCGCTGGTCGAGATGGCGCGCACCATGATTGCATCCCCTCCGGACGCTACGCGGCTGGATGAGGTTCCGTTCGATACCGACCGCAAGCGCATGTCCGTGCTGTATCGCACACCCGATGGCGACATGCTGTACTGCAAGGGCGCGCTGGAAACTGTGTTGCCGTTGTGCCGGGATATCCATACGGATGGAGCGACCACAGCCTTGGGCGAGGCGCACCGGCAAAGCTTGCAGCAGGCCCAGGAAAGACTGGCGGAGCAGGGACTGCGCGTGCTTGCGCTGTCCTGCCGCCGCGTCTTGCCCGGCTGCGAGCGTCAGGACTGGGAGCAGGAATTAACGCTGTGCGGGCTGGTGGGGATCGAAGACCCACCGCGCCCGGAAGTGCCCGCCGCAATCGCAAGCTGCCGCGCGGCAGGGATCAAGGTCATCATGGTGACCGGCGACCATCCCCACACTGCGGCAGCCATCGCCCGTGAAATTGGCCTGGCGCAAAAGCCGCTGGTCATAGCCGGCAATGACTTGCAGCGCATGTCGCAGATTCAGCTGCAGCTGGCACTCGATGAGCCGGAGATCATTTTTGCCAGAGTACGCGCCGACCAGAAAATGCGCATCGTGAAAGCGCTCAAGAAAAAACGCGAAATCGTGGCGGTCACTGGCGATGGCGTGAACGATGCGCCGGCATTGAAGGCGGCGCACATCGGCATCAGCATGGGAATTTCCGGCACCGATGTCGCCAAGGAATCCGCCGACATCATCCTGCTGGATGATAACTTTGCCAGCATCGTCGCCGCGGTGGAGGAAGGGCGGGCCGTATTCGAGAACATCCGCAAGTTCATGACCTACATTCTGACTTCGAATGTTCCGGAACTGGTTCCCTATCTTGCCTTTGTGCTGTTCAAGATTCCGCTGCCGCTCACCATCGTGCAAATCCTTGCGGTGGATCTTGGTACCGACATCCTGCCGGCACTGGCGCTCGGCGTTGAAAAACCTGGTGGCGACGTGATGCAGAAACCGCCTCGGCCGCGCACCGAACGCCTGCTGCACTGGCCGCTGCTGCTGCGCGCCTATCTATTCCTGGGCTTGATGGAAGCGGCCGCGGCAATGGCGGCGTTTTTCTATGTGTTGCACATGGGCGGCTGGCACTACGGCCAGGCTATTGCATTCACCGATCCCCTGTATCTGCAGGCGACCACGGCAACGTTGACGGCCATCATCATGATGCAGGTGATGAACGTATTCCTGTGCAGAAGCGGCACGCAGACGGCATTTTCTTTGCGCATATTCACGAACAAACTGCTGCTCGTGGGTGTGGCCACTGAAGTGGCGCTGATTGTGCTGATTGACTATACCTCATGGGGAAACATGATTTTTGGAACATCGCCCATCGGTGTGGAGGTATGGCTTTATGTTGTTCCCTTCATGCTGGGGATGCTGGCGCTGGAGGAGGGCAGGAAGTGGCTGGTCAGAAATATGATCAAAAAGGAAAAGTGACGCTTGATACTTTCTTGTCCTGCTACTGCCAGCCAGCGCCCTAACGAAGATCGTGCGATGCCGCCGGTATGCCGCCCGCTGCGGCAAGTAAACAGGCAAAATTCTTGTTGTTGCGGAGGAGGGGCAGGCCGGATATTGATACATCCGGACAGGCTGTTGGAGTGATCCAGACTCAGCCCCATGAGGTTCATTCGGGGATGAAACTGTCTGCTGACTTATTGGGGCTGGAATTATAGGGGTTTTGCTTATTCTATTGGTGAGACCGGCATGCTCTAATCCGCCACGCATGCGCTGCAGGCCACTTTAACTAAGCCGCAGGCTCTCAACCGTTACTACATACGAGTGAAGGAGAAGCAGATGAATCCCCAGGAACTCTCGCGTTGGCAGGATCTGGCCATACAATACGTCAGTGAATTCGGCGTCAAGATTCTCGCAGCCGTCGCCTTTTGGGTGATTGGCCGCTGGCTGATCGGAATCGCTGTCAGAATGGTGCGCACCGCGCTGGAAAAACAGCAAATCGATCCCACCGTGCTGCGCTATGTCGGCTCAATCATCACCGTCACCCTCAACATACTGCTGGTCATCGGCATCCTCGGCTACTTCGGGATTCAGACCACCACATTCGCTGCGCTCATTGCAGCAGCCGGTGTGGCGATAGGGTTGGCCTGGGCGGGTTTGCTCGCCAATTTTGCCGCCGGCGCCTTTATTATCGTCCTGCGTCCGATGAAGGTGGGCGATTTCGTTACCGTTGGCGGCATTACCGGCACCGTCACCGAACTCGGCCTGTTTTCCACCACGATAAACACGCCCGATAACATCCTCACCATCATCGGCAATAACAAAGTTTTCAGTGAAGCCATCCAGAACTACACGCATAACCCGTACCGCCGCGTCGATCTCAAGGCTCAGCTATCGGGCGCCGCTGATCACCGCGCCGCCATGCAACTGCTGCGCGAGAAGGTCGCCGCCATCCCCAACGTGCTGGGGACACCACCCGTCGATGTCGAAATCCTCGAATTCAATCTTGTCGGACCCGTTCTCGCCGTGCGCCCCTACTGTCACAACGACTACTACTGGCAGGTGTACTTCGACACCAACCGCACCATCCGCGAAGCCCTTGCCGAAGCCGGTTTCCCCGCCCCGATGCCGGCCCAGAACGTGATCGTCACGCAGGGATGAGCAAGCGAGCGCCAACGCATTGAAAAGAGGATGGCGCGGCCCAGAGCCGTCGCGCCTGCAGCGAACTGCAATGCCTCAGCGCGCCCATCGTTGCCATTGCGGGTTCCAGACAACTTACCACAAGTGTTGACCGGATCCTGGAAGTAACCCGCATAACCGCCCCAAAAAGTTTCGCTGGCAGGCTTAACGATCACTCCTAATTACACGCCACATTCATGGCCGGTTCGATAACTGCACTGACCTGGAGCCAAGCCACGTTCTGGATGGTCATCAGATGGTCATCCGCAAGATGCGCACCATCCCCAATCAATTCGGAATGACTTGCTGAAATAGTGTGACAAGACTGCTTTTGGCATTGATTAATCGAGTCACATTGCCAAGGGCTATCTGTATCAAATCTGAGACACTTCTGGATGTGCGAACTTGAGAACGGATTGGTGCAGAAGAAAATACACGTAGCGTCAGTTGGTTACAAAACCTTCGACAAGAAATGCGAGTGCATGATTTCTTGTGCACTGCAATAAGTAGTAGTCAGTCTTGCATCTCGGACGGTCACCGATCGCTCTCAGCATCTGGCTTCACTTCAACCGCTGCTCCACTGAGTCGGCCATACTTCCATCACTTAAGCGCGCTGTCCGGCGCACTGGCGTGCTGGTCATGCATCAAAATGCGCGCGACAAATGCAATTGCCAACAGGTTCGCCGTGATCGCGATATATCCCGCCGTTCCATAGCCTGCGATTTGCCCCATGCTGTTTTGCGTGATGATGAAGCCACCCAGCGTGGTGGCCAGACCCATGGCTAGGGACTGTATGGTGGCGTTGAGCGACATGAAGGTGCCGCGCAATTTTGGTTGTGCCGCCGAGGTAATGATGGCCATTGCCGGAATCATGCGCCCGGAAACCAGCACGAAAAATGTGGTGGTGCAGATGAGCCACAGCCACAACGGCACGACTCCGATCTGGGTGATCACGAGCAATGGCAGCAACGCCGCTGTGGCGACCAGGCGATAGATTTTGATCTTGCCGTGCAAGTCTGCCCAATGGCCGATCAGTCGCGCGGTAATCAGCGTCGCTGCGCCGCCTGCGAGGTAGACGAAAGGGATGTCATGTTGCGAAATGCCGACGTTTCTTACCGCATAAACGGTGATGTAGGGAATCACCGTGAAGCCGGAAAAAATGATCAGGGCGGAGAATAGCAGGGCGCGCAGGTGGTTGGCATCGCGCAATACGGCAAACATCGCCGAGAATGGGTGGGCGCGTTTCTCCGTGCTGATGTGATGACGCAGTTCCGGCAATACGCGAAGGCCGACAATGATGAACAGCACGGTAAAAGCCGCGATCAGGATGAACGGTGCGCGCCACCCCAGATGATTCGCCAGCCACAGCGACAGCGGCACGCCGGCAACCGTGGAAAGTGAAAATGCCGCAGACACAATGCCTCCGGCTTTGGCGCGCCGTGAAAAAGGGATCACATCGCCGATCATGGTCTGCACCATCGCGCCCATGACTCCGCCGAATACGCCAGCAAGGCCGCGTGCGACGAGCAGCGTGGCATAACCCGGAGCCAGGCCGCATGCCAGCGTGGCCAGACCGAACAGCGCAAACATGGATAGCAGGAATCGTTTGCGCTCGAATCTGTCGACGAAGGTCGCGGCGAGCAGTCCGGAAAGCGCGGCACTGAAACTGTACGATGCGACCAGCAGGCCGAATTCATGCGTGCCGATGCCGAATGCCGCCATCAGGATGGGCCC
Organism: Gallionellaceae bacterium; assembly: GCA_030834965.1. GTDB lineage: Bacteria > Pseudomonadota > Gammaproteobacteria > Burkholderiales > Gallionellaceae > JAUQWW01. The sequence continues at coordinate 55,005 of JAUQWW010000021.1, read as the reverse complement.
GAGCGGCATCATGATCATGAAGTCGAGGATGTGGCTGAACTGGATGCCCGCGAGGGTCAGCAACAAATAGCGTTCTCGTTGCGGGGTGAGCATGGGGCACACGCAGGGTTACATGAGGTAGTGATTCTAACGTGTTGAATCATCCATAAGAAGCTTTCGTGCGTCTGGCTGGTTTGTGCATTGGGCAGGTTGAGGAAGATCACCGGGTGCGCGACGAAACGCTGGCCCCGGGCAACCCGTTAACCGGCCTGTGTCGCGGTCTGGCGTTTTTGTCGAGATCTCCTGCCGAGCCAGACATGCAGCGGTACCAGCATTGCCAAGGTGAAGCCCGTCACCTGGTGCAACAGGCTGAAGGCCCTGCGCCAGTCTTCGTGCGGCGGGTAGTACAGCGTCAGGCCGCTGAACGCGAGCAGCAGCAATGCACCCGACAATACAACGCCGCTCGCCCGGTTGCGCCGGGCGCGCCAGTTGCCCTGCTGGTGCAGTGTAAACAGACAACCTGTCACCCACAGCAGCATATAGGCCGCGATGCCATGCAGCACCAGCAGGCGGTGGCGCCAGACGCGCAGCGGGTTGGCAAAGTCTTCCGGATCCAGCCCCCATCCCAGGCCAATCCAGAGCATGCCGCTCAGGATGACGACCCAGCAGGCTGCCAGCACCCGCATGCGCGCCAGCGGGCTAAGGCGTACGCCCCACGCACTCATGGCTTCGCCTCGTTAAGCACGTGCCGGTCGAGCAGCAGGGCGAGCCGCGCCAGCCGGTTCAGTGCGCGCACCGACAGCGTGGCACCGGAGATGCCGTCGATGTGGCGATCCAGTTTATGTCCGGGAGCAAGGCGGGCGCCAGAGAACTGGGCGGTGAACGCCGGGCTTTTCACTTCCCAGCCGCGGCTTTCCCGATACACCAGCACCCGCACGCGCTCCACCGCGCCGTTGTTCACGGCGATGCCGACAGTGATGGGCATTTCCTTGCCAATTTCGTCCAGCACCCAGGCGGTGCGCTGTCCCGCACGCCAATAACGCAACCGGGCGGCGGGGTAATCGTGTTCCAGGAGGCTGCGCACGGCAGGGCGCAGCTCGCCGCTGAGCCAGAGTGTTTCCGGCGCGGGCGGCTGGCCGAATACTTCGCCGAGGAAGCGCACGGTTTCCGCTTCCTGGTCGGCTCCCCACGCAGGGGAGATGAACGCGAGCAACAGCAATAATCGGAGGAGAGTCATATCAAAGTCGGCAGGCCGCTAAAACTGATAGCCCACGCCAACATTGAAGCCATCGAACTCATCCGATCCCGTAGGCGATTTCTGGTTCTGGAAATCCAGTTTCACCACAACATCGGGATGCGGCCAGTAATTGACGCCCACATCTGTCTGGCTGAACCTGCTGTCTGTGGCATCGCCGGCCTTATTGTCCCATCGGCTTTGGCGAGCGAATACGCCCCACTGCTCGGAGAATTTCCAGGCGGGTTCGATATACCAGCCGTTCTGCTTGTCGGCGCCTATGGCCTGCGGGCCGGTCCCGTCGAGATACCAGCCGGCGTATAGCGCGCGCAAACCGAACGCGCCCTTGTTCACCACTGCGTGAGCCTCATACAGTGTGGCGGCGCCTGCCGCGGCAACGGTTCCCTGCGTGATGTCGGATTGGTATTGGACAGCCCCGGCCAGTTCCACTCCTGGTATGCCGGTCCATTTCAGGCGCGCGGTGTAGGCGGGATCCTGGGCTGTCGCTTTGGCGACTTTCTGGCGCGCGTCGCGCGGCTTGTAGCTCGTTGCGGCAGTTGCCTTGAGGCCGGTGGTGACGGCGCCATCCAGCGTGAAGCCGTTGCCCAGGCGTGCAGTCATGCCCGCACCGCCTTCCCACCAGGTGGTCGGGATGATATTCGTTTCCACCGGGTTGCGCTCCACACCGTAAAAGGTGGCCGGCTCGTGGGTTTCGTTGGTGATGCCAAGCGGTATCAGGAACAGGCCGGCTTTGGCGGACAGATTGTCATTCAGCGCAAAGTCCAGATAGGCCTGTTCCAGTTCGATTTCTCCGAGGTTGGAGGCGCCGGCGCCGGGGTTGTCCCTGACCAGCGCATGCTCGACTTCGAGCTCGGACTGGAAGCGCACTCGGTCATTGAACTCGTGTCCCAAGAACAGCACGAAACGGTGAAAATCCATTTCATTCTTGTCGGCACCGCCCGTCTTCTGGTTATCTAGTTTGTTTAAATGCAATTCGCCATACCCGCCGAACGAAGTTTTTTCTGCCAATCCTGCCTTGGATGAGCTGCCCTGGCTCGTGATCACATCCATCTGAGTGCCGGTTGCTTCCACTTTCTGTTCCGTTTGTTTCAACTGGCCTTTCAGTGTGCGATTTTCGCGTTCCAATGTGTCCATGCGCGCCTCCATTGCCTTGAAGCGCTCCTCCAGGCTGGTGTCGGCCCATGCCGGTGCGGCGAAACACGTCAGCAGGGATGCTGCGATGGCGGTGCGAGTCATGCGGTTCAATCGATGTGGCATTTGTGTGGCTCCTTTTGTTATGCGGCAGACTGTGGATTTCTCTCGGCCGGCTGCGGGTTAATTAAAACTATTCTGGTTTTGGCGATTGAAGTGAGAATGGTTTTCATCATATATGAGAATGATTATCATGCGCAAGAGTTCTTTTTGGCAAAAGCAGAAATTGGGGCGATTAGAAAAGCGTAAGCATTCCGCCGCGATTGGCCTGTGCATTGGCGGGGTGACGTTGGGACATATTGACCACAGGCAGCAATGCTGGGACACTGCGCGGCGAAATCGGCATGGCTAGAACAGTTTCGCTTCTGTTGCCCTGCATCGGCCCGCAAATTACTGGAGTAGTAAATATGGAAAGCCAAGACCTGCGCAGTGCCGGCCTCAAGGTCACCGGCCCGCGCCTCAAGATGCTCGAGCTTCTCGAGAATACTCAGGGTCGGCATCTGACCGCCGAAGCCATTTACCGGCAACTACTGGATGCAGGTGAGGAAATCGGGCTGGCGACCGTGTATCGTGTTCTCACGCAGTTCGAGGCTGCGGGGCTGGTCACCCGCCACCATTTCGAGGGCGGCCATGCGGTTTTTGAGCTGGAGCGCGGTCCGCATCATGACCACATCGTTTGTGTCCATTGCGGGCGGGTCGAGGAGTTCTATGACGAGTCGATTGAAAAGCGCCAGCGTGCAATTGCCGAAAAGCTTGGCTTCAACCTGCGCGACCACACTCTGACGCTGTATGGCGAGTGCAACAAACCGGGCTGCAAGGGAGAGAAAAACGCACGCTGACAAACAGGCTTTTCCGGCAATATCCGAGCTTCCAGTACTTACAACATGGCAACATCATTTCTTATTACATGACATCACAATTAATCGTATCCATAAGCATTTACATCGCATTCTGTCTGCTTGGCTTAAGTATCGCAGCGTCTATTACTGGTCAACACAGGGCCGCAAGAATTACGCTGCAGCTGTATCTGATTTCATGCCTGGTTTTTTATGCCACGCGTGCGTACATGAAGCAGTTTTTTCCTTTCACCGACAAGATCGAGTCGTTCGTCGCATTGTCGGTATTGCTGGCGGTGTGTGCGCTGATCTACCGCAAGAAGCTATCCAACAAGGAATTCATCACGCTGCAGGTGCTGTCGCTGGCAGCTGCATCCGTCATTTTTATCTTCGTGGATGTCATTCGTTTTCCGCCGATGTTTTTGCACACCATCTGGTATCCCTTGCACATACCGGTATCCTTCGCGGCTTATGCCTTCTGGTTCGTGGCCGGCGTCATCGCGATCTATGCCATTCCGGCGTGGCGTAGGAACGATGCTGTGCTGATGGAGCGCTCATTGTTAATGACGGACATCAACCGCATCGGCTTTATCTTCTTTACGCTTGCCATGCTGTTCGGCGGGATATGGGGCTATTTTGCGTGGGGCGCCTATTTCATGTGGGACCCGAAATTGCACTGGTCAGTAATACTGTGGCTGTATTACGGCAATTTGCTGCACATCGACAGATTGCCGAAATTGCGGAACTGGAAAATCCCCATGTATATCGCCGGCATGGCCATGATCCTGGTCGCGTTCATCGGCACCAGTTTCTTCTCTCAATCCATACACCGGTTTTGATTATGTTACTTAACGTGATTCGTACACTGGGCGATCGGCAGGCGGGATTCATACTGTGCCTGATCGTGGTAGTAAACCTTATCGTGGGCAGCCTGGTGATGAACAGTCACCCAGAGCTGTATCCCAGCTTTTTTCATCTTGACCTGAATTATTTTTTTCAGCCGGTCAGGGGAGAACATTTCTGGCTCTATGCGCTGCTGGTGACCTTTTCGCTGTTTGGCATCAACCTGCTTGCCTGCACTATAGACACAGCCATTCGGTTGATTGAGATCAAGACAGGCAGGCTCAAGGCCAGTGCAGCACTGCTGTTCCATATCGCGCTGGTGTTTACGATGATTGCGCACCTGGTCGAAGGCTTTTATGCCAGCACCAGCCGGACCATGATCACGGCGCAGGGCACCGAGCTGCCCTTGCTGGGCAGGGCACAGGTCGAATCGTTGAAAAACATCTACTACCCGGACAACTCCCTTCAGGATACTGAGGTAAAACTGTCGTTCACCAAGCCCGATGGGCGGCAGATCAACAAGGAAATCGCCTTCAACGAGCCTGCGATCTTTGACGCAGGGCGTCGCCAGGTGGTCATGCTGAGCGGCCAAACGATGCCGGCCGGTGTGGTTATCACCCGAGGTACGGATAATCAGGAATTCCGCATGGAGCCAAACAGGCCCCAATCCTTGGGGAACGGTAGTTTGCTGTTGCAGGGGTTAAGTAAAACCCAGTCAGGAGTGCCCTATGCGCAATTCGTGTCGCAATCAGCCGAAGGCGGTCTACAGCAGCACCTGATGTTGCTGGCTCCCGGCCAGACGCCTCATTCGCAAATCGATATTAACGGTGAGCGCTATCAATTCAAGGATGTCATTGAATCACCATTTATTGTTGCGATCGTCCGGCACAATCCGGCTATTCCGCTTATCCTGATCAGCCTGATGCTGGCTTCGGCAGCGCTTTTTATGTTAATCAGATGGCTCAGAACGAGGAGCAGAATTCAAAGCTATTGAGCGTTGCAGCAGTTGCGGACTGACAATTCTGTCTTGCCAAAGGGCGGGGTTACCCGACTTGATAAACCGGGCGCATTTCTAATCAGACAATGCGCATGAGCTCAAGAGAGCAACCCCATTTTCCATTTTGCTTCATTCAGATCCGCGATCAGAACTTTAAACCGTAACCGATGCCGATCAGCACCGGGTCGCCCGTGATGGTGCTGAGTTTGCCCAGCGCACTATTGGTGAGGTCAGTCTTGATATAGAGCTTCTTCACGTCAAGGTTGATGTAGGAATTTGCACCCACCTTCACGTCGAATCCCAACTGCAGGGCGCCGCCGAAGCTGGCTCTGTCTATCGTATTGTTCCCACCCGAAACGGCATTGAGCGGAGCAAGATCCACTTTCGAAAAAGTGGTGTAATTGAAGCCGGCGCCGACATAGGGGCGGAACTGTGCATCCGGCAGGAAGTGGTATTGTAGGGTCAGGGTAGGCGGCAACTCCCTCAGGGAACCCGCTTCGAAAGCCCCGGCTGCACTCTGAGTTATATTTATCTTGTGCTTTTGCGGGTCAGTCAGGATAAGCTCAGCCGCGAGGTTCCTGGTGAAGAAATAAGAAATATCCACTTCCGGGATCGTCTTGTTCTCGAGATGAATGCCATTTGCGGGAACGGCGAGCGCGTTCACTGGATCCGATTCGTTTGCCCAATCCACATGAACTGCCCGGATGCGCACCATCCAATCGCCAGTTTCGGCAAACACATTGGATGAAACAAACAACGCACTTGCTGCCACAGCCATCAATACCTTTTTATGCATGATTTCCCCTGAAAGTTAATTGCCGCCGTTTATAGAAAATATTTCTGACCAGTTTGCCTCAAACTGGCCAGACGTAACTGGCACTCCTGATGTCGATTTGACGGGATGCCTGATGAAGGCAGATATCCAAGGCGCCCTTAATTCCCACACAGAATATGTGGTCTTAGTCAGAAAAACCCTGACGCGCGTCAATCTTCTTGTCTGGTTTGTAACAAGTGAAAATCAATGCGAGGGAAGCGGGCGGGCGGAACGGCCCCAGTGAGGCTTTGTGAAACTGCGTTCAGGAAAAAATCAGCGGGAATGCGAAGGCAGTGTCAAGGGAATGACCCGCGCAGCGGCAGCAGGATGGAATTCGCGTGCAATGCGGCTCAAGCGTTTAATATCTTTCAAGGTAATCAGCCTGCGTTCGGTGGTAATCATGCCTTCTTCCTGGAAGCGGGAAAAGAGGCGACAGACGGTTTCCTCCGCGATACCCAGATAACTGCCGATATCGCGGCGCGACATGCTTAAATTGAACTGGGTTGACGAGTAATTGCGCATGGCGAAGCGCCGCGACAGGGATAGCAAGTAAGTCGCCAGACGCTCTTCGGCATTCTTTTTCCCGAGCAGCAGCATCAACTCCTGATTGTGCTTGATCTCTTTGCTCATCATCCTGAGCATTTCATAATGCACAGAAGGAATTTGCTGCGCCAGTTCTTCAAAACAATTTACCGAAATTTCGCATACCGAGGTGGTTTCCAGCGCCACCGCCTCGCAGTTGTGGCGACCCTCGTCTATTGCGTTCAGCCCGAGCAATTCGCCTGGAATGTGAAAGCCGGTAATTTGCAGGCGACCGTCGTCGGTTGAAATGCTGGTTTTGACTGAACCGCTGCGAATGGCATATGCGTAAGAAAATTCTTCACCAGCATGGTAAAGCACCTGGCCGCGCTTGATGGTGCGCTTCCTCTTCACGTAATGGTCGAGCAGCCTTGTGTCTGCGCTGTTCAACCCCATGGGCAAACAAAGCTGATACAGGCCGCAATTATTGCAGGCTATCGCCGCGCAGCCCGATTCTTGAACAGATGGACTTACCATAATTTTCTATTTGGCCAGGAAAAATTTATGCTGCATGCCCCGGCGCATTGAAGTTCGGAGTGCAACAGCCGTTGGAATCATGGTTTAGCGCCGCACATGCAGAAGAATACCTTAAACAGGTCTATTGAGTCATTCCCCGCACAAAAGTTTCAAACTGGTCCGCGGTTATGGGTCTGCTGTAGTGAAAACCCTGAATTTCGTCACAGCCGTTTTCCTGCAGGAATTCCAGCTGCTCTTGCGTTTCCACGCCTTCGGCTATCGTTCGCAGGCCAAGTCCCTTGGCCACGTTGATGATGGCTTTGACGATGGCTTTGTCATCCGGGTCGTCGACAACATCGCGCACAAATGATTGGTCGATTTTGAGCTTGTAGACCTGGAAGCGCTTGAGCTGGCTCAGCGACGAGTAGCCGGTGCCGAAATCGTCAATCGACATGCGAATGCCGCGCTCATGCAGCCTATCCATCACCCTGACCGCTGTGACCGGGTCATTCATGGTGACGCCTTCAGTCAGTTCCAATTCAAGATACTGCGGCGGCAATCCCTCTTCCTTGAGCATCTGCGTGACCAGCTTGAGCAGCCTGGGTTCGCGGAACTGCACCGCTGACAGGTTGACGGAAATGATCATCGGCGCGATGCCGCTGTCCATCCAGGTTTTTAACTGGCGGATGGCAGTGCGCAGCACCCATTCCCCGATGGTCAGTATCAAGCCGCTATCCTCCGCTACCGGGATGAATTCGGCCGGCGATACCATGCCCAGATCGGGATGCTGCCAGCGCAACAATGCTTCAGCGCCGATAATGCGGCCGTTCTGCAATGACATCTGGGGCTGATAATGTAGTTGCAATTGGCCGCGTTCCAGCGCGCGGCGGAGCGCATTCTCAAGCCGCAAATTGCGAGCCGAACGTGCCTGCATTTCCGGGGTGAAAAAGCGGAAATTGTTGCGGCCATCCCGCTTGGCGCGATACATGGCAATATCTGCACACCTGGACAACGCCTCGAAATTTTCGCCGTCGCTGGGATACATGGCAATGCCAATCGAAGGCGTAATGACCAGTTCATGCTGTTCAATCAGGTAGTGCTGAGAGACTGCCTGCAGCAATTTCCTGGCTACATGCACGACACCGTCGGTGTCTGTGCCCGGCAACAACAGTATGAATTCATCTCCGCCCAAACGTGAAACGGTGTCCTCGTCGCGCACCACGGATTGCAGGCGTTTTGCGACCTCTACGAGCAATCCGTCGCCGATGCGGTGGCCCAGCGTATCGTTGATGTTCTTGAAGTGGTCCAGATCAACAAATAGTATGGCCAATTTACCGTGGCTACGCTGCGCCATGCTGATGGTTTGGCTCACACGGTCAGTGAGCAGAGTGCGGTTCGGCAGCCCGGTGAGCGAATCGAAATGCGCCAGCTTGCGGACCCGTTCCTCTGCCTGCTTGCGCTCTGTGACATCATGGGCAAGAACCAATTCTGCATTGCGTCCGCCGAAATTCATTCTATGCGAGGTGATCTCAACATCAATGAGTGTGCCGTCCTGCTTGCGGTGCCGCCAGACTCCGGCTTCGTCGATGCCCGCCTCGACTGGGTGGTTGAGATTTTGCATTAGCCGCGGTATATCCTCCAACGGCCGAATATCCTCAATGGTCATGTTCAGGAACAGCTCCCGGCTATATCCATAATGAGCAATGGCGGCATCATTAACCGCCAGAAAGCGCAGGGTCTCCAAGTCGAAGACCCACATCGGATGAGGATTGGACTGGAACATATAGCGATAAAGCGTCTCGCTGTCCCGCAATGCATCTTCCACCCGCTTGCGTTCGGTGATGTCGATGCCCAGGCCGATCAATACCGGTTCGCCATTGCGCTCTATGCGTCGTCCGGTAAGGTAATAGGGGGTTTTTGTGCCGTCTTTTGCCACCACCGCAGCTTCCAGAGCGGACTCGCCGGCTTCAAACACCTTACGGATATTTTCCTTTATCAGGCTGCGATCAGGTTCTTCAAAAAAATCCAGGGGACGGCCATGTAAAATCTCTTCGCCGCTGCGCTGAAGTACATCCTCAAGATGCTTGTTCCACATCAAATAACGTCCCGATGCGTCCAGCATGTAAAAAGCCCCCGGCAGCGAATTGATCAGATCCTTGCGGAAATTATTTTCCTGGCGGATGGCATTTTCCATCTGCTTGCGTTCGGTGATGTCCTGCATCGTTCCCAGCATCCGGACGGGTTGATCATTTTCATCAAATTCAACTTTCCCGACCGCATGGTATGTACGCTCCACTCCGCCTTCAAGAACAATTCTGAAATCAATGCTATACGGCTTGTTTTCGCGCAGGGTGGATTGCACGGCGCTATCAACGAGTTTTCTGTCCTCCTGATGGACCTTCTCCATAAACAATTCATAGGAAGGCGAGACTGCGCCCGGCATGAGACCTATAAATCGGAATCCTTCATCGTTCCAGATGAGGTCGTCAGTAACAAGGTTCCAATCCCAGGTTCCAACTTTGCCGACGGATGTAGCATAGTCGTATCTCCCCTTAGTTTTCTTCAGTTCATCTTCGCTTGCGCGCAATACCTTCTCTGCTCCCTCGCAGTCGGCAACCCGTTGTTCCAGCTCGACCGCATAGCGGCAGCTGGATTCGTAAAGGCAGGCATTTTCAACAGCAAGCGCTGCCATGTTGGCAAGGGTGCGGCACAGATCGGTCTGTGTCTCGGAGAGTGCTTTTGTCTCTGAGACAGACGCGACGATGAGCGTGCCCGTCACTTTCGTCTCGGCCAGAAGTGGAAGGTAGAGCACCGAACGCAAGTCGCGCAGTTCGGTAACAGCTCGCTCCGCGGGAGTGAGATCGGTACTTGTCGTGTCCGGGACGAAGACAGGCATGCCCGTGCTGATTGCCTTGCGGATATGCGGATGATCGGCAAGCGGCGCATTGCGCAACGCCTCGGGAAACTGAGGCGGCAGCGGAGGCGTGGCCGCCCACAGGCGCAATGCGTCTCCGTCGAGCAGATAGATCGCGGCGCTCTGCAATTCAGAGAGTTCGGTTACACGATCAGTGGTTATTTGCAGCACGCCATGAAGATCCAGCGTGGAGGTAAGTTCCCGGCTCACTTTTAACAGCGTGAACAGCTCTTTCTCTTTCCGCCTCAACTCATCAAGAGCGCGGTTGGATTGCGCGACAGTGTTCTCCACAGCCGCATGCCAGCGACTGAGCAGCAGATACAGCAATGCACTGGTCGTGACGACGAAAGCCAGGCCTTTGGTCAGCTCGATGCGGTTCTGCAGCAGTGGATCGCTGACGGTAAGCATCAGCAGGTAACCGGAGATGACGATCCACAGTGCGGCAAATATCCCGTAGGACAGCGCAATGCCTGTCGGAGAGAGCCTGCCGGAAATCTGTGAATTCGAGGAGTCAGCTAGGGTCATGATGCGCAGTTCAGCAGGTTAGTTTTGCAGGCGGCTTACCTGCAATGACACGGGCTTCACTTTCAGTTACCGAGTCTTGATCGGGCTGTTGGCTCCAGCTCAGTTTAACAATTTTTTCGCCGCAATTCTGCTGAAATTTCCGAAGCAGAAGCCATCCTCCGAGTCAGGGCGAAAAATAAGGATTCGCCTTATCTGAAAGCATGTTTTGCCAATCATTGCGGCATGTAGAATGGTTTGCGGTTGCTGCGCCCTGTGCAGCGCCCATTGAACCCTGAAAACTTGATCCACCCCGGAAAACTTGATCCACAGGGAAGGCTGGCCCACCATGAAAGTTCATCTGAATGCCGGTGATGCATTGATCGTTGTCGATGTTCAAAATGATTTTCTGCCCGGTGGCAGTCTTGCCGTGCCGCTGGGCGATGAAGTGATCCCGGTGCTCAACAACTATATCGCCGCCTTTCATGCCCGGAAGCTGCCGATCTTTGCCACCCGCGACTGGCACTCCCCGGATCATTGCTCCTTCCTGCAACAAGGCGGCCCATGGCCGCCGCATTGTGTTGCTGATACGCCGGGCGCCGCATTTGCTGCCGCGCTCGAACTCCCCGCTGATGCACGCATCATTTCCAAGGCCACCACATGGATGAAAGACGCCTATTCCGGCTTTGAGGGTACCGGCCTCAACGAACTGCTGCACAATGCCGGCATCCGTCGCGTCTTTGTCGGGGGCCTTGCAACCGACTATTGCGTGCTCAATACCGTGAGGGATGCCTTGTTGCACAATTACCCGACATTTCTGCTCGAAGATGCGGTGCGTGCGGTGGATGTGCAAGCGGGAGACGGTGTGCGTGCGCTGGAGGAAATGGTGCGCCTGGGCGCAGCTCCCATTCAATTCGAAGCGATTATTGCATGAATCCGCTGTCGAGCCCGCTGCTGAGCGACCTCTACCAGTTCACGATGCTGCAGAGCTATCTCGAGCATGAGATGGAAGAGACGGCGGTATTTGAATTCTTTGTGCGCAAACTTCCGCCCGGGAGAAATTTTCTGGTCGCAGCCGGATTGGAACAGGTGCTGGATTTTCTCGAGAACTTGCAGTTTTCGCCGGAAGAGCTGACGTGGCTTTCCTCACGCTTTCCTCCTCACGTCATTGCCTATCTCGAACAATTCCGCTTCAGCGGCGATGTCCACGCGATGCCGGAAGGAACTCCGTTCTTTCCCGGTCAGCCCATCCTGCGCGTCACCGCGCCCATTCCCCAGGCGCAGCTCGTCGAGTCGCGCATCATCAACCTGCTGCATTTTGAGACCCTGATTGCCTCCAAGGCTGCGCGCTCGGTGCTGGTCGCGCCGGACAAGCTGCTGGTGGACTTTGGCCTGCGCCGCGCGCACGGCGCCGAGGCGGGCCTGCTTGCAGCGCGCGCCAGCTATCTGGCGGGATTTTCCGGCACGTCCACCGTGCTGGCCGGGGCACTGTATGACGTGCCGCTGTTCGGCACGATGGCGCACTCGTTCATCCAGGCGCACACGGATGAAACAACCGCCTTCGAACATTTTGCGCGTTCCCATCCGGCCAACGCGATCCTGCTGATCGACACCTATGACACCGAGGCTGCCGCAGGCAAAGTGGTCAGCCTTGCCAAAGAACTTCAACACGAAGGCATCCACATCAAAGGCGTGCGCCTGGATAGCGGCGACCTCGCCGCACATGCGCGCAATGTCCGGCGCATTCTGGACGAGGGCGGGTTGCAGCAGGTCACCATTTTTGCGAGCGGCAATCTGGATGAATACCGTTTGCATGATCTGCTTTCATCCGGCGCGCCGATTGACGGCTTCGGCGTCGGGACGGCAATGGACACTTCCAGCGATGCGCCCGCGCTGGACTGCGCCTACAAGCTGCAGGAATACGCCGGCCAGCCGCGCCGCAAGCGTTCCGAGGGCAAGGCCACGTGGCCGGGCAGGAAGCAGGTGTATCGCAGTTACGACGCTGCGGGCCGCATGTCCGGAGATGTGGTGGCGCTGGAAGACGGCGACGCGCATGACGGAGAAGCACTCATCCAGCCTGTCATGCGCAATGGCATTCGCGTCAACGCTCTTGTGCCGCTGGCCGAATTGCGCGAGCAAACGTTGGCGGGGTATGCAAGGCTGCCTGAAGCGATGACGGGAGCCGCCGCTGCACCTGCCTATCCGGTCAACATCTCCGAGGCATTGCAGGAACTAGCGAAGACAATAGACAGCAAGACCAATGGGAACTGATACCTGCGGCTATTTCGATCATGATGCCGACATCGGCATCATCGGGCGCGGCGATACGCTGGAACACGCATTCGAGGGCGCAGCACAGGCGATGTTTGCGATCATGATCGACATTGCTGCGCTGCGGCCGGAGATCACCGTGCGCTTCACCTTTGAAGAATCTGACGTGGAGCTGGCGCTGGTCAGCTGGCTCAATCTGCTGCTGGCGCATGCGCGGGAACAGCAGACGGTGTTCAGCCATTTTGGCTTGCGCCGGGAAGGGAATCGCTGGCACGGCGAGGCCAGCGGACAGCGCTGGCAGCGCGACATGGAGCGGGGAGTAGAGGTCAAGGGCGCAACGCTGACCATGCTGGCGGTGGAGCAAACGCCTGCTGGCTGGGAGGCGCGCTGCATCGTGGATGTTTAAACCAAATCGGTCATTAGCACAAAACTGCGTCATTCCCGCGCAGGCGGGAATCCAGCAAGGATAAACATCCCGCGAAGCGAACAAAACCGTGCTGTTGTCCCGCGTTGCGGGAATTTTCTAAAAATCTGGATTCCCGCCTGTGCGGGAATGACAGGCTAATTAAGAGACATTGATCATGGACCTGAGCAAGTTGCAGCAGATCGACCCCTATTCGTGGAGCGTACCGTTGCATGCGGGGGAAAAGCGCGCGCCGGTGCGGCTGTTCGGCAGCGCTCCGCTGCTCGCGACGATGGACGACAAGGTGCTGGAACAGATCGTCAATGTGGCGTGCCTGCCTGGCTTGGTGGGAGCAGCGATGACGATGCCGGATGCGCATTGGGGTTACGGCTTTCCCATCGGCGGCGTGGCGGCATTTGATGCGGAGCAGGGCGGCATTATCTCCGCCGGCGGCGTGGGATTCGACATTTCGTGCGGCATCCGCTGTCTGCGCAGCAACCTTGATAGCAAGGCATTGTTGCCACATCTGGAGCACCTGGCCGATGTGCTGTTCCGCGACATTCCGGCAGGAATGGGGGAGGAGGGAGAACTCAGATTGTCTCCCCGTGAACTGGACGTGGTTTTGCAGCGCGGCGCGGAATGGGCAGTGCAGGCGGGCTATGGCGTTGCGCAAGACCTGGAATTCATCGAGGAGCACGGGCGGGTTCCCGGTGCGGTGCCGGAGGCGGTTTCCGATCTGGCCAAGAAGCGCCAGCGCGGTGAAATGGGTACGCTGGGCTCGGGCAATCATTACCTGGAAGTGCAAATAGTGGAGCGCATCTACGATACAAGCGCAGCGCAGGCATTCGGCCTGGCCGAGGGGCAGATCGTGGTATCGATCCATTGCGGGTCGCGCGGCCTGGGCCACCAGATCGGCACCGATTATCTGGTGACGCTGGCCAAGGCGGCAAGCCGCCTCGGGGTAACCCTGCCGGATCGCGAGCTGGCATGCGCGCCGATCAAGTCGCGCGAGGGCCAGCAATACCTGGGCGCGATGAACGCGGGCATCAACTGCGCGCTGGCCAACCGCCAGATTCTGACGCATCTGACGCGCAGTGCTTTCGCGCGTGTATTTCCGCAAGCCATGCTGGAAACGCTGTTCGATGTTTCACACAACACCTGCAAGGCGGAGCAGCATGTGGTGGACGGGCAGTTGCGTCTGCTGTACGTGCACCGCAAGGGAGCGACGCGCGCTTTTGGCCCCGGTCATCCCGCGCTGCCGCAGCGTTATCAGCAGTCCGGTCAGCCGGTGATCATCGGTGGCAGCATGGGCACCGGCTCCTATATCCTGGCAGGCAATCCGGAAAGTGAAAACAGTGCCTACGCGTCGGCCAGCCACGGCGCCGGACGCGCGATGAGCAGAAAGCAGGCGCTGAAACACTGGAACGGGCGCGATCTGCTCGATGGCCTGAAGAGAAAAGGCATCCTGATCCGCACACGCTCCATGCGCGGTGCAGCCGAAGAAGCGCCGGGAGCGTACAAGGATGTCGATCTCGTCGCGGAGGCGACGGAAATGGCCGGCCTTGCGCGCCGCGTCGCATTTTTGCGGCCCTGCGCCTGCATCAAGGGCTGAGCTTCATCGAGTATTCATTTTGGCCGGGGAGCCGTGCCGATGCTGTCTGGCTTTGATAACCACCGCTGTATAGATGATGCCGTTCAGTACGATGACGAAAGCGCCCAGCAGGCTCTGAATTGCAGGCGTCAGGCCTGCCGGATAGATGATTGGCAAGAGGTAACGCGCGATGAAATCGCCGTGGTATGGGCTGTCGCCTGCAAGTTTCAGGAAGTGGTTTTCCAGCGGGGTGAGGGGGCACGTCCAATTCATGATCTCGATCAGCGCGCCCCAGGCGGCTGCGGGGAGGTGGAGCCAGGCAATTCGCGGGCGCCAAAACGCCAGCAGTCCCCCGCCAATAACAAAAGTGATAAACGCGAGGTGAACTGCAAGCACTGCGTCTGCAAGAAGCTGATACACGGCAACCCTCCGCGACCCTGACGAGGCAGTGGAAAAAGTATCCGCATCGTGCCGTGAACCAGATGGAATATCAAGAATAACCCTGTATGGAGTTCAGATATGCATATCCAATCGGTTTGTGTTTTGGGAGGTACAGGTTTTGTCGGTCGCCACATTGCCCGTTTGCTATGCGCGCAAGGAGTGGCGGTGCGCACACCAACACGCAGTGCCGATAAGGCGCGTCAGGCATTGACCTCCTTGCCGGTGGAAATTGTGCCGGCCGATGTGCATGATGCGGCACAACTCGCCAGAGTCTTTGAGGGAGTGGATGCGGTCATCAATCTGGTGGGCATTTTGCATGAGCACGGTGGGCAGACGTTTCAGCGCGTGCATGTCGAGTTGTCGCACAAGGTGATTGAGGCGGCAGGGGTCGTCGGCGTAAAACGATTGCTGCACATGAGTGCGCTGAATGCCGCACCGGCCGGGCCGAGTGCCTATCTGCGTTCCAAAGGCGAGGCAGAGATGGCGGTACAGGCCAGCGGCCTGCAAACCACCGTATTCCGCCCGTCGGTCATTTTCGGCAGGGGCGACAGTTTTCTGACCTTGTTTGCCAGACTGGCAAGATGGGTGCCGGTGCTGCCACTTGCGTGTGCCGATGCAAAGTTCCAGCCGGTGTGGGTGGAAGATGTGGCGCAGGCTTATGTACGCAGCTTGAACGATGCGGCCAGCATCGGCCAGCGCTATGGCCTGTGCGGGCCGCAGGTGTATCGTCTGCGCGAACTGGTCAGGTTCGCCGCAGCTTGCCTTGGTCGGCATCCGTTGATTGTGCCGTTGCCCGATGCCGTGGCCTATCTCCAGGCCAGCGTAATGGAGAGGTTGCCGGTCAAGTTGATGACGCGCGACAATTTCCATTCCATGCAGCAGGACAATGTGTGCCATTGCGCTTTTCCA
Organism: Gallionellaceae bacterium; assembly: GCA_030834965.1. Lineage (GTDB taxonomy): Bacteria > Pseudomonadota > Gammaproteobacteria > Burkholderiales > Gallionellaceae > JAUQWW01. The sequence goes on along the minus strand of JAUQWW010000021.1, from coordinate 39,025 downwards.
TTTGGTATTACGCCCGCACGCCTGGAAGATATTGCCCCGCAGTATCTGGCCTAGTGTCGCGAATCGGAAATAACAAAACATGAAACGGCGTCTTTTTTCGCCATGCGGCGTTGCAACCCCTTGCCGTATACCCCATACGGCAAGGGTCTGCGCCTTGCCTGGCAAAAAAATCCATCCGTTTCATTTGTTCCGTTATTTCCGATTCGCGACACTAGCGGACGGTTAGAAAGGAATTCGTGGTGCTGACCCTTGCGTTGATGGGAGATGTCATGCTCGGCCGCGGCGTCAACGAGGCGCTTGTGGCAATGCGGCCGGCTGAATTGTGGGGGGGTGTATTGCCGCACCTGGTACAGGCAGATTTGCGCATCGCCAATCTGGAATGCGCACTCACCACGCATACGCATCAATGGACGCGCACCCGGAAGATGTTCCACTTCCGCGCCGATCCGTCTGCGGTAAAGGCATTGCAGGCTGCACGCATCGATGCCTGTTCGTTGGCCAACAACCATACTTTAGACTACGGCGAGCGCGGCCTGATCGACACCTTGCACACACTGAAGGCAGCCGGTATCAGTTATGCCGGAGCCGGCGCCAATGCCAGCGAAGCGGCACAGCCAACATTGGTTGAAGTGCAAGGGATAAATACATATCGTGTGGCGCTGATAGCCTTCACCGATAACGAACCGGATTTCGCCGCCCAATCCGCCCGTCCGGGCACCAATTTCATGGAAGCATCGCTCGACCAGACTTCACTTGCGCGTGTTTCGACCGCCATCGGAGAGGCGCGCGCCATGGGCGCCGACCTGGTGGTGTTCTCCAACCACTGGGGAGGCAACTTCATCCAGCGCCCTTCACATCGCTTCCGCGATTTTGCAAAACGCGTGATCGAACTCGGAGCGGATATCTACTACGGCCACAGCGCGCATATCTGCCAGGGTATTGAGCTTCATCGGGGCAAGCCCATACTCTATGACACCGGTAACCTTATAGATGACTACGCTGTCGATCCTGTGTTGCGCAATGACCGCTCGTGCCTGTACAGGATCAGCTTTGGGGGGAATTGCCTGCAGCGCATCGAACTAGTCCCACTGACGTTGTCATTCGCCCGCGTCGATCTTGCACGTGGGGAGGAATTCGAGGCCATCTGCATGCGCATGATCAAACTTTGCAGTGAACTGGGTACGGCGCTTGTACGCCGCAAGGACCGGCTGGTCTGGGAACGAAGCTGAGCTAGGCGATGGAATGGGAGTGGAATGGCGCTTTTGGCCTGTTGCGTGAACAGACCAAAAGCGCTTCTTCAACCAGGGGTTCAGGTCTTGCTGATCAGTCCTTTCAGCATTGCCAATCCCTTTTCCAGCATGCCTCCCTCCGGTACTGCGCCGTCCGGCGTGAGCTTATCCACGACGCTAGGCAACACGCTGGCCAGGCCGCTGGACGCGGCTTGCGAGTCCACGCCGAGTTTTTGCGCAACGGCCTGGATTTGCTCCGCGCCAAATACGCTTTGAATTTGTTCCGCCGATATGGGCAGATTGGGTTTGGTGCTGATCCATGATGTAATGATGTCGCCCATACCCTTGTCCTGAAAGAGTTTAATCAGGCCCTGGATGCCGCCTATTTGCGGGTTGCTGATCAAACCGATGGCTGCTTCCATTAGCCCACTCTGTCCGCCGGACTTGGAAAGCACATTGCTTGCTTGCTCTGTGAGCGTATCTAAGAGTCCCATGATATTTTCCTTTCATGATGAATGGTGCGTGAGTTGAACTCAGTGCACCAGATTGAGAAAACCAAATTGAATTTCGAACGATATGCCGCCTGCCGGGCTAAGTAAATAAGCAAAATCCCTGTTCTGATTGATGGTCGGTCACAAGAATTAAATCACCGGCGTTAGCCTTGCAGATTCAGCAAGCGTGGACCAAACATTAGTCCGTTCCTTCTTGTTGGTTTTGTGCGTTAGCCTGGCGCGGGTAGAGGACTTTAGTTCCTCAGCAGCAGGTTGCGCTAACCCACTTGCTTTCGCAGCTGGCCGTTTAGCCGCTCAAAAAACAGGAATTTTGCTTATTTACTTGCCCCGGCAGGCAGCATATGGTTTTATCTTTAACTCGCGCATCATTCATCAAGAAGCTGGGTATCGCCTGATTGCTTATACAATTTCTGGAGGGGCACTGACATGAATAAAAATAAATCGATCGATTCAATCGCGGCTGTATTTGCATTTGCCACGCACACCAGGAAATTGATCGCGGCGCTCGCGCTGTCCCTGATGTGGGGGTGCTCCAGCAAGACTGAGGAAGAACCCGCACAACCCGTCGCGCAGCCCCAAGCCGTCGCACCCGCGCCCCCGGCTGCCGCACCCGAACAACCGATGGCTGCTGAAGCGCCGAAGCAGGCCATGGAAGCCATGCGATCGGAAGCTCCCGCCGCCCCTGCTGCCGAAACCAAGACTGCCGAACCCGCACCCGCCGTAGCAGCCCCATCCGCTGCAAATGCTGAAGGCGAAGAAGTATTCAATGGCAGTTGCATGATGTGCCACAAGATGGGCGTCGGTGGTGCGCCCAAGACTGGCGACAAGACAGACTGGGAGCCGCGCCTCAAGCAGGGCATGGACGTTCTGTACAAGCATGCCCTGGAAGGATTCAAGGGCCAGAAAGGCATGATGCCCCCGCGTGGCGGCAACACCAGACTCAAAGATGATCAAGTCAAGGCTGCGGTCGATTACATGGTCAGCACGGCGAAATAAGCGTTTCAACGCATGAAAAAAGGGAGGCGAAAGCCTCCCTTTTGTTTGCCCCATCCTTTGCTTTCATCGCAACAATCCGGCCGCCGCGCAAGGCCGGTTATTTCCGTGCATCGAACTTATCCAGCCGCCGTTGTCATATTCCCGCGTCGACTTTGCACGCGGCGGGGAATTTGAGGCCATCTGCTGCGGAATTGATTGCATGCAGGGAGGTTTTTGCGATCTTGTATACTGCGTCCCTTAATATCAAAAAAAACATACCGGACTTTATGTGGCGATATTACTCAGCGCTGGCTGCCTTGTTGCTTGAGTGTCTATGGCTTGCCTGGCCGCTCAATGCGGCGGGAAGCAACGATCCATTCGGCACCGAAAAATATGTTGTCACCGGGCAATTTGCGCGCAGCAGTGATGCTGCGCTCTGCCCAAAGGACCGAATACAAAAGCCGCTGGCCCTGGCAGATGTCGTCGACCTGACATTGTGCAACAACCCGCAGACTCGCTCCTTATGGGCAAGTGCACGTGCCCAGGCCGCACAGTTGGGGTCAAGCATGTCGTCATACCTGCCCACGCTGTCCGGCCCCGTCTCCATTTCAGGCAGCAGCAACAAAATTGGCGGAACCACCACGGACAGCACTCAGGGAAATATAGGAGTCACGGCCAGCTATCTGCTGTATGACTTCGGTGGGCGTGATGCCAGTGTGGAGAATGCGAAACAGCTGCTGATGGCGGTCAATGCCACGCGCGATGAAACGTTGCAGGGCAACTTCCTGGCTGCGGTTCAGTCTTACTACGCACTGTTATCGGCACGTGCCAGCGTGCAGTCCTTCCAGGCGGCAGAGGATGCTGCAAAAAAAAGCCTGGACGCCGCGCAGGCGCGCTACAAAGCCGGCACGGCTACACTGGCTGACCGCTTGCAGGCACAAACCGCGCTGTCCCAGGCTGTGCTCAATCACATTCGCGCGATGGGAGACGTCGCAACCGCGCAAGGCACGCTGGCCAACATCATGGGGTTTGATGCGAACCAGCCTTTCGAACTCGCTCCCGCACAGGAACCCAGGCTCGATTCCGTGGCAGAGCGCGATATCGGCAAGCTGATCGCCGATGCGCGGCAGAGCCGCCCCGACCTGCTCGCGGCCGATGCGCAGATCAAGGCGGCCGAGGCGCAACTGGCCGCCACCAAGTCCAGCGGCTTGCCGACAATTACCCTGGATGGAGGAGTGTCGCTCGCCCAATCTCGGGGCTCTGGCGTAGATGGAACCACCCGCAACGGCAACGTGGGTGTGACGGTGCGCGTACCGTGGTTCAGCGGTTACAGGGATACCTACCAGAACCGCGTCGCGCAGGCGCAGCTGGAAGGCAAGGTGGCAGAACGCGACCGGGTAGCGAACCAGATTGCACTGGATGTCTGGAAAGCCTATCAGGGGTTGTTGACAAATAGTCAGGCGCTGCGTGCCGCGGATGACCTCATGGCTTCGGCAGAGCAGTCCGAGAAAGTGGCGTCGGGCCGTTATCAGGCCGGGGTGGGCAGCATACTCGATGCGCTTACCGCGCAGAGTGCATTGGCCAGCGCGCGCCAGCAACGCGTCGCTGCTCTATACACCTTCCAGGCAAGCAAATTCACCCTTGCCCAGTCGATAGGACAGCTTGACCTCACCCTGATCGGGACGAATAACCCAGTTCGGAATGAATAAAAAAGGCGTGCCATGAATAAAATTGCTGTACGAATTCTGCTGATTTTGCTGGTGCTGGGAGCGCTGGGGGCCACCGCATGGTGGCTGACGCCGAAAAAAACTGCGCCCGAAAAACGCTATGCAACCGCAACGCTGGAACGGGGCGACATCACGCAAACCGTATCGGCGAATGGCACGCTGAACCCGGTGAAGCTGGTCAATGTCGGCAGCCAGGTCTCCGGCATTGTGAAAAAACTCTATGCCGACTTTAATGATCACGTAGAGGCCGGGCAGGTTTTGCTGGAGCTTGACCCTGCGCTCACGCAGGCGCAATTGCAGCAAAGCATGGCGAACGTGTCGAGTGCGAATGCCGCGCTGGAACTGGCGCTGGCAAACGAAGCGCGGATGCGCAAGCTGTACGAACAGGAATACGTATCGCGCCAGGAATTGGATCAGGCAGTGCAGGCACTCAAAACGGCACAGGCGCAAGTCGCGCTGGCGCAGGCACAGGCCGTGCGCGACCGTACCAACCTGGCTTATACCGTGATTCGTTCACCCGTCACGGGTGTGGTGGTGTCGCGCGAGGTGGACCTTGGCCAGACGGTGGCAGCCAGCTTTCAGACGCCCAACCTGTTCAAGATTGCCCAGGACCTGAGCAAGATGCAGATCGACTCGAGCTATGCCGAGGCGGACGTGGGCCATATCCATGAGGGTCAGCCCGCCACTTTCCGTGTGGACGCTTTCCCAAGTCGCAGCTTCCGCGGCGAGGTGCGCCAGGTGCGGCTTAACCCCACCACGCAGCAGAACGTGGTGACCTACAATGTGGTCATCTCCGTGGACAACTCGGACAAGATTCTCATGCCCGGCATGACGGCTTATGTGAGCATCACGGTTGACGAGCGCAAGGATGTGCTGCTGGTGCCTAATGCTGCACTGCGTTTCCGTCCCAGCGAATCCGGATCGGGCACGAACAAGACGCGCGCCGAAAACAGGCAAAATGGGGCGAAATCCCCCGATTCAAAATCCCACGATTCAAAATCACAGGCCGCCCGCAAAGATATGCGTGGCAGCGGCAAAGGCGAAGCCAGCCCCATGATGGGTACGGTATACACCATGGAAAACGGGCAGCTCAAGCCGGTGCGGGTCACGATCGGCATCACCGACAATCGCGTTACCGAAGTGCTGGCTGGCGATATCAAGGAAGGATCAGCGGTGATCGTCGAAGACCTTCAGCCTCCGGCCAAGGGCTCTACAGGCCCCGGCATGAGACTGTTCTGATCGCGCTTTTCAGATGAACGTCGACCCCATTATCCGCATCGAGCGGCTATACAAGGAATACGTGACCGATGCCGGCCCGGTGCCGGTGCTAAAAGACGTGGCGGTCACGGTGATGCCCGGCGAATTCGTCGCCATCATGGGGCCATCGGGCTCGGGCAAATCCACGTTGATGAACATTCTCGGCTGCCTCGATGTGGCGACCAGCGGCACCTATATGCTCAATGACCGCGACGTGAACAGCCTGTCCCGGGATGAGCTGGCGCATCTGCGCAATCAGGTGATCGGTTTCGTGTTCCAGGGCTTCAACCTGCTGCCGCGCGCCAGCCTGGAGGATAACGTCGCGTTGCCGCTGATCTATCGCGGTACGCCTCGTACAGAACGCAATGCGCGCGCCAATGAAATGCTGGAGAAGGTCGGGCTCGGCAAGTACAGCCGCTCGCGCCCCAACCAGATTTCCGGCGGTCAGCAGCAGCGTGTCGCCATTGCGCGCGCCTTGGTCAATCAGCCCAAGCTGATTCTTGCTGACGAACCCACGGGTAATCTTGATACCCACACCAGCCAGGAAATCATGGCATTGTTCACCGAGCTCAACCAACGCGATGGGATTACGATCGTGCTAGTTACACATGAGTCGGACATCGCTGCTTGCGCCCAACGACTGGTGCGTCTGTCCGATGGGCGCGTAGTGTACGATGGGCCCGTCGAACAAGCGGCCCCGGCCCATCTGGAGACAACCTCGTGATCGGCGCGATGCTCGGCGAAGCATGGATGGCCATGGGGGCGAACCGGCTGCGCACCATCCTCACCATGCTCGGCATGGTCATCGGCGTCGGCGCCGTGATTCTGATGCTGGCAATAGGGCAGGGCGCCCAACAGCAGGTGCAGGCGTCCATTGCCTCGATGGGCAGCAACTTGTTCATTATTGTCTCAGGCTCCACCACTTCAGGCGGCGCGCGCATGGGCGCAGGGGCAGCGCCGACCCTTACGGTGGCGGATGCACAGGCTATCGAAGAATTGCCTTTGGTTGCCGCCGCGGCGCCGTCGTCGCCCGGCACAGCCCAAATGGTCTACGGTTCCAACAACTGGAGCACGCAGATTATCGGCACCACGCCGAGCTATCTTGCGGTGCGCGACTGGCGGCTATCCTCGGGTTTTCCCTTCACCGACTCGGACGTTCGTTCCGCTACCCGTGTCGCGCTGCTGGGGCAGACCGTCGCAAAAAATTTGTTTGGCGATGAAGATCCGGTCGGCCAGACCCTTCGCATCAAGAACAGCCCCTATGTCGTGCTTGGCGTACTGGCGGCAAAAGGACAGAGCCTGGATGGCCGCGACCAGGACGACACGGTGCTGATTCCGGTGACGACCGCGCAGCGCAAGCTGTTTGGCACCCAGTTTGCCGGCACCGTTCGCGCCATATCGGCGCAGGCCGAATCATCCGAGGCGATGCCCGCGGTGGAAAAGTCCATCAATGAATTGCTGCGTCAGCGCCACCGCATCCGCGAAGGTGCAGACAACGATTTCACCGTGCGCAACCTCACTGCGATGGCGAATACGGCCGCGGAAACCGCGGAAGTCATGTCGCTGATGCTGGGTGCGATCGCATCGATATCGCTGCTGGTCGGCGGCATCGGCATCATGAACATCATGCTGGTATCCGTAACCGAGCGCACGCGCGAAATCGGCATCCGCATGGCCATCGGCGCGCGCGGCAAGGACATCCTGCTGCAGTTCCTGCTGGAAGCCATCATCATTTCCGTCATTGGTTGTCTGATCGGGGTCATGCTTGGGGTGGGCGGCGCACTCGCGGTGAACAAGATCAGCGGCATGCCCATACTTGTTACCGTAACTTCTATCGTCACGGCCTTCGCCGTTGCGGCTGCGGTAGGGATATTCTTTGGATGGTATCCGGCGCGCAAAGCATCGATACTGAGACCGATTGACGCGCTGCGGTTTCAGTAGGCGAGCAGGCGCAACCGCACCCTTCCGACTCAAAAATTAAGGGAAACCGCCCACATTTTTAGTGGGCAGCCCCCCTTGTCGTGACACCAGACCCAATCAAGCGTGAACTACTGCCTGATCGTACAGGTGAGCCAACTGCTTCATGGCATCCAGCACAGACGTATCAAAGTCCATGCCGGAATTTCCGGCCGAGCTTGCCGGCGCGGCAGGGCTGGTCGAGCCGGCCAGCAATCCATCCAGACTGCTGCTGCCTGACAGCAGGTTGGCCATGCTGGGCAACTCCACTCCTGCAGCGGCAGCATCGGCGGCGGAGACGTTGAAGTACACGTCGGTCATGTCCACCGCTGTGCCGTCTGCCAGCGTTGCGCTGCTGCGCTCGAGGTGCAGGTTGCCGTTGGCATCCAGGAAGGGCAGTTCGTCATAACCCACCTTCAGGCCAGACACGCCAGCCTGCGCCAGCGTCATCAGCTCCCCGGCGTCGGTCTGGTGGTTGCCATTGGCATCCTGCCAGATACGCAGATCGGCAAAACCGGCATCATCGGCATTCACCACGCCATCGCCGTTGCTGTCATAGGCGGCAAGCTTGGCGAAACCCGCGCCCTTGGCGGTGCCGCCAAACATCTCGGAGATGTCGTCGATGCGGCCATTGCCGTTGCGATCCACAACCAGGAAGCCATCATTGCCTGACAGCCAGCCGGACTGGATGGGGTTGCCATTGCCCAGCAGATCAAAACTGCCTGTCGAACTGCTGCGCGACACGGTGTGGATGCCGTCGCCGTTCAGGTCGATGACGATCGGGGTGATGCCGGCGTCCCAGGTCATGTCGTTCTCGCCCGATGTCAGCGTGGTGTAGGCCGTGGTGGCCACACTGCCAGTGCTGTACGCATCCGAGTCGATGGCATCATTGGCGCCGATATCCTGGGCAGACCATTTTTTGGTGTTATAAGTTGTGCTGGTCTTGTCGAACACGAGGCGATAGGAGCCCGGATCCAGGTTGGCAAAACTGTAATTGCCGGATTTGCTGGTGGTGGTTGTCGCAATGGTCGTCCCGCTGGCGTCCTGCAAACTGACCTTGATGTTACCGATGCCAGTCTCTTTCAAGTCCTGGATGCCGTCGCCATCCTTATCATTCCACACTCGGTCGCCGATCGATGCCTTCTGGTACAAGCCAGCATCCCAGGTAAGGTCATTTGTACCCGCTGCCAGATTGGCAACAGCAGTCATGCCGTTCGAGTCAACATCGGAGTCGATACTGTCATCTGCCCCGATATTTGACTTGGTGTAGTAATAGCCGGAGGGCTTGACCACTTGCACCTTGTAGTCGCCTGTATTCAGGTTGGCGAACAGGTAGTTGCCATTGGCATCCGTAGTGGTCGTGCCCAAGACCGTACCCCCGGCATTGAGCAGATTGACCGTGACGCCGCTGATGCCCGCCTCGCCGGCATCCTGGATGCCGTTGAAGTTGGTATCGCTCCATACGCGGTTGCCGATCGATGCCGTGACGTTGGCGACCGCATCTGTGGCGGCGCTGCTTATGGCTTCTGCCGTGCCGGAGCCGTCGGTATAGCTGGCTACCACCGTAATGGCCTTGCCAACTTCCCCTGAGGTCAATGTGTAGCTGCTGCCGGTTGCGCCACTGATATTGGTGCCGCTGGCTTGCCACTGGTAGCCGATGGTGCCCAGGCCGTCTGCATCGGCCAGCGTGTTCGCAGCGGTGAGGGTCTGGCCGAGGCTGGCGGTGCCCGTAATGGCGACGCCGCCGGTGGGCGCATCGTTGACGGCTGCCAGCGTGTAGTTCTGTGTTGCGCCAACGCTGCCGCCGTTGCCGTCGATCACGTTGTAGCTGAGGCTGACCGCACCGTTGAAGTTCAGGGCAGGGGTGATGGTGAAGGTGCCATCGCCATTATCGACCACGGTGCCATTGGAAGCGCTCAAGGCCGATACGCTCAGTGTGTCGCCATCGACATCACTGAAGCCTGCCAACAAATTGCTGGCACTGACGGTGTACGCAGTGTCTTCCATGCCAGAGGCCAGGACTGCGGCGGCCGCACCGGTGGGAGCGTCATTAACGGCTGCCAGGATGTAGCTCTGGGTTGCGCCAACGCTGCCGCCGTTACCGTCGATCACGTTGTAGCTGAGGCTGACCGCACCGTTGAAGTTCAGAGCAGGGGTGATGGTAAAGGTGCCATTACCGTTGTCGACCACGGTGCCGTTGGACGCGACCAGGTCTGCCACGTTCAGCGTGTCGCCGTCGATATCACTGAAACCTGCCAGCAGGTCGCTGGCGTTGACGGTATAGGCAGTGTCTTCGGTGCCCGCTGCCAGTGTGGCCGTGGCCGCGCCGGTGGGCGCAGTGTTGACCGGAGCTGTCGGGTTCGGCGCGAACACGAACAACTGGCTGGCCGGTGCGCTTCCGCCCAGTCCATCGTCAACCGTATAGGTCAGTTCCACCGGGCCGGTATAGTCCAGCGTCGGGGTGATCGTAAACGTGCCGTCGCCGTTGTCAGTCACGGTGCCATTGTCGGCGCTCAACCCTGATACGCTCAGCGCGTCACCGTCGGCATCACTGAAGCCTTGCAGCAGATCAGTCGCATTGATGATGTAATCCGTATTTTCCAGCCCACTGACCAGGCTCGCTGTTGCAGTTCCTGTCGGGGCCTGGTTGATGTGCATGCTCAACGTTCCGATGGAATCCGAAAGAACGACATCCAGGCCACTCTGCATATCAAGCCAGATGGTGTTGATGCCATCAACCGTTTTTGCCGAGCCGATGGTGTCATTCCGATCCCAGATTTCATGCACCAGCAGACTGGCCGGATCCAGCCCCAGCAGATTGGCAATGACTGTTGTATCCGCCAGATTGAGGGTGGTGTTGTTGCTGTGGGCCAGCAGAATTGCCTGCGTCAGCGCCATGCCTGTCTCATCGCTGCCCAGCGAGGTCATCACGGCGACCTGCACGGCCTTCTTTTCAACCGCCAGCGCAGCTGCATCGCCAGGATTGGCCTGCAAGGCCGCCCAGGAGTCGTAGTGCTGGAGATTAATGGTCGGATCAAGGCCCAGCGCGCTCTTGACGATGAGGGCAGCCTCGTTTGGCGATGCGCCGAGGTCGATGGCATTCTTGATCAGCGTGGTCAGCGGGTTCATCACGCTCGCGCCGATGGGCGCGCTGAGGTTCAGCAGCGTGATCGTGAAGTCGCCGTTGCCTGGTGCGGAAATATATTTGGCGGTGCTGATCAGCGACTCGGAATAACCCGCCAGATCGGTATAGTCGGCAGTGGCGGTGATGTTCTGGCCCACCTGAGCCGCACCCACCACGAAGGTGTTGCCGCTTACGCCCAGGTCCACACCATTGGCCTGCCATGCAAAGGTGACGCCACTGGCGGGAACACCATCGACGTCAGATACCGTCGCAGTCAGCATCTGCCCTTGGCCAGCGATGCCGCTGATGAATACCGTACCGGGCTGGTTGGCTGGAATCACTACCGGAGAGGGTGGAACGACCAGCGAAACGGTTCCGGTGGCATCCAGGCTCCACAGACTATCACTGAATTTAACGAATTCGACGCCCGTCAAAATGTCCGCACCCTCCGACGACGGGCCTGCGACCGTGTATTTGCCGCTGGCGCTGTCAAAGGCAATGGCGAAATCCGCCTTGTTGCCCGCATAGACCGCGGTGTCGCTGTCAGCGCCCCCATCAAGGTAATCGTCTCCCGCGTCACCCTTCATTTCGTCCGCGCCGCTGCCACCGTACACGTTGTCATTACCGCTTCCGGCAACCACGATGTCGTCCCCGGCGCCGGCATACACCGTATCGTCGCCGCCTTTCAGATTGAAATACTCGGCTTGTGACGATCCTGTTACGGTGTCGTTGCCGTCGGTGCACGTGCCGGTTGTTTGGCTGACGACGCCTGATCCCGGGATATTTCCGGCCGAAAGGTTGGATATGAAAATGCCACTGTCGTATATGTGGTCGCCAGTGTCGGCAATGCCGATCTTGATGTGGTTGGTTGCGCCACCGGGAATGATCGGTGCGACGATTTTCAGCACATGACTGACGCCGTCGTATTCGATCGGCAATACATTGCCGGCATTGTCCTGAAAGTAGCCGGCGGCGAGGTTGGAACTCACCACACTCAGAGGATGCAACGGATCGTGGTTGAACAGCGCGTAGTTCACGCCGTTGACCATGACAACCGCACAGTCCACGAATTGATCAACCCATTCGGGAAACTCGTCCGAACCAAAAACGACATCAAAGCTTACCGATGTGGCATTGGGGTCGGCAACGGTAAAGTCGAACGAGAGCGTAGTCGCGTCGTAAGACTGGGTCTGAAAAACAGAATTGACGACGGCGTTGATGTCGGCGTCGCCGTTATAGAAAGTATTGGCGGTGCTGTTGTCCGTGCCAAACCAAGGCATGGTATTGGACGTTCCCGGCGTGGTCCCCGAAGTGAGCAGCAATCCCGCGCCGATGCCCAATGGTGAAAGGGATCCATCGTAGAAATTGACTGCATCCTGGCCTGATGCCTGCAGGGTAATGGAGTTGGGATCAATCACGATGCCTGAGTTGAGCGCCAGAAGCGCATTGGTGAGCGTGGAATTGTTAGAACCGGTATAAACAGTAAAAGCCATGTATTTGATATCCCTCAGAAACGTTATGACCCGTAAATCCCTCAATGTCTCCGCGTGAAGGCACAGGGGGCCGTAAAAAGTAGCGGCGAAGAATAGTGGGGATGACACAAAAAAACCCTGACGCACGTCAGGATTGTTGCTTGACTAAGGCGGAAACCGGTTTGGCGCGATTTCTGAGTATCTTACCTGTCTGCAATTTGACATAATATACATTATGCGAAGGACGTAAGGCAGAAACCCCGGAACGTTTCACAAAACGGTTGGCCTCCCCGAACGACAGTCTTGCCAGGTTTTGTCTTTAGATTTAATCACGATCTGCGGGATTTAATCACGATCTACGGCCTCAGGAAGATGCTAATCCACTATATAATCGATAAAAAATTGTTTGCTTACTCCATGCGCTTGCCGATCCTCTGCATAATCTTCCTGTTCTCCGGTGCGGCTGGCCTGCTGTTTGAAACCCTGTGGTTTCGTGGCGCCGGCCTGACTTTCGGCAATAGCGTCTGGGCCAGCGCGATTACCCTCGCAGCTTATATGGGCGGCCTTGCGCTCGGCAATATTCTCGCATGGCGCTTCGGACGCCGCATTCTTAACCCAGTTCGCACCTATGCCATTCTCGAACTGATCATTGCAGTTGCCGGTTTGCTTCTTGTCCCCCTGTTGCCTGCAATGGCGAACGTTTTGCCCCCGCTGCTTGGTTCGGTGGACGATAGCCCCTGGTGGTCTTCGCCGTTCCGCCTGCTCCTTGTCTTCGGGTTCCTGATGATTCCCACCACCGCAATGGGAGTCACTCTTCCCCTTCTGGTGATGGCGCTCTGCCGCGCAAACACCTCCTTTGGCAAGGCACTCGGCTATCTCTATGGCTTCAATACCCTCGGCGCAATGGCCGGCGCGGTCGCTGGCGAGATATTCCTGATCGAGTACCTGGGAATCCTCGGTACCGGCGTTACTGCGGCACTGCTCGATGTACTTGCCGCGCTGCTGAGCTTCACCTTGCTCGGCCAATTATCGCAACCCACAAGCGCAGGCACTGCGGGCGGTGTACCGGAGCGCGCTGCCGGTCCCTTCACATGGCGGGTCAAAGCCATGCTGCTCGCCGGCTGTCTTTCAGGCGCCGCGCTTCTTGGCGCGGAAGTTGTCTGGTTTCGCTTTTTGCGGCTTTTTTTCCTCGATACCGATGCAACTTTTGTTGTCATGCTGGCCGTTGTCCTGGCGGGTATCGCGCTCGGCGGCTTGGTCGCCGGGGCGCTGCTCAGCCGCTGGCCGCACCGGCACGACCTCGGTGGAATATTTGCCGCGATTTGTGCGCTTGCATTCGTTGCATCCTACAGCGTGTTCGATGCGCGCCTGGCGGGCGATATCTGGTATGTGGACAGCATTTCGATCACAAAACTCTCCCTGCTGCTGATGTTTCCGACGTCGTTTGCATCCGGCGCGCTATTCATCATTCTCGGTCAGGCCATCCACACCGCGACACGCACCGACGTTGAGGCGGCGGCTGCGCTGACCACGGCCAATACCGCGGGAGCAATGCTTGGCGCACTGCTTGCGGCATTTGTATTCCTGCCGGGCGCCGGGATTGAGGGCTCGTTATGGGCGATTGCGCTGGTCTACTGCGCAGTCACCGCCTGCCTGATCTTTGCGCATGCGCGCCCCCTGCGAATCGGGCACTTGGGGGCGGCGGCCGCATTGGTGGCTACCGTCGCGCTGTTTCCATTCGGAAAGATGCAGGCTCATCTGGATACCGCCACCGAGAAATTCCGAGTGACGGAATCATCGCACACGGTTGCCGTGCGCGAAGGCCTGACAGAGACCATCCAGTATCTCCGGCGCGACTGGCTCGGACAGCCCGTTGTCTATCGTTTGATGACCAACGGGTTCTCGATGTCCGATACCCAGGCAGGCAGCCGCCGCTACATGGGGCTGTATGCCTTCTGGCCGGCAGCCGTGCATCCGTCGCTGCAATCCGCACTGCTGATCAGTTACGGCGTTGGCAATACTGCAAAAAGTCTCACACAAATCCCCTCGCTGCAGGAAATTCACGTCGTCGATATTTCACGCGACATCATCAATCTGGCTAACGTCCCCTACCCCGGTTCCACCAGCCCGCTGAATGATCCAAGGGTGCGCGTGCACATCGACGACGGCCGCTACTACCTGCAGGCAACCGCGCAGCGCTTCGATCTGATCACCTCCGAGCCACCTCCGCCGCGCGCGCCCGGTGTCATCAGCCTTTACACCCAGGAATACTTCGAACTGATTCGTGACCGGCTAAACGACGGCGGCATCGCAACCTACTGGTTGCCGGTCCATAACATGACGGGGGCCGACGCCCGCGCGATCATCAAGGGTTTCTGCAGTGCGTTCGACGACTGCGGCCTGTGGGAAGGCTACGGGCTCAACTGGATGCTGACCGGCAGCCGGCACGCGAAAAAAGCAGCGTCGCTCGATCATTTCACTGCGCAGTGGCGCGACCCGGCGCTCGCGCCTGTGCTCGCCGAAATCGGCCTGGAGCGTCCAGAATTGCTGGGCACCACGTTCATGGCGGATGCAGACCAACTGGCTGCACTGCTCGGCAATACGCTGCCACTCACCGACAACCATCCTAAACGCTATTCCCAGGGTTTCCCCGATGACGCGGATTTTCGTTTCTATGGCGAGTGGATGGATATACGGAAAACATCCGGGCGCTTCCGGAATTCGCGATGGGTGTCAAATTTCTGGCCGGCGACGTTACGCGAGGCCAGTGCCGAATACTTTGTTTTGCACCAGGGAATCACCCTGCCGGAGGAGATTGCAGGCGCGGGACGCGGCCTGGAAATGATCGCGGCAATCATCGACAAATCCGCGTTGAAGACGCCAATCTACTGGCTTCTCGGAACCAGCGTCCGGGAAGCCGAGCTGGCCCGCAGTGCGTCCGGCAGCAGTGATCCGGGCGTGGCGTATGTGCTCGGTGCCGATGCGCTCGCGGAGCGGGATGCCGGCCTGGCAGCGCGCTATTTTGAAACGGCCCTCATCGGTGGTGATCGGCGTGCGCTCGGGCCTCTGCTGTTCAGCGCATGCCGGGCAGGCCAAACCGAGCGTGCTAGACAGATCGCCGCGAAGTACGCACAAAACATGGCAGAGAGCCGATTTACACGTTGCTGGTGAGTTCACACCGCTGGGTTAGCGGTTTACCATGATCGTCAGGGGGCGATCGTCGCGTCCATTTGCACCGCATGCGGGCGGGCGATATCACTCACCATCTCGGTAACGTCCCTGCCCACGCCGCGATAACCGGTAAAGCGGCCGGTTATGTCGAACATCGGTTCCCCGCTCACCTGAAAATATTGGTGCGCGCCATCGGGATTGATCCGGCTGTAGACGAAATCCAGGAACGGCCGCCGCGCCGCCATGTTCGCTTCGAGCGCCGCGCGCTCGCTTTCATTCCAGCGTGCCACCTGCACTTCCTTGATATCGCCGAGCAATTTGTCAGCCGGGATGCCGAGCATTTCCAGCACCGGACCGTAAATCTTGGTGAAATGCCCGTTCTCGTCCTGCTCCCAGTACCAGTCGGAAGCCAATTCCGTCAAACGGCGAAAGCGCACTTCGCTTTTACGCAGTTCGGCCGTGCGTTCCAGCACCGTTTGCTCCAGCTCCAGGTTGTAATGTTCGAGTTGCTTGTACAGCAATCGTACTTCCAGCATGTTGTGTATGCGCGTCTTGACTTCCACCAGGTCAAACGGTTTGCTGATGAAGTCTTTCGCGCCGGAGGCCAGCGCCCTCAGCTTGTGGCCTGGCTGAGCCGTAATGACGAGTATCGGGACATAGCTATTTGTTTCGATTTCCTTCAGGCCTTCCATCACCTGGAAACCATCCATGCCGGGCATCTGCAGATCGAGCAGAATCAGGTCATAGTGGTTGTCGCGATGTAGTGCGCAGACGACATGCGGGTCCATCGTCGAGGTAATGCTCGTATAGCCGGCTTCTTGCAGCATTTGCTCCAGCAACTGCACGTTGGCTGCCTGATCGTCCACGATCAGAATACTGGCGTTAAGAATATCGGCGGTGCTCAACATACTATTCGCTTTCTTTTAATTGAGCAGAGACTCAGCCCTATGAGGACAGGCTACGTCAACTACACGCAGGTTGGTGCGCGTTGCGATGCGATAGTCATTTTTGCCGGTGCGCTTTGCCTCATGCAAGGCCAGGTCCGCGCTTTTTAACAGCGTCTCCACATCCTCGCCATGCGAGGGATAAATAGCGACACCGATGCTGACAGTCATGCTCACGTTGCGACCTTGAATGATATAGAGTTGTGATACGGCCTGTATCACTTTTGACACAAGTTTGGACACAGCGTCGGCATGATTTAATTCCCACAACGCGATCACAAATTCGTCGCCACCCAGGCGCGCCACCGTGTCCTCTTGACGCACTGCGGCCACCAGGCGAGCGGCGACCAGGCTCAACAGCGCGTCTCCCGCATCGTGGCCCAAGGTGTCATTAATCTGCTTGAACCCGTCCAAATCCAGATACATCACCGCCATGGTGCGCTTGTTTCTGCGCGCATGGGCGATGGCCAACGAAAGTCTGTCCATCAAAAGACGTCTATTCGGCAGCCCGGTCAGCTCGTCATGCAGTGCCAGGGATTCCATCTCACGGCTGTAATGCTCGAGTTGTTTGTACAACAGTCGCACTTCCAGCATGTTGTGTATGCGCGTCTTGACTTCGACCAGGTCAAACGGTTTGCTGATGAAGTCTTTCGCTCCGGAGGCAAGCGCACGCAGCTTGTGACCCGGTTGCGCGGTGATTACGAGTACGGGAAGGTAGCCATCCGTTTCGATTTCCTTCAGGCCTTCCATCACCTGGAAACCATCCATGCCGGGCATCTGCAGATCGAGCAGAATCAGGTCATAGTGGTTGTCGCGATGCAGTGCACAAACGGCTTGCGGATCCGTCGTCGGCGTAATGCACCGATAGCCGGCCTCACGCAGCAATTGCTCCAGCAGTTGCACGTTGGCTTCCTGATCATCCACGATCAGAATATTGGCATCAAGAATATCGGCAGCACTCACCATTACGGGGATACCGGGTTAAGTGCGCCGTCTGACCCTGTTTCCGCAATCTGCAGCGCCGTGTCCAGCGCCTCCATGAACTCGTTGACCTTGATCGGCTTGGTGAGATAGCGAAAGAATCCTGCCGCCAGACCTTTCTCGATATCCCGTGGCATGGCATTGGCACTGATGGCAATCACCGGGATGTGCGCCGTTACCGGACCTTCACGCAGGATTTTCAGCGCCTGGATACCGTTGATGCCAGGCAGATTGATGTCCATCAGGATCACCTCCGGCTGATAGGTGCGTGCCAGCGCGATGCCGCGCGTGCCATCCTCCGCACTCAGCAAGCGCATGTCGGGGCGACGCGCAATGAGTTGCTCGACCAGCTGCATGTTCGCCCGGTTGTCCTCAACATACAGCAGGGTGCGCAGCGCTGCGCCTTGCTGAGCCTGTGTTTGAGTCAGCGCAAGCGGCTCGTCTGTGCTGCCGGCAAGTTGTAGCGCATCCGCCAGGTTCAGTTCGATCCAGAACACACTGCCCACCCCGACGATGCTTTCCGCACCGATTTCGCCCCCCATCAATTCTACCAGTCGCTTGCTCACCACCAGGCCGATGCCTGTGCCCTCCTCGGCGCTGGCTTCTTGTCCGAGGCGATTGAACGGCTGGAACAGTTGTGCGAGTTTTTCCGGGGACAATCCTTCGCCGGTATCCTGCACGCTGATACGTATGCGCTCCGCTCTGTTCGTGCTGCACGTCACTTCGACCGTTCCCCCCGCGCGGTTGTATTTGATCGCGTTGGAAAGCAGATTGATGAGAACCTGCTTCACCCGGGTCCGGTCGGCTTTGACAAAGAAAGGGCAATCGTTCTGAGGAAAACTCATATGGATGCCGCTTTTTTGTGCCTGCGGTTCGATCATGGCTTGGCAATCGAGCAGCACTTCGGGCAGATATATGGGTTCCAGCGACAGCGACAGCTTGCCGGATTCGATCAACGCGAGATCGAGGATTTCGTTGATCAACTCCAGCAGATACCATCCTGCCTGAAGAATCTGTTCGATGCTGGCCCTTTGGGTAGGTGTTGGAAGCGAGGAACCAGACTCCATTAATTGGGCAAAACCGAGGATCGCATTGAGCGGGGAGCGCAACTCATGGCTCATGCTGGAAAGGAAATCCGATTTGGCGAGATTGGCTTTTTCTGCCGCTGCCTTGGCGTTGGTCAGTTCCACTTCAATCTGCTTGCGCACGGAATTGTCGGCACCGATCAGCAGATAGCCGATGATGTCATCATAATCATCGCGCAACGCCGTGATCGACACGATCGCTGGAAAGCGGCTGCCGTCCTTGCAGATGTAGGTCAAATCATAGCTGTCCTCGATCCCGCGCGAAGCCTTGTAGGCCAGCGCCTCGAAGCCCGGCGTAATCGGGGTAGCCAGTTCCTCGCTCAAAGCTTGCGCGCGCGCCATGACCTCCTGCGGATCATGAATGTCGCTGGGGTTGATCTTGTTCACGACTTCGGCAGCCATATAGCCCAGCATGCGCTCGGCGCCGATATTGAATAATTGAATGATGCCCTTCTCGTCGGTGGCAATAATCGAGAAATTGGAGCTATTGAGAATTGCGTTCTGCAAGGCACCTGTTTTAAGCAAGGCCTCCTGGCGCCGGATCTCGGTGATGCCTTCCGCCGTGCCAGCGGCGGGGTTGAAACTTGCGGAATCACGGATTTTGTGGGACATGGCCGACCTCTGTTAATGCGCGAATGAGTCAGGCGGATCGCGAGGCCGAAGGTACAAGCAGCACCTCACGTACTTATACGCTCATCTGCAAAAGAATGCGTGCTTTTGCTTGCAGGCGCCGTGTGGTAGTGGGTCTGAGGATGAATTATGAACAGTCAGATTACTATAACAATGAAACCCGCCGCTCTCCGTGCGTTAACGCACATAAACCGGAGGTTTTTGCAGAGTGTGGCCGACAAAGGGAATTTCCTGGCCTTTGCATACATCGTGCAGCAAACGATCATATTCTTGTTTGACCACCGTATAGCATTCACATACGCGGGACTCCAGGCCCGACCGGTCAAGCACGGTGATGTGGCCACGGCGGTAGCGAATGACTCCCGCTTGCTGCAATTTCCCGGCGGCCTCGGTGATGCCTTCGCGCCGCACGCCGAGCATGCTGGCAATCAGTTCCTGGGTCATGATCAACTCATTCGAGGGCAAGCGGTCGAGGGTCAGCAACAGCCAGCGGCATAGTTGCTGCTCCACCGAATGGTGGCGATTACATATCGCCGTTTGGGATATCTGTGTAATCAACGCCTGGGTGTAGCGCAGCAGCACTTGTTGCAACATCCCGGCACGGCGCCCTCCGGAGCGATTGAATTCCTGCATCAGCAACCGCGATTTCATACGGTAACCGTGGCCCGCGGTCTGCACGACGGCCCGGCTAGGGGTGGTGTTCCCGCCCATGAAAAGCGAAATGCCCAGTGCGCCCTCATTGCCCACCCCCGCGATTTCAGAGGATGCGCCGTTTTCCGTCACGTAGTGCAGGGACACGATGGCAGTCGTCGGAAAATAGACGTGCTGCAACTGCCCGCCGGATTCATAAAGAACTTCGCCCAGCGGCATCGCGACCAACTCCAGATTGGGGACGATGCGCTCGAATTCAGCCTCGGGCAGGGCGGCAAGAAGATAGTTTTGATTGGGGCTGTGCGGGATAGTCAATTACGGTCTCCGATTGATCGCTTAAGTGGCATGATCATCATCGAACAGCATACACGACTTGCCCCCGGGGATTGACGCACCTGGATTGAAAAATAAGGAATATCCCTATCCGGATACTGCCAGGGACGTTCTGTGAAACATGAAGGGTGAAGGGATGGGCAGTCACTGACAACTGTGGCGGCCAATTGCTTGCGCGCTGCAGGGTCAATGCTATAGAGGCGAGCGGTGCTTACGATATCCCGGATCGCCACATTTTAGGCGTCCTGCGGCATAGCCGGATGTAACGGCGCCTTCGTCGATATTCTTGCGTGCTTGTTTGCGCAAAGTCTGTGCATCGGTCAATAGAGATTTTTGCTCATGACAGCCTCAGGAATAAATAATTTCGACATCGATAAATGGGGGAGATGCAACAAGAATTACATCCCCCTTCCTCATTTCGGTGCTCGTCTCATGATCACGCATGAGTTGCAGCCTTATCTGCCAACACTACCTCATTTGATCCGCATGTCATCCTTGACGGACGTCACTCCCTTGATGCTGCGTGCAACTTCAACCGCTTTGTTTTTATCCATAGCGGAACTGACGAAGCCGCTCAGTTGAACGACGCCCTTGAACGTCTCGACGTTGATCTCGGTCGATTTCAAGGAAGGCTCATTGAATATGGCAGCCTTGACCTTGGTGGTGATGACGCTATCGTCGATATACTCGCCTGTCCCTTCCTGCTTCCCCGTAGACGCGCAACCGAGGAATGACACCAACATAAGAGTCAGGAAAAATGTAGAAAAATACTTGAGTTGTTTCATGATTAAATTCTCCAGAATAATTTGAAAACAAAGCTCTCGGCACTGCTTGCGATCGAGAGGCTATTCCTGCAAATACACACATCCAGGCAAGACAATTCTGACCCTGAATTCGGGTACCGTCTGTGTGGTACCGCACATAAATCCGCAGACCCCAGGCTGTGAATTCCACGTTGAGTGGTACGCGGATAGTGCAACTGAGCTCAATCCACGCCCCCAAAAAAAACGGCCAACCACAAATTAACTGGCTGGCCGATGTTATTGCAGTAAATTAAATTACTGATCAGTAGCGAGTCACGCGGTCGTTATCGATACGGACACGGTCTCCGACGCGCAAGTCGGAAATGCTTTGCTGAGTCACGGTTTGTGACCCTCCGTTGTCAAGTCGCACACGTACACGGTATGTATTTTGCTGCGTCCTGCTCTTTTCGATCTGGTGGCCCGCCACGGCACCCCCCACCACACCGGCCACGGTCGCAATATCCTGGCCCTTGCCACCACCAACCTGATGTCCGAGTACTCCGCCCACGACACCGCCGATAACGGCGCCAGCGCCTATACCGGAGCCGCCCATCCCGCCGCTGCTCCCACTTGTCATGTCGATCGCTTCAACCACGCCATAAGCAGTACCCGAAGACGATGCGGTGGTGGAACCGGTATTCGAGCAACCGCTCATCAGGGCTGCCACAGCAAGAAATGTTGCGATCACTATTTTGGGTGTTTTCATAAAATCTCCTGAAGGTATTCCAAGGTTAGATAAAAATCAGAATGCCGTCTGTGCGTTGGCGTACATATGGCTAACGGACAGTGTGCGACGGGGGTTGCGGGAAGCGAAACACAAGGTGCAAGCAACAGCTGAGAAGTTTACGCAACCTACTGTGCTACCTGCTGACGCTGATATTCCCTGCGTTTCATTTCAAGATAATCACCCCGCTCTACTTCATGCAGCTGGCGGGCATACTGCTCAGTGGCGTTATGCCAATGTCGCAAGCGTTTCTCTAACTGATCCTTGGGTGGTGCGGTCAATGCGGCAAGATAGGCATCGATAGCCAGGTAATAGCGCATGGTATTGCGTTCCACCACTCCGCGTACTCCCTGAATATAGCTGGGCTGGCCGTTGGGCAGTTTATCCGTTACGGTAAACCCGACCTTATCCCTGCCGATTGTTGCCAGATAGGCTTGCATGGCAAGGCGGCCAGTCAAACCAAAGGCATAGGCATAGGTGAAATGCAGAAAGGTGCGCCCGTCATTGACCGATGTGGCTTCAATCCAGATGCGGTAGTCATGGGTGCTCAAGGGGCCGCTTTCGGCATTGAGTTCCACTGCGAAATAATCTGGCGTCGTGATTACGCCACGATAGTTGAACTCTGCACGATAGGCATCCTCCAGCGGCTGATCGTGTTTCCTGCCGAGGCTCACCGTGAGGACAGTCCCGGACTGATTGCTTGAAGTGTGACAGTATTTGATATTAATGTGCAGTATCAGCACATCACACCAATGCGCCGGGTTGTTGAGCGCGTCGTTGACGGTGGCAAACGGGTAATCGACCACGGCATAGATTTCTCCCTTCAGATCGGTCGAGGATTCCGCAGAATCAAGATAGAGCGCGCGTTGAAATTGATTGTTGAGCAGGTGCTTGTTTAATTCCGTGTACTTGGCGCGTAGGGGTGCCGCAGACACCTGCGGGTCGGCGGCAAAAGACTTTCCGGTTGATAACCATACTGCGCAGATAAGCACAATAACTGGCATCCATCGCAACAACCTTGCCTTGAATGACTGGCTAGTACTCATCATAACCAGCGCGCCCACAAACGCGCCGCCTTTTCCTTGATGCGGGCGCCGAATGAACGTTTTCTCCATGCTTCAAGCGTAACGAGCTGGGACGAGTGCAGGTCTTGCTCGAACAGGACCTGCATTTGCGCGCCGAAATCCTGCCCCAGCATGACTGCATTGATTTCCTGGTTGCTGAGGAAACTGCGCCAGTCGAGATTGGTTGAGCCTACGGTTGACCACACACCGTCTATGAGCGCGGTCTTGGCGTGCAGCAATGCGTCTTGCCGCTCATAAATTTTTATGCCTGCGCTCAGCAGCTCATCGTAATAAGAGCGCGATGCATAAAACACCAATGCCGAATCTGTTTTTCCGGGTAACAACAACCTCACGTCTACTCCGCGCTGAACTGCCTCCTTCAGTGCGGCAAGCAGTTGCGGATCAGGGACAAAATAGGCATTGGTCAGAAGAACCTGGGTTTCCGCACTATTGATGGCAGAGAGCAAGGTTGCATAGATCTGGCTGTAAGGCTCCTCGGGCGAACTGCCGATGGCACGCACGACTTCATTGCCCATCCTGGCAGGCTCGGGGAAATAATCTCTGGATGCCAATGGCTCGCCTTTCTGCTCGCCCCATGTCGCCATGAACAGTTTCTGGAATTCGCTGACAACGGGTCCCGCCATACGCAAATGGGTATCACGCCATGGCGAATTGTCTGTGGCCGATCTGGATCTTCCGAATGACCCGCTGGAGTAAACGCTGCTGATATTGATGCCGCCAACAAAGGCGACCTGCCCATCCACGATCAACAGCTTGCGGTGATCGCGCCGGTTGACTTGCCAGTCTTTGCGCGCATTGAGCGGGTTGATCGGATTGAATTCCAGAACATTCACACCGCTTTCTTTCAGCGGCTTGAAAAACTCTCTGGGCGTGCTGATTGAGCCCACGCTATCGTAAATAAGGTTTACCTGCACACCGCTGCGCTGCTTGCCGATTAATAGCTCAGCGAAATGCTGCCCGATCTCATCATCTTCGATGATGTAGGTCTCCATATTGATATGGTCCTTCGCATTCTCGATGGCGACGAACATGGAGTTGTAAGTTATCGGCCCATCGACCAGCAGTTCCACTTTGTTACCCACCACCAGCGGGGTGCCGACAATCTCCGCTTCCAGTGCCAGATGCCTGTCGAAGATATTGGTATCTTCACCATTTTTTTCAAGCCTGGCGAGAACTGCCTTGCTCTGCTTGGCAGTCAGGGGGCCACGCGCACCTTCGAGCTGCACAGGATGCGGTGGCCGCATCGCCATGTCGGGCACCATCGTGGGTATTGATCTACAACCTGCAAGCAGCGCCAGGCAAAGCGCCGTTGCAAGTCTTGCGATGCTCACATACTCGATTTTCTTTATATACATAAGCATCCTCTCCTGACAATTATCATGCCCCGTCTACACCATGCCGTCTACACCATGAAGGAAAGGCAAATCAGCATAAACCTTCAGCAGATAACTTCTGCTGCAGCCCAGGTGAACATCGGCACCGTGTTCACCAAGGTGAGTATTGTTGGTATACATGAAAAATTACGCGCTATGTTCGCCAGCGTACAGAAATGGCTAGCGCTTCAATCTATTATCGGCAAAGCGTTGTGCTGTGGAAGCAATAACAGCCTGCGCCCGGACGCTTCAACTATTCCCAACGCGAAGGAGAATCGAGTGCCATCCACGGAACATGTCCCTGTGGAAAACCGTCTGATTGCCGCCCTCCCCCGCAAGGATCGTCAACATTTGCTGTCAGGCTGTGAGCAGGTCGAGTTGGCTTTTGGAAATATTCTCTGCGAGCCCGGAGACGCAATTCGCCACGTTTATTTTCCCGCCGATTGTTTCATTGCATTGATGAATCCAATCAATGGTCACAGCAGCCTTGAGGTGGCCCTGATCGGCAGCGAAGGCATGTACGGCATTCCCCTCATGCTTGGGGTGAATGTCTCACCGTTGCATGCCGTGGTGCAGGGCTCAGGCACTGCATGGCGAATGGATGACGAGCGTTTCCACAGCGAACTCGAACGCAGCGTCGCGCTGCAACAGGAGCTGAATCGCTACCTCTATGTGTTGCTTAGCCAACTGGCGCAGACAGCCGCTTGCACCCGCTTCCATGTTGTAGAAGAGCGCCTTGCCCGTTGGCTCCTGATGATTCGAGACAGGGCACACTCAGAGGAATTCCATATCACCCACGAATTACTTGCCCAGGTGCTGGGCGTGCGTCGCGTTGGTGTCACCAAGGCTGCGGGTTCGCTGCAGAAGAAAAAACTGATCAGCTATACCCGGGGGGATGTCAAGATTCACGACATCGAAGGCCTGGAAGCCGCGTCCTGCAGGTGTTATCGGGCCGACATGGAAACGTACGACCGCATCTTGCATCCAGGAGCCTCACCGGCTTGATCTTGTAAAGGCACATCACCCGGTATTATTTCCACATCACATTGTAGTTTTCTTTCACGGCAGCAGTAAGCAATTCAATTAGAGGCAAAGCCCGAGTCTTCAGACTCACAGCTTGCTGATTCGCTTCGTCGTCCTGGGCATTCATGGGTCGGTCAGGAGTCGGTACCACTTTCTCCGACTCGATTGCCCGCGTCAAGCGATCAAGTGCTGCCGGGACATCTTCGGCCATAATGGCGCCGGGCACTGTTCCACTTTGCCCCATCATTGTCAGCAGGCGTTTCGCGACATCACCAAACATGGTTATATCGGCGTATGCCTTGCATGTGAAAGTCACCAGCATGAAGTCTCCCAGCCAAATGTTTATTTTTTGCCCAGCAATCCCTGATCAACCATGGTTTTCACCATGACACCGATGTAGGACTTGATGAGTTTCTGGTCTGAGCCACGCATTTCAGTTTCGGATGAAGCAGCCCAGATCAGTTTGTTATCGGTCGCTTCATACAGGTTGGTTTCAATAACTGCGTATTTGTCCTCGGCCACATATCCCGGGGTGTACATCGCCTGATAACCATATCCGTAGAAGTCCGGCCATGTTCTGTAATAGGGCGGAGGGTAATAGACCGTCCCCGGCACATAAACATGCACGGTCTTTTTGCTCACCAGCCTTGAAATGAGCACCGCATCGGCCCCAAGCTGTGCCACCTTTGCCGCAATGGCCTTCTGGTCACCCTGTTGTTTGTCAGGAAGTACGCTATAGCTTGGGATGGCTTCCGTTCCTTGCGCCTGGAGTTGCATGACGAACTCATCCTCAAAAATTCTTCTTTTTGCCGGATTCTTGGCCATCCCGATGACCATAATCTTGGAGGGGCGCGTCTGATACGACGGGTCTTTCCAGGCAGAATTGAGCCTTGTTGTAGAGCATGCCGCGACAAGCAGCGCCACGAGCATCAAGAAGGAAAATTGGATCTGCACAGGCCGTATCATTTTTGTTCCTCACCAAGGTGAACACCTCAGTCAAGACAACACTGAGTCGCGTTCAAGTGTGCCTGCAATCCGTGTTCGCAGAAGTTCCGCGCAGTGTCACTTGCCAATGTTTCACTTGAATTTGGAGCGGGCGTCAGCCAGGGCCGCCTTAAGGTCATCCCAAATTTTGTCAGCTGTTTCCTTGGCATGCTCCCACGCTTCCTCACTGGCCTTCTCCAGCTCCTTCATTTTTTCAGACGCAGCACGCTGTTTGGCACGCAACTCATTCAGCAGCTCGGTGCGCTTGATATTCATGTCAGCCCCTGCGTTTTCCAGCTTGGCTTCCAATAGATCAATTTGGGCGCCCCATTCTTTCAGTTGCGCCGCCATTTTTTGTTTATATGCGTCTTTAATCCCCATGGCCTGCTCCCCTTCTGGTTGGCGACAACTCAATCTCACTTGGCTGGCTTTACTACCAGACGGTTTTCAACGTCCTTTACGCCGGTTACTGCACTCGCCAGTGCTTTGGCCTTATCGCTGCTTTCCTGCGAATCAACCGTTCCGTTTAATGTCACCACACTTTTCGCGGTATCAACATCGATTTGCAGCGTCTTCAGACCCTGCTCGGCAAATATGGCTGCTTTGACCTTGGCCGTAATCTCAGCATCATCGATGGCTGCGACCGCTTTCTCGCTTTGCTCGCCCATTTTTTCACCAACTTTATCGACTGCTTCACCCATTTTCGTGCCGGCTTTATCAACCGTCTGATCGATCTTTTCACCTGCAGTCTGTGCAGGGCCTGGCTTTTCGCAAGCGGCTAGCCCAACAACAAACAGGATCGAAATACCGATTAATTTGAAATTCCCTAAGGCTCTCATTTTGGTTCCTTTCATAATTTTGTTTATATCGCCGAACAATAAATCCGCACTTGGTGCTAGACATCTCACGCGATTCGGCTAGCGGCGCTCGAGTAGCAAACCGACCACCAAGCCAACAGCTGCAGCCACTCCGGCGGAGATGCCGACAACCTTCCATGGGTTTTCGTGGGCATAAGCATCGGTGGCTCGGGCTGCCGCTTTGGTTTTGACACGCAGCGCCCCCTGCGCCTCATTCATCCTGGCTTTCGCAATCCTGAGAGATTCTTCCGTCTTGGCGCGTACCTCGCCCAGCTTCACACCGCCTTGGCTGGCGGCCGCATTCAGCAGCTCTTCCGCATCGTGTACCACTGCCTTGAAATCGGTGATCAACTGATCTTTGGTCGCTGCATCCGATAAGCTATACATGGTTTTCTCCTTTGTTAGTTATGTCGTGTTTTAAAGTGTATTTCTGGTAACTTTATTCTGCAGTTTAACCTCCAGAAACGGGAAGATGTCCGGTGTGTAGCTGCCCGGAATCCACTGGTTCATCCTTCATCTCCAAAGCCGTCACAGGCGTCGACCTTGAATAACACGCAGCAAAATCACCACGATCGCGATGACCAGGAGAATGTGAATGAGTCCACCCATGGTGTACGAGGTGACCAAGCCCAGTAGCCAGAGGATAATCAAGATAACTACAATGGTTTCGAGCATCTTTGTTACTCCTATATAGAATGTAATGAGCTGTCTGAGATGATCTTCTTCTTTTTAAGAACCTTCTGTGCGCTAGCGCACTTATGGAACAGACATTTTCGAGCGCGGTTTGCCAGGCATCTCTGTTGGGCGGGCTACGGCGCAAGCACGCCGTTTTCGAGATAGGCGGCATCGTAGGTTAAGACAATCTGCGGATCAGGCAGAACGAGTTGCTTGTTTTTATCCGCGTAGTGCAGCCGGCTGAGCATATCCTTGATGATGTTGATCCGCGTCAATTGTTTGTCGTCAGCGCGCACGATGGTCCACGGTGACACCGGGTTGTGCGTGCGCGCCAGCATCTCATTGCGCGCCAGGCTATATTGCTTCCACTTCTTGAGTGCCTGATCGTCAAGCGCACTGGTTTTCCACTGTGCCAGCGGATCGGTCTTGCGCTCATTCAAGCGTCGCTTCTGTTCGGCTTTGCTGATATCGAGGTAGTACTTAATGAGTTTGATCCCCGAGCGCACCAACATATGCTCGAACTCGAGGACCGAACTCATGAATTCTTCGTGCTCCGCCTCGCTGCAAAAACCCATGACGCGCTCGACCCCTGCGCGGTTGTACCAGCTGCGGTTAAACAGTACGAGTTCCTGGGCGGCCGGGAGATAGGGGACATAACGCTGAAAGTACCACGAGCTACGGTCGCGGTCGGAGGGCTTGCCGAGCGCAACGACACGGGTTTCGCGCGGACTCAAATGTTGGACGATGCGCTTGATTGTGCCGTCTTTCCCCGCTGCATCCCGGCCTTCGAAGATGATCAGGATTTTGTCGTCGCACCGAATGAAGTCGCGCTGCAACTTGACCAGTTCGATCTGGAGTTGGCGCAGGCTGTGCTTGTACGCCTGGTTGCTCATCTCAGGCACGGGTGCACTTGCTGCTTTTTCTTTGGCTTGCTTTTTCATCGCTTGCCCCACGGTTGTTATTTAGAAAAGCTCAGGATGGCAGTATCCGCCTTCATTTCAGTTTGCGCTGTGCGCTAGCGTACATAAGGCGGGGGCCGATCAGGTGAGCAGCGGGATGCGTTTCGACGCGCTTGACAGCTTCTTCCCTCCAGAAATCTTCGTAACCCAGCCACGAGGCAAAACGTTTGGCATTCCCGACTTTTGACAAGTTGGGGCCGATCTCAGCCCGAACGGGCCAGTTGTCGCAAATTATGGAAACCTCAACAATTGCAATGCCAGCAAGACTAGAATTTATACGTATAACGCAGATAGTAATCGACATCCTCGCGCTTGAACGCACTGCCGACGCGCTGTTTTATGTCTTCATGTTTGCGCGCGCGCGCCTCCAAGGTCTGCTTTTTATCGAGGGCCCACTTGTAGCGCATCTCGACCGTGTTGGCATTGGAATCGAAATCCGGTGACAACAGCCAGCCATCGCCGACCCGGCCGAGCACGAGCCCTGCGCTGTGTCGTGGAATAATGTCAATAAAATTGAAGGTGATCTGTGCCGCGAGCCCGTCGGCATCCCCTGACGCGCCGGTCTGTAGCACGCTGCGTTTCGGTGTGTTCGGCGCGTAACCCACCTCACCCGCCAGCATGAATTTCATGCCGCCTCGCATCGGCCACTGCGCAGCAAGTCTGCCTACCATACCCCAGTAGTCATTGACCGTCCCGGCGCCGACACCGCTGCTGTGCAGGGCATCCGGCAGCCAGGTGATATCCACCGCGCGTTGCACGAACGGTCCGGCCTTTTGGGTGTTTTCAAAGCCGACAAAATAGGACAGGCGACTGCCTCCTTCTCTGAAATCAAGGGGCGTACGGCGCACCTGAGTCGCACCCTCACTGTCGTTATATTGCGCAATCGCTGTCGTGCTCCAGCCGTTCGCAGCATCGTTTTTGACTTGCACACCATCGGTCCAGGTGATGTCTGTGTTCGCGCTGTCATTACGATCCAGTGATTTCTTGGCCACGCCATCGAGCTCGGCCTTGCTCTGAAAGCGACCCACGCGCACCTGCCAGGAATTGTTCGGGCGGTGCTCGACATAGATCTCGTCCAGCGTGGAATCGCCAAGGCGCAAACCATCAGCTGCAGGGATGCTCTTGAATATCTTGAAGTGCGGGTCGTTGCGTTCATCCGTGGAATAACGCCCGGCGAAACGAACCTGCGCCAGCCACTGCTCGTTAAATTTCGCGCTGACCCCGGGACGCAGGCGCACGCGAAATTCGTCGGTTGTATCTTTTTGACCGTTGCGATCCTCACGGTGCAGCGAAAAAAAGCCCGTACGCACATCGCCGTTCACCGTAAATTCAACGGCCGCAGCCGAGCCGGCCAAAGTCAGGCACAGGACTGAGAGCACGGGACTTGCCATTTCTTTAAGCAACATGTAACTACTCCTCGATTATGACTTTTTGTATTGTTGCGTTCATGAGATGAATTTACTAAACCCACCCAGCATGAACAGTATCCGCCTGCGCTTCAGATTGCGCTGTGCGCTAGCGCACATAAAACGGGAATCGATCAATCAACGGAGCCAGCTTTATCCGGGCTTCGCCTGTCGGCCAGCGGCAGATAACGTGAAACTCGCTCAGCGAGTCCCTGTCCCCCTCTCCCTCGGGGAGAGGGGCGGGGGGAGGGAAACGGTCATGGCGAAGCGCTGTTTCATCATCTGGGGCGGCGGTTCGCCATGACCGTTAGGCGGGCGGCCGTTTGCGATCGCGCCAGAACAGGTACATCAGCGGCTTGACGCTGATGCCGTGGGCGAGAATGGAGAGCGTCACCACGATGAGCGTCAATTGAATCAACTCCAAAGCCAGATTTTCGGGGAGGCCATGCTGTATGGCATACATCAGGTAGTACAGCGAACCGATGCCACGCACGCCAAACCATGCCACCAAGCCGCGCATTCGCCAGATCGGGCGGGTGCTCGATAAACCGACCAGAACGCTGATCGGACGCGCAACCAAAAACAAAAATAGCGCCAGCGCGATTGCCCGCCAACTCCAGGAATCGATAAAGAGCATGCCGCCAATCAGGAGTATCAGCACGACTTCGGACAGCCGTTCAAGATGCTCTTTAAATACCAATGAACCTTCGCTGACTGTTGGTGGCGTTTCGCTGTCAGCGCAATCCCCAACTTCATTCAGCGAAATGCCCTTTTCCGGTAACGGAGCAGGCGCAGCTTCCGCACTGGCAAGCTTGAACTCTGTCTGACGTAACGCAACAGCCGCGAAGAATACGGCCAGGAAACCCCAGGCGTGAGCGATGACGCTGACACCGTACACCACACCGATGACCCCCAAGCCGAGGAAGTCATAGATCAGTTCGCTCCTGGGCGATGCGCCGCGCAGCTTCCAACTGAAATGGGCCAACGCGACACCCGACGCGATGCCAATCACAACACCTGCGACGGTAGCCCACAGTACATCCACCAACACCCATTGAAGTCCGAACTCGCCGAGCTCATGCAGGCCCAGTATGCCCATACCCAGCATCACGAAGGGAAAAGCGCTGCCGTCGTTCATGCCAGCCTCGCAGGTTAAGGTAAAGCGGAGTTGGTCGCGGTCATCGGGATGGCGAATCTGCACATCGGTTGCCAGTACCGGATCGGTGGGCGCGAGGATAGCCCCCAGCAGGACACAGGCTCCCAGCGGCAGGTCTAAAAGGTAATATGCAAAGGCGGCAACCAAGCCAACTGTGATCGTCATCGAGACCGTTGCCAGCAGCATCGGCGCACGCCAGCGGGCGAGGTTTACCGGCACCGGCATTTTGACGCCGGCGGAAAATAGGGAAATCAGCACAGCCACTTCGGTGAGCACCTGCAACAGCGCCGATTGTTTCAGCGGATTGAAGTGAAAGACATTGAGGACGGTTGGGCCGAGCAGCAAGCCCACCGCCAAATAAACAATGGCAGAAGTGATGGGCAGGCGCTTAAGCGCCGCCGACGTAAGGCCCATGACGAGCAATAGGCCACCGATGAGCAAGAACCATTGCGCGTCCGTCAACACATGTGCTTCTTGAATCGGCAAACCCATATTATCCACATCGGCACCCATAAGCAGTTCTGTACATAGCGACATAAATCTACTGCGCGACTCTGGGGCGGTGTCGGGCGGTGTTGGTTCCGGCATAACATGCTGTGCATGTGAGCCTACACCGCAACTTCGTTGTCGCGCTCCTCACATACTGCTGGGTATGCTCCGGGCGCTGCGCTCCGGCCTCCCCCACCCCAGCGCCGCTCGCTACGATTTCTGTCGCTATGTATAGAAAAACGCGAGCGCCATATGACCTGCAGGCGTCCATTCACTGCTATGAAACTGATTTCTCAAGATGACAGTGCCAGCCTCATTCTCCCAGCAACTCCGCTACTGGATGCAGTTGCTCCACATGCTGCGAAACAACTTTAACGATGACGATGATCGGAATCCCCAGCAGCAGGCCCCACACTCCCCACAGCCATGACCAGAACAGCAGCGAGACAAATACGGCTGCGGTATTCATCTTGGCAAATTTCCCGGTCATCCAGGTGGTGACAAATGTTCCAACAAAAGTCGCAATCGCCAGCGACGCGCCCGCGGCCAACAACCCCATGGAAAGCGAATTGAATTGCATGAAAACGGCCATGCCGAGAACGGCCGCGGTGAGGCCTGGGCCCGCATATGGGATGACATGCAGCAATCCGGCGGCGACGGCCCAGGCTCCGGCGTTTTCCAAACCGAACCAGTGCAGCGCGAACCAGGTAAGCAGCCCGACCAGGATATTGGTCACCAACAGCATGAACATATATTTCTGGATGGAATGGTTGATGTCATCCAGGATATGCACAGTGACTTTCCTTCTCGACAGTGTCGGCCCCGCGAGCCGCACCAGCTTGCGCTTGAACATATCGCCGCCAATCAGAAAAAAGAACACCAGAAAAAGCACCATTGCCGCTTGGCCGATGAAGGCGAGCACCCCCCTGGAGCCGACCCACAGGAAGTTGCTGAGCTTGAAGGTGGGTTGGTCGATAACGATGTGCGTGGTGCGCTGCTTGGGAAGTGCCGATGTGTCGGCCTGGCTGGCCGCTTTTTCGATCGTGTTCGCGGCGGTTTGCACATTTTTCATGTTGCTGAGCGGGCCGCTCCGTATCTTGTCGATCCCGGCCGACAATTTGCTGGCCGCTTCGGGCAACTGCTCGAATATTCTTTGCACCTGCCCGCGCAGCGCATAAGTGCCGAACACGAGCGCGCCTGTCACGGCCAACATTACGATGCTGGAGCCCACGAGGCGCGGTATCTTTATACGCTCCAGCCACACCACGAGAGGATTCAAAGTGTACGCAAAGAGTATCCCCAGCAGCAGTGTGATCAGAAACGGCTGCGCCCAGTCCAGTGCGAATAGCAACGAAACTGTTGCCAGAATGCCGAGCGCAACGCCGCGTGCGTCGACGGGCAAATGGACAGTGAGCTGGGTGGTATCGGCAATCTTGTCAGGAGCGAGGCCATTTTCCGGCGCAGGTTCGGATGCAGGGTTCCCGGATGTTGCTGTTGGAATGGGAGTGGAAATCATGGGATGCCGCCAGCCGCGAAGCACAGAATGACCGCAGCGGATGCGGCGATTAGCGTTTGGTGCCGCCAAAACCCAGCAGCGCGACGCCAATAACGATGGCCCCTATTCCCGCCCATACCGGGACATTCACTCTCTCCGTGTCTGTTACTGACAGTTTGATCGGGCCCACATTGGCCTCGTGCGTTTCCTTGGTATAGCTAAACCCACCGTACACCAGACCCAGTACGCCGGCGAGAATCAGCGCGATTGCAGCAACTTTCATAGCGTTCATTCTTTAACTCCTTCTACCGATTACGGTGTTGATAGCTGATGAACGTGGCTTGTCACGCTCTGGCGAACAGCATTTAGTTGTTTGAGCGGATTACACCGTTAGTGACCCTGACGCGGTCGCCTGTTCGCCAAGCAGTTGGATTAGCCTCGGTGAATACGCGGCTCGATCCATCGTCAAACCGCACCACGACTTCATAGCGCTTGGTCGTGTCCACGCGTTTCTGAATCTCGTTTCCCGCCATCGCACCACCCACCGCACCGGCCACGGTCGCCAGGTCTTTGCCGCGGCCGTCACCGACCTGATTGCCGATCAAGCCGCCCACCACTGCGCCACCGACGATACCGACGGCACCGCCTTCGCCGCGCTGGACGATCTCGCGTGTCGACTGAATCACGCCACATTCCGCGCAAGCCGTTTTGGAGCGCGTGTTGCTCGCCACATTCGATTGCGTCTTACTTGCTTTTGCGCCAGCCTGGCTGCCAGGCACCGCCTTGTCACCTGGGGTGCTGATGGAGCTGGGTATCCATCCCATGAAAGCGCCGATGCCTACGATGGAGAATAGAATGATGGAGATGCCTGCGATCCACATCAGGGGTGACGGGGATTTATTGAT
Organism: Gallionellaceae bacterium; assembly: GCA_030834965.1. Classification (GTDB taxonomy): domain Bacteria; phylum Pseudomonadota; class Gammaproteobacteria; order Burkholderiales; family Gallionellaceae; genus JAUQWW01. Next base: position 5,044 of record JAUQWW010000021.1, on the reverse strand, counting down.
CTGTGTTGACATGATATTTTCCTTTTAGTTTGTACTGTCTCGAACGATGCTTGCTGCATTGTCATGGCCGCCGCAATTCACGTCTAGTGGGGTGCGATTTACCCACCGCGGTCGAAACCATTAAGTGCAGCTTAGCCTTGCTCCCGTATCTAGTCTGTTCGTTAGCGAACATATCAAGGCGCACTTAGACAATATGCTAATGCGCGGAATTGTTTCTATTGAGTTTTGCATCAACGATGCCTGGCCTAATGTGCGCCAACGCACAGATTTCGCTTGATGTTGCGACTATATTTTCAAATCCATTCGTCGTTTTTATAAATTAATTCGGCTTATTGCGGCGCGAGGTACACACGTAGCGAGAGACCCGCTGCGACGAAGGATGCTTGATCGGCAATTCCGTCAGTCAGATTCCTGACAAAGGGAGGTTGATATGAAATGGGATCGAGAGGCATCACCAAAAGGTGAGTGCATGACGAAAGTAGAAACGTTGCCGCGCAGGGATGTGCTGCGCGGAGCGCTGGCGTTTGGTTGCACTTTGTTGCTGCCGACGGTATTTTCAGGGTGTGATTCAAAGAAAGGCGAGAGTCCAACCAGTCCCGCCCCTGCTCCGGCCGCTCCTCCAGCCACCAGCACAGATTCTGCCGCACCCGCGACGACCACCAAGGTGTCACAGGCCAGCGTGCAGTACCAGACTAGCCCGAAGGGGGAGCAGCAGTGCAGTACCTGCATGAATTTCATCCCCCCGAATGCCTGCAAGCGGGTCGAGGGCCAGATCAGCCCAAATGGCTGGTGCTTGCTGTGGACCAAGAAGGCTTAGGGCAGGTTTCCTTCCCAGTCGCAACTCCAACCCTTCTCGCGGCAGCGATAGCGGTGCACCGGCGTAAACAAGCTAACCAGCCGGTCGATAAAATGGCGCCGCACACGTTCCACGGGATTGTTGCATTTTGGGCACACGCGTTCGTTCGTAAAATGGCCCACTGGATTGCGTGGTTGAATGGTGATAGGCAGCACACTCATGACATCCTTCCGGTGATGATAGGACTGCATCATCGACCTCAGCTCTTAAGAAATGCCAGCAGGTCGGCGTTGAGCTGGTCTTTGTGCGTGTCCGCAAGGCCGTGGGGTGCGCCCGGGTAGATCTTCAGGGTCGCATTCTTGACCAGTTTCGCCGAGCGGAGAGCCGAGGCGCCGATCGGCACGATCTGGTCATCGTCGCCATGAATGATCAGCGTCGGCACGTCAAACTTCTTGAGGTCTTCGGTGAAATCCGTTTCGGAGAACGCCTTGATGCAGTCATAAGTGTTCTTGTGACCGGCCTGCATTCCCTGCAGCCAGAACGAGGCTATCATGCCCTGCGAAACCTTGGCGCCGGGCCTGTTGGCTCCGAAGAACGGGCCGCTGGCGATATCCTTATAGAACTGCGAACGGTCGGCGAGGGAGCCCTGGCGTATCTCGTCGAATTTCTCAATCGGCAAGCCGTCTGGATTGGCTGGCGTTTTAAGCATCAGCGGCGGAACGGCGGCGACCAGCGCAACCTTGGCCACCCGCTTCGTGCCGTGGCGGCCGATATAGCGAGCAACTTCGCCGCCGCCCATGGAGAAGCCGATCAGGACTACATCTTTCAGGGCTAGCGTTTCGATGAGCTCCGAGAGATCGTCGGCAAAGGTGTCCATCTCGTTGCCATTCCAGGGCTGGCTCGACCGGCCATGACCGCGACGGTCATGGGCAATGCAGCGATAGCCGTTGGAAGCCAGGAACATCATCTGTGCCTCCCAGCTATCCGCACTGAGGGGCCAGCCGTGACTGAACACCACAGGCTGTCCTGTCCCCCAGTCTTTGTAATAGAGCTGCGTCCCGTCTTTCGTCGTGATCGTGCTCATTATTCGCCCTCCGTTTTTTGCTGCATCAGGCAGCGTGTTTTTTCACCCATGCGACATACCGATCCATCCAGCTTTGCAGGAATGCTCTGCTATCAGGGCCGATATTGCCCGAACTATCGAACAATCCGTCCTTGGCGTGAATAAACGCTTCCGGCTGGCCCAAGGTCGGTACATCCAGATAAGCCAGCACATTCCGCAAATGTTGCTGTGCCATCGCAGTGCCAATGGTGCCAACCGATGCACCCAATACACCGGCAGGCTTGCCCGCCCACGCGCTCTGACCATAGGGGCGCGAGGCATGATCGATTGCATTCTTGAGTACGCCGGGAATCGAGCGGTTGTATTCGGGTGTGACGAACAGAAGACCTTGGGCAGCCGCGATTTCGGCCTTCAGACGCTTGACGGACTCGGCCTGGTTTGCGTCATCGTCCTGGTTATAGAGGGGCAAGTCGCCGATTTGCACTTGCTTGAACGAGAACTCCGGTGGTGCCAGTTTTACAATGGCGTCAGCCAGCTTGCGGTTGAATGAATCCTTGCGAAGGCTGCCGACGATAACGGCGATTTGGTATTGGCTCATGACGATCTCCTGTGAAGGCTATAGATGGATTGCAGGTGTTCCGTTCCTCACTGCTGTGCCGGTATGTCCGACGATGCCACCTTCGCACTGCCGTGTGACTGCAACAGAGGTTGCTGAAAATACGATTTCCCGTCGTGCATCATCGCGGTTCTCCTATTTTATTAAGATGTCGGCCTACAGAGCACCCACATGAAGGTCCTGGCTGGCCATCGACCGACGCTCTGCGTCCGGTGATCGTAAGCTCCTTAAAGGATCGCACCGCCTTCAGGCGGTGCATGAGAAAGCATGATATCGACTCTTCCTATTTCGCTGCCCATGCATGCAGCCGCGCCCGCACCCATTGTGCAGGCGCATCTGTTGCGCAGATGACTGAGATGTTATTTTTTGATCTCGTGGCCAATGACGCCGCCAACCGCCGCGCCACCTATCGTGCCGGCCGTGCTGCCGCCGGTCAGGACAGAGCCGCCCACAGCGCCGACTCCGGCACCGATCGCGGTATTTCTATCCTGCGTCGTCATTCCGGAGCACCCTGCCAGACCAAACAGCAAGGTTAGTGCTGCCGCATTCACTGCTAATTTTTGTATCGTGTTCATTTGGAATACCTCCGTGTTAAATATCCGTGGCCAGGAAAATTCCTGGCCGGCCACTTATTTGCCGTAGAGCTTTTTTGCTGCAGTTTCACAACTGTCCTTGGCGGCGCCAGCCAGTGCATCGCATTTTTCTTTTGCAACTTTATACTCCGCGTCACGCTTGGCGGCCGCGGCGTCCTGGTGTGCTTCGCTGCCTTTTTCCTGCGCCTTCATGCGCGCCTCAGATGATTCCTCTCTGGCCGTAGCATTTGCCTGCGAGGTTTTGAACTCTGCCTTGGCGTCGGATTTGGCGCTCACCAGGGCGGCTTTTGCTTCTTTCTCACAAACGTCCTTGACATTGCCGGCTGCGTCATCGCACTTTTCCTTGGCTACTGCGTAGTCCGCTTCAGCCTTGGCAACACTGACTTCGTAGCTCGCCTTTTTAGAAGGCTTGTAGCGCGCTTCAAGTTCGGCTTTGGCGATCTTTTCCTTGCCTTTTGCTTCGGCCTTGCAGATATCTTTAGCGTTAGCGGCTAATGAACCACAACTCTCCTTGGCTGATTTGTATTCGGTCGCGATGTTATTCTTGGCAGTTTTGTATTCGCTCTTGGACATGCTTTCCGCCATGGCGTTAACGCTACACGCAAGGCTGATTGCCATTGCGATGGCACTGATTTTGATTTTATTCATGGTGATGATGATTCCTTTAATGATGATTAAGTTAAACTCTGATGCAGTAAAGCGAAGGGTTGCGGTGTTCCCGCCCACATACGCAACGTGTTAGTGAGGTTTATCTTTCTGGCGAGCCTGCCAAGCGGCAATTTGTTTTTCGGTTTCGTCTTTAGTGATGCCGTAGACTTCCTGAATCTTTCCGGCAAGTTGTTCGCGCTTGCCTGCAATCACGTCCAGCTCGTCGTCGGTAAGCTTGCCCCACTGCTGTTTGATATTGCCTTTCAATTGTTTCCAATTGCCTTCGATTCGATCCCAGTTCATTTTTGTCTCCTTAATTGTGAGTTGATTATCGGGGCTGGCCGCGCTGCACAGAATTTCACTGGGGCGCGGCTATATTTCCACCCTCAACGATGGTAAGACTATCGGGAGTGGCTTGTCGCGTCTGTGCGCTGACGCACATACAACAAACCCAATCTTAGGTGGTCAATGAAGAGGAGTAGGTAATACGCCAGTTTGCAATAAGGCGGCGAGAGCCTCTGCCACCATCGGTCGACAGAAATAGTATCCTTGGCCCTCGTCGCAATGCTGGGCAAGAAGAAATGCGTACTGTTCCGATGTTTCCACGCCTTCCGCAATGACCCGTTGATTGAGGCTTTTACCCATGTTGATCACGGCGCTGACGATGGTGGCATCGTCCGGGTTGCTGGTTATCTGGCTCACGAACGACTGGTCGATTTTCATGGCATCGAGCGGAAACTGCCGCAGATAGCTTAGGCTGGAATAGCCGGTGCCGAAGTCATCGACTGCAAGCTTAACGCCCAAGTCTGCGAGTGCATGCAGCACGGAATCGGCAGACTCGGCATCCCGCATGAGGACACTTTCGGTCAGTTCGATTTCCAGATAGCGCGGTTCCAAGCGCGTATCCTCGAGCGTCACGCGTATATTGTCGAGAAAATCCTTGGCGTGGAACTCGAGCGCGGAGGTGTTGACTGCAACGGTGATCGCCGGCAACCCAGCCTGCAGCCAAGCCTCGGCCTGGAGACAGGCTTCGCGCAGCACCCAACGGCCAATCGGCAGAATCAGGCCACAGTCTTCGGCAATTGATATGAACTGCGCTGGCGGCAGCAGCCCTCGTTCCGGATGATGCCAACGGATAAGCGCCTCGACGCCGACAATCTTGCCGCTGTGAAGATTTATTTTCGGCTGGTAGTGCAACATAAATTCCTGCCGTTCCAGCGCGCGGCGCAGGCCAGCTTCGATGGATTGCCGGTGGACGGCCCGATCATTCATGTCCTGCTCGAAGAATTTGTAATTATTGCGTCCGCTTCCCTTGGCGTGGTACATCG
>JAUQWW010000095.1 GCA_030834965.1 Gallionellaceae bacterium | reverse complement strand
TTCGTAGGCTGTGCGGTTGGCCTGGTATTGGGCCAGCGTTTGCTGGTAGAGGTCTTCCGGTTCACCGGGCTGACGGGTGAAGGGTTTGCCGGCCAGTTCGGCGGCGATGCGGCGCAGGGTGAGTTTTTTGCCTTGCTGGTCAGCGCCGAGTGCTTTGCCGTCGGCTTCGGAGAGGGTGGCATCGAGGCGCATGAGCACTTGCCCTGCCTTCACGGCTTCGCCTTCGGATACCAGGATGTCACGGATGACGCCTTGTTCGGATGGCTGGACGATTTTGAGGTAGCTCTGCGGCAGGAGTTTGCCTTCGGCGGTGGCGACGACGTCCAGGTGCCCGAATATAGACCAGAGGATGAGCAGGAAGAGCAGCGCCAGCAGTAGGTAGAGCATGGTGCGCGCAAGCGGCGCGGGCGGTTGCCCTTGTATGCGCAGCAGCGCGGACGAGAAGTCGAGCGGATCGACCGCCATGCGCTGCCGCATTGAACGCTCGCCGGTGCGCTTTTTCCAGAGGTGCTTAGGCTTTGCAGACACTTGCGCTCCCCTTCGATGCATGATTATTGAGGGCGCGTGCAGGAATCAGATTCAGGCAGGGGGCAACCGATTTTGAAAATAAACGCGAGACTAACCCTTTGTCTGGCAAACGTAACGGCATATCCACCCTTGTTATTTTTCACTGCTTATTATTGATTTGCGTATCTGAGTGATCGCGAATCTGCCTGCCCTGCACGGCTCAAGTTTGTTGAGCCCAATGCCATTCTTTTCTTGTTTATGCCAGCAACTTTTTAATTATATATTTCATATGGATATTATTATGTTCGCGACATCCGGGCAATTGTACTAAGGTACTACTGGACTTGAAAAACCACTGATTTAATCAATTTTGTCGTTCCGGCGGCCCATTAACACATCTACCTCAGGGCACGTTGAGGCGGAATGCTCACCATGGGTAGTGGCCAGATTACCTTAGAATTTTTTAATAACGGACGCGGCATCGCTTGCTTATTATAAAATACGGAATATTATTATAATAAAATAGATAGGAAGGCGCTAAATTATGAAACCCTTTAATTCAAGAGCTGGCAAAACAGTTCCGCAAGGCACCGGGTATCTAGCCTATGTGCCAGCCCCCTTGCCGCCTGATCCGCCAATTGTATTCGATGCCGAGATGATAAGGGTTCTGTCTGAGGCCGATCTTGCATTGGGGCAATTATCTGGTATCGCATCCTTGCTGCCCAACCCGGATCTTTTTGTGGCGATGTATGTCAAGAAGGAAGCGGTGCTTAGCTCACAAATCGAGGGGATTCAATGCACGCTTGACGAGGTGTTGCAGCACGAAAGGGATGACGAGGGGGTGCGCACCAAAGCTATCGGTGAGGTTGTCAATTATGTGAACGCCATGAATCACGGTATCAAGCGCCTCGAAACCTTACCGCTTTCATTACGCCTCATACGTGAAATCCATAGCCACCTACTTCATGGGGTGCGAGGCGAGAATAAAGACCCAGGCGAATTTCGCCGCACCCAAAACTGGATTGGGCCACAAGGTTGCACTTTGTCCACTGCAACCTTTGTCCCGCCGCCTGTGCCAGAGATGATGGAATCACTGGCAAACCTTGAGTTGTTTTTACACGACAGGGCGAGCATGCCACTGACTGTTCAATGTGCGCTCATTCATGCTCAATTCGAGACCGTACACCCCTTCCTTGATGGTAACGGGCGGATTGGGCGATTGATGGTTTCATTGCTGCTTCATGAGCGCAGCGTGCTCAGGCAGCCGTTGCTCTATATCAGCCTTTTTTTAAAGGAAAACAGGACAGAATATTACGACCGGCTCATGGACGTTCGGAAGAACGGCAATTGGGAGGGGTGGATTAAATTCTTTCTGACCGGTATTACACAGGTAAGCAACGAAGCCGCTGTTACAGCCCAGCGAATTGTCGAATTCCGTGAGAATACGATGATCAAGGCACGGGCTTTTGGGAGGAACGAGTTGGCATTGATTGACCTGCTGTTCAAGTATCCAATAATGGACATCCGAACAGCAGAGCGACTGCTGAATTGCACTTACGTTACTGCGTCAACCGCATTACAGAACCTTGCAAAGGATGGTTGTGTTGCTGAAGTGACAGGCCAAAAACGAAACCGGCTCTTCAAGTTTGTGGGCTATCTCAACTTGTTCGAGTCAGAAGGCAAATTGACCGTTTAAGGAAGCGCTGAATAAGTCCATTCGTGGTGAGTGTTTCCCGTTCACTCCTTCGATACACCGCGCTACGCGCGGCACTCAGGACGAACGGGAAATGTATTGAACCACAGTTGGGGCTTATTCAGCGCTTCTTTAGATCATTCCGAAAACGTAGAAGAGAAAACGGACGACTGACAATCCAGTATTCCGACCATAGGGGAAGCGTGGAGGCATTGCTACTGTGAAATCTTTCGTTGTTGGGCTCGCGCCTGCCACATCCCCCACAGCACAGTTTCCAGATTGCGGGCAAAGCGTGTTGCGTCAAACAGCGGCGAAGTTCTCACCTGCTCGCGCAACACGGCCCGCAAACTCGTCAGCCTGGGCAAGTCGCCTGCTAGCGCAATTGCCTTTTCAACATAGTCCACTGCACTCGTTGCAACACAATTCTCCAGCCCCGCTGCCGTAAGCGGGCTCGCACCTTGTCTTGCCAGCAGATTGTCACCGGCCAGTGTCAGCGCCGGCACCCATCCACAGTGCTTCGCAGGTGGTCGTGCCGCCCGGGAACGGAAACATATCCAGCAGCATGTCTACTTCGGCGTGTGAGGCTAGGTATTCCTCGCGTGACATCAAGCCATGCAGAGCCACTCGTGCAGGGAACATACCCATGACCGCCGTATTTGAACAGAGTGTGTCTATGCGGTCTTTTTCGACTAAAATGAAAGCTGAATGAATCGTTCTCACCCAAACAAATATCATCACCTAACCCACCCACAATACCGCGCAGACATTGATGGTTTGCGGGCTGTGGCTATCTTCGCTGTCGTCGGTTATCACGCTTTCCCAAGCTGGATTAAGGGCGGTTTTGTCGGGGTGGATATATTCTTCGTCATCTCAGGCTTTCTTATCTCCACCATTATTTTGGGCAGCTTGGACAAGGGGGTCTTTAGTTTCAAGGAATTCTATTCCCGCCGCATCAAACGCATCTTCCCCGCATTGATTCTAGTAATGGCGGCCTGCTATGCATTGGGCTGGTTTGTGCTGCTCCCCGATGAATACAAACAACTGGGCAAACACATTGCCGCAGGCACAGGCTTTGTATCCAATTTATTTTTCTGGCAGGAAGCAGGCTATTTCGATAATGCTGCTGAAACCAAGCCCCTGCTGCACCTTTGGTCACTGGGCATAGAAGAGCAGTTTTATATCGTTTGGCCACTATTGCTTTATTTGACATGGAAAAGGCGGTTCAATCTTCTGCTCCTTACTGTCACAATCATTGCCATTTCTTTTGCCATCAATATCGTTAAGGTTCATGGCGATGCCGTTCAAGCGTTCTACTCTCCTGTTTCACGTTTTTGGGAGTTAATGCTCGGTAGCTTGTTGGCCTATCTCGCGTTACAGAAGATAAGTCTTTGGGATGGTATAAAGCAAAAAATGGGCGCCTCATTGGGAGGTATTACCTCCGGCAGCACGCCTGCCCAGGACAGCCCGGCTCTGCGAAACGTCCTGTCATTATTTGGTGCTCTGCTAATTGCTGTTGCAGTACTTGTGATCGATAGGGAAAAGGCGTTTCCCGGTTGGTGGGTGTTGCTTCCCACACTGGGTACTTTTCTGGTTATCTGCGCAGGGCCGCAAGCGTGGTTAAATCGTGTAGTGCTGTCGCATCGTGTGGTGGTTTGGTTTGGGCTGATTAGCTATCCGATCTATTTATGGCATTGGCCCCTCTTGTCATTTGCCCGTATCGTTGAACCTGGCATACCCACATTAAAAATCCGCATTGCCACTATTTTTATTGCAATAGCCCTTGCGTGGCTGACATATAAATTCATTGAGAGGCCAGTCCGATTTGGCAATCACAGCAAGAACAAGGTTACCGCTTCCTGCTTATTAATACTTGCGATTGGTTATGTGGGTTTCAATACGTACACGCATAATGGGTACGGCTCTAGGCTTCCAAAACCTTTTGATATTGTTGGCGAGTTTAATACATCCGATGAATGGCGTAAGCATCAATGCTTCTTGGATTTGAAAGAAGATAAATCTAAATTTGCTGGTGACTGCTTGGATCGTAATAATAAACCATTAATATTTTTGTGGGGGGATTCACACGCTGCAGCGTTATATCCAGGTCTTAAAGTATTAAAGGAAACGCACGGTGTTGGTATCGCTCAATATACAGCTTCCGACTGCCCGCCATTACTTAATCTCGCAACCGAAGAAAATACACTCTGCAAAGATATTAATGACAGCAATTTAATTCTGATTGATACATTTAGACCAGACATTGTTCTATTACATTCTAATTGGAAGGCCTTGGGAAGTAAGGTAGGTAGAAGATCACTTTTCTATACTATTGCTGAGCTGCAAAAAATTGGTATCAAGAAAATCGTGTTGCTTGGGCCAACTCCATTATGGATAGGCTCACTGAAACGACAACTTTTTATACAATATATGAAGGATCCATCCAAACGCCCGCCGCCCCAATATATACGCTTTGGTCTCGAAGAATACAGACTTCTGGAAGATCAATATATCCGCGCAGCGGCTGCATCGGTTGGTGTGGATTTTATTTCTGCTTATAACATCATGTGTGGCAGTGATGGCTGTTTAACGCGAGTGGGAGAAGATAGCTATAACTTTACAACTTTTGATAATGGACATCTGAGTCCGCAAGCCTCACGTTACCTTATCAACCATATTTCTGAAGATTTACTTAGTGGTATAGCTTCAAGATAAACGCCTACGGGTTAACATGTCCGGGATCATTAACCAACCACTTTGCGCCCTGAATCAACTCTATCTCGTGTGCGGGTACAAAGTTAATAAACTTGACCGTATGTGACAGGTATCTTGCTGCGCCATTAGTAGTTGAGGTATTGGTCAATACCGCAAAATGCAAATGCGGCCCAGATGAATATCCGGTATTCCCTGAATACCCGATGAGCGTTCCTGCATCAACCCATTGCCCGAAAGACACAGCAATCCGATTGGCCGCAAGATGAGAATACAGTCCCAATGTCCCATCCTCATGGAGAATCATCACATGATTGGCTTTAAGCAGGGGATCCGTGCCACCGTCGGTAAAATTCTGGTCTACGTCCACCACCCTGCCTTTTCTCGCCGCCACTAGCGGTGTGCCAATCGGCACGACAAAATCGACCGCGTATCGTGAAGCAGGGGTCGTATGTGTGATGATCTTGCCGCCCCAAACCTGCCCGATAGTTACTGCCTGCCCGTCCTTGAATGGCAGCCGGTATAGTGCTGATGGATCATGAACCGCATTCGGGTCGCCGATCGAAAATTGATACGATCTGGCAACGCGATAACCCTTACCAGTAACTTCGCTTCGTATTGTTGCAACCTGAATAGTCTCGGTTGGTTTAACGACGGCCGCTACAGGTGAAGGTGGCTCGATAATGGCGTTAGCGGAGGTAAGTTTCAAGTTCAGCAGTATTGGAGCAGGGCCGTTATTTTGCGCCATTACAATTAGCCCACCCGATTCAGGTTTATTGATCAACTTGAACGGGTAATCCTGCTGGCTAGCAGTAGCTGATTGCGCAATGAGTAATAGCGCGACAAGGTATAGGCGATGGAACATATCGGCAAACGTATTGATTGCAACCTGAGCGATTATAGGGGCATTTACACCCGGCAAACGTCGGGCGAATACCATGAAAAGGAGAACACACCCGAAAACAAGGTTCGCCGTTCTGGTAGATCGATTTCACCATTAACGGTAAACGAATACGCCACAGTGCTGGGACTAACGATCGGCGACTCGCCCAAGAATATCACGACAGGCTGAAATCCGAACCGTGGAAGCAAAAAAATCTGGGCGAGAAGCCTCGCTATAAATGGATAGATGCTGTCGTTCGCTATATCCGAGAAGAGCAATTAAGTGGCAAGAAATCCATTGCACAGGACATCAGTACGTTCAAGTGGCTTGATCCGTACCTGCGCGACAAGTGCCTTGATGAAATTGATCGTCAACTTGTGGATTTCATAATTGCAGCGCGCATTAAACCGTATAACATGGTTTATAAAAACGGCCAAAAGCGCAAGGCTATTCCCCGGGTGGAAACGGTTAATCGGTTTCTAACCTCATTTCGTGCCTTGCTGAACCGGGCATGCCATGAATGGGAATGGATAGACCGTGTTCCTAAAATAAGATCACTCAAAGGATCAAAAAGCCGGATACGCTGGATAACGCGGGAAGATGCAAACAAATTGATTGCCGCTTTGCCTGAGCATCTTGCAGAGATGGCTGAATTTTCCTTGCAGACTGGTTTGCGCCGCGCGAACGTAACACACTTGGAATGGAATCAAATTGACCTTAAACGTAAAACAGCATGGGTCACAGGCGATAAAACCAAGAACAAAAAAGCGTTGGCGATTCCATTGACAGACATAGCTCTTCAGTTGCTTGAAAAGTGGCGTGATGTGCACCCTCGTTGGGTATTTACTTTTCGTAACGAGCCAGTGCATCAAACAAGCACAAAGGCATGGCGTAGCATACTATCGGTGGTTGGAATAACTGACTTTCGCTGGCATGACTTACGCCACACTTGGGCAAGCTGGCATGTCCAGAATGGAACGCCACTCCATGTATTACAGGAGTTAGGCGGGTGGTCTAGTTTGAAGATGGTGCAACGATATGCTCATTTATCTTGGGAGCACTTACGCGAGTGGGTTCAGCGGATGGACAAACCTGAACTGCAACTATTAGTGGACAATGGCACGATGTCTGACGCACCAGGGCACAATTTGGTCAGAGTAAAGAAAAAAGCCGCTAACGTAGCGGCTTAATCAAAGTTGCATCCTGTTGTTTTTGATTTTGATTTATTGGTAGGCGCGATTGGACTCGAACCAACGACCCCCACCATGTCAAGGTGGTGCTCTAACCAGCTGAGCTACGCGCCTGTAAGAAGGCCGCGCATTGTAACCGAACTTCGGTCCGGGTTCAAACTTAAAAACAACTCGGCTACTCGTCGGACCGGTACTGCCCGGTACGCGCGGAATTATCAAAGCGCGTGTATTCGCCGCGGAACACCAGTTCGACTTTGCCTATCGGGCCGTTACGCTGCTTGCCGATAATGATTTCGGCTATGCCTTTGTCCTGTGTGTCGGGGTTGTAAACTTCGTCGCGATAGATGAACAGGATCAGGTCGGCGTCTTGCTCAATAGCGCCGGACTCGCGCAGGTCGGACATGACCGGGCGTTTGTTGGGGCGCTGCTCCAGGCTGCGGTTGAGCTGTGACAGCGCGATCACCGGAACATGCAGTTCCTTGGCCAATGCTTTTAGCGAACGGGAGATTTCCGAGATTTCGGTGGCGCGGTTTTCGCTGCCCTTGCCGGAAACGGAAGACATCAGCTGCAAATAGTCGATAACGATGAGTCCCAGACCATCATTCTGCCGATGCAGGCGGCGTGCGCGGGAACGCAATTCCAGCGCATTCAGCGCGGCCGTCTCATCGATGAAGATAGGTGCATCGTTCAGACGCCCCAGCGCATGGGTCATGCGCGACCAGTCATCGTCTTCCAGCTTGCCGGTTCGCAGCGTATGCTGATTGAGCTTTCCAACCGAACCTATCATGCGCATGGCCAACTGGGTACCGCCCATTTCCATGCTGAAAATCGCCACCGGTTTATTTACTTCCAGTGCCACGTGCTCGGCGATGTTGATGGAGAAGGCAGTCTTGCCCATGCTGGGGCGTCCGGCAACGATCACCAGATCGCCCGGCTGCAGGCCGGAAGTCATGGTATCCAGATCGGTAAATCCGGTCGCAATGCCGGTCACATCGCTGGCATTATCGCGGCCATAGAGCGTCTCGATGCGCTCGACCACCTGGGTCAGTAACGGCGGAATATGCACAAATCCCTGGCTGCCACGTTCGCCGGCTTCGGAAATTTCAAACACCCGGCTTTCCGCTTCATCCAGCAATTGCCGTGCATCGCGCCCGGCCGGATTGTAGGCGCTCGAGGCGATCTCGCTGCCGACCTCGGCCAGTTGGCGCATGATGGCGCGCTCACGGACGATTTCGGCATAGCGCCGAATGTTGGCCGCGGAGGGTACGTTCTGCGCCAGCGAACCCAGATACGCTAGTCCACCCGCCTTGTCGAGTTCAGCATTGCTTTCCAGCGACTCGGCCACGGTAATCACGTCCACCGGTTTGGCATGTTCGGTCAGTCGCGCAATATGCCGAAATATCAGGCGATGCTCGAAACGGTAGAAGTCAGACTCGCCTATCAGATCGGTGACTTTGTCCCATGCACTGGTATCCAGCAGGATTCCGCCCAGCACCGACTGCTCGGCCTCGACGGAATGCGGGGGGAGCTTGATCGCCTCAAGCTGGGAGTCCGTAACAGGAATGGAAAAGGTTTGCATGATGCCGGAGTGATTAAACAGGTGGCCATTATCTGGCCTTGTAATTCTACCACTGGGGAAAACAAAAAAGGACTGTTGCCAGCCCTTTTTTGAGAATCACAGCAGGTGCAAATTCTTAGCTCTGCATAGCCAATCGACCAGGTTGGCAAACAACGCCAACCAAGTCGCTGGTTAGTGTTCGCCCAGCACCGAGACGGTGATATTGGCCACCACATCGGTATGCAGCGCAATGCTGACCGAGTAATCACCAATTTGCTTGAGATGCCCCGTCGGCATGCGTACTTGCGATTTTTCTGCGGCAAAACCTTGCTGAGCGAGCGCAGCAACGATGTCTGCATTGGTTACGGAACCGAACAGTTTGCCATCCACGCCGGCCTTCTGCACGATTTGCACAGTCAGCCCGTTGAGCTTCTCGGCGCGTGCCTGCGCATCCGCAAATTTTGCCTGCTCTGCGGCTTCCAGTTCAACGCGGCGAGCCGCAAATTCAGCCTTGTTACCCTCTGTCGCGCGCTTGGCCTTGCCTTGCGGGATCAGGAAGTTACGTGCATAACCATTCTTTACCTTGACCACATCGCCCAATTGGCCGAGATTGGACATTCTTTCCATCAGTATCACTTGCATGCTCTGCTCCTTAATGCAAATCGGTGTAAGGCATCAATGCCAAAAACCGCGCGCGCTTCACTGCGGTGCTCAATTGGCGCTGATAACGCGATTTGGTGCCAGTAATGCGCGCCGGGATCAGCTTACCGTTTTCACCGATAAACTCCTTGAGGATGTTCAAATCCTTGTAATCCACTTCCGCAATTTTTTCTGCAGTAAAACGGCAGAACTTGCGGCGCTTGAACAATTGACGCGAAGGATTCTTCTTGTCATCTTTTTTCTTAAATACACGGGCCATGCTGTACTCCTTATTCCAATGTAATGTTATCGATGTGCATTACCAGTTGCGTATTGCGCAAACTGCGCTGAGCCAAGAATCCTTCCAGCTTCACTCGCTGCCCGAGCTGCAAACCGCTTGCCTGCTTAGCGGCGGCACCCAGTGCCAAGGCCGGAATTTCACACTGTAACTGACGCGCAATTCCTGCTTCCTGTTGCGTTGAAACATGGCGGATCTTTAATGCGATTCGCGCTACTCCCGCCGGGGTGTACCGCAAACTCTCCAGCTCAACGAGTTCGCCATCAACGACGAACCGGTTGCATCCTGATTCAATCAAGCAGCCGCAACTTCAGACGGTACAGACGGCGCAGCCTCGGGAGGCGTATCGCCTGTCATCGAACGCGATTTCTCTTCCCGCATCATCGCCGAAGGAGTCGTTACCGCAGCTTTGGTCTTGATGATCAGATGGCGCAACACAGCGTCGTTGAACTTGAATGCATGTTCCAGCTCTTCCAGAACCTCTTGGTTGCACTCGATATTCATCAGCACATAATGCGCTTTGTGGATTTTCTGGATCGGGTATGCCAGCTGGCGGCGGCCCCAGTCTTCCAGGCGGTGGATCAGGCCGTTCTTGGACGTCACCAAGGTACGGTAACGCTCGACCATCGCGGGCACCTGCTCGCTCTGGTCGGGATGTACGATAAATACAATCTCGTAATGTCGCATTGTTTCTCCTTTTGGATATAGCCCCCCGTCATAACTAAGTCAGGTAATCCACTGTCCTCTGAAGAGGACGTGGAATTAACACTGCGTAACGGTGGAGCAAGGTTTAAGGGAGCGCGATTATAGCGGAATCCGGCCACCAGTCAATATTCAAGTGACGCGCGCACCCGATGCACCTGTGCGGGACTCAATTTTCAGCGCGCGATTTAATCCAGCGCGCGATTTATTTTTTCCAGTTAATCAGCTTTACAAGGGTAGGCTCGATCATTATAATGCGCGCTCTTTTGGGGGTATAGCTCAGCTGGGAGAGCGCTTGCATGGCATGCAAGAGGTCAGCGGTTCGATCCCGCTTACCTCCACCAAAAGAAGCAGCACGCAGCACAAAGCCCTTTAGTCCCCATCGTCTAGAGGCCTAGGACACCGCCCTTTCACGGCGATAACACGAGTTCGAATCTCGTTGGGGACGCCACTTCCATATAGCATTATTATTGGAGTGCAGCAAAGCTTCCATGCTTCGGCTCACCTCCAAATTCATCGCTTTTTTCTTCCATCCCCTGTTCTACATTAGCCTCAAAAAATCACCAGCCGGGCTGCCTGATCTCAATGGCAAAATTAAGCCGTTTGCTTATATGACTCCAATAATTGCTGCATTACCATCATTATCCGTCGATGCACAATCATTCTGGAACACAGGAGACAAACCATGACAAAAGTACTCGTTCTTTATTACAGCATGTATGGCCATATTGAAAGAATGGCAGAGGCCGTTGCCGAGGGCGCGCGCACTGTGGAGGGCGTGGAGGTGGCGGTCAGGCGCGTTCCGGAAATCATTCCGGAGGATCGGGCGCGGGCAATGGGGGTCAAATTGGACCAGAAGGCTCCTGTTGCAACCGTTGATGAACTTGCAGGTTACGATGCAATCATCTTCGGCACTCCGACCCGATTCGGCAACATGACTGCCCAGATGCGCAATTTTCTGGACCAGACGGGCAAGCTGTGGATGGAAGGCGCCTTGATCGGCAAGGTTGCAAGCGTATTTACCAGCACCGGCACTCAACATGGCGGACAGGAAACGACCATCACCTCTTTTCACTCAACATTGCTGCATCACGGGATGCTGATTAGCGGCGTTCCGTATTCCTGCAAAGGGCTCACGGTGATGACGGAAATCACCGGTGGCTCGCCTTACGGCTCTTCTACCCTGGCCGGTGGCGACGGCAAGCGCATGCCAAGCGAAAATGAATTGGACATCGCCCGTTTTCAGGGCAAGCATGTCACCCAGATCGCAAAACGCCTGGCAGCCCAATAGAGCGTTTATCTTTTTCTGAACACGAAGGCTGCGATGGACGGAAAAGATTACATCGCGTATTTCACCATGGAGATCGGGTTGGCCGAGGCCATCCCGACCTATGCGGGCGGTTTGGGCATTCTTGCCGGGGATACCGTGCATTCTGCTGCAGACCTCGGCATCCCGATGCTGGCCGTAACCCTGCTTCATCGCAAGGGATATTTCCGCCAGAAAATAGATGCCTCCGGTTGGCAAAGCGAAGAGGATGCCGCCTGGCCGGTGGCGGACCTGCTTCGGGAAATGGAGCCGCGCTGTTCCATCGAGATCGAAGGGCGGACAGTTCAGATACGCGCATGGAAATACGAAGTCAAAGGCGTGACCGGCTCCAGCGTGCCGGTATATTTCCTGGACACGGACCTCGATCAGAATGCTGCACAGGATCGAGCCATCACGGATCATCTCTACGGCGGTGACATGCGGTACCGACTCTGCCAGGAGGCGGTGCTGGGCATAGGCGGGGTCAGAATGCTGCGCGCGCTGGGTTATGGCGGAAATGGGCGCTACGGCGACATCAAGCGCTTTCACATGAACGAAGGCCATGCCGCGCTGTTGACCCTGGAACTGGCGCATGAGATTTCCAGGCAAGCATGGGATATGGCCTACGAGCCGACAATGCATACAATCACGCCGGAGGTGGTGCATCTGGTCAGACCCAAGTGCATCTTCACGACCCATACTCCGGTGCCTGCCGGCCATGACAAGTTTCCACTGGATCTGGTGCATCAGGTGATAACCGGTTATCACGGAGCATTTTCAGAGCGTGAAAAGGAATTCTGTCCCGACTGCATGCTGAACATGACTTACCTTGCGCTCGACAACAGCCACTACATCAACGGCGTGGCGAAAAGCCATGAACAGGTCGCACAACTGATGTTCGCCAAGTATGACATTCATTCCATCACCAACGGCGTGCATGCGGCGACCTGGGCCGCCCCTCCCCTCGCCAGAATGTTTGACGAGCATATTCCGGGCTGGCGTGAAGACAACCCAAGCCTGCGTTATGCGCTCAACATCTCCAAACGGAATGTCTGGGCAGCCCACCGCGAGGCGAAACAAGCGCTCATAGACCGAGTAAACCAGCTCACCGGCATTGCCCTCGCGCCCGACGTCTTCACGATCGGTTTCGCGCGCCGGGCAGCGATGTACAAACGCGCCGAGCTGCTTTTCTGGGACACCGCAAGACTCATCGAAATAGCCAAGCGTGTTGGCCCGTTCCAGCTCGTCTACGCAGGCAAGGCACATCCGCAGGATACCGCAGGGAAAGAGGTCATACGCCGCATCCACGAAATAAAGAATGCGCTCAGCGAAAAAATCAAAATGGTTTACCTCGAAGACTACGGCATCGATCTTGCGAAATTGATCACGTCCGGCGTGGACCTCTGGCTCAATACTCCGCAGCCTCCCCTTGAAGCCTCAGGTACAAGCGGCATGAAGGCCGCCGTCAATGGCGTGCCTTCATTCAGCATACTGGACGGATGGTGGGGCGAAGGATGCATTGAAGGCGTGACCGGCTGGGCGATCGGCGGAGACAAGGATGCCAGCATGGAAAGCCGCGACACCCGTGCCGAAGATGCTCACGCGCTGTACAACAAGCTGGAGATGATCATCCTGCCGATGTTCTGCAACGAACCGGATCGCTATGCCGAAGTCATGCGCCATTCGATCGCGCTCAATGCATCTTTCTTCAACTCGGAACGGATGTTGACCCAATACATCACCAAAGCATATTTCAAGTGATCCGGTAGAATTGCGTTTTGTCCGCCGATCGCCCATGTCCTCGCCTCAGGAAATTCTCCACGACATATTCGGCTACTCCGCTTTTCGCGGCGAGCAGCGCGCCATTGTCGAGCACGTCGCGGCAGGCGGCGATGCGCTGGTGCTGATGCCCACCGGCGGCGGCAAGTCGCTGTGCTACCAGATTCCCGCGCTGCTGCGGCGCGGCGTCGGCATTGTGGTGTCGCCGCTGATCGCGCTCATGCAGGACCAGGTGGACGCCCTCAGGCAACTCGGCGTCAAGGCGGCCTTCCTCAATTCCAGCCTGGATGCCGACACGGCCCGCGCCGTGTTCGGGCAGCTAATGCGCGGCGAGCTGGATTTGCTCTACGTGGCGCCGGAGCGCTTGCTGGCAGCGGGGTTTCTGAATGCGCTGGAACAGGTGCAGGACGGGCCGGGGCTGGCGCTGTTCGCGATAGATGAAGCACACTGTGTATCCCAATGGGGGCATGATTTCCGCCCCGAGTACCGCGAACTGACAGTGCTGCACGAGCGCTTCCCGGCGGTGCCGCGCATCGCGCTCACCGCCACCGCGGATGCGCCGACGCGGCGCGAAATCGTCGAACGGCTGGCGCTGGAGCAGGCACGCCAGTTCGTCTCGAGCTTCGACCGCCCCAACATCCGCTACCGCGTCACGCAGAAAGCGAATGCGCGGCAGCAGTTGCAGGCTTTTCTGGAAGCCGAGCATGCCAACGACGCGGGCATCGTATATTGCCTGTCGCGCAACAAGGTCGAAGAGACTGCCGCGTGGCTCAAGGAAAAAGGCTGGGACGCACTGCCCTATCACGCCGGGCTCGACGCCGCCACGCGCAACGCGAACCAGAAACGATTTCTGCGCGAGGAAGGCGTCATCATGGTAGCCACCGTCGCGTTCGGCATGGGCATCGACAAGCCCAACGTGCGCTTTGTCGCGCATCTCGATCTGCCCAAGAGCATGGAAGGCTATTACCAGGAAACCGGCCGCGCAGGGCGCGACGGCCTGCCCGCCAATGCCTGGATGACATACGGCCTGGGCGATGTGGTGTCGATGCGCCAGATGCTGGCTTCCGGCGATGCTTCCGAGGAACGCAAGCGGCTGGAGCTGCGCAAGCTCGACGCCCTCCTCGGCTACTGCGAATCCACCGCCTGCCGCCACCAGGCGATTCTGCGCTACTTCGGCGAGGAGCATCCGGGCAGCTGCGGCCAGTGCGACAACTGCCTCGAACCCATAGAAACCTGGAACGCAACCCAAGCCGCGCAGATGGCGCTGTCGTGCGTCTACCGCACCGGTCAGCGCTTTGGCGTAGGGCACCTGATCGACGTGCTGCTGGGCAAGGCCACCGCAAAAATCGAGCAATTCCGCCATGCGCAACTCTCCACCTTCGGCATCGGCAAGGAATTGGGACAAGCACAATGGAGCAGCATCTATCGCCAGCTCGTCGCCGCCGGGCTGCTGAACGTGGACATGGAAGCCTATGGCGGCCTGCGCCTGACCGAAGAGGCCCGCCCGGTGCTGCGTGGAGAAACCGAAGTGTGGCTGCGGCGCGATGCCGAGCCGGCGAAGCGCAAAACCAGCAAAGCCGAGCGCGGGTCGCGCCTGCGCGAAGCTTTCGCCGGCGCCAACGATGACCCGCTATGGCAGGCGCTCAAGGCCAAACGCCTTGAGCTCGCCCGTGAGCAGGGCGTGCCGCCCTATGTGATCTTCCACGACAGCACGCTGCTGGAGATCCTGCAGCGCCGTCCGGAGAGCCTGGCCGAGATGAGCCAGATCAGCGGGGTGGGTCAGGCCAAGCTGGCGCGGTACGGCGACGAGTTTCTGGGAGTGCTGCGGGATTTACGTGAAGCCGCATAGGAACTGCAATTCAAGCCACAGAGACCACGAAGGGGGAAAGCAGATGACTACCAGAATAGAACATGACTCGTTCGGCGACATCGAGGTTCCTGCCGAGAGGCTTTGGGGCGCGCAGACACAACGCTCGCTCGAACATTTCCATATATCGTCCGAACACATGCCGGAAGAAATCGTCCTCGCACTTGCGATGGTCAAACGTGCGTGCGCAAGCGTCAACCGCGATCTGGGCCTGCTGCCGGACAGGAAAGCAAAGGCCATCGTGGAAGCGGCGGATGAAGTGCTGGCCGGCCGACATGCACAGGAGTTCACGCTATCTGTGTGGCAGACCGGATCGGGCACGCAAAGCAACATGAACATGAATGAGGTACTCTCCAACCGCGCCTCGGAACTGCTCGGTAGCGAACGAGGCACGGCCCGTCTGGTGCATCCCAACGATGAGGTCAACCTGGGGCAGTCGTCCAACGATATTTTTCCCACCGCGATGCACGTGGCCGCCAGCCTGGGAATCTCACAAAAACTCCTCCTCTCTTTGCGCACGCTGCGCGCGACGCTGAAAATGAAATCCGCCGCATTCGTCGACATTGTAAAAATTGGACGCACGCATTTGCAGGACGCGACCCCGCTGACGCTGGGCCAGGAATTTTCTGGCTATGTGGCGCAGCTGGATTTTGCGGAATCAATGATCACATCTGCCCTTCCCGCGCTGCATCAGCTGGCGGTTGGCGGAACAGCCGTTGGGACCGGACTCAACACCCATGCCGAATTTGGTGAGCGCGTAGCCAAAGAATTGACGCACAGCACCGGCCTGCCGTTCAAGAGCGCCGCCAACAAATTTTCAGCACTTGCTGCGCACGATGCACTGGTGGCCGCGCACGGCGCGCTCAAGACGCTTGCCGCTGCGCTGATGAAAATTGCGAACGATGTACGGTGGCTGGCCTCGGGACCGCGCTCGGGACTGGGGGAAATCAGCATTCCGGAGAACGAGCCGGGCAGCTCGATCATGCCGGGAAAGGTCAACCCCACGCAGTGCGAAGCGCTGACCATGCTGTGCTGCCAGGTCTTCGGCAACGACGTCGCCATCAACTTCGGCGGCGCGTCAGGCAATTTCGAATTGAATGTATTCAAGCCGCTCATTGCCCATAATTTTTCGCAGAGCGTGCGGCTGCTTGCGGATGGAATGGCGAGTTTCGAGGAACACTGCGTGCGCGGTATCGAGGCCAACCGCGAACGCATTGCGGAACTGATGGAACGCTCCCTGATGCTGGTGACAGCGCTCACCCCGCATATCGGTTACGACCGTGCTGCCGAGATCGCCAAACGGGCGCACCATGATGGCAGCACGCTGAAGCAAGCGGCACTGGCGCTGGGGTATGTTACGGAAAGCGAATTTGACCTTTGGGTGCGGCCGGCAGACATGACCCGCCCGGGGTAGAGCTATCGCCGCAGCAGGCTCGAATAGATACGATGATAGGCTGCAGCGCTCTGGCTCCAGCCAAAGTCCTTGGCCATGCCATTCAACTGCACTTGGCGCCAGGTTTTCTTGTCATGATAGGTCGCGACGGCGCGTCGCGCGGCATCCAGCAGACCCGTCGCATCCATGCGGTCGAACACGAAACCGCAGGCATCGCCGCATGCCAATGAGGCGTCGTTACAATCCATGACTGTGTCAATCAGGCCACCGGTCGCATGCACGATTGGCGGCGTGCCATAGCGCTGGCTGTACATCTGATTGAGGCCGCAAGGCTCGAAACGCGACGGCATCAGAAACATATCTGCGCCGGCTTCGATCAGGTGCGACAGCGCCTCGTCGAAACCCACGAAAGCGCCCATGCGTCCGGAATAATGATGCGAGAGTTCCAGCACTGCACGCTGCATGGTTGCATCGCCGCTACCCAGCAGCGCCATCTGTGCCGGCAACGCAAGCAATTGCGGCACGGCCTCAAGCACCACGTCCATGCCCTTCTGATGTGTGAAGCGGCACACCAGGCCGATCAGCGGCACCTCGGGATCAATATGCAATCCCATGCGCCTTTGCAACTCGCGTTTGTTGGGGGACTTCCCGCGTAGATCCGCTGCGTTGTATGAATATGCGAGGTGGGGGTCGGCGGCAGGATTCCATTCGTCGGTATCAATGCCATTCAGAATGCCGGTCAAAATCCCGCGCCGCGAGGCAAGCAGACCCTGCAGGCCGGATCCCAGCGCGTCCATCTGGATTTCTTTGGCATAAGAAGGGCTCACGGTGGTGATGTGGTTGGCGTAATACAAACCTGCCTTCAAAAACGACAGGCTGCCGTAAAACTCCACGCCCTCCATTTGAAAACATTGCGCCGGCAATCCCAGCTCCACCGTCGTCTGTGGCGGAAATATGCCCTGGAACGCCAGATTGTGCACGGTCATCACGCAAGGCGCCGCATCGTTGGCAAAATGCAGGTAAGCCGGAGCCAGCCCAGTCTGCCAGTCATTGCAATGCACTACATCGGGCTTCCACTCGAGCGGAGAATCTGCGCTGCCCAGCACTGCCGCGATTTTTGACAGCAGCCCGAAGCGCTGCGCGTTATCAGTCCAGTCAACGCCATGCTCATCCTGATAGATGCCGCCACCGCGCTGGTACAGCTCGGGGCATTCGACCAGCAAAACCGGCACGCCATTTGGGAATGCGCCGCGCAACAGGTTTGCATCAGGATAGCCTGGCAGGCCGGTGAAGCGAGCAATCTGCTGGAGGGAGGACAATGCTTTCAGCACTTGCGGATAACCGGGCAGCAGCACGCGCACATCCACGCCCATCCGATGCAATGCCGCCGGAAGAGCGCCGCTGACATCGGCCAGACCGCCGGTCTTGATCAGCGGTGCGGCTTCGGAAGCTGCAAACAGGACGCGCATCGTTACAGCCAGCGCATGCAGCCCATCTCGAGCCGATGCGTCAGCATCTCGTGGCGCGGATAAACCCGTATGCGATATTCGAGCTTGCCACATTTTTCCGGCGCCATTTCCAGCACAAAAACCTGCTCGCCCATTTCATTGGGTTCACCTTGCGCCACAAAGCGATGCCGTATCGACTGTTTGAGCTTGTCCCTGTTGGACTGGTGCCCGATCAGCATTTCCACAACGACATCGGCAGGCTTCAGGCCATTCAGCTTGACGGCCACTTCAAGGTGCACGTTTTCGTTGAATGCGATGCTGGTCCTGGGCGTGCCCAGACGACGTATCGTCACACCCGGCCATGCCTGGCGGATGGCATCTTTCCAGGCCGCAATCTTGCGTGCGCCCTCAAACTGGTTATCGCAAAATTTGCGATACTGCCGGGTCGCAGGCATATAGGAATTAACCACGTATTCACTCACCATGCGTGCAGAATTGAAACGCGGCAACAGGGTCGCAACGGACGCCTTGGACATCTTCACCCATTCCGGCGAGTAGCCCATTTTGTTGCGGTTGTAATAGGAAGGAATGATTTGGTCCTGCAGCAACTCATACAGGGTCTGGCTTTCCTCACGGTTGCGCTGCAACTCAGGCAGCAACTCCGAAACCGGCTTGATCGCCCAGCCATTCTTGCCATCGTAGCCCTCGTCCCACCAGCCATCCAGCACGGAGAGATTGAGTACGCCATTCATCGCCGCCTTCATGCCGGATGTGCCGCTCGCCTCGAGCGGATACAGCGGATTGTTCAGCCATACATCCACGCCTGAAACCAGGCGGCGCCCCAGGCGCAGGTCATAGCCTTCGAGCATCAGGATCTTGCCCTCGAATTCGGGCGTGCGCGAAATCTGGGTGATGCGGCGGATCAGGTCCTGCCCCGGAATGTCTGCCGGATGCGCCTTGCCGGCAAAAATGAACAGTACCGGGCGCTCGGAATCATTCATGATCTCGCGCAGCCAATCCATGTTTTCGAACAGCAGCGTGGCACGCTTGTAAGTTGCAAAACGGCGTGCAAAGCCGATGGTAAGCACATTCGGATTGGCCGGATCAGCGTATTTCAGGATACGGTCAAGGTGCGCCTCCGATCCGTGGTTGCGGAAGTGTTGCTGGCTGACGAGATGACGGATCAGTTGCAGCATTCTCGACTTGAGCGACTCGCGCACGCTCCAGAATTGATGATCGGGGATATTGTCGATCTGCTTCCAGAAGTCAACATCGCTCAAGTGCTGGTGCCAGTCCCATCCGAGGAAGCGCGCAAACACTTCCGGCCATTCCTTGGCCAGGAAGGTTGGCATATGCACCCCGTTGGTGACATAAGTCATGGGGTTTTCCTCTTTCTCGATTTCCGGCCACATTTCCGAGCAGATTTCAGAGGAAACCCTGCCGTGGATACGTGACACGCCATTCTGGTGACGCGAGCCGCGAATCGCCAGCGCGGTCATGTTGAAATCCGGCGTGTCGGGCGCATGCCCCAGCGCGAGAAATTTTTCGCGGCTGATTTTCAGCTGTGGAATATAGTCCTCGAAATAGGACATCATCATGCCGTGGGTAAAATGGTCATGCCCAGCCGGCACCGGCGTATGCGTGGTGAAAATGGTGTTGGCGGCAACCGCCTCGAGCGCTTCTGAAAAGTCCATGCCCTGTTCGGTCAGGGTGCGCATGCGTTCCAGCAGCATGAATGCGGCGTGCCCTTCATTGATGTGCCATGCGGTTGGCTTGAAGCCCATTGCTCCGAGCGCACGTGTGCCGCCGATGCCGAGCACGATTTCCTGCTCGATTCGCATGGACTTGTCGCCACCATACAGGTGGTGGGTAATCGCGCGGTCATGCTGGGAATTTTCATCGAGATCGGTATCCATCAGATAGATCGTGACATTGCCGACACGCGCCTGCCAGACTTTGATGGCCACGCTGCGCCCCGGCAACTCCACGCTCACGTGCACTTCCGTTCCATCTTCGCGCAGGACCGGCGAGATCGGCAGGCTCTCGAATTCCGAGTCGGTATAGATGGCATTCTGGTTGCCATTGCCGTCTATGGTCTGATGAAAATAACCCTGGCGATACAGCAGGCCGACACCGACAAATGGCAAGTGCATGTCGCTGGCAGACTTGCAGTGGTCGCCTGCCAGTATGCCCAGGCCGCCCGAATAAATCGGAAAACTTTCGTGAAACCCGAACTCTGCGCAAAAATAAGCCACCAGGTCGTTTTCTGTAAACCCGTTGGTGTGGGTGTTGCGCGCCGGCTTGGAGTGATAACTATCGTAGGCAGCCAGGGTCCGGTTGTAGCTGGCCATAAAGATATGATCTTCCGATGCTTCTATCAGGCGCTTCTCATCAACACGCCGCAGAAAAGCTTTCGGGTTCTGACCCACCGCATCCCATAAACTGCGGTGAATATGCGAGAACAGGTCACGTGTGGGCAAATCCCAGCTATACCACAAGTTATTTGCCAGTTCTTCCAGCCGGGCCAAGCGGGCGGGAATCCTGGGTCTGACTTCGAGGACAAACGGCGTACTTTTATGCATGATTTCCTGTTAACTTATTCATTAAGGGTTAGGCGAAAGGCCCGTTACGGTCACGGATGTACCGCAAACTATTGAACAGTGCCTCTATTCAATAAAGCTGCCGCTGAAAACTTTTTGTTTATTATATCAAACATCGCACTGGGTTATTGCCTGGAGTTAAAATGAATTCTGCTTTCCATATAAATATTTAAGATTAGATGCGTGCATTATTTTCCCCTGCCATGGCCCTGATGAATCGTCTGGGCTATACCAAGAAATTTGCGCTGCTTGCGCTGATTTCCCTGGTCGCCTTTGCAGTGGTGGTGTGCAGCCTGTATGTCAATCTTGATAAAGAGATCCGCACCTCGAAGCGTGAACTGGAAGGCCTCGCGCTGATCAAGCCGATTTCCCGCGCTGTACAGCTTATGCAGCAGCACCGCGCGCATACAGCCACGCTACTCGGTGGCAGCCACAGCCTGGATGAAAAGCGTGTCGCCAATGAAAAAGATATTGCCGGCACTTTCAAGATGATCGAGGAAAAACTGCCTCCCGATCTCGCGTCGCGCGAAGGCTGGCGAGATATCCAGACAAATTGGGAGCAACTGCGGCAACAGGCGCACAACCGGACGATAGACGAAAACTTCGCCGCGCATACTCGTCTGATCAGCCAGATCAGGCATTTCGAGATGCTCACCGCCGATGAATACGCACTGACCGTGGACTTCGAGGCCGGTTCGTACTACATGATCGACATCTCCATCGGCAAGCTGCCCGACGCGCTGGAGTATCTTGGGCAGATCCGTGCCTACGGCATTGGCATTCTGTCCGGAAAACAAGCCACCGAGCACCAGAAGGTGACGATAAATACGCTGGCTGCCCAGCTCGACAATGCACTCAAGCTTCTCAGCATCAACATCAACAAGACCGGCCGGCTCAGCCCGGAGAGACAGGGCACGCTCTCCGCCGCTTCCAGGAACATTACGAATTCGGCACAGCAGATCGTAGAGGTTGTGAAGTCGGACATCATTACCGGCCAGTTCGCGACCTCACCTGACGATTTCTACATGATGGCTACCGAGGCGATCGACAAGGGCTACGCACAGATGTATGAATCACTCCTGCCAACCGCCGAAGCTCTCATCAAGGCGCGCATTCACAGGGCGGAAAACGTGCTGCGTACGAGCATCGGCATCGCCCTGCTGATGCTGCTGGTAGTAGCCTATTTCGCGATTGGCATTTACTACGCCACGATCGGCAGCATCCAGTCGCTCGCCCGTTCCGCACGTGTTTTTGCCGCTGGCGACATGCGCGAGCGAATTGATCTCGGCACGCGTGATGAGCTGAGCCAAGTGGGCGACAGCTTCAACGAAATGGCTGATGGGTTTAACGCGCTGCTTGCCGCGCGTCGTCAGGACGAAACACGGCTGCGCGAACTCAACGAGCATCTGGAGGAGCGCGTTGTCGAGCGCACCCAGAAACTGACCCTGGTCACGGAGGCGCTTTACCAAAGCGAAACCCGACTGCGCCTGCTGCTTGATTCCGCCGCCGAAGCAATATACGGGATCGACCTGCAGGGCAATTGCACCTTCTGCAACCCTGCGTGCCTCCGCTTGCTTGGCTATCAGCGCACTGAAGAGTTGATCGGTAAGAACATGCATGAGTTGATCCACCACAAGCGTCCGGATGGTGCGCCCTACCCGGAGCATGAATGCCGGATTTACCAGGCATTCCGCAAAGGGGAGCCCACCCATGTGGACGACGAAGTGTTGTGGCGGGCCGACGATTCAAGTTTCCCTGCCGAATACTGGTCGCATCCGCAACTGCGTGACGGTGCGGTCGTTGGCGCCGTGGTCACTTTTCTGGACATCACCGCGCGCACGCTGGCCCAGGAAAAACTGCTCAAGCTTTCCCGCGCCGTGGAAAACAGCCCGGCCAGCGTGGTCATCACCAATGTGGACGGAACGATCGAATACGTCAATCCAAAATTCTGCAAAGTTACCGGATATTCATCCGAGGAAGTCATCGGGAAAAATCCGAGCATACTCAGCTCCGGCATCCAGTCGAAGGCGTTTTATCAGGAAATGTGGAGCACCATTCTGGCCGGAAACGAATGGAAGGGAGAGATAC
The DNA here is from genome assembly GCA_030834965.1 of Gallionellaceae bacterium. GTDB lineage: Bacteria > Pseudomonadota > Gammaproteobacteria > Burkholderiales > Gallionellaceae > JAUQWW01. The sequence goes on along the minus strand of JAUQWW010000095.1, from coordinate 40,975 downwards.
ACAACAGGAAAAAGAATGGCGAGATGTATCTGGAGCATGCTTACATCTCGCCAATACGTGACGAGCATGGGGTCATCACCCATTTTGTGGCCGTCAAGGAAGACATCACCGAGCGGCGGCGGATTGAGGAGGAACTGCAAAAAGCCGATAAAGACAGGGCCCTGCATGCAACGCGCCTTGAAGACGAGGCACGCCTGCGCGCAATCGTCGACACTGCCCTGGATGCCGTGATCAAGATGGATTCCCAAGGGGTCATCACCGGCTGGAACAATCAGGCTGCCCATATTTTTGGCTGGGCACGCGAGGAAGCAGTCGGACGGCTGTTGCATGAAACCATCATTCCCCCACAGCATCGTGAAGCGCATGCATATGGCCTGAAACAATTCCTGGCCTCCGGGGGCACAGGCAACAAATCCATCCTTAATTCGCGGACCGAAACGCTGGGCATGCATCGCAACGGCCACGAGTTCCCAATAGAATTGTCCGTCACCTCGGTCCAGATAGGAGGTGAGCTCGAATTCAATGCTTTTATCCGTGACATCACCAAGAAGAAAGAGTCCGAAGAAGTCATCTGGAAACAGGCCAACTTCGACACGTTGACCGGCCTGCCCAACCGCCGCATGTTCCACGACCGCACGGAGCAGGAAATCAAGAAGGCCCATCGCGCCGGCCTGACCATGGCATTGCTGTTCATTGATCTCGACCACTTCAAGGAAGTCAATGATGCGCTGGGGCACAGCATGGGCGATCTGCTTCTGGTGGAAGCGGCGCACCGCATTACCGATTGCGTGCGCGAGACCGATACGGTGGCGCGCCTGGGAGGGGATGAGTTCATTGCCATTCTGTCAGAAATTGACGACATCGACAGCATTGAGCGGGTAGCCGGTAAAATCCGGCAGAAACTGGCCGAGCCGTTCCAACTGAGGGATGAAACAGCGCATATATCGGCCAGCATCGGCATCACGCTGTATCCGGACGATGCCACCGATGCGGAAAATCTGCTGATGAACGCCGATCAGGCGATGTACGCCGCCAAGAGCGCGGGGCGAAACCGTTTTGGCTTCTTTACCAACTCCATGCAGGAAGTCGTACAGAGCAGACTGCGACTGATCAAGGATTTGCGCAGCGCCGTGGCCGCCGGCCAGTTCAGGGTTTATTACCAGCCTATCGTGAATCTGGCTACAGGTTGCATCGACAAGGCAGAAGCGCTGATCCGATGGCAACATCCAACGCGTGGCTTGGTCAGCCCTGCCGAATTTATTCCGCTGGCAGAAGAAACCGGGCTGATCGTCACCATCGGCGACTGGGTGTTCATGGAAGCTGCACGCCAGGTAAAGCGCTGGCGAGCATTGTATGGCTCCCAGTTTCAGATCAGCGTGAACAAGTCACCCGTGCAATTTCGCCATATTGGCGACCCATACAAGACATGGCTCACTTATTTACAGGAACTGTGTCTGCCGGGGAAAAGCATGGCCATCGAAATTACCGAACACTTGTTGCTTGATGCAGAATCCGGCATCACTGACAAACTGCTCATATTCCGCGATGCGGGAATTCAAATATCGATTGATGATTTTGGCACGGGCTATTCGTCGCTGTCCTATCTCAAGAAGTTTGATATTGACTACCTGAAGATCGATCAGTCATTCGTGCGCAATCTGGCGACAGACAGCAACGACATGGCGCTATCAGAGGCCATCATTGTCATGGCGCACAAACTCGGCCTCAAGGTGATCGCCGAAGGGGTAGAGACTGCAGAACAGCGGGACTTGCTGATCGCTGCGGGATGCGACTATGCACAGGGCTATTATTTCTCCAGGCCGGTACCGCCGGAAGAGTTTGAATTGTTACTGCAAGCTGCGCAGCCGTCCATATAAGCCGTGCTGCACGCCTCCCCTACTTGGATGGCGCGACCGGCTCAGCCTGCCAGATTTCCTCAGCATACTGCATGATGGTACGGTCGCTGGAAAACTTTCCCATGTTGGCAACATTCAGGATTGCCTTCTTCACCCATAGCTCCTGGTCCCTGTACGCCTTCTCGACCTCACCCTGGCATGCAATGTAAGCGGCATAGTCGGCCAGCAGCAAATAATGATCCCCATGTTGCAGCAGCGTATTCACGATGGGTTTGAATCGCTCAGGCTCATCGGGCGAGAAAAAACCCGTACCGATCATATCGAGGACGGCGCGCAACTCTTCATTGGCATGATAGTAATTCCATGGCTGGTAGCCGTGTGCCCTGGCACGGGCAACTTCCTCCGCGGTAAGCCCGAAGATGAAAATATTTTCCTCGCCGACTTCCTTGAGTATCTCGATATTGGCGCCGTCCAGCGTACCTATGGTGAGCGCGCCGTTCAACGCCAGTTTCATGTTGCCCGTGCCCGAAGCCTCGGTTCCCGCTGTGGAAATCTGCTCGGACAAATCTGCGGCCGGAATCATGTCTTCTGCCGTCGACACATCGTAATTGGGCACGAACACAATTTTCAGGCGGCCTGCCGCCTGCGGATCGTTGTTGACGATATCGGCGACATCGTTGATGAGCTTGATGATGAGCTTGGCCATCGCGTATCCGGGCGCTGCCTTGCCACCGAAAATCACCGTGCGCGGCACGGTTTCCGCACCGTTCCTGATGCGGTTGTACAGCGTGATCACGTGCAGCAGATTAAGCAGTTGCCGCTTGTATTCATGAATGCGCTTGATCTGCACATCGAACATGGAATCGACGTCCACGCTGATATCGAGTCTGGCTTTGAGCAATGCTGCAAAGCGCTGCTTGTTCGCGCGCTTGATCGCCGCAAATGCCTGGCGAAATGCAATATCGTCGGCCAGCGGAGCCAGGCGTTTCAACTGACTCAGATCCTTGATCCAGCCCGCACCGATCTGCGATGAAATAAGCTCGGCCAGGCGCGGATTGGCCTGATTCAGCCAGCGGCGCGGCGTGATGCCATTCGTCATGTTGACGATCTTGCCGGGATAAAAGCGGTTGAAGTCGGAGAAAATGGTCTGCTTCATCAGCTCGGTGTGGAGTTCCGCCACGCCGTTCACCTTGTGGCTGCCGACGATGGCCAGATGCGCCATGCGTATTCTCTTCTCCCCGGTCTCACTGATAATGGACATGCGGCGCAATATCTCGGTATCCCCGGGATAGCGGTGCATCACGTCTCTCAGGAACAGGTGGTTGATCTCATAAATGATTTGCATGTGGCGCGGCAGGATGTTCTCGAACATCGCGACCGGCCAGGTTTCGAGCGCTTCCGGCATCAGGGTGTGGTTGGTGTAGGAAAACGTGCGGGTGGTGATATCCCATGCCCTGTCCCACTCCAGGTGGTGCATGTCGACCAGGATGCGCATCAGTTCGGCAACGGCGATGGTGGGATGCGTGTCGTTCAGCTGGATGGCGACTTTATCGGGCAAGGCATCAAAATTGTCGTTGTATTTGCCATAACGGTAGAGCACATCCTGCAATGACGCACACACGAAGAAATATTGCTGCTTCAAGCGCAGCTCCCTTCCCATCATCGTGGTGTCATCGGGATAAAGCACCTTGGACAGGTTCTCGGATTCGTTCTTGTCTTCGACCGCCTTGATGTAATTGCCCTCATTGAAATAGCGCAGCTCAAAATCGCGCGTTGCCTTGGCCGCCCACAGGCGCATATTGTTGACCGTATTGGTGGCATAGCCGGGAATGGGGGTATCGTAGGCCATCGCCATCACATCGTCCGAATCCACCCAATGGTGGCGCACTTCGCCCTGTTCGTCGGCGTATTGAATGACGCGTCCATGGAACTTGACCTGATACAGCACCTCGGGACGCGGAAATTCCCACGGGTTGCCGTACCGCAGCCAGTTGTCCGGATGCTCGACCTGCTTTCCGTCTTCGATGCGCTGCGAGAACATGCCATACTCATAACGGATGCCATAGCCGTAGCCAGGCAGATTGAGCGTCGCCATGGAATCCAGGAAGCAGGCCGCAAGCCGCCCCAAGCCGCCATTCCCAAGCGCAGCGTCATGCTCCATTTCCCGCACCTTTTCCAGGTCGACGCCTAATTCACGCAGCGCCTGGCGGTATTCCTGCTCAAAGCCCAAGTTGTGCAGGCTGTTCATCAGCGTGCGCCCCATCAGGAATTCCATGGAAAAATAGTAAACCCGCTTGGCATCCTTGTCGTAATAGCTGCGCATGGTTTCCATCCAGCGGTCGATCAAGCGATCACGCGCCACATATGCGGCGGTAAAGAACCAGTCGCGATCCGTGGCAGTAATGGAATCCTTGCCAACAGAATAGGTCAAGCGGTCGGCAAGAGACTGCCGGATGGAGCCCGCATCGGAAGCGAGTTTCTTGTGCACGATGGAAGATTTTTTCAAAGGTTTAGGCATCTTCTTTCCAATCTCATAAATGGTCGATATCAATTCGGGTGCTTTTGGAATTTATCCACGCGCACTGCAAATGCAGTGCGAATTTAACCGGTGCGCCGTGCGCACAAGCCGGCTCCCAGCAGCCCGACCTGCGGATTAATCACGATATGCACGGGCAAGGTTTGGAGCAATCCCGCAAAACGGCCTTTATCCCTGAAGGCGCGTAGAAAATCGCCGGCCTGCATCTGTGCGGCAATTTTTGCAGCGATCCCGCCGGCGATAAATATTCCGCCACGTGGCAGCGCGAGCAGTGCCAGATTGCCGGTGAAAGCGCCGTAAATCGAAATGAATAATTCAAGCGCCATGCAGGCGGCAGTTTCGCCGTGACTGGCGAATTGCGCAATCACCGCAGCAACATCCCCCTCCTGCATCGCTGCAACCAGTGGCGCCGAAGGAATGGCGTGGCCACTGTCGCGCAGAAACTCAAAAATCGCCACCAGCCCGGGGCCTGAAACGATGCGCTCATAGGAGACATGGCCGTGACGTTGCTGCAAATAGCGCAACAGCTCATATTGGGTGGCATCCGCCGGAGCGAAATCCATGTGACCGCCTTCCGATGGATGCACCGCATAGCCTCCGTTTTGCCAGGATAGCCACGCCACGCCCAGGCCGGTGCCCGCGCCCACCGCCACGCGCACCCCGTGCGCTTGCGGCTCACCAGCCTGCAAGGTGAGCAGGTCGTCTGGCTGCAGCGCCGCGATGCCCAGGCCCACTGCCTCGAAATCATTGATCAGCGCAACGCGGCCAATCGCAAAGCGCGCGGCAAGCGCGTCTGCATCCACTTCCCACGGCAAATTGGTCAGCTTCACCCGCCTGCCGGAAACAGGGCCGGCCAGCGCAAAGCAGGCAGAAGTAATGTCAGTTGTGCCCGCCTCACGCAAGAATTCATCCATCATCTCGGACAGCCCGGCATATCCGGCGCTGGGGTAGGATTTTTGCAGCAGCGGCGCGCACGTCCCGTCTGCCGCTCCGATCTGCAACAGCGTCTTGGTACCGCCGATGTCGCCCGCCAGAAAATAGCTCACGGTTGTCAGTAAGCCTGCAAATCTGCGCCATCCAGATCAAGCGAATGACGCCAGAACTGGTCGTCGCGATCGAACAGGCGGTAGGTGCCGCGCGGCCCCCAGGTGCCCGCCTGATAGACGTTGATGAAATCCCGCTCCATCGCCCAGACCTTAAGTATCGGGTCCACCACGCGCCATGCGTTTTCCACTTCATCGATGCGCAGGAACAGCGATTGGTCGCCCTGCATCACGTCCAGCAACAGGCCGGCATACGCATCAAAATCTTCATCGCTGTCCTTGCGGTAAGTGGCGTCCAGGCTGATGGCGCGCGTGTGCAAGTCCAGCCCCGGCACCTTGACCTGCATTTCCATTTTCAGACAGTCGTTGGGCTGGATGCCCAGCATGATCCAGTTCGGCTGCGATGGGCCATGGCGTGTATGGCGCAGCAAATCCTGCGGCGGGCTCTTGAAACGAATGCAGATAGCCGAGCTGCCTTCCGCCATGCGCTTGCCGGTACGCAGGTAGAACGGCACCCCCGCCCAGCGCCAGTTGTCGATGAACAATTTCAGCGCGGCGTAAGTTTCCGTGGTGCTGTCCGCAGCCACTCCCGCCTCTTCCAGATAGCCGGGGACCGGCTTGCCATCTATGCTGCCACTGGCGTACTGGCCGCGGAATGCGTGGGCATGCACCGCATTCTGCGTGATCGGGCGAACCGCTTTCAGCACTTTCACCTTTTCGTCGCGCAAGTGTTCGGCCGACATCGACACCGGCGGCTCCATCGCCACCAGCGCAAGCAGTTGCATCAAATGGCTCTGGATCATGTCGCGCAGCGCACCGGCTCCTTCATAGTAATCGGCGCGCCCCTCGATGCCGATGGTCTCGGAGTGGGTGATCTGCACATGATCGATGTAGTGGTGGTTCCACAGCGGCTCCAGCAGCAGGTTGGCAAAGCGGAACACCATCACGTTCTGCACCGTGCCCTTGCCGAGGTAATGATCGATGCGGTAAATCTGCGGCTCGTTCAGATGCTTGTACAAGCCCCTTTGCAGCGTTTGCGCGCTCAGCAGATCGTAGCCGAAAGGCTTTTCGATCACCACGCGCCTCCAGCCATTTTTTTCCTTGAGCAGGCCCACTTCGCCGAGGCTGTCGATAATGGCCGGAAACTCCGCCGGGCGCACCGCCATGTAAAACACGACGTTGGGCGGAAAATCTGCACTGCCTTCCAGGGTCTGTTGCAACCGGAGAGACGCTGCTTCGTCACCGGGCGGGCTGGTATGGTAGTGCATGCGCGTGCAGAACCGTTCCAGTGCAGCCTTGTCGATATCTTGCGGAAAGAGCGGCTGCAGCATCCCATTCACCTCATCTATCCATTGCCCGCGCTCGCGCTGCTCAATCCCGCAGCCGACTATCGCCATGCGCTCCGGCAGGCGCCCGGCCATTTCCAGGCGGAACAGGGAGGGTATGAGTTTGCGCCGGCTCAGGTTACCGGCAGCGCCAAATATCACCAGCGTACAAGGTTCCAGGATTTTCATGTTTATCCGTTCGTGTGCTTGACCGCGTGGCCGCCAAAAGCATTGCGCATGGTGGACAGCAGACGATAACCGTAGCCGGTTTCGTCCTGGCTGGTAAAGCGCATCTGCAACGCCAGCGTCAGCACCGGCGCCGCGACGCCCTGATCTATCGCCTCCACCACCGTCCAGCGTCCTTCGCCGGAGTCCGGCACATAAGGCGCCACGCTATCCAGATTCTGGTCATGCTGCAGTGCTTCAGCGGTCAAATCCAGCAACCAGCTGCGCACCACCGAACTATGCCGCCACAACTCGGTAATCTGCGCCAGGTCGAGCGCAAACTCCTGCTTGCCGCGCAGCAATTCCAGTCCTTCGGCAAAGGACTGCATCATGCCGTACTCGATACCGTTATGTATCATCTTGGTGAAATGCCCAGAACCGACCGGACCCACATGCGCCCAGCCGCGATCCGGAGCAGGCGCCAGCGCTTGCAGTATCGGAGTCATGGTTTGCGCTACCTCGGGTGTCGCCCCGACCATCAGACAATAGCCATTTTCCAATCCCCAGATACCGCCCGAGGTGCCGGAATCCATGAAGCCTATGCCCTGCTCCGCCAGCCAGGCGCCGCGCCGCTGGCTGTCATGGTAATTCGAGTTGCCACCATCGACGATGATGTCGCCTTTGCTCAACAGCGGCGCAAGCGCGCGGATTTGCTGCTCGGTCGGATCTCCGCTCGGCAGCATCAGCCACACAATGCGCGGGCCGGATAATTTCGCGACGGCGTCCTCCACCGAAGTCGCAGCGATCATGCCTTCGTCCTTGGCCAGTTGCGCGACCACCTCAGCCGCACGGTCGTACCCCACTACCTCGACGCCGCCCCGGCGCAATCTGCGCACCATGTTGCCGCCCATCTTGCCCAGCCCTACCATCGCCATACGCATAACGCCCCTCCCACTAGATAAATAATTAACTGCGCAAACTGACTTGAGCAGCCGTAAAATAACATAGGTCAACGCAATACTATCGGAAGAATACGTGCCTTCTTTAGAAAATATTTCTGCACAGCAATGCCGCTGGCATGCGTACAGCACGACCGGCGAACTGGAGCAGGCAGCAGTACAGACGATACTCCTTGCCGCGCGGCAGGCAATCGATCTGCACGGAGCATTCCATATCGTGCTGGCCGGCGGCACGACGCCGCGCCGTATTTATGAGTCGCTGCGCGGGACTAAAACGGAATGGACAGCATGGCATGTGTATTTCGGCGACGAGCGCTGCCTGCCACCCGATCACGCCGAGCGCAACAGCCGCATGGCCGCGCTGGTCTGGCTGGATCATGTCGCCATCCCGCGCGAGCAGATTCATCTCATTCCTGCACAGAGGGGCGCTGAAATTGCAGCCAACAATTATGCGCAAACGCTGGCAGGAATCGAACTGTTCGATCTGGTCTTGCTGGGCTTGGGCGAAGATGGACATACCGCCAGCCTGTTTCCCGGCCATGAACTGGGTAACGCACCGAATGCGCCAGCTGCTATTGCCGTGTTCGACGCACCCAAGCCTCCGCCCGAGCGTGTCTCGCTCAGCGCACGCCGCTTGAGTGCGGCGCGTCAGGTCATGTTTCTGGTGACGGGGGAGGCAAAGCGGCAGGCAGTCAGGGATTGGCGCAATGGCGTGGCCATTCCGGCTGCGGCTATTGCTCCGGTGAGCGCGGTAGATGTTTATCTGGAAGCGGCGTTACTGGAAAGTTGAGAGATATGCATGGTTGCCGGGCCACTCCCGGCGAAGTTGTCTTTAGCCAGCAGTAGTTTTCAGTTCTGGCATAACATCGCGCGCATGTGAGCGAAGCGATTACCCCCCTGCCGGACCACGCCCATTTTCCGCCGACATCATCGCCAGTGCCATCGTATGCTCTGGCCGAACCTGATCCCATGAAAATCTCCACTCCCAGTTTCCAGTTGGCTGGCCGGGAAAGTTCATGCGATGTTCGCTGGAAAGGCCAAGCACATCCTGCATGGGGAACACGACTAGGTTTGCCAGCGATTTGGAAAGAGCGCGCATCATGTCCCAATTAATCGCACGTCCATCGCTGGCAAGATAGTGCTGGGCAAAAGCTCTTTCATGATCGGACAGAGTGCTCCACCATCCGATGGATGTGTCATTGTCGTGAGTTCCTGTATAGGCGACGGTGTTTTGCACATAGTGGTGCGGCAAAAAGTGGTTGATATCTCCATCACCAAAGGCAAACTGCAGGATGCGCATGCCCGGCAGCTTGAATCTGTCGCGCAGTTCTATCACGTCGGGCGTAATCAATCCCAGATCTTCGGCGATAACAGGGAGGGTCGGAAAAGTTTTTTCGAAAGCTTCGAACAGTTTTTCCCCTGGGCCGGGCACCCACTTTCCGGTGATGGCATTGGGAGCATCTGCAGGTACTTCCCAGTAAGCGGCAAAACCCCGGAAATGATCGATGCGCACCAGATCGGCAATCTGCAGTGCATGTCGCAGGCGCGCGATCCACCACGCAAATCCCGTCTCTTCATGGATGTCCCAGCGATAGAGCGGATTACCCCAGAGCTGTCCGGTTTCACTGAAGTAATCGGGCGGAACACCTGCAACAACGGAGGGACGTCCGTTTGCATCCAGCTCGAACAGGCCCTGATGCGCCCATACGTCGGCACTCTGATAAGCCACAAATATCGGAACATCGCCGATAATCCGCACTCCGCGCTCGTTGGCATATTGTTTCAATTTGGTCCATTGGCGCGAAAAGCACCATTGGCAAAATTTCCAGAAGCCGATTTCATCAGGGTATGACATTTTTACATTGAGCAGCGCTTGCGGATCTCTGAGCGCCAGATTTTTCGGCCATTGATCCCAATCTCGCCAATGTTCATACTCGGCTATCGTCATGAATAATGCGTAGTCTTCCAGCCAGACGCTTTCGGCGCTGCAATACTCTTCATATAGCCAGAACACATGTTCATTACGATTCGCAAAAAAATTCCTGGCTGCTCGACGCAGCCGTTCCATGCGATATGGCTGGATAAGTGCAAAATCTATCCGGTCGGTGCGAAATTCCTGATGAGGGGCCAGATCCTCGTGGCTGAGCCAGCCTTGGCTAGCCAATTCGGAGAGATCAATCAGAAGCAGGCTGCCAGCGAACGCCGAACTGCTCATGTATGGAGAGTTCCCCGGACCGATTTCGCCCAGCGGCAGGACTTGCCAATACGTTTGACCAGCGCTTACCAGCCAGTCGACAAACTTGCATGCGTCTGCGCCAAACACGCCTCCACCGAACGCGCCTGGAAGCGACGTTGGGTGGAGCAATATGCCGCTGCCGCGTTTCGTCAAGTCCATCAGGTGCTACGCCGCATCGCACCACCCGCTTCAGGCATGCCAGCACCGCCGTGGCTGATCGGATAGTTCAGGTTGGCCGGAACAGGGAGCTTCAACAGCCGGTATAGCTGCATCAGGTTGTGCCGATACAGCCGGTCGAAGCTCTCTACTGCGTGAGAAGGATTGTAGTCGCCAAACCACCAGAACCAGTCGGAGCTTTCACATGAAGACAACTGCCTTTCCGCAGCCTGCTGTTCCGCTTCAGTCAGATGCCCGCTCGCCATCACCAGGTCATAATTCTGCTTCGCCATGCACAGCAAATCCCATGCGTGGTTTTTGTCGGAAGAGCCGATCCAGGTGGAGAACGTGCCATAGACCCAGCTACCCGCAACCAGGCGCGGCAACTCCCCTTCCTTGGCATATCCTACCTCGCCCTCCGCTTTGCGCCGATCCAGATAGTCAGAATAGGTCGAAGTACGAATCCCGGCATGCTCCTGCAACGCAGAATACATATCCTGCAAGAAGTGATAGCCGTTATACGGATAATATTCCCAGGCATTTTCGCCATCCAGAATGATGCTGACCAGCGGCGTTTCCCCCTCTGGCGCCCTTCGCGCAATCGCATCGAGTTGGGCGACAAAATGCAGTGCGGCATCCTTGCCAAACCAGCTCGAATATTCAAAGCCGATCAAATCGGAAAGATGATCATCTCGGAAAAAACAATGCACATCACTTGGCGTGCCTTGCAGGTGATAGGGACGATACAGGTATTCTGCAAAATTGGGCGCAGCATCGCCGGCTGCACGCAGGCTGTTGAGCAGCACAGTTTGTCCGCTCGCCGCCCAGCGGCACTGTTGCTCTGCCAGCACTTCCAGCAGAGCGGTTGATACCGCACCTTCCGCCGGCCAGATGCCTTGCGGGGTAACACCAAAGCGGATGCGGTGGCTTTCCTGGGCGGAAACAAGGTGCGCCTGCACACGCCGCCTGCCGCCGGGATAACACTGTGACTTTGGCAAACTGCTGTCTGGCATGCTTTCGCGCGCGCTCCTGATATCCAGCAGCAGCGGCGCAAGCGGATGATAATGCGGCGTAGCGGAGATTTCGATTTGCCCGCTGTTGGCCAGCTTGCGGTAACGCGGAATGACGCCGGTAATAAGCTGGCCAATCAGGTCGAACAACTGCTTGCGGTCCGCATAGTCGAAGTTTTCATTCTGGCTCATCATGCGGATGACCAGATCATGTTCACGGCGCACGCTTTCGCCACACCACACCAGGTGGTACCAGACCAGCAAGTCGGCAAAATACTGGCCCGACAAATAGGAAAGCGCGGTCTCGCCGCCCGGTTCAAGTGTCTTGAACAGGTCGAACAGGCGCTTGTAGGAAGGATACGGCGCGACCATCTTGTTGTGATTGCTGCGGAAGCAGCTATCCAGCACGAGGTCGCGCTCGGCATCGCTCAGGTTATCGAGATTTTCACTCGCCAGCAGCCGCAACAACGGGTCACGTATCTGGCCGGTGGCGAACTGTTGCTCATAATCTTCCAGTTGATCAAGCAGCACCGGCACAAAATTTACGACCGCCTTGATGCGCGGATACTGCTCCAGGTGGTAGGCCATGTCGGTGTAATCCTTGATGGCGTGCAGATACACCCACGGCAACAGGAACTCACCTGTTGCGTAATCGCGGTAGTCCGGCTGGTGCATGTGCCAGAGAAAAACCAGATCGAGGGGTTTAGTCATGAAAATCCTGTTGAATCAGCGAGCATTACACACGGCAAATTGCCATGGCAGAGATCAATATGTGCCGTGCACATCCTGCCCCAGCATTTCAGGGGTGATCAGCGTAATGCCGTTATCCGTTACAAAAAACCGCTTTTTGTCTTCCTCTGGATCGACGCCGACGGTCAACCCTTCCGGGATGATGCAGTTCTTGTCCACCACGGCACGCTTCAGTACGGCATGACGCGCCACCTTCACATTGGGCAGGAGCACGGAGTCTTCGATGTTGCAATAACTGTGGACATGCACGTTGGAGTAAAGCAGCGAGCGGCGCACTTCCGCGCCACTGATGATGCAACCACCGGAAACCAAGGAGTCCACCGCCATACCACGGCGCTCGTCGTCATCGAACACAAACTTGGCCGGGGGCAATTGCTCCTGGTATGTCCAGATCGGCCATTCCTGATCGTACATATTGAGGTCGGGCGTCACCTTGGTGAGCTCCATGTTTGCCTCCCAGTAGGAATCAATTGTTCCCACGTCGCGCCAGTATGGCACGCCACCATCAAATTTTATGCAGCTGTCTTCAAAGCTCTGGGCAAATACGCGGAATTTTTCTGATACCAGATACGGGATGATGTCCTTGCCAAAATCATGGCTGGAATGCGCACTACCCGCATCACGCGTCAATTGCTCCGTTAGAAATTTCGTATTGAATATATAAATGCCCATGCTGGCCAGCGCCCGGTCCGGCTTGCCGGGGATATGCGTCGGCTGATCAGGTTTCTCGTTGAAATCCACCACTCTCGATTTTTCATCCACGCTCATGACACCAAAGCTTCTGGCATCGTCGATCGGCACTTCGATGCAGGCAACAGTCATATCAGCCCTGCGTTCCACATGGAAAGCCAGCATCTTGCCATAATCCATTTTGTAGACATGATCGCCCGCAAGAATCAGGACATAGTCGGGCCGGGTCTCTTTCAAAATATCCAGATTCTGGAACACGGCATCGGCAGTCCCTTGGTACCAGGATTCCTCGATCCATTGCTGCGCGGGCAGCACGTCGATGAACTCGCCAAATTTACCATTCAGGAAACTCCAGCCGCGCTGGACATGCTGGATCAGGCTGTGCGATTTGTACTGAGTGGCCACGCCGATGCGGCGGATACCTGAATTGACGCAATTCGACAGCACGAAATCGATGATGCGGAATTTCCCGCCAAACGGTACTGCCGGCTTGGCCCGCCAGTTTGTCAGTTGATGCAGCCGGCTACCGCGCCCCCCCGCCAAAACCATGGCGTAGGTGTTCTTGGTCATCCAACTCACCAAACGGGATTTGTTATTCTGAGTCATAACTTGGGCACCAATCTTGATGAATGTTTACATACTGTATCAGATTGCGGTTATAGTCTGGTAGAAATTGTGGTTATAATTAAATAACAATCATGAAAAAAAATCATCATACAAAAACCGATTCGCGCACCGATTTGCTTTTGCAGGGGCGGCTGCATGACCCCTTCGCCTATCTCGGTTTGCACCGGGAAAAAGACGGGTACGTGGTGCGCGTATTCCAGCCCTATGCGAGCGCGATCAGTCTTGAGACTGTACGCGGCAGCGAGGCACTTCAGCGTGTGCATCCGGACGGCCTGTTTGAATGGCATGGCAGTGACAAACCGCCCCGCCCCTACCGGTTGCTCGTTACTGAACACAGCCCCGGCATGGCGGACAATGTCGAACGGGTTATGCACGATCCCTATGCCTTTGCTCCGCAAATCTCCAGTTTCGATCTGCACCTGTTCAACGAAGGCAGACTGCATCAGGGTTATCGCATACTCGGCTCCCATGCGATGCAGATTGACGGCATATCCGGTGTACGTTTTGCAGTATGGGCGCCGAATGCCGAGCGAGTCAGCGTGGTGGGGGAATTCAACCGCTGGGATGGGCGCATCTCCCTGATGGGTGTGCACGGCTCCAGCGGCGTGTGGGAATTGTTCATTCCCGGGGTTGCACAAGGCGCACTGTACAAGTTCGAAATCCGCAACCGCGCGGGCGCGTTGCTGGTCAAGACTGACCCCTATGCCAACGCATTCGAAGTGCGCCCCGGCACTGCTGCGCGCGCTGCCCCGACCATTAATCACGCCTGGCAGGATGCGGAATGGATGGCGCAACGCGGCAGCTGGGACTGGCTGCATGCCCCGCTCAATGTCTATGAAATGCATGCAGGTTCGTGGAAACGCCATCCCGACGGAAGCTTCTATACCTACCGCCAGCTGGCTGAGCATCTGATTCCCTACATCAAGGACATGGGCTACACCCATGTCGAACTGATGCCCGTTTCGGAACACCCGCTCGATGAATCGTGGGGGTATCAGACCACCGGCTATTTCGCTGCCAGCAGCCGTTTTGGTTCACCGGATGACCTCAGTTACTTTGTCGACAGCTGCCACCAGGCCGGTATCGGCGTGTTGCTTGACTGGGTGCCGGCGCATTTCCCGCAGGACTCATTTGCGCTGGCACACTTTGATGGCACAGCGCTTTATGAACATGAGGATCCGCGCCTGGGTTTTCACCAGGACTGGGGCACGCACATATTCAACTACGGGCGCAACGAGGTAAAAAGCTTCCTGCTGTCGAGCGCGCACTATTGGCTGTCGCAATTCCACTTCGACGGCCTGCGTGTGGATGCAGTGGCGTCCATGCTGTACCTCGACTATTCGCGCAAGGAAGGCGAATGGATACCGAACCAATACGGCGGGCGTGAAAACCTGGATGCCATCACATTCCTGCACGAGCTCAACATCATGGTGCATGATGTATTCCCGGGTGCGCTGACGCTGGCCGAGGAATCCACGTCATGGCCTGCTGTGTCGCGCCCGGTATATCTCGGCGGTCTGGGCTTTTCCATAAAGTGGAACATGGGCTGGATGAACGACACGCTCAGCTTCATGAAACTTGATCCGGTGCACCGCTGCTATCATCTCAACCAGCTCACCTTCAGCCAGCTTTATGCCTACACCGAAAATTTCATACTGCCGTTCTCGCATGACGAAGTAGTGCATGGCAAGGGCTCGCTGCTCGACAAGATGCCTGGCGATACTTGGCAGAAATTTGCGAATTTGCGTCTGTTGCTGACCTATCAGATGGCCAGCCCGGGCAAGAAGCTCAACTTCATGGGTAACGAATTCGGCCAAGGCCCCGAATGGCGCTCGAGCTGGGAAGTGGACTGGCACCAGCTTGGCATTGAGTTCCATCGCGGCATACACAGCCTGGCACACGACCTGAATCATCTTTACCGCGACCTGCCGGCGCTATACGAGCAAGATTTCATGCAAAGCGGTTTTTCGTGGCTGGACTGCCAGGATGCCGAACGCTCGCTGCTCTCGTTCCTGCGCCGTGGGCGTCATGGCGAAACTGTTATCGTCGCCCTGAATTTCACACCGGTGCCGCGCAATCGCTATCGCATCGGGCTGCCGTTCAATTGCGCATACCGGGAAATCTTCAATAGCGATTCCCAATATTATGGCGGCACCAACATGGGTAATGCCGGCGAAATACATGCCGAGCAGGTGCCATGGATGGGTCAGCCTTTTTCCGCCGAGATCGAATTGCCGCCGCTGGCGGGTATAATGCTGGCACCGGCTTAACCCCAATTATAATAACAAACATACAAACACCAATTTTCAAGAAGAGGCGAATCATGGTCACAACCAGCAAGAAAACCACTACCAAGACGGCAACCGGCACAACGGCAAAAAAGCCAGCCGCCAAGAAAACCGTTGCAGAAGCCACTGCCGTTAAAAAACCTGCGGCAAAAGCAAAAACTGCTGCAACTACGCTAAAGAAAGCCAGCACACCCAAAGCCGCAAAGCCGGCGCCGGCTGAGGTCGGGGCAACCAAGGCTCCCGCAACCCGCAAGAGCCCGGTCCGGAAGAGCACCAAGAAGACAACCGCATCGCCAGAAGAGCGCTATCACATGATCGCAACGGCAGCGTATTTTCGCGCAGAACAGCGTGGTTTCCACGGGGGCTATGAAATGCAGGACTGGCTATGCGCCGAAGCGGATATTGATGCGATGCTCGACGCGCAAGCGTGATTTGCATTTCCCGGGTGGGCAATAACTAAAGTAGCGCAGAGCCCTCACCGTTTCTCACCCATCCTGCACTTGTATTGAATAAATTATGTCGAACCTGACGCGCTCCCCTGCCTGGCAAGCTCTAACGGCCCATCACGCAGCCATCAGCAAACAAACCATGCGCGGGATGTTTGCCGCCGACCCGGCGCGCTTCGACAAGTTTTCGCTGCAGCTGGACGGCCTGCTGCTGGATTACTCAAAAAATGTCGCCAGCGAAGAAACGCTCCGGCTGCTGCTGAGCCTGGTGCGCCAGTCGAAACTGGATGACTGGATCACACGCATGTTCAATGGCGATAAAATCAACACCACTGAACAGCGTGCGGTATTACATACAGCATTGCGCGCACCGCACGGCGCTTCGGTTTATACGGATGGCAAAGATGTGGTGCCTGATGTGCTGCGTGTCCGCGATCATATGCGGCGTTTCTGCGGCGCGGTACGCGATGGCTCGCTGCGTGGGCACACCGGCAAGCCACTCCGGGATGTGGTCAACATCGGCATCGGCGGCTCTTCGCTGGGACCACAGATGATCAGCGAGGCGCTCAAGCCTTATGCCAGCACGCAACTGAATGCGCATTTCGTTTCCAATGTCGACGCCACTGACCTGATAGAAACGCTCAGGCCCCTCGATCCTGAGACCACGCTGTTTATCATCAGCTCAAAGACTTTCACCACCCAGGAGACGCTTACCAACGCCCGGTCCGCACGAACTTGGCTGGTTAATCACTTGGGTTCCGAAGATGCAGTCGCCAAACATTTCGCTGCCGTCTCGACCAATCTCGCCGAAACCTCCAAATTCGGCATCAACCCGGACAACGTGTTCGAGTTCTGGGACTGGGTCGGAGGACGCTATTCGGTGTGGTCGGCAATAGGCCTGCCCATCGCGCTTTATATTGGCATGGATAATTTTGAACGCCTGCTTGCAGGAGGACATGCCATGGACCAGCACTTCCGTGAAACGCCCTTCGAAAAAAACATGCCGGTGATACTCGGCCTGCTCGGCATCTGGTACGCCAATTTCTTTGACGCGGCATCGTATGCCATCCTGCCCTACGACCAATATCTGCAGCACTTTCCTGCCTACCTGCAACAGCTGGAAATGGAAAGCAATGGCAAGCGCGTGGATCGCGACGGCCACGATGTGGATTATGCGACGCACATGGTGGTATGGGGTGAACCCGGCACAAACGGCCAGCATTCCTTCTACCAGCTGATACACCAGGGAACGCGCATGGTGCCAGCCGATTTCCTGGCGCCAATAACCAGCCACAACCCGTTGGGTGAGCACCATGCCATGTTGCTGGCGAACTGCTTCGCGCAGACCGAGGCATTGATGCTGGGCAAAACGGAGGAGGAAGCGCGTGCCGAACTCGTGGCGCAAGGACTCAGTGGCGAAGCGCTGGAAACACTGCTTCCCTACAAAGTCTTCCCGGGCAATCGCCCAAGTAACACCCTGTTGTTTGACCGGCTCGATCCGTACACCATGGGAATGCTGGTCGCCCTTTACGAACACAAAGTGTTCGTGCAAAGCGTGGTTTGGAACATCAATGCATTTGACCAATGGGGCGTTGAATTCGGCAAACAGCTTGCCGGAAAATTGCTGCCCGAGCTTCAGGGCAAACAAGACGCATCCTCCCATGACGCTTCGACCAATGGCCTGATCAAGCGCTTCCTTGCGCATTGATCAGTCTGCCAAGAACAACTTCAGCCTATTTGCCGGCTCAGTTCACCGGCCCCCTCCGGTAAATTCACCCCGATTGCTGTGTGAATACTACAAGCCGTAAGCATGAGGTGTGCAATAAGCGTTATATGAGGTATAGAATTATATTCAGTAATCAATCCTTAACTTTCCCAGCGGCATGCCGATATTTCCGTTAAGCGAATGGAAAGTGCGAAAAACTCAAAACTGCCCCCTCTTATGCTTCCAAGGCACCGCAGGTAAGACATGTTGAAGAAAATCAAAGTCCAGGATGTAAGGCTCGGGATGTTCATTCATGAACTCTGCGGAAGCTGGATCTATCATCCATTCTGGAAAAAAGCATTTGAGCTGATTGACCAAAAAGACCTGAAGGCACTGCAGGAGTGCGGCATTGCAGAAGTCACGATTGACACTGCAAAGGGCCTGGATGTCGAGGCTGCTCCCACCGCATCAAATAAGAAGGAAGCGGCAATCCCGACTGCGGAAAGCCAAAAAAAGGCCGAGCCTCGCATCCCGTTCCAGGAAGAAATTCATAACGCCCGAAAATTGCATGCCAAATCCAAAAAAATAGTTTCCTTCATTTTCAGGGAGGCACGTCTGGGCAATGCGCTGCAAGTCGAGGAGGCGATTTCGCTGGTGGAAGAAATTACCCAGTCTGTTTCGCGCAACTCGAGCGCCTTACTCAGCCTGTCGCGCTTGAAGAGCAGGGACGACCATGCCTACATGCATTCTGTGGCCGTGAGTACCCTGATGATTGCCTTGGGCAAACAGATGGGCATGGAGAAGGACACCCTGAGAAGCCTGGGAATGGCTGGTTTGCTGCACGACATCGGAAAGATGATGGTTCCCGACGATGTGCTCAACAAACCGGGCAAGCTTACCGATGTTGAGTTTGAAATCATCAAGACCCATTCACAGCGCGGATGGGAAATTCTCAAACCATGTCATGACGTGGACGACATCATGCTGGATGTTTGCCTGCACCATCACGAGCGCATGGATGGCACAGGGTATCCGAGAAAACTGTCCGGCGAGGCGATATCAGTATTTGCCCGAATGGGCGCAATATGTGATGTATATGACGCAATGACCTCTGACAGCTGCTACAAGAAAGCGATATCGCCTGCTGATGCGATCCGCAAAATCGCCGAGTTGCAGAGCAGGTATTTCGACCAGACGGTGTTTCATGCATTCGTCAAAGCCATTGGAATATATCCGACCGGGACTCTGGTTAAGCTGAAATCGGGGCGCTTGGCAGTCGTGGCGGAACAGACGGCAAAAAGTCTGACCACGCCGATCGTAAAGGTGTTCTTTTCAACAAAAGTCAACGAGCCCATTTTTCCGGAGCTGGTTGATCTTTCCAAGTTGCCGGATTCAATTGCAAGCGTCGAGAACCCGGACAATTGGAAGCTTGACGTAAAGGCGATGACCGGAATTTAATCCCGCAAAGGTCGGTCAGCCCACCGAGAACCCGATAACGAAGTGGATGGTAGATGGATGATCGGCATTCAATTTCTCGCCGAGACTGATATAGCCGCGTAGCGGCAGGATTTTCTTGTCTCGGTGCACCAAGAATTTGTCGCCAGTATTCGGAAAAACAAAAGTGCCGTTGGTGCTTTCATCGATGATCAAAATATTGTCGCGATGGCACTCGATCTTCCCATGCCGGCGCGATGCCGTCGTACTCTCAATCACGATATCGTTCCCCTCCTCGCGCCCGAAGGTGGCAACCGGATGCACGTTGTTCAGCACAAACTCGCGCTTTGTCTGGTCCTTCCCGCGCCAGCGCAGGTGGACCTGTTTACCAGGGGATTCTGCCAGCGCCGCACGGGAACGGTCAGCCGGTGTCACTATCCGTGTCGTATCATAATCCATCGAACTGGATGACCGCGTAATTTCAAACACGCGCATGCCTGCATTGATGCCAGATGCGCCAAACTTGACTTCGTATTCGTCAGAAAGGTTTTCTGCGGTTTCCTGAGTAGCGACGATCTGGCCGGGGCTGGCTTTGACCAGTTCGCGCACCGCCGCGGCAATGGCCTGGGCGTGTGCCTCCTTGGGATCGGCCACGCCCGGCAATTGGCAGATGCACATGCGCGCAACCGGATGCAACGGCGATCTTCCGGGAAAGTTGCATGCCATCAGTTCGCAAGCGGTTTCCGCCGCCATATCGGGGCTGGTGAGTGTGCAAACAATTTTTCTACCGGCAGTGTTAACATGGCTTCCGCCATGCGCGTTGATGATGGCGTAGAAACTTTCGATGACTTCCGCGATGTGATAAGGCCGCTCTGTTTCCAGCAGCTCGATCAGAAGAATGGCTTTGGCGTTGCTTGGAGGCATGAGATAAGTACGTAATAAAGCAAAATCAAATTGCGATGTTCCATGGTGGCTGCTACGACCCAAGAATCTCAGCGCCTCGTTTTACAGAAATCTACCCGGCATCCGACTGCACGTCAACCCGATTATCAATCCCGCACCGCAATGATTCCAAACCGGACCGGGGTTACAGCTCGTTATATTTCTTCGCGGAACCCCTGGCTTTTTCGACGGGGTACTTCAATTTGTTTTTCACGATTTTTTCATTGATGATTTGCTGAACATCCAGGCCATACTTATCCGCAATCAGGAACGCAAAGGCAAAGACATCAGCGAGCTCCTCCTTTACCCGGCTTAACTCTGCTTCTTCCGCAGACTTCCACAGAAAAACCTCAAGCAGCTCGTTGGCTTCAACGCTCAATGCAATCACAAGATCCTTGGGATTATGAAACTGCGCCCAGTCTCTCTCATCGCGAAACTCGCGTAGCGCTCTGGTGATTTTGTTTATATCGGTCATTTCACATTGCTCCTTGAATAATGAAATCGGTGCTGAGAATACGCATGGCAAATCTCCATGTCGAGTGCGTGGTTTCAACTTGAGTTGGGTAATCCGGGATAAATCCTTGGTCCTCCCCTTTGCCTCAGCTCCGAACACTGGCAGAATACCCGCACTTCAATCACGCTCAGGAGACACCATGAAAGCCCCCATCCGTGTTGCCATCACTGGCGCTGCCGGCCAGATCGGTTACAGCCTGTTGTTTCGCATTGCCAACGGCGACATGCTGGGGCGCGAGCAGCCTATCATCCTGCAATTGCTCGACATGCCCCAGGCGCAGCAGGCACTGCGCGGCGTGGCGATGGAACTGGAAGATTGCGTGTATCCCATGTTGCAGCAGGTCATCGTCACCGATGACCCCCGGGTCGCCTTTCGCGATGCCGAGGTGGTATTGATGGTCGGCGCGCGTCCGCGCAGCAAGGGCATGGAGCGCAAAGACCTGATCGAGGCCAACGGGGTGATCTTTTCGGAACAGGGCAAAATCCTGAACGAAGTTGCGGCGCGCCACGTGAAGGTTCTGGTGGTGGGCAACCCGGCCAACACCAATGCACTGATCGCCATGAGCAACGCGCCCGACCTCGACCCCAGAAACTTCACCGCGATGATGCGCCTGGACCACAACCGCGCCATCGCGCAGGTGGCGATCAAGCTGTTCCAGCCGATTCGTGACATCATGAAAATGGTGGTATGGGGAAATCATTCAGGCACGCAATACCCTGATCTGTCCCATGCTGAAATCCGCGGACGCAAGGTGCTCGACATCCTGGCGGATCACGCCTGGATCGAAAGCGAGTTTATCCCCACCGTGCAGAAGCGTGGCGCGGAGGTCATTAACGCGCGCGGCCTGAGCAGTGCAGCCAGCGCGGCCAATGCGGCGATCGGTCACGTGCATGACTGGATGCTTGGCTCACACCATAACGATTGGGTAACGATGAGCGTACCTTCGGATGGCAGCTACGGCATACCTGCCGGCGTGGTGTACGGCTTCCCTGTGACCTGCCGCAACGGCCATTACAAAATTGTGCAAGGCCTGCCGATCAGCGAGCTTGGCCGCCAGCACATGCAGGAAAGCTACCGCGAATTACTGGATGAGCGTGCGCATGTGCAGCATTTGATCGGCTAGCCGTCCCGCGCTCACGACCAACAGCCGATAAATCTCCTCAGCGGCCGTACAGCCTGCGCCCGCGAATGCGCGCGCGATGGGCGGCGCGCTCCTCGCTTTCGGTGAGCGGCTTGGGCGCCTTGTTGGCAAACGGATTCTTGCCCGCCTTGAATTCGATCCTGAGCGGCGTACCTTGCAGGTTGAATGCTTCGCAGAAAGTGCGTTCCAGATAGCGCCGGTAGCTATCCGGAATTTTGTCCAGCGCGCTGCCGTGAATCACAATCAGCGGCGGGTTGCTGCCGCCCTGATGGGCATAGCGCATCTTGGGGCGGAACTGCCCACGCGGGGGCTGCTGCTTTTCCACTGCGTCGATGAGCACCCGCGTCAGCTTTGGAGTGGGCATCTTGGCCATCGCGGCGGCATACGCCTGATCCACCGACTTCAGCACGCCGGGCACGCCGTTGCCGTGCAGTGCCGAGATGAAATGCAGCTTGGCGAAGCTGAGGAAATGCAGCTTGCGGTCGATGTCGCGCTTGACGGTGTCGCGCTGGTAATCGTCCAGGCCATCCCACTTGTTCACTGCCAGCACCAGGGCCCTTCCCGCTTGCAGCACAAAGTCGGCGATGTGCGCATCCTGCTCGGTAATGGCCTGCTGCGCATCCACTACCAGCACCACTACGTTGGCGTCTTCCACCGCTTGCAGGGTTTTTATCACGGAAAATTTTTCGATGGCTTCGTCGATCTTGCCGCGCCGGCGCACGCCGGCAGTGTCGATGATGGTGTAGTGCTTTCCTGCGCGCTCAAAGTCGATGTAAATGCTGTCGCGCGTCGTGCCGGGCTGGTCGTACGCAATGACCCGCTCTTCGCCCAGGATCGCATTCACCAGCGTGGACTTACCGACGTTGGGTCGGCCGACGATGGCCAGCTTGGGATGATCGGATTCTTTCTCTTCAATCTCTTCCTGCGGCGGCAATTCTTCCAGCGCGAGTTCTACCATCTCGCTCACATTATCGCCATGCGCCGAGGAGATCGGCAGCGGTTCGCCCAGGCCCAGCTCGAAAAATTCGTTGGTGACGGCAACGCGCTGCATGCCCTCTGCCTTGTTGACCAGCAGCAGCACGGGGCGCCCGGTTTTGCGCAATTGCTCGGCGATGATTTTGTCCTGCGGGGTCAGTCCCTGGCGGCCATCCACCAGAAACAGCACGATGTCTGCTTCGTCCACCGCTTGGCGCGTCTGCTTGGCCATCTCGAACAGTATGCCTTCCTTGGCAACAGGCTCCAGGCCACCGGTGTCCACCACCAGAAAAGGCCGTTCGCCGACGCGTCCGCGTCCATAGTGGCGGTCGCGCGTCAGCCCAGGCTGGTCTGCCACCAGGGCGTCGCGGCTGCGCGTGAGGCGATTGAACAATGTGGATTTGCCGACGTTGGGACGTCCGACTAAAACCAGGGTGGGCAACATATCAGGCTTCCGGTTATGAATCCCTCTCCCCCGGCCCTTCTCCCGCAAGCAGAAGATGGGTTGCGCTAAAGCGCGGAAGAAGGCTGAAAATAGTTAGTGGATCGCCACCGAGTACAAACCGCCGCCGCTGGTCTGCACCAGCACGCCGCCGTCGAGTTCTACAGGTGCCGCCAGGATGGCGCTGCTATCGGCCCTGATGCGGGCCGCCAGGCTGCCATCCTCGAGGCCCAGAGCATGCAGATAGCCTTCAAAATCGCCTACCACCACATGCTTGCCGGGCACATAAGGTGCAGAAACGGATCGCAAGGACAGTTGGTCATTCTTCCACAGCGAACTGCCGCTGCTCTTGTCCAGCGCGGACACCACGCCGTTGGCATCGGTCACATAGAGATACTTTCCCTGCAAGGCCATGCCCTTGTCGCTGGACAGTTCCCGGCTCCACAGCAGGCTGCCCCGCTTCAGGTCGAAGCATGCCGCACGCCCCTGGAAGGCCACGGCGCAAACCTGGTCATCATCCACCACCGGCGCGCTGGTAATGTCACTGATGCGCTCCAGTTCGGTATTGCCGCGCGGCTGCGACACCGCCGCCTCCCATATGACAATGCCATTATTCAGTCCGATTGCCGCCAGCTTGCCCGCGGCAAAACCGGCGTATACGGTGCCGTTCGCAATGCTGACGCCGCCATGGCTGCGCACAATCAGCGAGGGCGTGGCACGCTCATAGAGCCACTGGCGCCTGCCATCCAGCGCACTCAACCCGGCAATGCGTCCGTCCCCGGTGCGCACCACCACAATCCCATTGGCTACCCGCGGCGCGCTCAATATTTCGCTCGAAACCTTGACCTTCCAGCGCAGCTTGCCATCCTCTTCAAATGCCGCTAGGTCACCTTTTTCACCACCGGCCAGAACCAGACCATCACCCGTTCCTACCCCGGCGGTAACGGCAAATCCCGCATTGGCACGCCACAACTGCTTGCCCGTCGTGCCCTCCAGGCGGAACACATCGCCCTTCGCATTTGCAGCATAGACCGCGCCGCCCATTACTGCCGGCTGCAACGCATTGCTGCCCGACTTGCCGATGTCGCTGCTCCAGCGCAGTTGAAGCGTGGCGGTCTGCTTGAATTCAACAAGCTTGGCCGGCACCTTTGGCTTTGTGCCGGATATGTTGTCCAGAAAAGTCGAGCAACCAGCCAGCAACACAATCAGCAGCGCAGCTATGGCAGGGGTGCGGAATGTCACTTCGCGCCTCCGAGCGCATCCAGTTTCATCTGGATCAGGCTGCGGTACATGCTCTTGGCATCGAGCCTGTTGAACGCATCCTGGTATGCGGCGCGCGCTTCCTCGGTCTTGCCCTGCGCATTCAGCACATCCCCCTTGAGATCGACATACAGGCCGGTGTATGCGTCCGCATGGGTCGCATCAAGCAGCTTGAGCGCATCGGCATAATTTTTCTCGTCCAGCAGCACGCTGGCCAGCTTGAGCCTGGCCACATTTTTTAACCCGTCCTCATCGGCATGGTCGATCACCCATTGCAATTGCGTCTTGGCACGCGCCGCATCCCTGGCCTGGATATTGGCCTGCGCCGCCACCAGTGCAGCCCGCGGTGCGTAAGCGCTGGAACCGTACTTATCGATTACTGCCGCTGCTGCATCGTTGATGCGCTTTGGATCGTTGCTGGCAGCCTGTTTCATCAATTCGGAAAACATCATGGCGGCCTCGGTTCGCTTGGTCACTTTGTAAGATTGCCACGCTTGCGTTCCAATGATCCCGCCTATCACCAGTGCCAGCGTCCACAACACCGTTCTGCCATTGTCTTTCCACCACGCCTTGAATGCATCTACCTGTTCCTGTTCCTGCAAATCGAGTGTTGCCATTTTTTGTATCCTTGCCCTAATGTTTAACCGAAATTTTTCCTGAAATGACCATCAATTCTTCGCGGCAATTCTTCCCGGCAATTCGCCGAGCACCACTTTCACCTGCTCACCGCCACGCAGCGGCTTGAGTGTGGCCATTCCTGCCCGTGCCTCGTCATCGCCGATGATGACCGCGTAGCTTGCGCTGCTGGCATCCGCCTTTTTCATCTGCGACTTGAAGCTGCCGCCGCCGCAATGCAGCAGCACGCGCAAGCCCGCATCGCGCAACTGCTCCGCCACCATACTCGCCATGCTGTCCGCCAATTCGCCCTGGTGCACCAGGTACACGTCCAGCGGCACAGGAGGGCTCTCCATGCCCTCTTCCTGCAACAGCGCCAGCAGGCGTTCGATGCCCATGGCAAATCCGCAGGCAGGCTGAGGTTTGCCGCCGATCTGTTCGATCAGACCGTCAAAGCGCCCGCCGGCGCAGATGGTGCCCTGCGCGCCGAGGCGCGTGGTAACCCATTCGAACACGGTGCGGTTGTAGTAATCCAGGCCGCGTACCAGGCGCGTATTGATTTCGAACGGCACCTCGTGGCGTGTCAAAACAGCCTGCACCCCCTCGAAATGACTGAGCGCGTCGTCTTCCAGCTCATCCATCAGTCTGGGTGCGCCGCCAATCAGTTCCTGCATTGCCGGATTCTTGCTGTCGAGGATGCGCAGCGGATTGCTGTGCAGGCGCCGCGTTGCATCGGCATCCAGATCGGCGCTGTGCTGCCCGAAAAACGCAATCAGCTTGTCACGATGACGCTGCCGTGCCGCCACATCGCCCAGTGTATTGATCTGCAGAGTGACATCCGGCAATCCCAGCTTGTGCCAAAGGCGCGCGCACATCAGTATCTGCTCGGCATCAATGTCGGGGCCGGCAAAGCCCAAGGCTTCCACGCCGATCTGGTGAAACTGGCGGTAACGCCCCTTCTGCGGCCGTTCATGGCGGAACATCGGCCCGCTGTAGTACAAACGCTGCGGCGCATTGTACAGCAGGTTGTGCTGCAGCGCGGCGCGCACGCAGGAAGCCGTGCCTTCCGGGCGCAGCGTGAGTTGGTCGCCGTTGAGGCTGTCCTCAAAGCTGTACATCTCCTTCTCGACGATGTCGGTCACCTCACCGATAGCGCGCTTGAACAACGCAGTCGGCTCCAACAGCGGCATGCGGATATTGCGGTAACCGTAGCTTTCCAGCCACTCCCGCACCACGTCCTCGAACCACAGCCAGAGGCCCGCCTCGTCCGGCAGGATGTCATTCATGCCGCGCACGGCTTGCAAGGTTTTGTTGTCAGTCATATTCGAAATCTAACCACAGAGACACAGAGGAAAATCAAAAATAAAAAAACCCGAAAAATATTTACGTTCTTCCTCTCGGTTTTCTCTGGGGCGAATGGTTTTGTACCTCTTAACTCTCAATCCGCTTCACATACTTCCGGGCAACATACTCATCCACGATCTTCTGGAATTCCTGCGCGATATTGTCGCCGCGCAAGGTCGTCACTTTCTCGCCGTCCACGTACACAGGCGCGGCAGGATTCTCGCCGGTACCCGGCAGGCTGATGCCGATGTTGGCAAGCTTGCTTTCGCCGGGACCATTGACGATGCAGCCCATGACCGCCACGTTCATATCCTCCACGCCGGCATATTGGCCGCGCCAGATCGGCATCTGCGCACGCAGATAATTCTGGATGCTCTGCGCCAGTTCCTGGAACACCGTGCTGGTGGTGCGCCCGCAGCCGGGGCAGGCAATGACCATCGGCGTGAACGCGCGCAGCCCCATGGTTTGCAGAATTTCCTGCGCAACAATCACTTCCTGGGTGCGGTCGCCGCCTGGTTCGGGCGTAAGCGAAACGCGGATCGTGTCGCCGATTCCCTCCTGCAGCAGCACAGCCAGTGCGGCGGTGGAAGCAACAATCCCCTTGGAGCCCATGCCGGCCTCGGTCAGCCCAAGGTGCAGCGCATAATCACAGCGCCGGGCCAGTTCGCGGTATACCGCGATCAAATCCTGCACCTCGCTCACCTTGCAGGAAAGCACGATACGGTCGTGCGGCAAACCCAGCTCCTCGGCGCGCTTCGCGCTATTCAACGCAGACACGATCAGCGCCTCGCGCGTCACTGCGGCAGCTTCTTGCGGCTGCGGCAGTCTGGCATTCTCGTCCATCATGCGCACCACCAGATTCTGGTCGAGACTGCCCCAGTTCACGCCGATGCGCACCGGCTTATCGTAGCGGCAAGCCGCTTCTATCATGATCGAAAACGGGTCTTCTTCCTTACGATTGCGCCCGACATTGCCCGGATTGATGCGATATTTCGCCAAGGCCTGCGCACAATCAGGGAAGTCGGTCAGCAAGCGGTGGCCGTTGTAATGAAAATCTCCGATCAGCGGCACGTTGCAACCCAGACTATCCAGTTGCTCACGAATGCGCGCCACTTGTGCGGCAGCCTCGGGGGTATTCACGGTGATGCGCACCAGCTCGGAACCGGCTTCTGCCAGCTCGAACACTTGACGCGCAGTGCCTGCGGCATCCGCCGTATCAGTGTTGGTCATGGATTGCACCACGATGGGCGAAACCCCGCCGATGGCGACATTGCCGACCATGACACGTTGCGCCTTACGGCGTTGCACAGGAATGCCCATCGATTACTCCAGGGTCACACGGGCGGTCGAGATTTTGGTATGGGGCACCAAATCGATTTGCTTGCCCTTGTAATACAGGCGCACCGCCGTGGCACGGCCAATCACCAACGAGAATGGCGCCTTGCCATCGAGATTCTGTTCGCTGCCACGCGGGTTGATTTGTGACAGCAATATTTTGCCATCCTTGTCCGTTACCTCTACCCACGAATCATCATCAAACGTCATGCGTATGGCGCCAGCAGAGCCGGGCACGGCTTCCGGCTTCTTCTGCATCGCCTGGACAGCGGAATGGTCGATGCGCAGCGACGGGGCTGACAATTCCACAGATGCTTTAACCTCTGGCGAAATAACCGCCGCGACTGAACTTGCCGGAGTAACGGATGCCTGAGCCGGCACAGCGCTCACACCGGAAGGCGAGACAGGTAGCACCGCGGAATCGGGCAGCACTTCCACAGATGTAAGCTCCAGCGTTTCTACCTTGACCTGCGGCTCAACTGGGGGACTCGGCGCATTCGACCCGCTGCCGTTCAGCAACATGAATAACGCCAGAGCGACCGCCACCACAAGCGCCGCCGCCAGCCAGATGATATTGGGCTTGCGCGAAGAATAGTCAGTTGGGAAAGGCACCTCAGGCAAAGCATTTTCCGCTGCGGCCAGCACGGTCTGCGCGGGCGCATGAGGCAATGCCGCCAGCAAGGGTGCTGAGTCAAGCTGCAATAATCTGGCATAGCTGCGCACGAAACCGCGCACGAAAGCAATTTCCGGCAACTGAGCAAAATCGTCTGCCTCCAGCGCCGCAATTTGGCGCGGCGCGAACTTGATGCGGCTGACCACTTCGTCTACGCTCAGGCCTTGTCGCTCCCGTGCTTCACGCAGCACGGTGCCTACGCTGACAGGCTGCGCCTCGGCATTGCCAAGTGCCTCGCTCGGAACATTGTCGGTAGTATTATCTTGATCGTCAGCCATCATTTTCCTTGCAGCATCAGTTGGGTTTCACGCGAGTCCGGAAAGCGCTTGCTCAGTTGCAACGCATAGCTATCTTCGGCATTCTTATCGCCCAGCCTGCGCTCGATGCGCACCGCCAGCCACAGATTCTCTGCGCTCAAAGGAGTTGGGGTGTTCTGCACAAAGCGTGTGAAATAGGATTTTGCACCCGCATAATCACCGTTGGCAAAGCTCAAATCCGCCAACCCGATCAGCGCCTCCGGCATGTCAGGCTGAAAGAGCAAAGCTTTTTGAAAAAACTCTTCGGCGTCTTTCAGTTCGCCCGCTTTTCTCGAACACACGCCCGCATTCAGGTAAGCCTTTCCCGGTGTGGCATAGAGCGGGTTTTTCAATGCCGCCAGAAAATGCCTGGCAGACTCACGCTCACGTCCGCGCTGGCACAGGAACCAGCCGTAATTGTTATGCGCCTCCGAATCGTTGGCATC
Organism: Gallionellaceae bacterium; assembly: GCA_030834965.1. Lineage (GTDB taxonomy): Bacteria > Pseudomonadota > Gammaproteobacteria > Burkholderiales > Gallionellaceae > JAUQWW01. The sequence goes on along the minus strand of JAUQWW010000095.1, from coordinate 11,766 downwards.
GAGCTGCAGGCTGTGTCTGAAGTCCGCATCCGCCTCCTTGTCCTCGCGCAACGCCATATGCACCAAGCCACGCACGTTATAGGCCGGTGCGTAGTTGGGCTCAGCCTGTAACGCCAGATTCAGTTCCTGCAGCGCTATGCCAAGCTGGGCGCGCTCATAATATTGCGCGGCCAGTTCGGTGTGCACCTTCGCGCTGGCCTGCGAACGCGTCAGGGACAGTTGACTGCTTGAATTGCCCGGTTGCGTAGCGCATCCGCCCAGGCCCGCAACAAGCAGAACAACAGCCGGTAATGTCATATGCGCAAGCAACCTCATGTGCCGACCTCCATCAACCGGTGTGTTCTCCGCGTTTTGTCCTGAACCTGCCCCGCCAGCTGCCCACAGGCTGCGGCAATGTCGTCACCGCGAGTCTTGCGTATGGTGGTAACAATGCCGGCCTCCATCAGCACATCGCGGAAACGGCGCACCGCTTCCGCGCTGGAACGCCGGTATGGCGCCTGCGGAATGGGGTTGTACGGAATCAGGTTGAATTTGCACGGCACGTCGCGCACCAGCGCGATCAGCTCACGCGCGTGTTGCAGGCTATCGTTCACGCCTTCCAGCATCACATACTCGAAGGTCACGAAATCGCGCGGCGCACGTTCCAGATAACGCAGGCACGCCGCCATCAGCTCGCGCAGCGGATACTTGCGATTGATCGGTACCAGCACATCGCGCAGCGCATCGTTGGGCGCATGCAGCGACACGGCCAGCGCCACCGGGCATTCGTCGCGCAGACGGTCCATGGCGGGCACAATGCCGGAAGTGGATACCGTCACGCGGCGGCGCGACAGGCCATAGGCATTGTCATCCAGCATCAGGCGCAGCGCACTCACAGTGTTGTCGAAATTCGCCAGCGGCTCGCCCATGCCCATCAGCACCACGTTGGTAATTGGCCAGTTGCCGTCGGATGCGCGCCCTATTTCGCGGTTGGCCCACCATAGCTGGCCGATGATTTCTGCGGTTGACAGGTTGCGGCTAAAACCCTGCTTGCCAGTCGAACAGAATGCGCAGTCAAGCGCGCAGCCGGCCTGCGTCGAGACGCACAGCGTGCCCCGGTCTGTTTCGGGAATGAACACCGTTTCCACCGCATTGCCGGTGCCCACGTCGAGCAGCCATTTGCGCGTGCCGTCCTCCGACAGCTCCTCGCGCATGACTTTGGGCGCGACGATGCAGGCGGTTTCCTTGAGTTTGCTACGCAGCGATTGAGCCAGGTCGCTCATCGCATCAAAATCGGACTCCCCGTTCTTGTATATCCAGCGCAGCACCTGGCGCGCGCGAAAGGGCTTTTCGCCCTGCTGCGCGAACCAGGCAGTCAACTGCTCGGCATCAAAATTGAGGAGGTTCTCGGCCATTAGCGCGAATAGACGTTCATGCTCGGGAAGAAATAGGCGATCTCCACCGCAGCGGTCTCTGCCGCGTCGGAGCCATGCACGGCATTCGCGTCAATGCTGTCGGCAAAGTCGGCGCGGATGGTGCCCTTGTCAGCCTTCTTCGGGTCGGTGGCGCCCATCAGGTCGCGATTCTTCAAAACCGCGCCTTCGCCTTCCAGCACCTGCACCATCACCGGGCCGGAAATCATGAAATTCACCAGATCGTTGAAGAACGGGCGTGCGCGGTGAACCGCATAAAAACCTTCTGCATCGGCACGCGACAATTGCACCATGCGTGCAGCCACGACTTTCAGGCCGGCGTTCTCAAAACGGGTATAAATCTGACCGATCACATTCTTGGCGACAGCATCGGGTTTGATAATGGACAGGGTGCGCTCAACGGCCATGCTACTTTCTCCAAACGTAAATTAAGTTAATCAAAGGAAACAGCCCGTTATTTTATCAGGCTTTGCAACAGATGTCGCACTGCATGAGCCCAATATTCCGCGGCAGCATCGCACCCGTTGTCATTTCGGTGAAGGTTCGCGGCTTCCCACCTGCATCAGATAATCCAGAAACACACTCGCGGTCAGCCCGAGCTGCTTGCCTTTCAGATGCGCCGCATACCACATCCGGCGCAAGGGAAAGTGCTGCACATCCAGTATGGCGATGCGGCCGGTCTCTGTCTCCAGGGCAATGCTGCTGGTGGAAAGGACTGACACCCCAAGCCCGGCCATGACACCCTGCTTGACGGCCTCGCTCGACCCGAGCTCCATATACGTGTTTACCGGCGCCAATCCATGCTCGGCAAACAGGCGCTCGGTTACGGCGCGCGTACCGGATCCGCTCTCGCGCATCAGAAATCTCTCGGCCGCAAACTTTTCCAGCGGGATCGCCTTTTCTTTCGCCAGAGGATGATCCGGATGCGCAATGGGCACCAGAATGTTTTCCATGAATGGCTGAACCGTCAGCGCCATATGATCCGGCACCTGACCCATGACCACAAAATCGTCCAGGTTGTTCTGCAAACGCTCGACCGCACGCGCGCGGTTGGTGACGGTGAGTTGCGGATGAACATCCGGGTACTCGCGCAGGAAATTCCCGAGCAAATGCGGCATGAAAAATTTGGCAGAAGTGACCACCGCCACTTTCAGCGGCCCGGCCACCTTGCCCTTCATGTCCGACAGCCTGCCCGAGAGGGTCTTGAGGCGGGTGATCACGCCCAGCGCAGCGTCGTAGACCTCCTCCCCGGCCCGGGTCAGCAGGAGTTTCTTGCCCACCTGCTCGATCAGCGGCAAGCCCATGTTCTCCTCCAGGCGCTTGATCTGGATATGGACGGCCGGCTGCGTCAGATAAAGCTCTTCCGCCGCGCGCGTATAGCTGCGGAGCCGGGCCACGGCCTCGAAGATGCGGAGCTGTTGCAGCGTGCAGTGATAAATCATTTACAAAAGTATATTCTAGGTGTTAACAACATTAAGTTTTATTTACTACGAACAATCACTATAGTCAACCCCATGCAAGACACCCGCGGGGGCGGTCTGCATGCGGTGGGGCATGACCTGCATGCCAACTTTCATGACTGTTACTTTACTATTGAGGAGTCGACAAATGGCCAAAATATACAACGCGGGTGTAAAGGAATACCGCGAAACCTACTGGATGCCGGAATATACACCACTGGATACCGACATCCTCGCCTGCTTCAAGATCACACCGCAGCCGGGCGTGCCGCGCGAGGAAGTCGCCGCCGCCGTGGCGGCCGAGTCGTCCACCGGCACCTGGACCACGGTCTGGACCGATCTGCTGACCGACCTGGATTACTACAAGGGTCGCGCCTACCGCATCGAAGATGTACCCGGCGACGACACCTGCTTCTACGCTTTCGTGGCTTACCCCATCGACCTGTTTGAAGAAGGCTCGATGGTCAACGTACTGACCTCGCTGGTCGGCAACGTGTTTGGCTTCAAGGCCCTGCGTGCCCTGCGCCTGGAAGACGTGCGCTTCCCCATCGCCTACGTGAAGACCTGCGGCGGCCCGCCTCAAGGTATTCAGGTCGAGCGCGACATCATGAACAAGTATGGCCGTCCATTGCTGGGCTGCACGATTAAGCCTAAATTGGGTCTGTCCGCCAAAAACTACGGTCGCGCCGTGTACGAATGCCTGCGCGGCGGTCTGGACTTCACCAAGGACGACGAGAACGTCAACAGCCAGCCTTTCATGCGTTGGCGCGATCGTTTCACCTTCGTGCACGAAGCCACTGAAAAGGCACAGCGCGAGACCGGCGAGCGCAAGGGCCACTACCTGAACGTGACCGCCCCGACTCCGGAAGAGATGTACAAGCGCGCCGAGTACGCCAAGGAAATCGGCGCACCGATCATTATGCATGACTACCTGACCGGCGGCCTGACCGCCAACACGGGTCTGGCCAACTGGTGCCGCAACAACGGCATGCTGCTGCACATTCACCGCGCCATGCACGCCGTGCTCGACCGCAACCCGCACCACGGCATCCACTTCCGCGTGCTGACCAAAGTGCTGCGTCTGTCAGGTGGTGACCACCTGCACTCCGGCACCGTCGTGGGCAAGCTCGAAGGCGACCGTGAGGCGACCCTGGGCTGGATCGACATCATGCGTGACGAGTTCATCAAGGAAGACCGTGCGCGCGGCATCTTCTTCGATCAGGATTTCGGCTCCATGCCGGGCGTGATGCCGGTGGCATCCGGCGGCATTCACGTATGGCACATGCCCGCGCTGGTCAACATCTTCGGCGATGACTCGGTGCTGCAATTCGGCGGGGGCACGCTGGGCCACCCCTGGGGCAATGCCGCTGGTGCAGCGGCCAACCGCGTCGCGCTGGAAGCCTGCGTGGAAGCGCGCAACAAGGGCATCGCCGTGGAGAAGGACGGCAAGGCCGTGCTGCAGAAGGCCGCCGAATCCAGCCCCGAACTGAAGATCGCTCTCGAAACCTGGAAAGAGATCAAATTCGAGTTCGACACCGTGGACAAGCTGGACGTGGCGCACAAGTAACGATGCCGGCAATGGGGGAGGCATAGCGCTTTCCCCTGCGGTTAACCAACACATTTAAGGAGAAAATGATGAGTGAAGTAATGGACTACAAATCGCGCCTGTCCGACCCGGCCAGCCGCAAATTCGAAACCTTCTCATACCTGCCCGCGATGGATGCGGCCAGTATCCGCAAGCAGGTGGTATACCTGGTGAGCAATGGCTGGAACCCGGCCATCGAGCATACCGAGCCCGAGCATCTGATGGACTCGTACTGGTATATGTGGAAGCTACCGATGTTCGGCGAAACCGACGTGGACCGCATCCTGGCTGAAGCAGAAGCCTGTCACAAGGCCAACCCCAACAACCACGTGCGCTTGATCGGTTACGACAACTTCAAGCAATCGCAGGGCGCATCGATGGTGATTTTCCGCGGCAAGACCGTCTGACGCAGCCTCTTTCCCGCCGCCCAACTTTCCGTGGCGGCGGGAGTTTCCGGCTGTGCTGGAATGAGAGTTCCGCACATGGACACAAGCGCCTGCCTAGCCCGGGCACTTGCGCCCCTGTGTTGAGCACGTAGATGGAGAACATCATGAGCGACATCGTCAAGCAATATCTGATCGAACAAGAACCCTACTATCGCCCCGTCGCCGACGAGGTGGAAGTCTACGAGGCCACCTACGCGGTACGCATGCCCATGATGCTCAAGGGACCGACCGGCTGCGGCAAGACACGCTTCGTCGAGCACATGGCGTGGAAGCTGGGCAAGCCGCTGATCACCGTGGCCTGCAACGAGGACATGACCGCCTCCGATCTGGTCGGGCGCTTCCTGCTCGACGCCAACGGCACGCGCTGGCAGGATGGCCCGCTTGCGCTGGCGGCCCGCTACGGCGCGATCTGCTACCTCGATGAAGTGGTGGAAGCACGCCAGGACACCACCGTGGTGATCCACCCGCTGACCGATACCCGTCGCGCATTGCCGCTGGAAAAGAAGGGAGAACTGGTGCACGCCCACCCCGACTTCCAGCTGGTGATCTCCTACAACCCCGGCTACCAGAGCCTGATGAAGGACCTGAAGCAGTCGACCAAGCAACGCTTCGGCTGCCTCGATTTCAACTATCCCGAACATGCCATCGAAGCCGAGATCGTCACGCACGAAACCGGCGTCAGCGCCGAAGTGGCCGACAAGCTGGTTTCCATCGCGGAGCGCGCGCGCAACCTGAAGGGGCACGGGCTGGACGAAGGCATTTCGACGCGCATGCTGATTCATGCCGGCAGCCTCATCGCCACCGGCATCGATCCGGCCAAGGCCTGTCGCGTGGCGCTGGTGCGCCCGATCACCGACGACCCCGACATGCGCGATGCGCTGGACGCGGCAGTAACCACGTATTTCTGATTCAGCAGGACGGCCGATGCGCCCTGCTGTGGCTTTGCTGGTGGAGTGACCATGTCAATCAATCTTGAAGACTATCAGGAACTGCTCGCCTCGCTTTCTCCGGAACTGGATGAAAGCTTGCGCGCTGCATGGGTCGAGGCGCCCCGTGTCTTCAGTGCGCGCGGTCTGGACAACTATCTCAAGGGCATCGCCGCGCTGAAGAGCCTGGGCAAGGGAGACAGCCTGGTCGCAACCTGGATCGATCACGCACCTCAGGTGGCCAAGGAAATCGGCGAAGATATTGTGACGGACTTGGTGCACACCGCGCTGTCGCTGGCCTCGAAAACCTCGGGCGGCGTGATCGAACTGGTGCTCGCCACCGCGCCCACAGCGGCCAATCGCCTGGGCGACGAAGCGCTGTTTCGCGCCTACCTGCAATTCCTGAACACCCTGATATCCCAGGCGCCGCGCGGCGTGCGCCCGATGCTGGAAAATCTGGAAAAGCTTTTCAGCCAGCTTACCCTGGGCGGCTTGCGCCGCTGGGCGTTGTGGGGCGCCCACGCACACCGCACCAATTATCCCGAGCAGGCCAGCTACTTCAGCCTGCAGTCCAAAGAATCGCTGGCCATGCTGCAGAAGGAACGCAAGGGCACGCTGTTCATCGACGTGCAGCGCCGCATCAATATGTACCTGCGCGCCTTGTGGGCGCGGGATTTTTTCATGAAGCCGACGTCTGGGGACTTTGAGACGCGCGAGGGCTACCGGCCGTTCGTGGAAGGATATTTCATCCATCTGCCCGATGCGTTTGATGATTTCATCCTGCCCGCGGCAAGCGGGCAACGTTCGGCCCCTCTCCCCCCGGGAGAGGGAGCGACTTCCAGATCGCCGCAAAACGAAATTCGCGTGCCCGGCCTGGAGATGTACCGCGCCGCCGCTGCACACTGCGCCGCACACATCGTGTACACCCGCGACCCGATCTCGGCCGAAGCGCTCAATCCGTTCCAGATGGCCGTCATCAGCGTGATCGAGGACGCGCGTGTGGAAACACTGGCAGTGCGCAAGTTCCCCGGCCTCAAGCACCTGTGGGCGCAACTGCATACCATTGACGCCGGTCAGGGCAACTCCGCAGGCGACTATCTCAACCGCCTGGCGCGGGCCCTGCTGGATGACGGCTACCAGGACCACGATCCGTGGATCGCCCAGGGGCGCGTGTTGTTCAAGCAGTCGGCTGACAGGCTGGATACGAATCAGGTTTCATGGGACATAGGCGTGCAACTCGCGCACGAATTCATCAGCAAGCGCATTCCCTTCAATCCGCGCACCGATATACTCACCGCGCCGTACCGCGACGACAACCGCTACTTCTGGGAATTCGAGGAATTCGATTTCGACAAGGCCGTGGCGGCCGGGTATGAAACGCCCAGGCAAGTGCGCAAGTACGTCAACCTGATGGAGTTCATCAACGAAATCGACGTCGAGACCGCGGGCGACGATGCGGAAGAAATCTGGGTGCTTGGAACGGAACTGTTCCCGTATGAGGACACCGGAAAATCCTACAACGAGACGGAAGGAAAAGAGCCGGTATCCGAGCCCTACCACTATGCCGAATGGGACTACCAGATTCAGCTTGAGCGTCCGGCCTGGGCCACCGTGCTGGAAAAGCGCGCGAAGGCAGGGGACCTGCAGCTCATCGACGACATTGTCGCGCAGCACAAGCGCACCATCGGCCGCCTGAAGTTTCTGCTGGACGCGCTGCAACCGCAGGGCGTGACGCGCATCCGCAAGCTGGAAGACGGCGACGAAGTGGACGTCAACGCCGCCATCCGCGCGATGGTCGACATGCGCATGGCGCAACAGCCCGACCCGCGCATCATGATGCGCTCAGTGCGCAAGGTGCGCGACATCTCGGTCATGGTGCTGCTGGACTTGTCGGAATCCACCAACGAAAAAGTCAGCGGGCAGGACTACAGCGTGCTCGACTTGACGCGCCAGGCCACGGTGCTGCTGGCGGATGCCATCCACAAGATCGGCGATCCGTTTGCGATCCACGGCTTTGCATCGGATGGCCGGCACAATGTCGAATATTTCCGCTTCAAGGACTTCGATCAGCCCTACAATGATGTACCGAAGTCGCGCCTCGCAGGCATGAGCGGCCAGCTTTCCACGCGCATGGGTGCGGCCATCCGCCACGCCGGGCATTACCTGAAACAGCAGAAGTCGTCCAAGAAGCTGCTGCTGGTGATCACCGATGGCGAACCCGCCGACGTGGACGTGCGCGACCCGCAGTATTTGCGCTTCGACACGAAGAAGGCGGTGGAGGAAATCGCGCGCTCCGGCGTGACCACGTTCTGCATGTCGCTTGATCCGCGAGCGGATCAGTATGTTTCGCGCATCTTCGGGGCCAAGAACTACATGGTGGTGGATCATGTGGAACGATTGCCGGAAAAGCTTCCCTTACTTTACGCCGGATTGACGCGATGACTAACGCACGCGACATACAGGTGCTTGATTTCGGGAACCGGAGCTTTCGGCGCAGGCTAACTTCGCACAGCGAAGTTAAGCGTAGCGGCCGGAGGCAAAAGCTTCCCTTACTTTACGCAGGATTGACACGATGACTCAACAACTCTATGTCGGAATCGACAAGGACCACAACGGCGGCCTGACGCATCTGGGGCGCATAGTGCGCGATGCCTGGGTGTTCGGCATTCTGCCCGAGACGGAAACCTGCGCAGGCTGGGATTCTGCACGCATGCAGAACCTCTACGAGAAGGTTTATGCCGCCTGGGAACCCTATGCGCATCTCCCCAGCCGCCTCCCCGATGATTTGCGCGAGCGGCACGCGAAGCTGTATGGAGAAGCCATGACCAGCGCCCGCAGCCAGGGATGGGACGCGGAGCTGGGCGAGGACGAATGAGATGACGACAGCTCACTACGAGGAAAGCACGGTAAACGAGACACGAGGAACAATCATGGCACTTGTAAACATGAACGACATGCTGCATCACGCGCATCGCAACGGCTATGCGGTCGGCGCCTTCGAGCTTGCGACTCTGGACTTCCTCGATGCCATCATGGCGGCAGCGGAGACCGCGCGCGCACCGGTGATTCTGTCCGTGACCGAATCACATGCCAACGGTTTCAATTTTGATCTGGCAATGCCGGCGGTAGAGGCGGCGGCGCAACGCGCCACCGTGCCGGTGGCCATCCATCTGGATCGCGGCGCCGGTCCTGATGCGGCAACAAAAGCCATCCGCCTCGGCTGCAACAGTGTCATGGTGGATGGCTCGCATCTGCCGTTCGGAGACAACCTCTATGCCACCCGCGCCGTTGTTCAGTTGGCCCACGCCTGCGGGGTGGCGGTGGAAGGCAAGCTGGGCCACACACCCGGCGACGAAGGCGAAAATGCCGAACGCCATCCCGGCGCGCCGGGCTACACCACGCTGGCCGAAGCCAAGGGTTTCGTGGAGCGCACCGGCGTGGATTTTCTCGCGGTTTCCGTCGGCACCGTGCCGGGCTGCGCGAAGGACAAGCCTAAGCTCGACTGGCGGCGTCTCAAGGAAATCAACGCCGCCCTGGGCATTCCCCTCGTCATCCACGGTTGCACGGGGCTGACGGACGAACACTATCGCAAACTGATCACGCTTGGCGTGGCCAAGATCAACTACTGCTGCACCCTGTCCGACCTCGCCACGAACAGCATCCGCGCCGCGGCAAAGTCTGGAGCCAAGAGCTACACCGCGTTGCTGGCCGGCGTGCGCGATGCGGTGAGTAGGGAAGTCGAGCGCTGCATGCGCCTGTGGGGGGCTGCCGGCCGCGCCGCCGAAGTGCTGGCCTGCTGCCGGCCATGGCTCAATGTGGAACACGTCGTGGCTTACAACGCACCCAATCTTGCGGAGGGCGAACTGCGCGCCGTCATGGCAGAAGGCCAGCGTGTGCTGGCAGCCATTCCCGGCGTGCGCGAGGTGGAGGTCGGCAGCGTCGCGGACAAGAGCGCGCGTTATCGCCATTGCTGGCTGATCCGCTTTGCTTCAAGCACGGTCATCGAGCACTACAAGCACCACCCCGCCCACGTCGCCTTTGCCGACCGCCTGTTCCGCCCGGCTGCCGCCGATCGCTTTACTGCCGACTATATCGTGGTTGGCGTCAAACCCGGCGCCGCAGCTCTCCCCCTGACAGACGGAGCTACGAGCGCGGCCCCTTCACTTTCTCCTGTGCCAGCTGACCAGCAGCCCCGCTTCACCGGCTTGCGCCTGCCAGGCTGACGCTGTCGCCACGCCCGGCGCACACACCAGCTCCTCGCCGCAATACAGCAGTGGCAGGGAGTCGCGTTGCCAGGGCGGCATACCCTGCTCTTGCAGCAGATTCTTCAGCGTGCGCGTTGGGCGTTTGTTGTCCGGACGGATGCGTTCTGCGCCATGGCGCAGCCGCACGCTGACGGTGGCCTGTTGCAATTTCTCGCTGCTCAAGCCCTGCCCGACACACGACTCAAAATGCAGCACACCGCCCAGCTCGGGCAATTCCAGCACGGCCTCGCCGCGCCACTGCACGCAAAATCCTGCGTCGTCGCCCGGCAATTCCGGGAAGGCGTAAGCCCTTTCCTGATAGCGTCTGACCTGCCATCCGCCGAAGGTGAGATTCACTGCCGCATCGTTGCGCGCGCAGCACAGCTGGCGCAGCATTTCTTCCAGGCACGTGCTGTCCGGAATGGGTGCGCGCTGCGCCGCAAGAAAATAACGCAACAGATTTTTGCCGCGTGCGGCGTCCAAAGTATGCAGCTGGCTGACATCCAGGCTCTCGCCCTGTAAAGCAACAGCCGCATCCTGTTCCGCCAGATCATCCAGCAGCGTGGCCGCCTCGGCAAAATGGCGTGCGCTGCGCGACAAGGTGTCGCGGTAGGCCGGAAAGCGCTGCTCAAGCAACGGCAGGATGCGATGGCGCAAAAAATTTCGCGGATAGGCGTCGTCGGCGTTGCTCTCGTCTTCCACCCATTGCAGCGCATGCCGCTGCGCATAATCCAGCAAGACAGAGCGGGGGGTGTCGAGCAGGGGGCGCAGCAAGATAGCGGGGTGAGATTTATCCCCGGGAAAATCAAGGTTGTCATTCCCGCGCCGGCGGGAATCTAGCCGGTTGATTAAACTGGATTCCCGTCTGCGCAGGAATGACGATTGAGAAGTGTTTTTTTTAACTAATGGCATCGCGCTCGCTCCGCGCACACCGGCGCCGCGCAGCAGTTGCAGGAGCATGGTTTCCACCTGATCGTCCTGGTGATGCGCGAGCGCAACGAAATCCGCCTGCTGCCGGGCCAGCGCGGCATGGCGCAGCTTGCGCGCAGCCGCCTCGATGCCCAGATCGCGCAGCGGCGTGATGTCCACATGCTCAATGTGCAGCGGAACGCCTATGCGCGCGCACAGGTCTGCACAGAACGCCGCCCAGGCATCAGCGCGCGGGCTGATGCCGTGATGTACATGTAAGGCGCTGAGGCGCCAGGAATGGCGCGGTGAAAGCTGCTGCAACAAGTGCAGCAGCACGACAGAATCGACACCACCGCTTAAACCCAGCAGGATGGAACTGCCCGCAGGAACCACGGGAAGGAGCGCGGCGCCTACGTGCTCAAGCAAAACCCTAGAGTTCGACTTCCTTGAATTTTCCATAGCCCATCAGGCGGTTGAAACGGGTCTGCAACAGCGCGTCTATGGGTTGGGATTGCACCTGCTTGAGCGTATCCTGCAAAGTTTTTTTCAGGGTCTGCATCATCGCCGGGTAATCGCGGTGTGCGCCGCCCACCGGCTCGTTGACGATCTTGTCGATCAGCCCCAGCGTCTTCAGACGAGTGGCGGTAATGCCCAGCGTTTCTGCCGCGTCCGGTGCCTTGTCCGCGCTTTTCCACAGGATGGAGGCGCAGCCTTCGGGCGAAATAACCGAGTAGGTGGCGTACTGCAGCATCAGCAGCGCATCGCCCACCGCAATGGCCAGCGC
>JAUQWW010000094.1 GCA_030834965.1 Gallionellaceae bacterium | reverse complement strand
CGGCGGCGGCGCAGGTGGCGGCGAGGTCGGCCTCGGCGTGCGCCGCCGAGACGAAGCCGGCCTCGAAGGCCGAGGGCGCGAAATACACGCCCTTCTCCAGCATGGCGTGGAAGAAGCGGTTGAAGGCTTCCTTGTCGCATTGCATCACCTCGGCATAGCTGGTGGGCGGCGCGGCGCGGAAATACAGGCCGAACATGCCGCCGACCGCCTGCGCGCTGAAGGTGACGCCGTGCCGCTTCGCCTCCGCCTGCAGGCCGTCCATCAGGCGCTGCGTCTTGGCGGCCAGCTGCGCATAGAAGCCGGGTTGCGCGACCAGCTTCAGGGTGGCCAGCCCCGCCGCCACCGCCACCGGGCTGCCGGACAGGGTGCCGGCCTGATACACCGGCCCGAGCGGGGCGATCTTCTCCATGATGTCGCGCCGGCCGCCGAAGGCGCCCACCGGCATGCCGCCGCCGATCACCTTGCCGAGGGTGGTGAGGTCGGGGCGGATGCCGTAGTGGCCCTGGGCGCCGGTGAGGCCGACGCGGAAGCCGGTCATCACCTCGTCGAAGATCAGCACCGCGCCGTGCTGCGTGCACAGCCGGCGCATGGCCTGGAGGAATTCGGGCTTCGGCGCGATCAGGTTCATGTTGCCGACCACCGGCTCGACGATCACCGCCGCAATCTGGCTGCCGAGCTTGGCGAAGGTGTCCTCGAGCTGCTGCGCGTCGTTGTAGTCGAGCACCAGCGTATGTTTGGCGAAGTCCGCCGGCACGCCGCCGGAGGAGGGGTTGCCGAAGGTGAGGGCGCCGGAGCCGGCCTTCACCAGCAGGCTGTCGGAGTGGCCGTGGTAGCAGCCTTCGAACTTGATGATGCGGCTGCGCCCCGTGAAGCCGCGCGCCAGACGAATTGCCGTCATGGTTGCTTCGGTGCCGGAGCTGACCAGGCGCACCATTTCCAGCGACGGCAGGATCTTGCACAGCAGCTCGGCGATCTCCAGCTCGGCGGCGGTCGGCGCGCCAAAGCCCAGTCCTTCGGCGGCGGCAGCCTGTACCGCCTTCACAACCTCGGGATGGCAGTGACCGACGATCATCGGCCCCCAGGAATTCACGTAATCGATATAGCGTTTGTCGTCTGCATCCCACACATAGGCGCCCTGCCCGCGCTTGAAAAACAGCGGTGTGCCGCCCACCGACTTGAAGGCGCGTACCGGCGAATTCACTCCGCCAGGAATGATGCGTTGTGATTGTTCGAACAATTCCTGATTGCGTGAGGTCATGGTGCAGAGTCCTGAGTAACTGAAATGTTTGTCGTGAATAATCCGGAAAATTCCTGGGCGCTGGCTGCGATGTCTGCCGTATCAAATAAACCCGAGATCACTGCCAGCGCATCCGCACCGGCACGCACCAGCGTGGCGCCATTCTGTGCGGTAATGCCGCCTATCGCTACCAGCGGCACGGTTAATTCGCTGCGTGCCTGCTGCAGCAATTCAACGTCTGCCCTCATTGCAGCTGGTTTTGTGCTGGAAGGAAAGAACGCGCCAAACGCCACGTAATCTGCACCGGCATCCGCAGCCTCGCGCGCCAGCGCAAGGCGATTATAGCAAGAGATGCCGATGATTTTGCGCTTGCCCAGTACCGCATGCGCCGCATTCAGAGTGCCGTCCGTCGCACCCAGATGCACCCCGTCTGCATCGACCTGTGCCGCCAGATTTACGTCGTCATTCACGATGAGCGGCACGGCAAACTCGCGGGTCAACTGGCGCAGGGCTGTGGCCTGTATCAGGCGCAGCACGGCGTTCGCGGATTTGTTGCGGTATTGCAGGACGCGCGCGCCGCCCGCCAGCGCCAGCCGTGAACGACACAGCAGATCTGCCGTGTCGGCGCAGTCAGGCGTGATGGCATATACGCCTTTGATACCGTTAATGTTTGGTGTCCTGTTGTTCATCCTCTTCATCACGCGCCCAGAACAAACGGTCCGGAATATGCTGCCCCATGCCGGGGCGAAAGCCAAACTGCAATGCCTGCCAGGTATATTCCTGTGCTTCTTTGACAGCTTCCTCCATCGGCAAGCCATTGGCCAGCAGGGCGGCAATGGCCGATGACAGCGTGCAACCTGAGCCGTGATAAATGCCGGGCAGGCGCGCCCAGCTATCGCTGCGCACGATGCCGCGCTCGCCGTACAATGTGTTGATCACCTTGGGCGTATGCTCGTGTGTGCCAGTTACCAGCACATACTCGCACCCCATCTGGATGATGCGCTTGGCGCATTCGGCCAGATCGGGATTGTCCTCGTCGTTATCATCGTCCTGAATGAGGCGGCGCGCCTCCAGGCTGTTCGGCGTCAGGATCGTGGTCTGTGGCAGCAAGAGTTCACACATCGCATCCAGCATGTCTTCATTGGCCAGTTCGTCGCCGCGGCCAGACGCCAGGATCGGGTCGAACACCAGCGGGATGTCGGGGTAATCCGAAATCACCTCGGCGATTGCCGCAATGTTTTCTACGCTGCCCAGCAGGCCGATCTTGAATGCCGCTACCGGCATGTCTTCCAGCACGACGCGCGCCTGATCGGCCACCCATTCGGAATCAATCGGCTGCACGTCTTCCACACCGCCGGTGTCCTGCACCGTGATGGCTGTCACCACCGAAAGAGGATGACAGCCCATGCTGGCGATGGTCAGAATGTCGGCCTGCAAACCTGCCCCTCCGCTGGGGTCAGTGGCAGCAAAGGAAAGGACGATGGGCGGGATGTCGGACATGGCGGCAGGGTTCATTGTAGAATTGTAAAAAACTGAAGTGTGATTTTAACTGAAATTTCCTGCCATGAACTCGCCCGCTGAATATAAGACCTACATGTGCCTGATTTGCGGCTGGCTATACAACGAATCCGAAGGTTGCCCGGAAGATGGCATCCCGCCCGGCACGCGCTGGGAAGACGTGCCGGCCGACTGGGCCTGTCCGGAATGCGGCGCGCGCAAGGACAATTTTGAGATGGTGGAATTTTGAAAGGGTGAAAATCTGATGCGTATCCTGCATACCATGCTGCGCGTAGGCAACCTGGATAAATCCATTGCGTTCTATACCGAGGTGCTGGGCATGAAACTGCTGCGCCGCCACGATTATCCGGAAGGAAAATTTACTCTGGCCTTCGTTGGCTATGACGGCGAAGATCGCAGCGCGGTGATTGAGTTGACACACAATTGGGGCGTGGAAAAATACGAACTGGGCAGCGGCTATGGCCATATCGCCATCGAAGTGGACGATGCTTACAAGGCATGCGAATTGGTGAAGCAGCGCGGCGGCAAAGTGGTGCGCGAAGCCGGGCCAATGAAGCATGGCACCACCGTGCTCGCCTTCGTCGAAGACCCAGACGGGTACAAGATCGAGTTTATTCAGAAGCGCGGGTAGGAAAACGGCAGTCTCGATTATCTACAGGCCCAAAAACAAAACCCCGCCGGAGCGGGGTTTTTTCATGCAACAACAGAGGAGCCATATATCAAGACTGCTTGCGGCGGCTGAAACCAAGGCCAGCCAAGCCTAACCCCATCAGGGCAATCATTCCAGGCTCTGGTACCGTGGTGAGTGCCTCTCCGGTATCCGCTGGGGCCACAACGGTTTCCAATTGCGTCAACGTGAATGTGGCTGAGATATTTCTCGTTATGGGTTTTCCTGCTTGGCAATCACCATTTCCTTGGCAATTCCATGAGGGATCGGACAGGTCTACTGTAAACTGACCGCCATTGCCGAAGTTGACCAGGACAGGTGCGAAGGTAGCGCTCAAGTCGATGTTTCCGGCTCCAGTATCGACGCTGCTTGTATCTTTCAGAAGCCCAGTTGTTCCAATTGCCAAGGCGCTATTTGCTATATCGGCTAGTGTAGGAGAACTGAGGTTAATAGTACCGATGATATTGAGATTGTCGGTCTCACTGGCTTCAATATTGTTATTCTCTTCGGCAAGGGTTGCAGAGCCAAATGTGAATATGAAAGCGTCGCCTACGTCGGTGAGAGTGAATGTCTTCCCGGCGACGCTGGGTGCTATCATCCAGTCAGCATTAACCTTGGCGTGGCCGGCGTCGCAGCCTGCACCAGTGCAGGCGTCATCCCAGCCTGAACTCAGGGCCCAGAGACCGCTGGTGATACTGAAGGAAATTGGAGTTGCATTCGCAACACCAGACTGTGCTGCCAGCAGTAAAGTTGTGCCGGCAATAAATGCCAGGAGTTTGTTCTTCATTGTGTTATTCATTTTGCTTGCCTCGCTTGGTAATTGGTCATCTCTGAATCGGCATGACCAAGGAGCCTGGTTTTATCCGGACTGTGCTATTGGGTTGAACTTTATTGCAGCTTGAGAGGAAAAAATATTGTACTGAGGTACAGGTAGGGAACAGCCTGCAGGGAAACAAAACCCCGCCGGAGCGGGGTCTTCAGAGTCTTAATTAATTGCTCAAGCTTTTTTGCGGCGGCTGAAACCAAGACCAACTAGACCGATACCTAAAAGTACCATGGATGCAGGCTCAGGAACATTTGCCCTTGGATTGTCGGTGTCTACGATGGGATTAAACTGACCATCCAGAACCCAGCGGCGGATATCGTGGTCGGCGCCAGCGGCTCCAGTGCCGGAGGTAAAGCCAATGAATGCGTCTGTCGTGCCTAGCAGGGTCACCAAGTCAATGTTGTGACTCATCAGTGCCACCAGTGGTCGCGTGTTATTCAATCCCAAACGCACCTCAAGGTTGTCGGCCACTCCATCATAGTCGACCCAGGCGTGGAAAATAGATCCGCTATCCAGTTGTGCGGGCAGCGTATCGTTCCGAACGACGGAAGTCATACTGCCATTGATATTGATGCCGGCATGGTTGCCATTGTTACCATCGCCGCCACCGTTGTTCCAGTTGTCAAACTCTATGCCTACGCTGGGAGAAAGCCCTTGGTATCCAATCCCGCCCCCACCTCCGCCAGCCGTGTTGGCCACCGTCTGCACGGTGAAAACGATACCATCGGCACCGGTATTTTGCGGATCGGTGAACTGGAACTCAAAGTAGCTGCTGAACGAGGCATTTGACGCGAGCGAGAACTTGGACGTCAGGAAAGCGCTGCCGGACTGATTTAGATTATTGGTAAGGCGAAGAACACGTCCATCTCCGGGATTGGGGCCGATAACACCTTGACCGCCCGTGTTGATTGTTCCGGTAATGCCATTAAGCGTGAACGAGGAAAGGTCATTGAAGTTCTGGAAATTCACAAAAGACGCCTGTGCACTACCGGCAGAAAACAACGCCACGGCGGAAACAAGGGCTGTGAATCCAGAACGCAGACAGCGGCTAAACTTTTGTTTGTTGCACATAATACTCCCCCCGCAAAATTTAACTACGTGTTACTTGAACGGATTCTATTTTGATCTGGGGCGAGAACATATTGTACTGAAGTACAGATATCGGGAATTGGGTGCAGTGTGCCAATGGTCCCTGGATGGTGAGCTGGATTGTTAGTTGCTATGCGTTCTTGCCAGTTCTGCCGGCAAGAAAATTTGCAATGCGTGCAAACTCTGCCACACCCAAATTCTCCGCACGCAGTTGCGGGTCTATGCACAGTTGCTCAAAGCCGCTTTCGTCCAGATAACTTTTCAGCGTGTTGCGCAAGGTCTTGCGGCGTTGCCCAAAGGCAGTGGCGACGATGGCGGAAAATAATTTTTCATCGTGCACCGGCACGTCTTTTTTTGGCAGAGGAATCATGCGCACGATGGCGGAGTCCACCTTGGGTGCAGGCCGGAACGACTCAGGTGGCACGTCGAGTAGTTTTTCCATGTGAAATCGGTATTGCAGCATGACCGATAGCCTGCCATAGGCCGACGTTGAGGGCTCGGCCACCATGCGCTCCACAACCTCGTTTTGCAGCATGAAGTGCATATCGTGAATGCGATCGGCATAAGCGGAAAAGTGGAACAATAACGGCGAAGAAATGTTGTAGGGCAGGTTGCCGACGATGCGCAAGGGAGCCGGCAATTGCGCCAGGTCGAAATCTAGGGCGTCACCTGCGTGGATCGCCAGTTTGTCTTGCGGGTAATCCTTTTCCAGGCGCGCGATGATGTCGCGGTCTATTTCCACTACGTGCAAGCGATCAACGATCTTGATGAGCGGACGCGTCAGCGCGCCCAGGCCGGGACCAATTTCGACCATGTTGTCGGCAGGTTCGGGGCGGATCGCACGGATGATGTCGGCGATGACGCGCTCGTCCACGAGGAAGTTCTGGCCAAAACGCTTTCGCGCCTTATGACTCATAAAACATCACCACGAACGCGTTTCGGTGGAGACTCATGCGCGTAGCGCGTGATGTCGGAGCTAAAACGCTTGCGGGCTTTATGCATCATGCCGAGCGTTCCTGCTGCGCCATCTCAGCCGCCATCTGGGTGGCTTCCAGCAGGCTGCCCACATCAGCCCTGCCCGTTCCAGCCAGTTCCAGCGCCGTCCCGTGATCCACGGAAGTACGAATAATGGGCAGGCCCAGCGTCACGTTCACGCCGCGCCCGAAGCTGGCATGCTTTAGCACCGGCAAGCCCTGGTCGTGATACATCGCCAGCACGCAATCGCATTGCGCCAGGCGCTGTGGCGTAAACAGTGTGTCGGCAGGCAACGGCGCGCTAACGTCCATGCCTTGCGCACGCAATTTGTCCAGTACCGGAATCATGATGTCTATCTCCTCGCGCCCCAGATAGCCGCACTCGCCAGCATGCGGATTCAGCCCAGCCACCATAATGCGTGGCCTGGCAATACCGAAGCGGCGCGCGAGGTCATGCTGAATAATGCGCAACACCTTTTCCAGCAACGCGGGAGTAATCGCATCCGCCACTTCGCGCAAGGCAAGATGGGTGGTGGCCAGCGCCACACGCATGCCGCCGCCGGCAAGCATCATTACCACTTGTTCGGTATGCGTTTGCTCGGCGAGGAATTCGGTATGTCCAGTAAAAGGAACGCCGGCGTCATTGATGACGCCCTTGTGCACCGGCGCGGTAACCATGCCGGAAAATTCTCCCGACTGGCAGCCCTGCAGCGCACGGCTCAGCAGTTCGAGGACATAATGGCTGTTGGCCGGGTTTAACGTGCCCGCCTCAACGGGCTGTGCAGTGGGGATGTGCAGCACGCACAAATGGCCGGACGGTAATGGCGCACGCTGCTGCGGGTCGTAATCGTGCAATTGCACGTCCAGGCCCAGCAGTGCGGCGCGCTGTAACAGCACGGTTTTGTCAGCCAGGACCACGAGCATCTGCTCGCAGGCCAGCGTCTGAACATCTGTATGTTGCGCCAACTGCAGGCACAGGTCAGGGCCGATGCCTGCAGGCTCACCGGCGGTAATCGCCAGTAGCGGGACAGAATCCGTCATCGTGCCGTGCTGCTTTGCTCGATGCGGTTTTCGATGTAGGCACGGTCGCGCAACTGGCGCAGCCAGTCCTGATAGGCCTCGTCGGATTTGAAGGAGCGTATCGCCATGCGCGCCTGTTGCCTTTTCTGCTCCTCGCTTACATCGGCGCTGCGACGCTCCAGCACCTGGATCAGATGCCAGCCGAATCCGGACTGCACCGCGCCGCTCACCTGCCCCGGCTGCAATGCATTCATCGCCTTTTCAAATTCGGGGACGGTGTCTCCCGGAGAAATCCAGCCCAGGTCGCCACCCTGTGCGGCGCTGCCGTCCTCGGAATGGAGCTTGGCCTGTGCGGCAAAATCGGCGCCCGTATCGATGCGCTGCTTGATTTCGAGCAGGCGGCGCCTGGCTTCGTTCTCCGGCACCAGCTCGCTGGTCTTGATCAGGATGTGGCGCGCATGGGTCTGGGTGATCATGACCGGCGCGCCCTTGCTGCGCTTCTCGATCAGCCTGACGATATGAAAGCCGTTTGGGCTGCGTAGCACCGGGCTGGTCTCGCCGGGACGCAGCGTTTGCAGCACTTCCTGGAAAATGGCGGGAATGCGATCCAGTGAACGCCAGCCCAGATTGCCGCCTTGCAGCGCATCCTTGGCATCGGAAAATCCGGCCGCAACCTGCGCGAAATCCGCGCCGCTGCGCAGCTGGGCCAGCGCCTGCTCGGCACGCTGACGGCTCGCCTGTATCTTGTCGGCGCTGGCCTGCTCCGGAACCAGCACCAGGATGTGCGCCAGCTGGTAGTCATCGCCTTTGCCCGGAAGTTTGGCCTGGGTGGCGAGGTAGTTGTCGATCTCGCTGTCGCTGATTACCAGCTTGCTGTCCACCTCGCGCTCACGCAGCCTGGCAGCAATGACTTCAGTGCGGATTTCCTCGCGGAATTTCTTGAAGTCCACGCCTTCCTGTTCCACCTTGGCGCGGAACTCGGCCAGCGTGGAAAAACCATTGTCCTGTGCAATGCGAAGCAAAGTTTTGTCCAGCTGCGTTTCATCAACGCGCACGCCGGTTTCCTTGGCAAACTGCACTTGCAGCATATCAATGATCATGCGTTCCAGAATCTGCTTCTCCAGGGTTTCCGCTGCGGGCAGCGGCGTACCCTGTTGCTGTAACTGGCGCACCACGATGCCGAGACGTTCATCCAGTTCGTGGCGGGTGATCACGTCATCGTTCACAACTGCGGCGATATTGTCGATCGGCGTGCCATTTTTCTTTGCCAGCGGGTTCTTCTGCAAGTCAGCAGCATGGATGCTTGCCGAGACGGCCACAAACAACAGGAGTACCGCCAGCATTTTGTTACGCAGCATAATCTGGTTCTCTCAAATAAGGATGGGCTAACGCAGGCCCTGCACCGGCGCGTCACCGGAGGGCTGGTTCAATTTGGTATAACCGGGAACACTCTGACGCAGCACACTCAGGGGGTCGGCACCGACTCTGACCAGGTCGTTCAATTCCAATTGCACGAAGAACCCGGTTGAGGCCTCTTCAGTGGCAGTCGCAAAACGCTGTGCCACAAGCCGCAATGTCCAGCAGCTTTCATTATACTCAAGCCCGGTCAGCGCCTCCAGAATACTGCGGTCCTGCAAGGAATAATTCCATCTCGCTACCGCATGCCAGCGTCCGGACAGTGGCCATTGCGTGGACAAATCAACCTGCCTGAGGTTGTTGCGTGTAAAGCGGTAACCCATGTTGAGCACCTTGCCGGCTTCGGGGCGGTAGCGCAACGACAGGTTGTATTTCTCGCTGTGCATATCGTTCGGGTTGTATTGGAAGGCGCTGTCCAGCGACCACGCCGGCGTTACCTGGCCGAAGGCGGCGAGCATAATGTCCGATTTGTTGGTGGTGGCTGTGGGCGCAGCAATATTCACTTTATGCGCTTGCAGGCTGAAACGTTGTGCCGCCGCAAAGCGCAGCCGCTCCGCTCCGCTAGCCGGTTCGATCAGGCGCGAGGTGAGCGCCACCGTTACCTGGTTTGCATCCCCGATACGGTCGTATCCAAAAAAGCGATTTTCGGTAAACATCTGGGCTACGCTGAAGTCGGCTTGCCCCGAGTCAAAATTCGGCAACCGGCTCTGGTCGCGATACGGGATGTACACGTAAAACGCGCGCGGCTCCAGCGTCTGCACAAAATCCTGCCCGGCCAGATCCCAGTCGCGTTCCAGCACTATTCCGCTGTCCAGGCTGAAAATCGGCATCGTGCGCTGTGTGTTGGGCAGCGACTCGGTATTGTTTGCATACAGAACGTAGTGCGTGTTATGCAGGCCTATCTTGGGAGTCAGATAGGCTGCAGATCGCGCGATCAGAGGGTAGCTGACGCTGGGATACAGAACCAGCCGGCGGCCGCTGACCGTGGTCGGATGGAGAAAGTCCACGAATTCACCGGCAAAAGCCATGTCGGCATTGGCCAGCACACGTTGCGCGTTGAGCGTGATTTGCGGAATGCGGCGATACGGCATGACGATAGGTGCACCCGGATCCTGCAACGTCTGGTACCGCTGCGCCCGCAATGACGCGTTCCACCAGCCGCCGCCATAGTAAAGTGCGCCTTCGCGCAACAGGTTTGTCTGCGCAGTGACATTCACCGCATTGGACAAATCGCGGAAATAGGCATCGTCGGAAACACGATTCAGGTTGACTGAGCCGGTGAATCCACGCCCCAGGTTGTGTGAATGTGTCCAAGTGAGCATGGAACGCGTTCTGTTGGCAATCCGGTCATCAGGCAATATGTTCACATGCGCCTCACCGGAATAAGCCTTATTCAAATAGCGCACCTCATTATTCAGCGAAATGCCGCGCTTGCTCATCACCCGTGGAGAAAGCGTGGTATCAAAGTTGGGTGCGATATTCCAATAATAGGGCAGCGTTATTTCATAACCGCTTTTTGTCGTCGTGCCGTACTGCGGACTGAGGAAACCTGACTTGCGCTGATCGTCGAATGCAAAATCTATCCAGGGTGTATACAGGATGGGCGTACCCATGAATTCCACGCGCGCATGGTGTGCTACGCCCATATGACGGCTGCGGTCGATTTCCAGATCACCCATTTTCAGCATCCAGTCATCCTTGCCGGCTGGGCAGGTGGTATAGCTGGCATTGGTCAGCATATATTTGTTCCTGCCTTCAATACGCAGAATATCTGCCGTGCCACGCGCCATTTTTTCGCCAAACAGCAGCTTGGCCTGCTTCATCTCACCGATATTGGTTTCCAGATTGAGCTGCAGGTGCGGCCCGGATATCACGTTGCCATCCTGCTCCACGCGCACCGATCCTTCGGCAATCACCTGCTTGCTGTCCTGCAGGATCAACACGCGGTCAGCGCGTATCGACTGTCCCGGCTTGCGCAGCTCGACATCGCCACTCGCCTCAACCTGGTTTTTCTTATCACCCTTCAGCTGTTGCGCCGAAATGAATGTGGGCGTAGCCGCGTCCGTCCTCGCCAATTCCATGAAGGTATCATCCAGTTTGAGCAGCAGCGGTTCTTCGTCGGCATGGGCCGCCGGGGAAAAGGCGCAGAGCAGGGAAAACGCAACAGGATGAAGGCGAAAACGCATGGTGAAGGCGGGCAGATTAAGGTGTTAAAATCGCATATATTCAAGATTAAAGCAATCACCCCCGACATTACCGAAGGCGCCTCATGCAACGTTTGCAACAGCTTACCGAATGGCTTAACCGCCAGTTTCCTGATGCCGCATTCGACATCACGCCTGCTTCTGCCGA
Source organism: Gallionellaceae bacterium (assembly GCA_030834965.1). Taxonomy (GTDB): domain Bacteria; phylum Pseudomonadota; class Gammaproteobacteria; order Burkholderiales; family Gallionellaceae; genus JAUQWW01. The sequence continues at coordinate 8,208 of JAUQWW010000094.1, read as the reverse complement.
TGCGAGCTTCCGCCGCTATTTTCGCGCCACCTTCACAGACGGACAGACGCGCATCGTGATGGATGCGCCGCCGCAGCATGAAGATTGCCGCCCCTTCATTCATATCGCGAAGCTGTTCGAGGATGCCGGAACGCACGTTCCGCATGTGTACGCACAAGACCTCGAACAAGGCTTCCTGCTGCTGTCCGACCTGGGCAGCACCACATATTTGCAAGCGCTGTGCGGACGTGATACCGAAACTGCGCGCGAACTGTACGGCGCAGCCACCGATGCATTGATCCGCATCCAGCTCGCCAGTCGCGAAAGCGAGCTGCCGCCTTACGATGAAGCGCTGCTGATGCGCGAGATGCGCCTGTTTCCGGAATGGTATGTGGGCAAGCATTTGCAGGCGACGCTGGATGAGAAACAGAGTGCTGTGCTGGAAACCGTGTTCCAGCGCATCCTCCAGAACAATCTTGCGCAGCCGCGCGTGTATGTGCACCGCGACTACCACTCGCGCAACCTGATGTACATCGAGTCCCCTCTCCTCAATCCTCTCCCGCAAGCGGGAGAGGAAGCGAACGAGAAGAGCAATCTTCTAATCTCGCCGGGTATCCTGGATTTTCAGGACGCGGTATATGGCCCCATCACGTACGACCTCGCCTCGCTGTTCAAGGATGCCTACATCCGCTGGGAAGAAGAGCAAATCATGGACTGGCTGATCCGCTACTGGGAAAAGGCGCGCAAGGTGGGGCTGCCGGTGCACGCCGATTTCGGCGAGTTCTACCGCGACTATGAATGGATGGGTGTGCAGCGCCACATCAAGGTGCTGGGTATATTCGCGCGGCTGTATCACCGCGATGGCAAGGATGGTTACTTGAAAGATATGCCGCTGGTGATGGATTACCTGCGCCGCGCCTGCGAGCGCTACATCGACCTCAAGCCGTTGCTGCGCCTGCTTGATCAGTTGGAAGCCAGGAAGCCTGAAGTGGGGTACACGTTTTGATGCTACGCATCTCCCCCTATCCAACTTTCCCCCGCGAGCGGGAGAAAGGGCGAATGTGAAAGGCATAAATTCATGAAGGCGATGATACTCGCGGCGGGACGCGGCGAACGCATGCGCCCGCTCACCGATCACACGCCCAAACCTTTGCTGATGGCCGGGGGCAAGCCACTCATCGTGTGGCACATCGAAAGGCTGGCGCGTGCCGGCATTACCGATCTGGTCATCAACCATGCACACCTCGGCAGCCAGATAGAAGCGGCCCTGGGCGACGGCAGCCGGTTTGGCGCGCGCATCCGCTACTCGCCGGAACATCCTTCCGCGCTGGAGACGGCGGGCGGCATCGCGCACGCCCTGCACCTGCTGGGTGAAGAACCGTTCGCAGTCGTCAACGGCGACATCTGGTGCGACTATGATTTCGCACAGCTGCCCGCGCGTGCGGCAGCGCTCACTGCCGCCAATGACGCCGCGCACCTCGTGCTGATCAACAATCCCACACATCACCCGAATGGTGATTTCGGATTCGCTGACGGTCGAGTGACAGACCCCGCATCATCAAAGCTTACCTTCAGCGGCATCGGTATATACCAGCCCGGACTGTTTGCACACATTCCGCGCGGAACCAAGGCGCCGCTCGCCCCGCTGCTGCGTGCGCAGATTGCGCAGAATAAAGTCAGCGGCGAGCATTACACCGGCCGCTGGGTGGATGTCGGCACGCCGCAGCGCCTGGAAGAACTCGACAACAGCCTGAGTGCGACGCACAATCGCAGCTATGTCTGATATTGCCACCTATGCCAGCCGCCGCGTGCGCCTTGTCCAGCAGATGCAGCGCGGCATTGCGGTCATTCCCACTGCGCCGGAAGCGGTGCGCAACGGCGACGCGCACTACCCTTACCGCTACGACAGCCATTTTCATTACCTTACCGGATTCGAAGAACCGGAAGCCGTGCTGGTGCTGGTGGCAAGCGATGTGCCGCAGTCCATCCTGTTCTGCCGCGAAAAAAACATGGAGCGTGAAATCTGGGACGGTTTCCGCCACGGACCGGACGGTGCACGCACAGCATTCGGCTTCGATGCCGCCTTCCCCATTGCACAACTGGATGACAAGCTCACCGAATTGATGGGCAACCAGCCCGCCCTGTTCCATCCGCTCGGCGCACATGCCGCCTGGGATGACCGCATCCTCGCGCTGCGCGCGCGCGTGCAGGCGCAGGCTCGCAGCGGCATCACCGCGCCGAACGAGATTCACGACGTGCGCATGCTGCTGGATGAAATGCGCCTGATAAAAGATGCCGGAGAACTGGCTACCATGCGTCGCGCCGCATCCATCTCCGCTGCGGCGCATGTACGCGCCATGCGCTCCGCGCGCCCCGGCAGGATGGAATACGAGATTGAAGCGGAGCTGATGCACGAATTCCGCCACAGCGGTGCGCAGGCACCCGCCTATGCTCCCATCGTCGCGGGTGGGGCCAACGCCTGCGTGCTGCACTACGTCAACAACGATGCGCTGCTGCACGATGGCGATCTGCTGCTGATCGACGCGGCCTGCGAGGTAGATGGCTATGCCGCAGACATCACACGCACCTTCCCGGTGAACGGGAAATTCAGCGCCGCGCAGAAGGACGTATATCAAATCGTGCTTGGCGCACAAGCCGCCGCCATTGCTGCCGCGCGTCCCGGCGCGCACTGGAACGAGCCGCACGATGCCGCGCTGCGCGTGATTGCACAGGGACTGCTGGACCTCAAACTATGCAGCGGCAGCTTGGATGCCGTGCTGGAAAGCGAGAGCTACAAGCGTTTCTACATGCACCGCACCGGCCACTGGCTGGGCAGGGACGTGCACGACGTCGGCGTCTATAAGCTGGAGGGAAACTGGCGGCCGCTACAACCCGGCATGACGCTGACCGTGGAGCCCGGCTGCTACATCCGCCCGGCGGACGACGTGCCGCAGGCGTTGTGGAACATCGGCATCCGCATCGAGGACGATGTGGCCATTACGGATCAGGGCTGCGAAGTGCTCACCGATGCTGTGCCGAAGACGGTGGCAGCGATTGAAGAATTGATGCGTAACGCATAGACGGATTACAAACATGTCGTCATTCCGGGCTTGACCCGGAATCCAGTGGTGTCAAAACAACTGGATTCCCGCTTTTGCGGGAATGACAAAGCCGGGGTTGATCAAGGTCGTTGAGATGAATGAAAAGGCCATGACTAAGAGCTGCGACATTGCGATCATCGGCGGCGGCCCGGTCGGTGCTGCGCTGGCGCTGGCGCTGCGCGACAGCGGGCTGAATGTTGTCGTGATCGAAGCGCGCAAGCCGGAAGAAAACATGCGTGATCCGCGCGCGCTGGCCTTGTCCCACGGCAGCCGGCTGCTGCTGGAACGCCTCGGTGTATGGAGCGGGATTCAGCAGGTCGCCGACATACACACCATCCACATCTCGCAGAAAGACTCTTTCGGTCGCGTCGTGCTGCATGCGGATGAACTGAAGGTGCCGGCACTTGGTTATGTGCTGCCTTACCATGTGCTGCATGGCGCGCTGCAAAGCGCCTTGCTTGCCAGCAACACCACTTGCCACACCGGCGCCGCGGTCACGCAACTGTACAGCGAGGCAAACGGCGCGCGCTTCGTTTTTCAACAAGCCGGCAGCGAACATGCGGTGAATGCGCGCCTCGCCGTGGTCGCCGATGGCGGCAAGCTGCTGGAAACCTCACATCCGCCGCAAGTCCACGATTATGGCCAGAGCGCCATCATCGCCTACGTCACCTGCACCCAGCCGCAAGCGGGCACGGCATTCGAACGCTTCACCGCGCAGGGGCCGATGGCCCTGCTGCCTTACCGGGATGGCTACGAACTGGTGTGGACGGCAGCGCACGAAACGGCGCAGGAAATGCTGCAATGGGACGACGCCACTTTTCTCGAACGGCTGCACCAGCACTTCGGTGATCGCGTCGGCGCATTCCTCACTACAGGAAAGCGCACCTTCTTTCCGCTAAGCCTCAGACGCGCGCCTGACATTACGCTGCCGCATACCGTGCTGATCGGCAATGCCGCGCAGACGCTGCATCCTGCTGCAGGGCAGGGCTTTAACCTGGGGCTGAGGGATGCTTGGGAACTGGCGCAGGAAATTCTCGATGCCGCGCCGGAAATGCTGGGTTCGGAGGCGATGCTTGCCGGTTACCGCAAGCAACGCGGACTCGACCGTAATGGCAGCATTCGCTTCACCGATGGCCTGGTGCGGTTGTTCTCCAACGACTTGCCGCTAGTCAGTTCAGGCCGCGCTGGCGCACTCACTGCGCTGGATTGCCTGCCGTTCGCCAAAAACTTTGTGGCGAAGAGGATGATGTTTGGGGCGAATGGGTGAGTCATGTAGGTTGGGTTAGGCGCGGATTTTTGCGCCGTAACCCAACAAAACCGATCATTACGCCAGATGCCGGTGTTGTAAGCTGGAATTGTTGGGTTACGCGATAAAGCCGCTAACCCAACCTACACATCCGCAGCGCATATTTCGCAATTTATTTGTTTATGTATTAAATGGCCAGCCTCAACAGCAGCTTTTCGTGTATCCCGCCAAACCCGCCGTTGCTCATCACCAGAATGTGATCGCCTGAGCGTGCAGCAGTAGCGATGGCCTCAATCAATTCGTTCAGGTCGTCCTTCACAACAGCCTTGTTGCCCAGCGGGGCGAGTGATTCTTTTGCGTCCCAGCCGAGATTGGCGCTGTAGCAGAACACCGCATCGGCATCTTTCAGGCTGCCTGGCAGCGCGTCTTTCATCACGCCTAGCTTCATGGTGTTGGAGCGCGGTTCCAGCACGGCGAGGATGCGAGCATTTCCCACTTTGCGGCGCAGCCCTGCGACGGTGGTGTCGATCGCGGTGGGGTGATGCGCGAAGTCGTCATACACGGTGATGCCGTTGAACACGCCGCGCACTTCCATGCGGCGCTTCACGTTCTTGAATTCGCCTAGTGCCGCGATGCCCTGTAAAACCGGAACGCCTGCATGGCGCGCAGCGGACAGTGCGGCCAGCGCGTTCATGCGGTTGTGTTCGCCCAGCAGTCCCCAGTGCAGTGTGCCTTGTGCTTCACCGTTGAATGTCACACGGTTGTCTGCGTCTATATTCCAGCCATCATTGCAGCCAAATGCCTCTACCGGTGTCCAGCAGCCGCGCTTCAGCACGCGCTGCAACGAATCCTCGCGCCCGTTGCTGACGATGAGGCCATTGCCGGGCACGGTGCGCACCAGGTGGTGGAACTGCGTCTCGATGGCGGCGAGGTCAGGAAAAATGTCGGCGTGATCGAATTCCAGGTTGTTGAGGATGGCGGTGCGTGGGCGGTAGTGCACGAACTTGGAGCGCTTGTCGAAGAATGCGGTGTCGTATTCGTCGGCCTCAATCACGAAAAAAGGCAAGTCGGTAAGCCGCGCCGAGACGCCGAAATTCTGCGGCACGCCGCCGATCAGAAAGCCGGGGTTGAGTCCTGCGTATTCCAGTATCCACCCCAGCATAGAGCTGGTGGTAGTCTTGCCGTGGGTGCCCGCGACACCCAGCACCCATTTGTCGCGCAACAGCGTATCGGCCAGCCATTGCGGACCAGAGGCGTAAGGCAGGCCGCGGTTGAGGATTTCTTCCATCAGCGGATTGCCGCGCGACACAACGTTGCCGATGACGAACATATCCGGCTTGAGGTTGATCTGCTCCGGCCCGAAGCCTTCGATCAGCTCGATGCCCTGATCGGTCAGTTGCGTGCTCATCGGCGGGTAGACGTTGGCGTCGCAGCCGGTAACGCGATAGCCCGCCTGCTTGGCCAGCACCGCAATGCCGCCCATGAAGGTGCCGCAGATGCCGAGAATGTGGATATGCATTTCTTGCTCCATTGTTACGACACCCTCTCCCCTACCCCTCTCCCGCAAGCGGGAGAGGGTGCCCGTCAGGGCGGGAGAGGGAAAAGTTTAAGCGCTACGAAAAATAAAATACACCGCCCCCAATAAACACATCGCTGCATACAGATAATCCAGCTTCAGCGGCTGGTTCATGTACAGCACGGCGAAAGGGACAAACACGGAAAGCGTGATGATTTCCTGCAGAATCTTCAGTTGCCCCAGGCTGAGTTCGCCATAGCCGATGCGGTTGGCCGGCACCTGCAACAGGTATTCGAACAGCGCGATGCCCCAGCTGACCAGCGCCGCCACATACCACGGCGAAGTTGCCAGATTTTTGAGATGCCCGTACCAGGCGAAGGTCATGAACAGGTTGGAAACGATGAGCATTAAGACCGTAACCAGCATCGGCTGCGTAATCATGCCCATCTGCCTGCTCCCTAATTATTGTAGTTAAGCGCAGGGGCCAGCCAGTGCTCCGCCTCTTCCAGGCTCCAGCCCTTGCGCCGCGCGTAGTCTTCCACTTGATCCTTGTCCACCTTGGCGGTGGCGAAGTACTGCGACTGCGGGTGCGAAAAGTAGAAGCCGCTTACCGCAGCCGTGGGCAGCATGGCGAAGCTTTCCGTTATGGTGATACCCGCCTTGTTGGGCGCATCCAGCAGTTTGAACAGCGGCCCCTTCTCGGTGTGGTCGGGGCAGGCGGGATAGCCGGGCGCGGGGCGGATGCCGCGATATTTCTCGGCGATCAGCGCGTCATTGTCCAACGCCTCGTCCGCCGCATAACCCCAGAATTCACGCCGCACGCGCGCATGCAGCGCCTCGGCAAAGGCTTCCGCCAGACGGTCCGCCAGGGATTTCAGCAGGATGGCGTTGTAGTCGTCGTGGTTCTTTTCGAATTCCGCCACACGCGCATCGATGCCGATGCCGGCGGTCACCGCGAACGCGCCGATATAATCGGACACGCCGCTTTCCCTGGGCGCAACGAAATCGGCCAGGCACAGGTTGGCCCTGTCTTCCGGCTTTTCCATCTGCTGACGCAGGTTGTGCCAGGTCATCGCCACCTGGCTGCGCGACTCGTCGGTGTAGATTTCGATGTCGTCGCCCAGGCCGCCGTCAACAGACACGCTGTTGGCCGGGAACAGGCCGAACACCGCATTCGCGGTAAGCCACTTTTCGTCGATGATGCGCTTGAGCATGGACTGCGCATCGTTGAACAGGCTGCGCGCAGTTTCACCCACCGTCTCATCATCGAGTATTTTGGGATAACGCCCGGACAGCTCCCAGGCATGGAAGAATGGCGTCCAGTCGATATAGCGGCTGATCTCTTCCAGCGGATAGTCGCGCAGTTCTTTTACGCCGATGAAAGAAGGCTTGGGCGGAGTGTAGTTGGCCCAATCGGTTTTCAGCCCATGCGCGCGCGCCTGCGCCAAGGTATAGCGTGCGCCCTGGCCTTTCTTGCCCGCGTGAAGTTCGCGCGCCTTGGCGTAATCGGCCTTGATACCTGCCACATACTCGTCGCGCAGCGTGGCGCTCAGCAGGTTGCTGCATACGCCCACTGCACGCGAGGCGTCGGTCACGTACACGGTCGCGCCGCTAGGGTAATGGGGCTCGATTTTCACTGCCGTATGCACGCGCGAAGTGGTCGCGCCGCCGATCATCAGCGGGATGGTGAAGCCCTGGCGCTGCATTTCCTTCGCGACGTGCGCCATTTCTTCCAGCGAGGGGGTGATCAGGCCGGATAAACCAATTATGTCGGCATTGTGCTCGCGCGCCGTGTCCAGAATCTGCTGGCATGGCACCATCACGCCCATGTTGATGACCTCGAAGTTGTTGCATTGCAGCACCACGGTCACAATGTTTTTGCCGATGTCGTGCACGTCTCCCTTCACTGTGGCGACGACAATCTTGCCCTTGGGCTTGTTGTCGCCGGAGCGTGCCTTTTCCGCCTCGATATACGGCACCAGATGCGCCACCGCCTGCTTCATCACGCGCGCGGATTTCACCACCTGCGGCAGGAACATCTTGCCCGCGCCGAACAGGTCGCCCACGATGTTCATGCCGGCCATGAGCGGCCCTTCGATCACCGCGAGCGGCCGCCCGTATTGCGCCCGCGCTTCTTCCGCATCCGCCTCGACGAAGTCGGCGATCCCTTTGACCAGCGCGTGTTCGATGCGTTGTTCGACTGTGCCCCGGCGCCAGGCCAGGTCCTCGGCCGGCGCGGCGGAGGAGGAGGACGCGGGGCGTTTCAGGCCTTCGCCGTAGGCGACCAGGCGTTCGGTGGCGTCCGGACGGCGGTTGAGGAGGACGTCCTCGACTCGCTCCCGGAGTGGCAACGGGATTTCCTCATA
>JAUQWW010000020.1 GCA_030834965.1 Gallionellaceae bacterium | reverse complement strand
TCCGGTAGCCGCGATCCAGCCGGTAATGTCCGTTTGAATTCCGGGGCAGTTGCTGACGAGCTTCAATATTTCTCCCGCCTTCATGCCGTTGAGCAGCTTCTTGGCTTCGACGATCGGCCCGGGGCAGGATACACCGCGAATGTCGAGCAGAACGCTGACGTGGTGCGCTTTGCCCTTGCCCTTCTTGATGTAATACCCTGTGCCGCCTCCGGGCATGTGTTCCGTCTTCAGCACCTGGTTGCCTGTCTGCTTGGCCCAGGCAATGAGATCGTCCTGAGTACCCGGGCAATCAGAGATCAGCAGCATGATCTGCTCCTCCTTCAGATCGTCGACGATCTTCTTGGCGCCCAGCAACGGCGCCGGGCAGGTCAGCCCCTTCATATCCAGAACCACATTGGCATGCGTAGCTTGTGTATTCATGATTCGCCTTCCCGGTAGTTGAGCCTAGTACCCGCCTTTTCCGTACGGCTGCGGCAGTCCCGCCACTTTTGCCGCCTGCTTGGCCGGACCCATCGGAAAAAGATCGTATAGCGCCTTGCTGTCCGCTTCCGGCCAGAACTGCTGCACGTCTTTCAGCATGTTGCGAAAGTTCGGCGTGTGACCATGCTCGCGGTATTGATCGCGCATGTAATTGATAATTTGCCAATGCGCCGGAGTCAGCTCAATTCCTTCCGACGCAGCAATCACGTTAACCGCTTCGTCATCGAGGTTTGCCTCCAGCAAATAACCATCGACATCGGTCTCACAAGTTGTTCCAGCAATGGTGTATGACATTTTTCGCCTCCCACAAATATCAAAAACTACTGCTAACCCAGCCCGGTAATCGTCTTGTACGGCACAAATATGCCGCAACCGAAACGCCGCTCGCCGCCCAGCCCGTAACGCTGAACGCGCAGCGACTCTTCCGGCTTGAGGTCGTGCAGCACCAGACTGTATCCGGCCAGCGTACGCTCCGTTCCCTCGATCACATGGCGCTTGCCGCACAGCCACTTGCAGCTCACGTTCAACTCGTCCAGCTGGCAGGTTACGCCGGCGATGAATACCTGCTCTGTGCATTCGCTCGCCACGACGTGCGCATGCAAAGTCGGATATGCCTGCAGCGGCCTTTCCGTGGCGGCCCCCACATGCAACACGCTCGACCCGATGCGCAGCGCCTGCCCCGACAGCCCCGTCGCCTGCGCCGCGCGCGCTTGCGGCACACGCAACACCAGCTTGGTACGCCGCGGCAGCAGCATTTCCAACCCGCTCGCGGCCACCTTCAGCGGATGTATTCCCGCATACTTCTCTGCTTCGATCCAAGGCAGAATGCGTGCGACTTCGCTCCACAGTGCGAACATGTAATCCACAGCAACCGAATGACCCTTGAGCTCGAAGACGACATCCGTCATTTCCGGTGCTTCCCGCCAACCCTTCGCACTCGCCATCGCCGTCTCTCCAGTCACCTCGCTACTTCTTGCACGTGGTCCTGCGCCTCGACACCGGCCTTTTGCGCAGCCGCCCACCCCTGCATCACCTCCGCCCAGCGCTGCGCTGAAGCGGGGTCGATATCGAAAATGGTGAAGCGCCGGCCTTCGCGTATGCGGATGCGCAACAAGCTCATTCCGCCGTCCGCGTGATCAATCTGCTGCAACTCGACCTGCTGATTTCCAAGTG
>JAUQWW010000093.1 GCA_030834965.1 Gallionellaceae bacterium | reverse complement strand
GACAATCACGGCGCCCTGTCGCTTCACGCGCAAGCCGGGACGGGTAGTGTTCAATTGCGCTACCTCAGAGGTGAAATTGTCGGGGGTACTTCAAAACGCGGGAAGCGCACTCAGCGCCCGGATAGACCAATTGCAAGTGGGGCATGCGAAGAGCGCGCTTGACCTGATGCTCTCCGGCCGGGCAGGCAAGGCAGGGCAGATTGATCTCGTACCCAGGCGCGAAGCGGGTTGGGTTCGTCTCTCCGACGGCCGCCGCTGGTCACGGCTGCAACTCGACGCATCGTATGGCGAGCAGGGCTCCGCCACACTCACACTGATCGACGACTACGCTGCTGTGCGCTCTGTGTTGCCCAAGTTGCCGCTGATGACGACAAGTGTGTTTGACGGCAGCCGCGCATTTGCCGAATTGCAGGCGGCATTGGGTCTGCCCAAGCGTGAAACTGTTGCGACCAGACTGCCGCCCGCGAAACTGGAAATCGTAGCCGCGCGCAAACTCTCGGGCAGCGCGGCACGCTTTCTACAGTACTGCGGACAATGTCATGACAGGTCAACTAGTGTTCCGCCGAATTTTTTGCGCGGCGAAGAGGCCGCCGTCAATGCTCGCCTCGATCATTGCGCTGAACGCATTTTCTATCGCCTCAGCATGTGGCACATGCCTGAAGAGAGGCGCGCCAAGACCACCATGCCGCCGATCACCGCACTGTCTGCACATGGCTTCGATGCAACGAGCTGGGAAAGCTCCGCGCCTCTGGCTGACCTGCTTGAGTCTGCACGCCAACGCATCGTGACACAGGGTGGCGAGCCCGAGTCCGTGCTCACGCGGCCATTCGAGCAGCTGCGCAGTTGCCTGCCTGCCACCACACCATGAACCGAAAGGAAGAGGCTCCCTGATGACTATCTCCTCCTGTACTGTATGCCGTATCTGGCTGTGGTCAAGCATTATCCTGACCGCGTTTCTGCTGCTGTTTGCCGGGCTGCGTTTTTGCCGCGATACACCTGTCGTATATGCCGACCCGGTCGAGCACTTCAAATATGGCTCGACGGGCGGCGACCGCGTGATGGGCTTTCCCAAACGGGTGTTTCTGGCGTTGCCGGAAATCTGCGGCCAGTATCTTCCCGGCAAAGGTTATGCGTCACTGGGCATGATATTTGAGCCCGGCCATGATCTGCCGGTCGGCATGACGCAACGCCGGCACCTTGGCATCGACCGCACCTTTCTCAACTGTGCGGTGTGTCATACCTCCACCGTACGTGTTAAAGCCGATGCGAAGCCGGTGCTGGTTGTCGGCATGGGGGCCAACACTTTCAATCTGATGGCCTTCGAGAAATTCATCAACAGCTGCATGCGCGACGTGAAATTCAGCGCCGAATATCTGGTGCCTGTCATTGACGAACAGGGGGACCAGCTCTCGCTGCTGGATCGCTATGTGGTTTATCCAGTTGCCATTGCGTTGATGCGTGACCGCGTTACCAACCTCATGCATCGCATGCGCTTCATCGATGCCCAGCCGGATTGGGGGCCGGGCCGGGTCGATACCTTCAACTCCGCCAAGGCCGTGTTCAATTTTCCCATCGAGCAACTGCCGCCTGAGGAGCTGCTGGGCACTGCCGATTTTCCGACCATCTGGAATCAGGGCAAGAAAACCAGCATGCAGTTGCATTGGGATGGCAACAACAGCCGCGTAGAGGAACGCAACCTCAACGCCGCCTTCGGCACCGGTGCCACTCCGCCCAGTCTGGATCACGCGGCAATAGGGCGCATCCAAGCCTGGAACGCCACTGCCATGCCACCCGCCTTTGGCAATTACTTTCCTGTCGATCTGATCAAGGCGCAGTACGGCGCAACGATATACAAGGAATATTGCGCCGCTTGCCACGGCGCGAGCGGCAGCGATTTCTCCGGGGAATATGTCGGCAAAGTCACACCCCTGAAAGACATTGGCACCGATCCCAACCGGCTGAATTCCTTTACCCCTGCGCTAGCCGGAAACCTGGGCACGCCCTACGCCGGGACGCCGTACAAATTCACGCACTTCCGCAAAACCTGGGGTTATGCCAACGCCCCGCTGGACGGCGTGTGGCTGCGCGCGCCGTATTTGCACAATGGCTCCGTGCCAACGTTGTGGGACCTGCTGCAACCGGCGAACCAGCGCCCAACCCACTTTTATCGCGGTAACGACCTCTACGACCCGGAGAAATTGGGCTTCGTGTCGGATGTGGCGAAGGAAGGCAACAAGCCCTACTTTGCCTACGACACAGAAAAGCCCGGCAACAGCAACGCTGGTCATACAGGCAAGACTTACGGGACTGATCTGTCCGATGACGATAAGTGGGCATTGATCGAATACCTTAAAACGTTCTGACGTTACGGAAGGAAAAATCATGGCTAAGCCCTGTAACTGCCGTCGCTGGCTGCTCTCTATCGGTATTGTCGTTCTCGTTTTGGCTGCGGTTATTGGCTATATCAGCTGGGATCGATTCTTCCGCGATTACGGACAACCGTCTTTCGTCAGCGCGGAAGAGCGCTTCAAGTACGGCTCCATCGGTGCCGAGTTCGATGCGGGCATTCCCTATTGGATATTCTATGTATTGCCGCGCATGTTTCCGGAAAAAATTCCAAAGCCGGGCGGCCTTGCCGGCTTCGGCGCAAACTGGGAGCAGGGAAAAGAGTTGCCCATCGGTTTCACCAAACGCCGCATCGGGTTTGATCGCGTAGCCAACAACTGCGCGGCTTGTCATGTGGCGAGTTACCGCAAAGCGCAGGATGAGAATCCTGTTCTCGTTGCCACCGGTCCCAATCACACGCTTGATCTGGAAGCCTTCTTCCGCTTCCTGGTCGATTGTGCAAAAGACCCGCGTTTCAATTCCGACAACCTGATGTCCGAGATCAACGGCGCGGCCCAGCTCGACTGGATCGACCGCATGGCTTACCGCTTCCTCATTATCCCGATCACCAAAAAAAGACTGCTGGAACGCGAAGGCCAGTTCCGGTGGATCTACCGTCATGACTTCCCGGAATGGGGAAGGGGGCGGGATGATGCGATGAATCTGACCAAATATTTCATGATCCGCTGGAAAATGGATGACACATTCGGGCCCACCGACATGCCTTCGGTGTGGAATCTGAAAAAATACAAACACGAACAGGGGCACCGCATGAACTTTGCCGGTGATTCCAATGACGCGCGCTCGGTGGTCATGGATTCCGCACTGGGTTTGCTGGGCGCCGCGCCGCACGACAAGGATGATTTCCTGAAACAGGTCGACTGGTTGCTCGACTACCTCGGCAACACGCCCGCACCGAAATATCCCTTTGCCATAGACGAGGCGCTGGCCGCGAAGGGCAAGTCCGTGTTCGATGCCAACTGCATGCAATGCCACGCTTCCGTCCGCACGGGCACGCGCATTCCTCTCGCGGAAGTCGGCACTGACCGGGGTCGAATGGATACCTGGAGCAAACAGGCTGCCATCGAGTCCAATAAGGTGGTCAGGGACATGGGTCTTGAACGCTTAGGTCTGGTGGAAGAGCCGCTGATCGGTTACGTCGCCCAGTTCCTCGATGGCATCTGGCTGCGCGCCCCTTATCTCCACCATGGCTCCGTGCCTTCGCTCAGGGACATGCTGAAGCCGCCCGGCGAACGGCCGCAGGTATTCTGGCGCGGCTACGATGTTTATGATCCCGCCAATGTGGGCTTCATTACGCAGGGGCCGGAAGCGGAAAGGGCAGGAACGAAATACGACACCACGCTGCGCGGCAACGGCAACATGGGCCACGACTTCGGCACAGTGCTGCCGGAAGAGGATAAGAATGCGCTAATCGAATATCTGAAGACTTTGTAAGGGACGCATCATGGACATGAGCTATGAGTTCGTGCATGCGACCGCGCCAAACCAATAGTTAAATTAACAAGGTAACTCCCCCGCTTTGCCGGGGATTAGGTAAGGTTTGACCAAGTGATGCGGTCGCCCCGATTCTGCTGACTCAATCAGTAGTTAGGCTGCCAAACCTGAAATTTCTATAGGAGCAATTCATGAACAGTTTACAAAGCATCCTTGTCCGTGTGTGCACCATTATTGGAATATTTTTTGTATCTGTCTCACAGGCTGCTGTTATTCCAGTTTCGTTTGATGTGCCCTCACTTTGGACACCCCTTCCAAATGCGGGCTATCTAAATTTTGTTGAGCCTGGTCCTGTGCTCGGCCCTGGAAATGTTCCTCTTGGCATTGCAGGCGTTACGAGCGGCACTGAAGAATATACGGGCTGGGTCGATACTCCGGCGGGTGGTGCATTAACGGGAGCTTCCGTTGATGTCATTCCAGGAAATCCCATGGAAACTTCATTCGATAATGGAGCGACTCATGGGGACCGGGTAGATTTTGATTTCGTCATCGAAAACCGCCACACCGAGGAAGAGTCCTCTGGAAATCCGCCACAATTACTTTCTCTTCACCCCGGAATAGCAGGCCTTATGTCATGGGAGATCGCGGCGACTCTGCCTTCTTCCCATATCGATCCAGCTGGGCCTTTTCCCCATTTCCATAGCAATCTGGTTCCACCGTGCCCAGACAGCTCTTCTTTTGTTTGCGTATCGGATTACGCTAACCTTGGGTTGACTACATTTAATACCGTCGATGTATTTTCGGCGATCGCCACGTCGAGTGAGTTTGTCGGCTATGACCTATACGGGCTAATCTCGGATACGGAGTCATCCGCAAGGGACGCAGCGCTCGATTACATTGTGGCGTTCTGCAATGCTTTCACCGGCCAGTGCGCGCCGGGAACCCCAGTGACGGTTTTTGCACCTGGCTGGACTACCCTGGCAAGTGCTGACAATTATGTGGCACGTTGGCGTTCCCCTTTTCCTGCTACCCATGTTGGCATAGACCCGCCCGCTAACCCTGATCTTGAACGATTTGGCGTTAATAATATCGTCCAGATTGACGCTATCGTAGCGGCTACTGTTCCAGAACCGAGTACGCTTGCCCTGTTCTGCGTCGGGTTAATGGGAAGTATTCTTATTGCTTGGAATGCAAGATCAACAGCAAGAAATCGATGGGTAGAAAATAGCCCCGGTAGTGCGCAATAACCAACAGGCATTGCACCAAAGGTAGGCAATTCTCTAAGCTCTACGAGCTTGATAAGTTGGCACCGCCGTATGTGATTTATCCGGTGCAATGCACTACCCTTACTGCACCCTGTACGAGCTACTGCGGGCCTGCGCAAGAACCATAATCGGTCGAGTCTGACCCTGTCGATTCTGTCGATTACTACTACGTATTTGGAATTGTCCGGGGAGCGTACATGAGAAATAGCAAGATACTGGCACTGGTAATGGCTGGCGGCGAAGGCAGCCGGCTCCATCCGCTTACCGCGGAGCGATCCAAGCCTTCCGTTCCGTTCGGGGCACGCTACCGGATAGTGGATTTCGTTTTGTCAAATCTGGTTAATTCCGATATCCCTTCCATCTACTTGCTGGTGCAATACAAAAGCCAGTCGCTGATCGAACATGTGCGCAAAGCCTGGGTGTTGCCTCCCACTTTGCCTGATCACTTCGTCACCGTGGTGCCGCCCCAGATGCGCTCGGGGCAATCGTGGTTCCAGGGCACTGCCAATGCGGTATTCCAGAACATCAATCTGATCCGGGCACATGAGCCCGACCTGGTGCTGGTCTTCGGCGCAGACCACGTATACCGCATGAATGTGCGGCAGATGGTGCAGTTTCACTGCGACCGCAATGCGGATGCCACGATAGCCGCGCTGCCGGTGCCGCTTTCCCAGGCGTCCGGGTTCGGCATCATCGACGCGGACGGGAACGGACTGATACGCGGGTTCATGGAAAAGCCTGAGCATCCGCCTGCGATGGCGAATGACCCAGCGCGTGCCTACGCATCCATGGGCAATTACATCTTCAATACGGATGTGTTGCTTCAGGCGCTCGAGGAGGCGAACGAGCGGGGCGAGCATGACTTCGGCCAGCACGTGCTGCCACGGCTGAAAGAGACCCACAAGCTGTATGCCTATGACTTCGCCCAAAACCAGGTGCCGGGAGTCAAGGACTATGAGGAGCCATTCTACTGGCGCGATGTCGGCACGCTGGATTCCTATTTTGATGCGCACATGAATGTGCTGGGCCTGGAACCGCGTTTCGACATTTTCAATGCGCACTGGCCCATCATTTCGAGCAATTATCAGGGGCCTGTTGCCAAGTTTTTCAATGCCGAGCTGGACAACAGCATCGTCAGCGCCGGTTGCCTGGTGAATGGCGCAAAGGTGAAGAACTGCGTGCTGCGCCGCGAAGTCGTGCTGGAACCGGGAGTGGAATTGGAAAATTGCCTGGTGATGGATTCCGTAGTGATCCGCCGTGGCGCCAAGCTCAAGCGAACAATTATTGACCGCTATAACGTGATCGAGAAAGACGCCCGCATCGGCTTTGACCTGGAAGCTGACCGGGCACGCTATACGGTTACCGACTCCGGCATCGTGGTAGTCCCCGAAGCGCAGCACTACGAGCTTGAGCGCACTTCGTTCGGCGAGAAGACTTGAACCCGTTGCACGACATGGAGGGCGCGCCGGCGACCAACCCCCTCTTGGATTGTTACCGGAACTTTCGCCATGGCCTCTGCAAGGAAATTGGCCAGAGTAGGCTCAACAAAAGGGATCATGTGATATGCAAGCCACGCGCAAAGCCGCTGCCGCCGTTGTCATCTCCCTTATTTGCGCACTGATCATCCCGGCCGCTCTGACCCTGCACACGGTAAAGTCCCCCGGCTCTCTGGTCATCGCCTCGGACAACCCCACGCCGCTGGGCTATACGAT
The DNA here is from genome assembly GCA_030834965.1 of Gallionellaceae bacterium. Taxonomy (GTDB): domain Bacteria; phylum Pseudomonadota; class Gammaproteobacteria; order Burkholderiales; family Gallionellaceae; genus JAUQWW01. Next base: position 1,630 of record JAUQWW010000093.1, on the reverse strand, counting down.
CAGCCTGAGCCTGTTTATCTTTCCCATGCTGTCGATTGGATGGTGGTTCTTTCGCCATCCGGCGATCCGTTTTCAAAAGCGGGCATTCCTGTGGACGGTGGGACTGCTGTTTCCCGTGGGGGCGATATTGGATCTGCTTTTCGGCAACCGCTTCTTCGTGTTTCTGAATCATCACGCGGTGCTAGGCATCACCGTGCCGGCAGTGGGCGGCCCCATTCCGATCGAGGAATTTGTGTTCTATCTCAGCGGCTTCATCGTGGTGCTGCTAATTTATGTATGGGGAGATGAATATTGGTTTGAACGATACAATGTGCCGGACTATCCTGGCGAATCACAAAAGATCGACAGAATTCTCCGGTTCCATCCCATGTCACTTATCATCGCCGCGCTGCTGGTTGCGCTGGCAGTAAATTACAAGAAAATGTGGTCGGGTGAGCCGGGTTTCCCCTGGTATTTTATCTACCTGACGCTTGTGGCCTTGCTTCCCTCCATGGGCTTTTACCACTGCGCAAAACAGTTCATCAACTGGCGCTCATTCAGTTTTACATTTTTCATAATGGTCTTGATTAGCTTATTGTGGGAAGTCACCTTGGCCCTGCCTTATCAGTGGTGGGGGTTTCAGCATCACGCCATGATGGGCATATACATAGGCGCATGGCATGGTTTGCCCTTTGAAGAAATTGTCGTGTGGTCTTCCGTTACGTTCGCGACGGTCATCCTTTATGAAGTGATCAAGATCTGGCAGGCATCCGGAAGGAGTGTGAAGAATGCCTTTCTGGGGGCGTGAGAGCACGCAGCAACGGGGAACGCGGCTTTTTCGGGTCTGCTCAAACCACAGCTGTTTGTCACCTCTGACACGAAGAAACCACAGTTCCCAATTACTTTATTCCAACATCACATAGCGGCAATAGGTCTCGCGTATGAACAGCGTGGCGATCAATCCCATCAACGAAAATCCCATCAGGATAGCGAGCCCGGTCTGATAGTCGCCCAGGGCTGACGGTGTAACGCCCAGTCCGGAATGTGCCTGATCGATCGCCCATCCAACCAATGGCTGCAAGATTGCCGTGCCGAGGAAGGCGCCAATGTTCACCACGCTGGTGGCCATGCCGGAAAGTGCGTGCGGATTGACTTCCTTGGCACACGACCAGCTCAGGGTGAAGCTCGGTGCACACAAGCCCATCACGAAAAATAGCGCGTAACTGACGGAGCTGCTCATGGCCACGCCGAACAGCATCGGCAACCAGCACAGGCAATATGCCAGTGCTCCCGCGAGCATCACCGGCTTGCGTCGTCGGAGGCGATCGGAAATCGTGCCAATGAAGAATGCGCCGATGGCGAATCCCGCCAGCAGCAGGGTGGTGTGGTCAGTGGCCGCGGCGCGGTCCATTCCGTACACGTCACGCAAAAACGGCACTGCCCACAGTCCGCCAAATGCGAACAGCGAACCCGCCAGGCCCATGTTCACCCAAAAGCCCGGCCAGGTTGCGCGATTCTTCACAACAATTGTCAGTCCATCGTACCAATGCCCTTGGTGCGGCGGGTGTGCGGCTTTGCCATCGAGTTCGCGCAAACTGGGTAATCCGGATTCGCCCGGATGATCGCGCACCAACCACCAGGCCAGCGCCGC
>JAUQWW010000092.1 GCA_030834965.1 Gallionellaceae bacterium | reverse complement strand
ACTGTGGTGGTGGCGGTGTTCTCCGCGCGCACGAACACGGCGTCTATGGGTTTGTTGATGGAGTTCACGTCCGCCGTGACGTTGACCTCGGCATCGGTGCCCGCCTTGACTGTGGCCTTGTTGGTGGCATCGAGCCGCGTGATCCCGCCGACTGTAGTCAGGGCTTCCACTGTGGATTCACCCCACGCCGCAGAGAACAGCAGCGGGCTCGAAAAGGTAGGCTTCGCCGCAGAGATTCCCATGGCGCTGATATCGAGCGTGTCCTGTGCACCGATGTGGGTATCGCCGCTGATAGTCGTGTGTGCCTTGGATGTCGACAACGAGACCAGGGGCACTTCGCTGAAGTCGAACAATTGGTCGTTGAGGCGTTGCAGCTCGCCACCGGCGGGATCGGGCAGCCAGCTCTGGTCGGCAAGCCGCAGCACAGTGCCGAGCACGTTGAAGGTGAGGGAGGTGTCGGCGGTGCTGGCGATGGCGACCTTGCCGCCCTGGATTTTGCTCTTCGCCAGGACGGTGGTGCCGTCGGCGGCCAGCAGATCACCGATGGTTACATCCGCAGTTGCTTCCTTCACGAAGCCGGCCCTTGCGCCTGCCTTGGCCTCGATGGTCACGTTGCCGCTGCCTTCGATGTTGGTGCCGTAAAGTTCGGTCTTGGCCGTGGCCTTGGTCTTGACCGCCAGGTACTCGCCGCCGGGGCCGTCGGAAACCAGGTCGTCCAGTTCGCTGTTCAGATAGGCTTGGGCGGCTTCCAGCGAAATACCTGGGTTCTGCTCCAACACATGAACGATCAGGGATGTCTCCGCGTTGGCCGACAATTTCACGTTGCGGCCACGGATGTCGGCATTTTCCGCCTTGATGCCGGCGTCCGCCGTGCGGTTGGCCCCGATGGCATTGATGTCGGTCACCAGGATATCCACGTCCCCGGCCCTGGACGGATCGCTTGCATGGCTGGCCAGCACCCTGGCGCCGTCACCGAGCGTAATCTTCTGTTCGGCAAGAAGCTCGATTTTCCCGGCGGTATAGCTGCCACTCGCATGGGTCAGCAGCCGGGTGCCGCTCCCCACGCTGATGATCGGGGCATGCAGTTCAAGGCTGCCCGAGTCGCCGGTCGACGCGGCAGAAATGATATTCGCCCGGTTCGCGTCGCCGGCCGCCACCTTCCGCGTAGAAAGAAAAACATCGTTGAGCGTGATGAAGTCGGACGCAATGACGCTGAGCGCCGCGCCATCGGTGAACATATCGTAGCTCGCACCGTTCCAGTCGAAGCTCGCTCCGCTCGGATCAATCAGAATGCTGCCTGCGCGCCCCGTCTCTGCGCCAGCCTTGAAGTGACCGCCCGCGAGCGTAACCAGATTCCTGACACTGAGCTCGATGGCGCCACCATCGCCACTTGAACCCGCGCTCGCATCGAGGACCGCGCCCGCATGGAAAGATGCATTGTTGTCACCCCAGACGTTGACCGCGCCACCGGATGAATTCGCTCCATTGCCTCGCGCCGAAACGTTCGCCCCCGCGTTGAGTTCGACGTTGCCGCCCGCCCTGATGCTGATGTCGCCACCGCGCACACCCGCGCCGCCGGGTGCGGCAATCGTGCCACTCACTGTTATGTCGTTGTCGGCGACGATCTGAATCTTGCCTTCTTTCACCACCACATTCGTCGCAGAAACAAGTCCGTTTGCATTGACGACATCCGTGAAGTCCGGCGCCGTGCCGATGAAGCGCGCGCCGCTATAGATCGAGCCGGCAACGTTGATTGCGCCCGCACTGAGATTGATGCCATCGATGGCGTTGACCTTGCCCAGAATCGAGATCAGGCCGGTGCCGCTCCGTGGCGCGCTGCCGGACAGGAGCTGCGCCACCGCCGCCTGGTCGGGTGAACCTGGCATCGGAAAGAAGTTATCGACGAAGCGCTGCGTCGGCGTGGCCACGGTCAGGCTGCCTACATTGACCACGCCGCCTGCCCCGACGACGAAGCCGTGTGGGTTGGCGAACCAGATGTTGCCGCCGATGCGCCCGTCCTTGATGGCATTCAGCGTGCCGTAGATATCGGTGCGCTGGTCGCGGATGATGTTGATCAGATTCAGCGCCGACGAGGGCACCATGAGGTTGACGGAATTGCCGGCGCCAATGTTGAACACGTTGAAGGAGTTGAATGCATTGCTGCCGGTCACCGTACTGGTGCTGACGTTGTATACCGTACCGGAATTTCCGACAACGGTCTGGGTGCGGCCGTCAGGTTGTATAACGGTCTGGGGCGCCGCAAAGGCAGGAAAGACCGCCGCCATCGTCAGCAACGCGATGGCCATCGTGCGCAGCCATGATGACACTGCAGACGGGGAAATATCCTTTACTGCAGCGCTGGACTTGCCTGTTACCCTGGCGTTCTCACCAACCACCACAAGGCACTGGCGGGCCTGGCTCCAAACGATGCGATAGATTTTGTTCATGGAAATGAACTCGCGCTCTTGGCAAAGTTGTTATTGCTTTTATTTATCCCAACGCCCGCAGCGGTGACTCACTGCGATAAGGCTTGCCCCTCGCACCGTTGGAGGGCTGCAAGAAGACATCTCTATTGGCGCGGATTTACCCCGCTTTTTTATGGGAGCCGAAATTCATTTCGGTATCAGGAATGCTATACCCACAGCATCAAAATGGAATAAGCAAACTCCTTATTTGAGTGGGTTAGTTGCGGGCGGCATGAACGGCATTTGCGTGAGATTCATCGGACAGACGCGAATCAGTCGAGCTGAAAGTCACCGGGCCTGACCGCGTGCGTATCGGAAAGGTGAAGCAGGGAGATTTGCCCAGCGGGCAATGGCGCTACGGGCGCGAGGATGAGTCGTTTTGAAGCTACAGCCAGAATTGGCAATACCGCACCTCAATAAGCCGGCTGCGGCAGCTTGCCATTTACCTGGAAGACATCCAGCGGAAACTCATGTACACCGCGACTGTAGGCGGCATGGAATCGGACTTGCGTCCCTGTCAGCTCGCAGAGCCAGGGTTCCTGGGAGAGCGGCTTTTTTCTGGCAAAGGCCGAGGGCGTAAACAGGGCGACATTGATGCCGCCGATCGGATCGCGGGCAGAGACGAACTCGAAAGCCTGGATGCCGGCCCGGCGCATGAGTGAACCGAGTTCCTGGCTGCTGCCGTAATCGGACGGATGGCTCAGCTCGGCGCGATACGCGGCGAAAGGCGGCGCCTGCAGCCTGAATCCCTTATTGGTCCGGTACGCGGCTTCAAGCAAAGTATGTTGGGTATGCAGCTTGCCGGCCGGCGGCGTGGCCATGCCGGACCAGAATACGAAGCGGTAGTAGGCAGCCTCCGCAAGCACGGTGCGGACTTCAAGAGAGCCATAAAACAGGCTGGGCTCGTTGCGCGCGCCGAAGCGGGAACCATGCTTCAGGGGCGGGTAGCGGAAGGGCGTGAACAGCAGGTAGTGAAGCCCACGGGAATGTTCGCGCAACGGAGGCTTGGTGGCTTCCAGCATTTCTTCGAGCGCGGCCTGCCGGTCCAGCGAACTCACGAGCTGCTGGGTTGCGACCTGTTCCTGGCTTTCCACCAGGCGCAACAGATTGCCCGAAAGCGCTGCGGGTTGCGCGGCCTCAAGGCGGGCGTCCCAGCCAGTCACTTACAGCTTGCCCCGCATGGCGTCCAGATATTCCAGCACCGTGACCAGGCCCTGCACGGTTCTGGCCTGCTCCACCGGCACGCCTCCGGTATGCAGGTTCTCGGTGTGCATCCAGTGCTGCATCTGCCGGTGATCCCCGCCCACCAGCACGTAAAGGGAACGGTAGCAGCGGATGAAGAGCAGAGCCAGCTCGCCCGCCTTGCTGTCGGCGTCGATCCGGCCGCGGCTGATGGCGGAGCGGTCTTTGCCGATAATGCCGCTCAAGTCGGCCTGGCTCATGCCGAGATTCTTGCCCGCATTGATCAGGGCTTCCCCCAGGACGCTGGCCTTGTCGATATCCGGAACGACGGCGAGGCTCACTTCGTGCTCCTTTCTCAATCCAGTCTGTGTATAAGTCACATCTTATACCACAATTGTGCATTTTGCACATCATGAATATTTCCACCTGGATCTGTTCCATTGCGCACTGAATCGTGGCGCGAGGCGGAACCCGGATAAACGCCTCAATGAAAATCCCGCGACTGCGTCACAAGGTTGCCCAGCAGCGGCGTCAGGTCTTTCAGCCACCCGGCAATAAGATGTGCCACTTCGCCCTGCCGTTCCAGCACCCCGTATACCGCCAGCAGCCGTGATCCCAGCAGCTCGTGCCGCTGCTTTTCTGCGAGGTCGCGCCATACCACGACGTTGATCTGTCCGGTCTCGTCTTCCAGAGTAAGGAAGGTGACGCCGCTCGCCGTGCCGGGGCGCTGGCGGCTGATGACCAGCCCGGCTGCGCGCGTGAGCCGTCCGTGGGGAAATGTACGCAACGCCTCGGCCGTGACCAGGCGTTGCTTCTGGAGATGGTTGCGCAGTAGCGCCAGAGGATGCCTGCCTAGGGTGAGCCCAAGGCTGGCGTAGTCCGCTGCCAGGTTTTGTCCCTCAGTCAGCGGCAGCAGTTGTGGTTGCATTTCCTCGACCGGCGCAGATGTGAGCGGCGTACCCTGCTCGATACCTGCGACATCCCAGTAGGCTTGCCTGCGGTGCCCTGCCAGCCTTGCCAATGCACCCGCCGCGGCCAGGCATTTGAGGTCGCGCTTTTCCAGACTGCTGCGCAAGGCTAGGTCTTCCACACTGTCGAAACGCCTGTGCGCACGCGCGGCGGTGAGGCGTGCTGCGCCTTCCAGCGAGAGGCCATTCACCATGCGCAGGCCGAGACGGAGTGCCGCCTTCCCCTCTCCCCAGCCCTCTCCCCCGAGGGGAGAGGAGGATGTGGTGAGCGTGCAATCCCACTCGCTCACGGTCGCATCCACCGGCAGCACTTCCACGCCATGGCGGCGCGCATCCTGCACGATCTGCGACGGCGCATAAAAACCCATCGGCTGACTGTTCAGCAGCGCACAGGCAAATGCTGCAGGCTCATGGCACTTGAGCCAGGCGGAGACATAAACCAGCAGCGCAAAACTTGCGGCATGCGACTCGGGGAAGCCGTATTCTCCGAAGCCCAGTATCTGCTGAAAGATCTGCCGCGCGAATTCCTCGCGGTAGCCGCGCTCGCGCATGCCATCGACGAGGCGTTGCTCGAATTGCTCCAGCCCGCCCTTGCGCCGCCACGCGGCCATGGAGCGCCGCACCTGGTCCGCTTCGCCCGGCGTAAACCCGGCCGCCACCACTGCGAGCCGCATCACCTGTTCCTGAAAAATCGGCACCCCCAGCGTGCGTTCCAGCACGTCCCGCACTGCTTCGCTCGGAAAGGTCACCGGTTCCAGCCCTTGGCGGCGGCGCAGGTAGGGATGCACCATGCCGCCCTGAATCGGACCCGGGCGCACGATGGCAACCTCGATCACCAGGTCGTAGAAGCAGCGCGGCTTCATGCGCGGCAGCATGGCCATCTGCGCGCGCGACTCGATCTGGAACACGCCCACCGTATCGGCGTGCCCGATCATGTCGTACACGGCCGGGTCCTCGCGTGGAATATCCGCCATCGTGAACGGCCGGCCGCGCAGCGTGCTCACCTCTTGCAGCGCACGGCGGATGGCGGAGAGCATGCCCAGCGCCAGTACGTCCACTTTCAGCAGCCCGAGCGCATCGAGATCGTCCTTGTCCCACTGGATCACCGTACGTTCCGGCATGGCCGTGTTTTCAACCGGTACCAGGCGGGCCAGCGGACCTCGCGACATCACGAAACCACCGACATGCTGGGTCAGGTGGCGGGGGAATCCGCGCAATTGTCCGGCGATCCACAACCACTTCTCGACGCGCGGCGATGTGGGATCGAGCCCCTGCTCGGCAAAGCGCTCAGGTAGTTGTTCCCGCTTGTCCCACCAGGCCAGCGAGGCGGTCAGGGCATCGATGCGCGCCGCTTCGAAACCGAGAACCCGCCCCGCATCGCGCAGGGCGCCCTTGGTTCGGTAAGTGATCAGCGCCGCAGTCAGTGCCGTGCGTTCACGCGTGTATTTGCCGTAGATATAGGCAATGACTTCGGAACGTCTTTCATGTTCGAAATCGACATCGATGTCCGGTGGCTCGCCGCGCTCCT
>JAUQWW010000091.1 GCA_030834965.1 Gallionellaceae bacterium | reverse complement strand
TTGATGGGCCCATCGTCGAATGTGAGAAACACCCGGCCCGTAACTACACCCTCGCCTGCCGCAGCCGGTTGCGCGCACAGTGCCAGCATCATGCTGACAACCAAGCCAAGGTGAATGAATAAGGATGCGCCGTTACGCTGAATTTGCATGTAAAACCTCGGAGACCAGTCTGAGTAGCGCGAGATGATGAGCGGCGCAAAATATTTTGTAAAGCACAGCCCCGGTTTTTTCCACGCGAGGAAGCGGGCTAATCCGCTGCGCCGTCCTGCAATGGTATGATGCGCGGCGTTTGCAGCGTAAACATACGACTAAATGAACCTCCTTAAAGCCCTCGCCACCATCAGCAGTCTCACGCTGGTTTCACGCATTCTTGCCTTTGTCCGTGACATTCTGATCGCGCGCATCTTTGGGGCGGGAATGGCGACCGACGCTTTTTTCGTCGCTTTCAAGTTGCCTAACCTGCTGCGTCGACTGTTTGCCGAGGGCGCTTTTTCTCAGGCTTTCGTGCCCATCTTCGGCGAATACAAAAACCGCCGAGGGCAGGAAGAAACCAAACTGCTGGTCGATCACGTGGTTACCCTGCTGGCGATCATCCTGTTCGTGGTTACGCTTATCGGTATTATCGCCGCACCGCTTCTGGTGTATATCAGCGCGCCGGGTTTTGTGAAAGATGCGGACAAATTTGCGCTTACCGTGCAACTGTTGCGCGTCACCTCGCCTTACATTTTTTTTATTTCGCTGGTTGCGGTCGCGGCAGGCATCCTTAACACCTACAACAAATTCTGGGTGCCGGCATTTGCGCCCATTCTTCTGAATCTGTGCTTCATCGCGGGAGCACTGTGGCTGGCGCCGTATTGCGATCCGCCCATCATGGCGCTGGCGTGGGCGGTGTTCCTTGCGGGATTCGTGCAACTGGCCTTTCAGATACCGTTTCTGAGAAAAATCGGCATGCTGCCGACGATCCGCCTTGACCTGAAAGATGCTGGCGTGTGGCGCATCATCAAGCAGATGGGTCCGGCGGTATTCGGCGTGTCCATCGCCCAGATCAGCCTGATCATCAACACTATCTTTGCGTCGTTCCTGGTGGCGGGCAGTGTATCGTGGCTGTATTACGCCGACCGCCTGATGGAATTCCCTTCCGGCGTGCTGGGCGCGGCAATCAGCACCATCCTGCTGCCATCGCTGTCCAAGCTTCATGCCGACAGTAATCCCCAGGAATATTCCAAGCTACTGGATTGGGGGTTACGACTGACCTTTATGCTCACGCTGCCTGCCGCATTGGCGCTCGGCATGATCGCGGTGCCGTTGCTGGCCACTTTTTTCCAGCACGGTGCGTTTTCTGCGCACGATGTGCTGATGACACGCAACGCGCTGGTTGGTTACAGTGTAGGCCTGATCGGCATGCTCTCGGTTAAAGTGCTGGCCCCCGGTTTCTATGCGCGGCAGGACATCAGGACGCCGGTGAAGATCGGCATTATTACGCTGCTCGCCACGCAGGCGATGAACTTGCTGTTTGTCTTCTGGCTGCAGCATGCTGGTCTTGCGCTCGCCATCGGGCTGGGATCGTGCCTCAATTCGGCCATTCTGTTTCACCTGTTGAAGAAGCGCGGCATCTATCAGCCGGAGCCGGGCTGGGGCGCGTTCCTGCTCAAAATCGCGGTGGCGCTGCTGGGGCTGGGGCTGACGCTGTGGTTCGGCATGGGCAGCGAACAGCACTGGCTGACGACGCACGGCTGGGCGCGCATCGGGCATCTGACTTGGCTGGTGCTGCTGGGTGTGGCCGTCTATTTCGTCGTGCTGTGGGCGCTGGGCTTTCGCCTCAAGGACTTTTCGCGGCGCGGCGCGAACTGAACAGGAAATTCAACATGCATCATTCGCCAAAAGATCGGGCTCTCATCTTCGATGTCGAAGAAATCAATTTCGAGGAACGCGTGGTGGCGCGCTCGCATGAAAGCTCCGTGCTGGTAGACATCAGCGCGGAATGGTGCGCGCCGTGCCGGGTGCTGGCGCCGCTGTTGCACAAGCTGGTGGCCGCCTACGACGGCAAATTTCTGCTGGGGTTGGTTGATGCCGACGAAAACATGAAAATTGCCGGCCGCCACAAGGTGCGCGGCTTTCCTACTGTGGTTGCCTACAGTCACGGCAAGGAAATCGACCGTTTCCACAGCTCGCAGACCGAGGGTTTCCTGCGCCGTTTCATCGATAGCGTGATCGAGCGGCATGCTGCTGGCATGCAAAAAACAATCTGATTGCCGGTTCAGATACTTATTTTTTCTTGCAGCAACTCGGAAATTTTTTCAGCCGGCATGGGCCGTCCGATCAGGTAACCCTGCGCTTCCTCACAGCCCTCGGCGCGCAGGAATTCGAGCTCGTCCGCCGTCTCGACGCCTTCGGCTATGGTCTTGAGGTTGAGGGCGCGCGCCATGGCAATGATGGCCTTGACCAGGCTGGCATCGTTTGCGTCTACCGTGACATCCCGCACAAACGACTGGTCGATCTTGAGTTTGTCGATCGGAAACCGCTTCAGGTAGCTCAACGACGAATAGCCGGTTCCGAAATCGTCAATCGCAATGGAAATGCCGGCCTGTTTGAATTCTGCCAGTATTTCGCTCACC
>JAUQWW010000090.1 GCA_030834965.1 Gallionellaceae bacterium | reverse complement strand
TTGACCACCTGGGTGTCATTGGCGCCCATAGCGACCTGGGCGACATAAACTGTCCCGTAGGTCATCGCGATCAGGCCCAGGTCTTTCTTGCCGGTCGGCTTTCCACCCGCAGCGAACTTGGCGACTGCCCCGCGGGGAGTCGCTTTTGAGGCCTGTCCACCGGTGTTGGAATAGACTTCTGTATCGAGGACGAGGATATTGACATTCCGTCCCGAAGCCATGACCTGATCAAGTCCTCCAAAACCGATGTCATAGGCCCATCCATCCCCACCAATGCTCCAGACACTCTTGCGTGTGAGGTAATCGGCAATGCTCAGAAGGCGCCTGGCCTCAAAGGTGTTGATAGCCGCCAGTTTGTCCTTGAGGGCGGCAACCCGTTCACGCTGGTCATAAATGCCGGTTTCATCGGTTTGATCTGCATTGAGAATCGCGGTAACCAGGTCATCCCCGATCTGGGAGCTCATTTTCTGAACCAGCTCGCAGGCCTGTTCATTGAGCTTGTCGATGCAGAGGCGGAAACCAAGCCCGAATTCGGCGCAGTCCTCGAAGAGTGAGTTGGACCAGGCCGGCCCACGCCCATCCTGATCCTGCGCCCATGGCGTGGTCGGAAGGTTGCCTCCATAGATGGAGGAACAGCCGGTCGCATTGGCGACCAATGCGCGATCCCCAAACAGCTGGCTGACGAGTTTGAGGTAGGGGGTTTCTCCGCATCCGGAGCAGGCTCCGGAGTATTCGAACAGGGGACGGAGCAGCTGGGAACCTTTGATCGTCTCCACCTTGATTCCACGGCGGTCGATGTCGGGCACCTTCAGGAAGAAGTCGTAGTTGGTCCGCTCCTGCTCGCGAAGTGGCTGCTGCGGCTTCATGTTGAGGGCTTTAAACTGGGTTTCACGCTTGTTCTTGGCCGGGCAGACTTCCACGCAGATTCCGCAGCCGGTGCAGTCTTCCGCCGCGGTCTGGTAAGTGATCTTCATGCCTTTGTATTCGTTTCCACGCCAGTCGGCTGAAAGGAAAGCCGGAGGGGCATCGGCCAGCGCTGCTGGATCATAGACCTTCACACGGATGGCGGCATGGGGGCACACCAGCGCGCATTTGGCGCATTGGATGCACCATTCCGGATCCCAGACCGGAATTTCCTGGGCGATGTTTCTCTTTTCCCACTGGGTTGTCGCAGTCGGGTAAGTGCCATCGACTGGCAGAAGGCTGACAGGAAGAGAATCCCCCAGGCCTCCATAAATCGGCGCCGTGACCTGCTGGACAAAATCCGGGGCTTCAAGCGGGACGATCGGCTTCAGTTCAATGGAGCTGGTTGCAGACACCGGCAGCTTGACCTCATGCAGGTTTGCCAGGGTCATGTCGACTGCATCAAAATTCTTCTTGACGACCGCCTCGCCTTTTTTGCCATAGGTTTTCTCGATCGACGACTTGATCGAGGCAATCGCCTCATCGCGTGGCAGGACACCGCTGACAGCAAAGAAGCAGGTCTGCATGATGGTGTTGATGCGGCTGCCCATGCCGGTTTGCCTGGCGATGGCAATGGCATCGATCACGTAGAATTGGATATTCCTGGCGATGATCTGCCGCTGCATTTTGCGGGTCAGCAAATCCCACACTTTGTCCGGCGCGGCCGGTGTATTGAGCAGGAATACCGCGCCTTCCGCAGCAGAATCCAGCATTTCATAGCGGTCCAGAAATACCGGCTGATGGCAGCCGATGAAGTTCGCCTCGTTGTTGCCGATCAGGTAAGGGGAGTGGATTGGTCTGGGCGAGAAGCGCAGGTGGGAAATGGTCGCGGCCCCGGCCTTCTTGGAATCGTAAACGAAATAGCCCTGGCCGTAGAGTTCGGTTTCCTCGCCCATGATCTTGATCGTGTTCTTGTTGGCGCCCACCGTTCCGTCCGAGCCGAGGCCATAGAACATGCAGCGTGTGACGCCGTTGCCGGAATCGGTGCGGAAATCCGCGTCCCATTCCAGGCTGGTGTGGCTGAGGTCATCGAAGATGCCGATGGTGAAGTGATTTTTCGGCTGATCCTTTTTCAGCTCGTCGAACACGCCCTTGACCATGCCCGGCGTAAATTCCTTGGAGGACAGCCCGTAGCGCCCGCCCACCACGCGCGGCATGGCGGCGAACTTGCTTGCGCCACGGGTGTAGGCGTCGCAAAGCGCCGTGACCACATCCTTGTACAGCGGCTCGCCGTCTGCGCCCGGCTCCTTGGTTCGATCCAGTACGGCGATGCGTTTCGCAGTGGTGGGTATGACCTTGAGCAACTCATCTGCTGCGAACGGGCGGAACAGGCGCACTTTCACCACACCTGCCTTTTCGCCATGATGATTCAGGTGCTCGACCACTTCCTCCGCCGCTTCCGCGCCCGATCCCATCAATATGATCACGCGCTCGGCATCCGGCGCACCGGCATATTCATAGAGGTGATACTGGCGGCCGGTCAGGCTGGCAAACTTGTCCATGGTCTTCTGCACGATTTCAGGCATGCGTTCGTAGACCGGGTTGACCGACTCGCGTGCCTGAAAATAGACGTCCGGGTTCTGCGACGTGCCGCGTATGAAGGGATGGTCCGGCGTCAGGGCGCGGGCGCGATGGGCGAACACCCACTCGTCGTCTATCATTGCACGCACCACTTCAAGCGGGACCTGCTCTATCTTCGCCACTTCGTGGGAGGTGCGGAAGCCGTCAAAGAAATGCAGGATCGGCACGCGCGCCTGCAGCGTTGCCGCCTGGGCGATCAGCGCCATGTCCATCGCTTCCTGCACCGAATTCGAGGCAAGAAAGGCGAAGCCGGTGGAGCGCGCAGCCATCACGTCGCTGTGGTCGCCGAAGATCGACAGCCCCTGGGCGGCCAGCGAACGCGCCGCCACGTGCAGGACGAAGGGCGTGAGTTCGCCGGCGATCTTGTACATATTGGGGATCATCAGCAGCAAGCCCTGCGATGCGGTAAACGAAGTCGCCAGGGAGCCGGTCTGCAAAGCGCCGTGAATCGCCCCGGCGGCCCCGCTCTCGCTCTGCATCTCGATCACTTCCGGAACGGCGCCCCACAGATTGGTGCGGCCCTCAAACGACCAGGTTTCGGAATATTCGCCCATGGGTGAAGAGGGGGTGATCGGATAGATCGCCATGACCTCGTTGGTCAGGTGGGCGATATAGGCGGCGGCCTCGTTGCCGTCGATCGTTACCATGCGCGCTTCAGACATCGGACACCTCTTTTTCTTCATGTTGCCCTGTAGTTGCTGTTGGACAGCATATACCGAATCGAGGTTCGCATGCACTGGTTCGGGCGGCGGGTCCGGGGCGCTATGTATAATAAGCCGTCGCGTGCCAGAAGAAGGGAAACACCTTGAGTGCGATACATGCTGCCCAGCTCGCGTTTTTCGCAAAATACGCGCCATTCGATCGCATGGAGCGAGCGCACCTGCTCTGGATGCTGGAGCGTATGCAGCTTGCCTATTACGCGAAGAACGAGGTGGTCGCCTCCCCGCAGCAAGGCGAGGCTACCCGCTTCATTGTGATCAAGCAGGGATTGATACGCGGCACACGTGGAGCCAACGCCCAGCAGGATGCGGTGTTGGAGCTGCGCGAGGGCGAGTGCTTCCCCGTAGGCGCCTTGCTGGCGCGGCGCGCGGTGACATCGGAATATCGTGCCGTGGAAGATGTATTCTGTTTTGAACTGGCGGCCAAGCATTTTCTCGAACTGATCGAATTATCGGTCGTGTTCAAGGATTTCTGCACGCGCCGCATTGCCGCGCTGTTCGAACAATCCACCCAGGCCATGCAGGCCCAGCTCTCGCAGGTATCCACCGAACAGCAATCGTTTTCCAGCACGCTGGCCAGCATCATCCGCAACGCACCTGTCACCTGTCCTCCCGACACGCCTATACGTTCAGCGCTCCAGAAGATGCGTGATGCGCATGTGGGTTCGATGATCGTGACTGATGCGGAACAGCGGCCGCTGGGGATATTCACGCTGCGCGATTTGCTGGATCTGGTCATGGTTGCGGATTTTTCCATCGACCAGCCGATCAGCAATGTGATGAGCCGCGAGCCCGTGTCGCTGCCGCCTACCGCCTTGGCCTATGAGGCGGCGATGCTGATGGCCAGGGAGGGCTTTCGCCATGTACTGGTGACGGAGCCGAATGGCACGCTGCGCGGCATCGTTTCCGAGCGCGATCTGTTTTCCTTGCAACGTGTGGGCCTGCGCCAGCTCAGCACATCGATCCGGCAGGCGGACAGTATCGCGACGCTGGTCGCACTCAGCAAAGATATACGTCAGCTCACCCACAACATGATGGCGCAAGGCGTAGGGGCTGAACAGGTCACCCAGCTTATTTCCACGCTCAATGATCTGCTGACGGCGCGCATCATTGAACTGGAGTTGAAAGTCGCGGGACTGCAGCAACCGAATTCAGGCCATGCCCAGATATGCTGGCTGGCCCTTGGATCGGAAGGGCGGCTGGAGCAAACCTTTTATACAGACCAGGACAACGGCATCATCTTCAGCGTGGCCGAAGGCGAGACCGCAGCTTCCATGCGGGAACGCTTGCTTCCGGTTGCGCTGCGCATCAACCAGGCGCTGGCCGATTGCGGCTTTCCGCTATGCAAAGGCGGCATCATGGCGAGCAATCCAAAGTGGTGTTTATCATTTGAGGAATGGCAGATGGCGTTTGCCGACTGGATCGACCATGGCAGCCCCGAGGATTTGCTGAATGCTTCAATCTTTTTTGATTTTCGCAGCGTGTATGGCAATGCAGCATTTACAGATTCGTTGCGCGCCTGGCTGGGCAAGAGGATCGCGGCCACGCCGCGCTTCCTGCATCAGATGGCAGTCAACGCATTGCGCAATCGTCCGCCACTGGGAATCGTGCGCGATTTCGTGGTGGGCGAACAGGAAACGCTGGACATCAAGCTGAACGGCACGACCCCTTTTGTCGACGCGGCGCGCATATTCAGCCTGGCATGCGGCAGCACTGCCACCAATACGGTGCAGCGCTTGCGCAATATCGCACAGCCAATGCATATCAGTGCGGCTGAAATCGATGGATGGATCGAGGCGTTCTATTTTCTGCAGACCATGCGCTTGCTGCATCAATACGAATGCAGCACGCAGGGCGTGGCAATGGATAACCAGATCAACCCGAAACAACTGAACGATCTGGACAGTCGCATACTCAAGGAAGCGTTCCGCCAGTCACGCAAAATGCAAAGCCGTTTGGCCATGGAATACCGCGTGTGATGCGGAATCTGTTTATGCGCTTCAAGCGGCCTGCACCGGTGCTCTCAGCAGAGCAGGCGGCGCGGCTTGCTCTGCTCAAACAGAAAATATCTGCGGACTGCAATGCCGACCTCGCCACGGACAGAATCGTGGTGGTGGATGTGGAAACCACCGGTCTCAGTCTCGCCAACGATCATTTGATCGCCATCGGCGCGGTCGCCATCCATGCCGGGCGGATCGCCGTTTCCGACAGCCTGGAAGTGGTGTTGCGCCAGGAAGTGGCGAGCGGCAAGGCAAACATACTGGTGCACGGCATAGGCGGCAGCGAGCAGCGCGCCGGCCTTCCACCTGAGGAAGCGTTGCTGGCCTTTCTGGATTATCTGGGTAATGCGCCCTTGATTGCCTATCATGTGGCCTTTGATGCGACCATGCTGCGCAAGGCATTCTTGAGATTTCTGGGTATCGAATTCGATCACACGTGGGTTGATCTGGCTTACGTGATGCCTGATCTATATCCGGAGCAGGGGCGCAAATACCATGCGCTGGATGACTGGCTAAAACACTTTGCGATAGGCAACGATGCGCGGCATAACGCGTTGTCCGATGCACTTGCCACGGCGCAACTGGGTCTGATCGCGTTGCGCGCCGCCCGAGAACGAGGGGCGACAGATTTCAAGTCTCTGCAAGGCATGGAAAAAGCGCGACGCTGGCTGAGTGCAGGACAGTGACCCGCTGCCAGTGCACGCTCTAGGCTTCGCCGGTATCTGCCATTGCCATGCAGGTTGCGGGTTGCGCGTCACCAGTCACGGCAAATGTATGGCGTTCGGTCATGCCATGGTTGGGAAACCGTACGCTGATCAGCGTTCCGATCCCGCTGCGACCATTATCTAAGACGATCGTCGCGCCATGCCGTTTTGCCACCTCAGCCACAATGGCAAGCCCGAGTCCGCTGCCGCTCTGTCCGCTGCCGAGGATGCGGTAGAAGCGTTCGAATACGCGCTCGCGGTGTTGCGGGTCGATGCCCGGACCGTCATCCTCCACGGCAAGCACAGCTCCTTCCGGCGTGCAGTTCACCCTGATCGTGACGTGGCCGCCTCCTTGTGTATAGCGAATCGCGTTGTCAATCAGGTTGCCCAGCATTTCGGTCAGGCTGGTCGTGGCTCCATGCACCAGCACCTGGTGCGCTGCGCTTTCGAATCCCAGGTCGATGTTCTTTTCCAGTGCGGCGGGCACCCACTGCATGGTGCATTCCTGGGTCAGGCGATTGAGATCAAGCGCAGTAAATGCATAGTCACCCTGGCCGTCCGGCTCGTTGCGCGCGAGCGCGAGAAGCTGGTTCACCAGGCGAGTGCTGCGCTTGGCGCTGCTAAGCAACTGGACCAAGGTGTATTCCTTGCGTACCGCGTCTTTTTCGCGCAGCGCGAGTTCGGCCTGGGTTTTCAGGCCGGCGAGCGGAGTGCGCAACTGGTGCGCGGCATCCGCGACAAAGCGTTTCTGCGCCTGCATTGCCTGCTTCAACTTCTCAAGCAGATCGTTTACGGCGTCGATCAGCGGCCGCACTTCGGCAGGCGCCTTGCTTTCATCCAGTCTGCCCAGGTCGTCGCGTTGCCGCAGCGACACCTCGCGCCGCAGGCGCTCCAGCGGCATGAGCCCTTGTTTCAGTCCGTACAAGACCACTCCCACTGCGATTATGATCAGCAGCAGCTGGGGAATCACAATGTAGGCGAGGATACCCTGTATCAATGCCTGGCGCTGATGAGTGGTTTCCGACAAGTGCAGCTGGAATAGCTGGCCGTTGCCTGGATTAGCGTATACCAGGCTTACCATGCGGGCCTTTTCTCCGTTAAGCTCGCTGTTGCTGAACACTGGCCCGTCCTTGTCCATGCGATAGGAGAGCGGCCGGGAAAGGTCTGCGTTGCCGGCGATTTTCTTCCCGGCGCTATCGCTAACGGTATAGACCACCTGATCCGATATGCCGGGGTCGCTGCCGTCCGGCAGGTTGGGCTTGAAACTGAGCCGCTCCTGGCCGCTTCCCAACCGAATCTGTTCGGCCACCATGTGGGCTCGCTCCAGCAATATCTGATCATAGGGGTGGTTCGCATAATTGAGCGTGGCGAAGTAGCCTACACAGGAGCTGGCCAGCCACAGCAGGAAGAGCGATGTCAGTAACCGCTCCATGAGGTGGCTGCGCAGGGAGAGAACTCTATCTTTCATGACTGTCACTCCATGTTATACCCGGCCGGGGCAGGTTCAGCTTGCCGGGCTTTGCGCCGCGGCTGCCGGGGTGCGGCGTTTGCGGCTCCCCGAAAACGCAAAGGGTTGTCAGTGGCTTGCCTTGACTTTGTCCATGATGTAGCCGAGCCCGCGGATGGTGCGTATGGTCACGCCGCCTGCCTCGATCTTCTTGCGCAGGCGGTGGACATAAACCTCGATGGCGTTCCCGCTCGCCTCTTCGGAATAGCTGTACAGCCGCTCCAGCAGCTGCTCCTTGCTGACGACCCAGCCCATGTGCAACATCAATGCCTCCAGCACGCTCAACTCGCGCGTCGTCAGTTCCAGCGGTGTGCCGTTGATGGAGGCGCGCCGCCCCACGCTGTCGAATGTCAGCGTGCCGCAGGAGAAGACCGGGTTCACTCCGCACTGACCACGTCTTAACAGCGCGCGCGCACGGGCTTCCAGTTCCGGCAGCTTGAACGGTTTGGCCATGTAGTCGTCGGCGCCAAGATCAAGGCCCCTGACGCGGTCCTCCACGGCATCCCGTGCCGTGAGAATGATGACAGGAACCTGGCGGTTGTGCTCGCGCAGGTTGCGCAGCACGACGAGTCCGTCGAGGCGCGGTAACCCGAGGTCGAGAATGATCAGGTCAAAAGGCTGCTCCCCTTTCAGGATGGTGTCGGCGTCCACGCCGTCGTTGACGCAGTCCACCGCGTAACCGGACTGGCGCATCGAGTTGCTGATGCCAT
Source organism: Gallionellaceae bacterium (assembly GCA_030834965.1). GTDB lineage: Bacteria > Pseudomonadota > Gammaproteobacteria > Burkholderiales > Gallionellaceae > JAUQWW01. The sequence goes on along the minus strand of JAUQWW010000090.1, from coordinate 5,690 downwards.
CGGCCAGAATCTCATCATCTTCGGCAATCAGAATGCGCATTTGGACTGTAAGTTCTGTGTAAGGTTGTGTCTGTAAGGTCGAATATAAGGTAGCGGGAGCATGGCACCCAGCCGTCCTTCAAAAACCCATTTTAATTGGGGGCGGAAGAATGTCAAAACCTCAATTAGCCTGTTGCCTGCAAGTGATGTGACGTCACGTTCTTGTGACGTTGTTAACCGCTTGCCGTAGTTGCTTCTTGAAGTTCAAGGTAGGGTATCCGCCGGTTCTTACAGCCACATACTCGGGATTGGCGCGATTCGGTCAACTTTAGGGGAGGAGATATGCAGCTTACTCAAAAACATCGCGAGTACTGGGGGAGGAACCTGAAAGTCACTGCCATATTGCTGGTACTGTGGTTCGTGGTTACCTTCGTCGTGGGCTATTTTGCCCGCGAGCTCAACAGCATCACCTTTATCGGCCCGCTGGGTTTCTATATGGGGGCGCAGGGCGCACTGATCGTTTACGTGCTCATCATCTGGTACTACGCCCGCTACATGAACAACCTGGACAGGGAATACGGCGTCCATGAAGCGGAGGACGAATAATGGCTACCGTCTCCCAATCGCAGTTCACCGCCAACCTGAAGAAGTACTACACTTTTTACACCGGTGGTTTTGTCGCGTTCGTCATCATCGTCGCCATCCTTGAACAGATGGGGGTGCCGAACAAGATCCTCGGTTACATTTTTCTGTTCGCCACCGTGCTGCTCTACGCTGGTATCGGCTTTATGTCGAAGACGGCGGAAGTTTCTGAGTATTATGTCGCGGGGCGCCGCGTGCCGGCCTTGTTCAACGGCATGGCGACCGGCGCGGACTGGATGTCCGCGGCCTCCTTCATCGGCATGGCGGGCACGCTCTACGCGTCCGGCTACGACGGATTGGCCTTTGTCATGGGCTGGACCGGCGGCTACTGTCTGGTTGCGCTGTTCCTCGCGCCGTACCTGCGCAAATTCGGCCAGTTCACGATCCCGGACTTTCTCGGTGCACGGTACGGCGGCAATATTCCGCGCCTGATCGGGGTGGTCGCTGCGGTTATCTGCTCCTTCACCTATGTGATTGCGCAGATATACGGCGTCGGCCTGATCACCAGCCGCTTCACCGGCCTCGAGTTCAGCGTCGGCGTATTCGTCGGCCTCGCCGGCATCCTGGTCTGCTCGTTCCTTGGTGGCATGAAGGCGGTCACCTGGACGCAGGTGGCGCAGTACATCATCCTGATTTTTGCCTACATGATCCCGGTGGTCTGGCTTTCAGTGAAGAACACCGGCGTCCCGATCCCGCAGATATCTGCCTATACCTCGGCGCTTCCAAAGGTTACTGCGCTGGAGAAGGAATTCAACGACAAGGCGACGCCCAAGGGTGCGGCCGAGGAATCGGTGCGCACGATCTTCCGCGAAAAGGCCGCTGCCGCTGATGCCAGGCTGAAGGGTCTCGAAGCGGGCGGCACAGCTTTCCTCGCCGAGGAGAAGACGAAGCTGGAGGACAAGCTGGCTGAACTGAAGGCTGCTACTCCGCCGGCGGATGCCAAGGCGATTGAGGCTGCCGAGAAGGCGGTCAAGGACTTCCCGGCTGATGCGGCCAAGGCCAAGGAGCAATGGGGCAAGGACAAGTCAGGCGCGAGCGCCAAGGCTGGAGCGGTTGCTGCACACGCCGAGCCGTTCGCAGGCACGGGCAAGACTCCCGAAGAGAAGCAGAAGAGCAGTGACATCAAGCGCAAGAATTTCCTCTCGCTGATCCTCTGCCTGATGGTGGGCACGGCTGCGCTGCCGCACATCCTGATGCGCTACTACACCACGCCTTCGGTCAGGGAGGCGCGCAAGTCGGTGTTCTGGTCGCTGTTCTTCATCTTTCTGCTTTACTTCACCGCGCCGGCACTAGGCATCCTGGTCAAGTACGAGGTTTACAGCAACCTTGTGGGCTCGTCCTTCGCGCAACTGCCAGCCTGGGTCAGTAACTGGGCGGCAGTGGACAAGACGCTGATGGCGATCTCGGACATCAACAAGGATGGCATCGTGCAGCTTGCCGAGATTACGATCGGCACGGACCTGGTCGTGCTGGCGACACCGGAAATCGCGGGGCTGCCTTACGTGATCTCGGGTCTCGTGGCGGCCGGCGGTTTGGCGGCAGCGCTCTCGACTGCAGACGGCCTGCTGTTGACCATCGCCAACGCGCTGTCACATGACATCTACTACAAGATGATTGACCCGAACGCGCCAACGGTACGCCGCCTGGCCGTCTCCAAGGGCTTGCTGCTTGTGGTCGCCATCATTGCGGCCTACGTCACCTCGCTCAAGCCCGGTGATATCCTGTTCCTCGTCGGCGCGGCCTTCTCGCTGGCGGCATCGGGTTTCTTCCCGGCGCTGGTGTGCGGCGTGTTCTGGCGGCGTGCCAACAGGCTCGGCGCTATTATCGGCATGCTCTCGGGACTCGGTATCTGCATGTACTACATGTACATGACCTACCCGTTTTTTGGCGTCAAGGCGCCGCTGTGGTGGGATATCAACCCCATCTCGGCCGGCATCTTCGGCATTCCGATGGGTATTATCGGCGTGATCGTGGGCAGCCTGATTTCGCCCGCGCCAAGCAAGGAGGTACAGGATCTCGTGGATCATGTGCGCTATCCGAACCTGGAAACCGACTACAAGGCGGCTTGATCGTCTTGTGATCTGTCTGTAGTACCTGGGGCCCGCCGCAAGGCGGGCCTTTATTTCGTCGGGTATCGAACGATGAGCCCTACCAGGGCATATCCGGCAGCAGATGGGCCAGGTCGTTGCGGCCGCTGTCCTTGACGAGTTGGCGGGCGGTCTTGGGGTCGCACTTGAGGAGATTGTTGAAGGCCTGCTCGACTTTTTCCGGTTCGCCCTTATGATGGCAGGCCATGCCGAGCTGGTACCAGGCATGGCCATTCAATGGCTGCAAGCGGGCGGCTTCGCGAAAAGCGTCTGCAGCCGCGGCGTGTTCGCCCAGCGCAGCATGGGCCAGACCCATGCCATACCAGGCACGGTCAAGAGCGGGCTCGAGCCGCACGGCTTCCTTGAATGACTCGATCGCCAGATGCGGTGCTTTCATCTGTTCGCGCACGTAGCCGAGGTTATAGTGGCTCTCTGCATCACCCGGGGAGATGCGCAATACTTCGAGGAACCAGTGTTCGGCGACCGGAAAATTCTTGCGCTGTGCGGCAATGGCGGCTAGGTGACGGGCGGACTGGGCGTCCTGCGGATCATGGCGAAAGGCGGTGGCGTAGGCCTCGTAAGCCAGCTCCGGCTTGCCGATGAAATGAAACAGCCAGCCGCGTGCATAATGACGCCAGTGATCGTAACTCATGAAGTCAATCCCGCAATTGATGTAGAGGTGCAAACATTAACATGGCTAATCCGGAAATTTTCATTATCAGCATTTTGCGCGGCCTTACCGAGGTCGCCTTGCTGGCGCTGCTCGGGCAGGGTTTGCTTGCCCTTCTCGCGGGCAGCAGGCGCGCAACGAACCCAATTTATCAATTGTTCCAGACGGTTACCCGCCCGGTTCTGCGCATCGCGCGCTTTATCACGCCTCCGGCGATCATCGACAAGCATCTGCCATTCGTCGCGTTCTTTCTGCTGTTTTGGCTGTGGATATTCCTGGCTTACGCAAAGCGTGTTCTTGGTGACGTGGGCGTATTGACCTGAAACAGCCTGCAGCTTAGAGTCTCAGGCGATTTGTTGCCAGCGGAGGATATCTTGAAAGACACCCTGAAGCCCGGAATAGAGCATCGGTTCCAGTTCCGCGTACCCGATACAAAAACTGTTCCGGCACTCTACCCGGAATCCGCAGAATTCCAGGAGATGCCCGAGGTGTTTGCCACCGGCTTCATGGTGGGGCTTCTGGAATGGGCTTGCATCGATGCCATCAAGCCGCACCTGGATTGGCCGGATGAGCAGTCATTAGGGACGCATGTTAATGTCAGTCACACCGCCGCCACCCCACCGGGGTTGCTGATAACCGCACGGGTCAAGCTGGTTGAGGTCAATGGTCGCCGGCTGATTTTTGAAGTGGAAGCAGACGATGGCGTGGATATCATCGCGAAAGGCACACACGAGAGATTCGTGATTGATAGAGACCGGTTCAATCAAAAAATTCGCAACAAGGCGGCAGCAGCCTCCGCCGATAAAACATAACTGCCGCCCACTACAACCCTGGTTACCTGATCTGACCTCGCTCAATACTGATGCCCACCATCTTGCAGTTGCGGATCGCTTGCAGTTTGGCGATGCTGACCTTGACCCACGGTGCGTTGAAGTCCTTGAGGATGATTTGGGCAATGTGTTCGGCCAGGCTTTCCAGCAGCGAAAAATGACCCTCGCTCAATACTGTTTGAATATGCTGCACGACTTGCGCGTAATCCAGCGCATCGTGGATGTCGTCGCTCACACAGGCGCGGCTGCTGGGCAGGGCGATTTCCAGGTCGAGCTGCAGGGTTTGCGGTACGCGCTTTTCCCATTCGTACACGCCGATGAGGGTTTCGACCTTGAGTTCGCGCAGAAAGATGATGTCCATCGCTGTCAGTAGAGAATGGCGTAAAATTCGCCGTTCCTGCATTTTAAGATATTCCGGATGACGATGACCCTGGTTTTTGTTGTATGTGCCTACTTGTTGGGCTCTGTTTCTTTTGCGGTACTGATGAGCAAGGCATTTAATTTGCCCGATCCGCGCACCTATGGTTCGCAGAATCCAGGCGCGACCAACGTGCTGCGTAGCGGCAAGAAGGCTGCTGCGGCGCTGACCTTGCTGGGTGATGCGGCGAAGGGCTGGCTGGCTGTGTGGCTGGCGATGAAATTTGCGCCACAGGACGAGAACTATAGGGTGTTGGTTGCGGCGGTGGCGCTGGCGGTGTTCCTCGGCCATCTGTTTCCGGTGTTCTTGCGCTTCAAGGGCGGCAAGGGCGTGGCGACGGCGCTGGGTGTGTTGCTGGCGCTAAGTGGTTGGCTGGGGCTGGCGGCAATGGCAACCTGGCTGCTGGTGGCGCTGGTGTTCCGTTTGTCTTCGCTGGCAGCATTAGTCGCTGCCGCAGGATCTCCTGTTTACGCGCTGCTGCTGGGTTTGCCGCATGAATGGGTGCTGGCATCATTCATCATGTCGTTGCTGCTGATCTGGCGGCACAAGAGCAATATCAAAAATCTGCTGGCGGGCAAGGAAAGCCGGATCGGCAGCAAAAAACCGGATTCTCAGTCGGGGTAGTTGAGTTGCTGCAAATCCCAGCGCGGCTTTACGTCGAAGCGGTAGTCGCACCTGCCTTCCTGCCGCTGCAGGCGTAGCGCGCCGGCGAAAGCGATCATCGCGCCGTTGTCGGTGCAGAATTCCAGGTCGGGATAGAACACGCGGAAGTTGCGCTTGTGTGCAGCCTTGCTGAGTTGCGCACGCAGTTGCTGATTTGCACCGACACCACCTGCGACGACGAGTTGCGTGAGGCCCGTCTGCTTGAGCGCGGCAAGCGCCTTGCTCGCCAATACATCCACGATGGCTTCCTGTACGGCATGGGCGATGTCGGAGCGGGTTTGTTCATCTAAAGTTTGGCCGCCCAGTTCGCGCTGCCGGACCAGTGTGAGCACAGCAGTCTTCAATCCGCTGAAACTGAAATCCAGATCGCCGCTGTGGAGCATGGGGCGTGGCAGCTTGAA
>JAUQWW010000001.1 GCA_030834965.1 Gallionellaceae bacterium | reverse complement strand
GCATTTCATGGGCGCCTATACCCAGGCCGGACTCGTTCTGGATCAGGGGCAGGAGGGGGCATGCACCGGCTTCGGCCTGGCCTGCGTCATCAACTACCTGCGCTGGCGCTCTGCCGGAATGCCGAAGAAACTCGAGCCGGTGAGCCCGCGCATGTTGTACCACTTCGCGAGGCGCTTCGACGAATACGAGGGCGAGAGCTACGATGGCTCAAGCTGCCGGGGCGCGCTCAAGGGCTGGTATCACAACGGTGTTTGCCTCGAATCCAACTGGCCTTACATGGCTGACGCCAATACCCTGCCGGTGGCGGGCTGGGACATTGATGCCGCCGAACGGACGCTGGGCGTGTATTACCGGATAGACACCCAGGCGATTACCGACTTGCAGGCGGCGATTCTGGAAGTGGGCGCGATATACGCTTCCGCCTATACCCATGATGGCTGGGACAGGGTGAAGACCAGCGCCAAACCGCCTGTTTCCCATGCCGGCCTGCCGGAGATAGGCTACGACGGCAAGCCGTCACGCAGCGGCGGCCATGCTTTCGCGCTGGTCGGTTTCAACCGGGACGGTTTCGTGATCCAGAATTCCTGGGGCGAAAAATGGGGAGCCGGCGGCTTCGCCGTGATCAGCTATGAGGACTGGCTGGCAAACGCCATGGATACCTGGGTGGCCGCCATGGGTGTGCCGGGCGTCGTGTCGGGCCGCCTTGCAATAGGCGGTAAGAGGCAGGCGGGCAGTGCATCCGCAGCGGCACCTGCCAACTGGTGGGACGAGGAAACAGCCTACCGGCACAGCATCGTGCTGGGCAACAACGGCCACGTCAACCGCTTTGACAAGCTGGACGGAGTAACCCGCACCTTGCAGCATCAGGCATGCGTGCTGCCGGATACCTGGTTCCGGCAGAATGCACAGCAGAAAAAACGCCTGGTGATCTACGCTCACGGCGGCCTCAACAAAGAAGATGACGCGATTAAGCGTGCCCAGGCAATGGGGCGCTATTTCCTCGGAAATGGCTGTTACCCCCTGTTCCTGGTGTGGAAGAGCGGGCTGCTCGAATCCTTCGGCAACATTCTGGCGGATAAAGTCAAACCCGGCGCGGCGGGCATGGCCGGCGGATTTGCCGACTGGTTGAACGACAAGGTCACAGATCCCGTCGTCGAGAAAACCATCGGGCGTCCGATCGCCCGCCCGCTGTGGAGCGAAATGAAGGAAAACGCGGAACTCGCGGCGGAAAGCGGTCGCGGCGGCGACCTGCTGACCGAGGCGCTGCGCGCGCTGGCCGGCACTTGGGGCGACCAGTTCGAGCTGCACCTGGTCGGCCATTCCGCCGGTTCCATCGCTCTGGGCAGGCTGCTGGGTAACCTGGCGCAAAAAGGGCTGGCTGATAGCGTCAAGTCCGTCCATTTGTATGCGCCGGCCTGCACCGTCGCCTTTGCCAACCGCTACTATGCGCCGCATGAGGGAATCATGCGCAATCTTCATCTGGATATTCTGTCGGACCGGCGCGAGAAAGATGACAACGTGGCGCGCGTCTACCAGAAATCTCTGCTCTATTTTGTTTCCAACGCGCTGGAAGCAGATTTGCGCATGCCCATTCTCGGGATGGAGAACGTTTTCAACCCGCAGTACCGCGGCTGGGATGGTGCATCAAGCACCGCCGAAGCCCTCGCCAATTGGCGTAATGCCGTGGAAATCAACAAGCTGAAGGAGCGCCTCACCATCCACGACGAGGAGAAGATCCTCACCCGGCGCGGCAGCGGCACCGACCAGAAAGACAAGACAGACAGCGCATCGCACGGCGGCTTCGACAACAATGTCGAGGTCATCGGCAAGACGCTGGAGCGCATCATCGGCGCGAAACTCGATGTGCCGGTGGATGATCTGGTAGGGTTCTAGCTGCCTGTCTGATTTGTAGCCAAATGGTCCATCAGCCCAAAACGGGCTGATGGATTATTCCGGTTGAGCGTGATGTCGGACATACACATTTCCTGATACCGCCACTCCCGGTTAACGCTGATCCATCGGCAGATGCAGCAAGGCGTGCGGCCACGCGATTCATGTCATGAATCGCAGCCGTTTCCAGTCAAATTAAGTGTAGTAGTTCAGATTTGATCTAATGGAATGGTCGCCCCTTCCCCCAGCGGCATCAGAGTGCCAGAGTGGGAATAGGAATTTCCACAAACGAGGAGAGGCGACCAAAATGAAGATTACGACAATTGGCATTGATTTGGCAAAGAACGTTATGCAAGT
>JAUQWW010000089.1 GCA_030834965.1 Gallionellaceae bacterium | reverse complement strand
ACCCCGGCCTGCAGGGTCTGGTATTCCATGTCGACCGGCTCGATCTCGTGCAGGATGCCGTCAATGGAAAGTTCGAAGCCGTAATTCTGGTCGATGGCACGCAGGATATCGGACTCGATCGCACGTTGCGTGATCAAACGGTATTCGTTCTTGAGCAGCGCGCGCACCTGATCCAGCGCGATAATGTTGTTGGGGTCGGCGATCGCCAGAGTGAGATGCTTGTCGGCCATGTCGACCGACAGCGGTATCAGCTGGTAGCGCCGCGCGATGTCCTTCGGAATGAGTTTGATCGCGGCCGGGTCAACGATGACGGAAGCGAGGTCGACGCTTTCCTGCCCCAGATTCTCCGACAGCACGTCGCGGATGGTGGCCTCGGACAGGAAGCCCAGGCGCACCAGCAGGCGTCCCAGGGGCTGGCGATTCTTTTTTTGTTCCTGCAGCGCGATGCGCAACTGGTCTTCGCTGATAAGACCTTTCTGTACCAGCAGGTATCCCAGCGGATGTTGTATTGGAGACGGAATGGGGTTTTCTATTTGCATGTTCGGCTGCAGGGCTGCTCAGGGTGTCGTCAGTTCATTCATGCGCTGCTGGACTTGTGCGCGATTGAAACCGGCAGTGTCGGCCGGGCTGAGTTGCAGCGCGCGCTGGTAATACTGTGCGGCGAGCCGGCTCTGCCCCAGATGATCAAGACTGACTGCGAGATTGAAGACGAAACGCCCGTCGTCCGGATCGCGCTTGACGGCTTCGAAATAGGCCTGTTGCGCCTCGCTCCAGCGCGACTGTTCGGTGTAGTGGTTGCCCAGCGCAAAATACAATGCAGCCGACTGGGGTTGCTGCGCGAGCAGGAGCTTCAGTCGGCTTTCTGTGCCCGCCGTGTCGGCTGTACCGAACAGCGTTGACATGCCGGCATGGGCGATGGGGTCGCGCGGGTCAAGAGCGAGCACCTGGCGGTAGTAGTGAGCAGCAGCTGCATCCTGTGACTGTTGCTGGGCAATGGCTCCCAGGCCCAGCAATGCATCGCGGTTTTTCGTGTCCTTGTGCAGCACCTCGTCATAGTGCTGCCGGGCTGTGTCGAGATCGCCGTTGCGGTAAGCCTGATAGGCAGCCAGCAGTGTTGGGTCAACCGTGGCGGTCTCACTATCGTGCTCGATGCGGATGGGCTTTGCAGTCTTGGGAGTAAAGACTTGCGGGGCGGACGTGGCAAGTGCCGGTGTGCGTTTGGTTGAAATGGGTTTTTCTTCTGCAACTATTTGGCTTCCCGGTGCGACGGGTGCGCTTTCTGGTGTGGCAGGCAAAGGCTCTGGTGCGACCACCAGCGGAGCCGGCGCAGTTGAAGGCGGCGCCGTGATCGCGATGAAATCAGGAGGAGGAGGGGCAGGACTTTGGTCCTTTATCATCGGCATCGGAGATATTTCGCGCCAGACATAATAGCTGCCACCGGCGGCAAACAAGAGGCCGGCAATGAGGGCGAGCGGGACGATACCCAGACGCGTTCCGGTGCGCACCGGCTTGGCCGCGAAAAGATTGTGTGCGGACATGCGCGCCGGATCATCTTCGGCCTCGCGCGCGGGTTTTTCCTTGGGTGTTTCAGGCAGGGTTTCCAGTGTCAGCGTGGGCGTGCGTGGGCTTGATGGCGTTCCCTGTACGACGTCGGGCCGGGCCTGTTCCGTTTTCTTGAGGGCGTCGAGTAGCAGGCTCATGGTCAGGGGGTGGCGCCGGCGTTGTTCTTCCTGGCTTCAGGCTTGAAAAAATCCGGGCCGGGCAGCATGTCGCGGAATTCGCTGTAATCTCCGTTGATGCTGGCGTCCTTGATGACAACCGGGCGCAGGAAAATCACCAGCTCGGTTTTCTGGGTCGTGTCGTTGCGGTTCTTGAACAAGTTGCCCGCAACCGGGAGGTTGGACACGCCGGGGATGGCATCGGTGGAATTGTTTGCTTCATCTTGCATCAAGCCGCCCATCACTGCGATCTGGTTGTTTTCTATTTTCAGCACTGACTCCATTTCGCGCGTCGACGTTACCGGAATGCGGCTCGTCACGTTCACCCTGGCCAGATCCGGGTTGGGGTCATTGACCCAGGAAAGAAAGCGCGTAATTGACGGACGCAGATTGAACAGCACCGTATCGCTTTCGTTGATTTGCGGCGTCACGCTCATGGTGAAGCCAATCGGCACAGTGTTGGGGGTGGTGGTGTACGTTGTGACAGAACTGGTCTGGTTGGTCGTGGTGTCCGACTTGATGGTGAAATACACCAGATTGTCCACCACACGCAGCATGGCGGTCTGGTTGTTCATGACGCTGAGTTTGGGGCTGGACAATACTTTCACGGTGCCGAAAGATTCCAGCAGTGAGACTTGCCCGCTCAGGTTGCCCAGCGCGGATGTGGGGTTGGCATAGTTGAGGATGAACATGCTGCCGGTATTGGTGGCGGGCAAGGTGGGTGTTCCGGCCTGTGTTAACTGGAAACCCTTGGCACCCCTGCGTAATGCTGACCAGTTGATGCCTTGTTGATACTGGTCGTTCAAGCGCACCTCCACTACGGTAGCCTCGATCAACACCTGGCGCCGAGCGCTGGTCATGATTTGATCGATGAATTCCTGAATTTTTTCATGCTGCTTGCCAGTCGCACGTACCGTGATGATGCCGCTTTCCGGGTTGGGGATAACCGAGGCTGCTTCCCGGAAAGTGTTGTGGTGGGTGACGGTGGTGCCGCCTTCTTGAATGACGGCTGGATTGGGGCTGTTTTCAATCCCGCCTTTGACGGGCTGCTTTCTGGTTCCGGCAGGTTGAACACCGGTCCCGGTTGTGCTGACGATGCCGCTTTGCTGCACGATGGTTTCACTGGAACCGGTCGGCAGGATTTTGTCGGTCTCGTGCAGGATATCTTTGATGTTTTGCGTCAGCGTTGCCCAGAAGTGGTTCTTGGACGTGTCCTTGATGATGAGTGACGAATTGTTGCTTGCGCTGGCGGTGCCGACTACTGTGCCTCCTGACGTGCTGGAGCCGACTTGTGTGGTGTTGGCAATGGTGCCTTCGGTTTCGCGCGCCATATTCACATAGTCAATCTTGTAGTGCTTGAGATAAGGCGTGTCCGGCATGATGAGCAAGTTCTGGCCGTCCAATTCGTAGCGCATGTCCACCTGCCTGGCGATGCGGCTGAGAATTTGCGGGAGGGTCTGGTTGATGGCATTGATTGTGACGGCGCCCTGTATGCCGGCATGAATATCGAGATTCATCTTTGCGTCGCGAGCCAGTGCGAACAGGATTTCATGTGCCGGAACATTGGTGACCACTACGCTGTAGGTTTCAGCTTTTGGAGTGGCTTTGGGAGGCGGGAGCGGAATCGCGCGCTTGATTGGCTGAGGAATGCTGGTACTGAGCGCGGGTTCCGCGCTTTCGCGCTTGATATGCATATCCGATGGCTGGATAGGCTGTGTGCCGCATGCTGCCATCAAGGCGCAGCACCCATACAACAATGCATGACTCAAGCGCATGTTTTTTCCTAAATGTGACCGTATCGATACACGGGTTCAAGCTTGAAATGAAGCAGGTTTAGAAGGGTGGGGTCCTGAACATACGCATGGCCATGCCCTTGATTTACATAACCACAACGAAGGGAGAAACCTTATCAGGCATCAGTTCCACAGCCATTTGTTGGAGCTGTGCCCGCATCATATCGGCTTCGGTAACAAGAACAATTGGACTTTGGTACATTGGACTTTGGTACACCTGCATGGCTTGCAGGCGGGAATGACGGAGTGGGTGGGTGGTGTTGCGTGCTACTGTGTACCATCCAGTAAATATGGCTCCGGGATGAATGCATCCTGATAGCGTTGCGGCAACTGCGCCATGGCAGCGCGGGCAGCATCAATGTTCGGGTATGCACCGTACAGCACCTTGAAACCATGTTTACCATTTGTACTGATGGGGATCACATAGATTTCGCCAAGTTTTCCGAGGTCGTCGGCGCGCGTCAGGAAACCCTTCAGTTGTGTTTCTGTCGTCTGGAACAGCATGATGCTGGCGCCGTTGCTGTCGCGTTTGGCGAGCAGATCTTGCGTTGCCGAGAGGCGCTGTTGCAGCAGCGTAGGCTGTGAGCCCGGCTTTGTTGCGGCCACGGCATTGACTGTTGGTGCAATGGCTTTTGCAGGAGCAGGTACGGGAGCGGCTACGGGTGCGGGCGTGGGCGCGCGAGCAGATGGCAGGGCAGCAATGTGCTTGGTTTCAGTGTTGCCGGGCTTCTGGGCGTCAAGTTTGTCGGAGCTCTTGCCTCCTAGGAACCAGCCCGTACCAACCAGCAGCATGGCGAACAGTGCAATAGCGCTTGCCACTACCGTCTTGCGCTTGTGCCACAAACGGCGTGGTGACAGTTCGCTGTCGCGTATGGCGGCTTTCACGTGCCGTGCTTCGATGTGATGAGTGTTCTCTATGAAAGCCGCGAGTAGCGCCTTGTCGGCGAGGATGTTGACGCGCCGCATCAGGCCGTTCGATGCCGCGCCGATCAGCTTGACGGCGGCCGGGGAGAATATGTTGGGGCCGCGGTAGCCAGCGGCGTGCAAACGGAACAGCAGGTAGGAAATCGTCACCGTTCTGGACAGCGGCATCATGTTGAAGTGGTGCACGATACGGTCCTTGAGCTGGCGCATGTTGGGCTGGTCGAGCTTGCTGTTCAACTCGGGCTGTCCGAACAGGACGATTTGCAGAAGCTTGGAATTGCCAAGCTGGAGGTTGTACAGCAGGCGCAGTTCTTCAAGCGTGTCCAGCGGCATCGCATGGGCCTCGTCCACCAGTACGACGATGCGCTTGCCTTCGGTGGATTTTTGCGCGAGCAAGTTTTGCAGGGTCTGCATGATGACATTGACGCGCTGCCCTTCCAGGTTAAGGCCGAGGCCATCTGCAATGGCATACAGCATCTCTTCGCGCGACAGGCTGGGGTTGGCCAGATAGATAGTTTCCATCTGGAGCGGCAGGCGTTCCAGCAGCATGCGGCACAGCATGGTCTTGCCGCTGCCCACCTCGCCTGTGATCTTGATGATGCCCTCGCTCTCGGCGATGGCGTAAATCAGGGCGTCCAGAATCTCACCCCGATTGTCGCCGGAAAAAAAGAAGTCGGTCGCTGGAGTGATTTTGAACGGCGGTTCGTTCAGTCCAAAATGCTCCAGATACATTATTATCTTTCCGGGTAGTGGTGACGATTAATGGGTTGCTGTGCAAATATTTTAAAATATTGCCAGTTGTCGTTGATACACGTCGGCGTTTTGAATTGTAGAGTATTTTGATGTATTCAACATGCACAGCGTGCCTGGAGCTATGTAGAGGATCGTGGCGCTGAGAGATGTTGCAGCGATAGAGACTGGAGTGTAAGCACGTCAAATTTGTGCATGACAAAGCCTGGTCAGGCACAATTCATAAACCGGATTTTAATTGAAACCTGGAAACAATCATGAACACTACTTTCGCCATGATCGCCACTGAGTCGAGGAAGCTGCCGACCGATGGACGGACATGACTGGATCGGCAGCATTGCTGCTACACTCACGACCACCGCTTTCATCCCGCAGGTCTGGCAAGTGTGGCGTACTCGCCACACTCACGACATTTCGCTTGGCATGTATGCCATTTTTACCAGCGGCGTGGCAATGTGGTTGATATATGGTTTGTCGCTTGGATCGTGGCCCATCATTATCGCCAATAGTATTACCCTTATGCTGGCTGGTGCGGTGCTTGTCATGAAAATTCGCTTCGGTTAAGGAGCGCTGCCTGGCTTCATGTGGCCCAACCCGCCCGGTTGCCGGGCCAGCGACCAAGGGCGTGCTCTGTTTGGCGCTTGACGCACACTTGATTGTGCCAGATGATGCAACGTGACCTCTTATGGATCGTTGCCTGTTTACTAATAACTCCAATTTATTCAGCTAATAGTCGCTATTCCCATGTCAAAATCCGGCTTTTCAGAATCAGGCAGTATTGTTGTCAGATGTTTGGATGATATTACTCGCCACCGTGACATTTCTCTGCTGAATGTGAGCGTCATGAGCTCACTCACTGATCTGCTGGGCCTGGAACACATCAACCTGTATGACATTTTCGAACGTAACAGCAAATTGTTTGTTGCGCTTTCTGCATGGGATGAAAACGGGAAAATCCTTTACTTCGAAGACTTGCCTGCCGAAGAACAGATGGAAGGGATTGAACATCATCCGGACATCGTCCGGTATCTTGAACACGGGGGTTCGGATGCAATTGCGGAACTGGGGAGTAGCGATGTTTTCTGTGTTCCGGTAGCGCTGGATGGTCATGGACCCATTGCCATTTTTTTAATGCAACGAAAAACGCCCCTCTCGGCCAATGAATTAGATATTGCCAACGGAATTGTTGGCGTGTACCGAAACTATCTGAGTTTGCTCAAGGATAGTCAGCACGATACGCTCACAGGGCTGTTAAATCGGAAGACATTTGATCATGGTTTGGCGGGCTTGTTGCCTGATGCTGCCAAGCAGGAAGTGCGCACCCATTTTGTTGGAAATGCCAGATGCGCTATTCAGGCCGATACCCATTGGTTTGCCATCATTGACATTGATCACTTCAAGCGCATCAATGACCAATATGGCCACATCTTTGGTGATGAAGTGCTCATCCTGCTGGCCAACTTGATGCGCAGATCATTCCGGAATCGGGATCGGTTATACCGGTTTGGCGGAGAAGAGTTTGTAGTGCTGATACGCAACGTAGATTTTAATAATGCTTTCCACAAGCTGGAGGTCTTTCGCAATGCCGTTGCCAACCATAAATTTCCTCAAATCGGCCAGGTTACCGTTACGATAGGCTTTGCCCAGGTGCAATCATCGGACACGCCAGAGATGGTGGTGGGAAATGCTGACGAGGCGCTCTATTACGGAAAGGCGCATGGGAGAAACCAGGTTAACTGCTATGGCACGCTCATCGAAAATGGTCTGCTTGCCCCCAAGAAATACCATACCGAGGCAGAATTTTTTTAGCGAACGATTGGCGCAGCTGGGTTATGTTTTTTCGATTCATAAATCCTGCAATACCCGCAGGGTTAATATGAAGCTGTTCGGCTGATGGTGGCGGCTGATGGGCTCCAAGTTGTGGTCCGGGGGGGCGTGGTTTAGAATGCGCACACTTTAAAATGAGCCGAGGCTTTAATACGTGTCATCCCAAGCGCTAGTGGAAATACGCGATGTCAATTTTGCCTATGACAGACGTCCTATCCTGAATGGTATCAACATGACCTTCCCCAGGGGAAAAATGATTGCCATTATGGGCGGTAGCGGTTGCGGCAAGACGACGCTGTTTCGGCTCATCGGAGGCGCAATAAAGCCGACCAAGGGCGGTGTAAAAATTGACGGGCAGATCATGCACGAGCTGGACCAGAAAGGTTTGTATGAGATGCGCCGCAAGATGGGTGTACTGTTCCAGTTTGGTGCACTGTTCACCGATATGTCGGTGTTTGATAACGTGGCCTTCCAGATGCGCGAGCATACTGATCTTCCGGAAGAAATTATCCGCGATCTGGTGATGATGAAGTTGCATGCGGTGGGTTTGCGCGGCACGCATCATCTCATGCCCGCCGAGCTTTCCGGCGGGATGGCGCGACGCGTGGCTCTGGCGCGTACGGTCGCGCTGGACCCAATGCTGATCTTGTACGACGAACCGTTTGCCGGGCTGGATCCGATCTCGCTGACCGTAGTCGGAAATCTGATCCGCCGCCTGAACGATGCGCTGGGTGCGACCTCGGTAATTGTCACTCATGACGTACAGGAATCGCTCAAGATTGTGGATTACATTTATTTTATCGCCGATGGTGTGATCGTGGCCGAAGGGACGCCGGATGAAATCCATGCGTCCGACATGCCGTTCGTGCACCAGTTTGTACATGGCGAAATGGATGGCCCGGTGCCGTTCCATTATCCCGGCGGACGCTATAACCAGGATTTGGGGGTGCGTGTCTGATGGCTATCGCTAAGAGCTTGAGGGCCATCGGGCGTCGGAGTGTGAATGCGGTATGGCGCACCGGCTATGCCACGCGCTTTCTTTTGCTGATCCTGTTCTATTCCGGTACCAGCTTCCGTCGTTTCCATTTGACCGTGAAGGAGCTATTTTCTTCGGGTGTGATGTCGCTCATTATCATCATAGTGGCCGGTATGTTTGTGGGCATGGTGTTGGGCTTGCAGGGCTATGAGACGCTTAAGCGCTATGGTTCCGAATCTGCGCTAGGCTCACTGGTGGCGCTGAGCCTGGTGCGCGAGCTGGGGCCCGTGCTGGCCGCCCTGCTGTTTGCTAGTCGCGCGGGTTCCGCGATGACTGCGGAAATCGGCTTGATGAAGGCTACCGAGCAGATTTCCGCGATGGAAATGATGGCAGTCAACCCGATTGCACGCGTGGTTGCACCGCGTTTCTGGGCTGGCGTGATCTCCATGCCGTTGCTGTCCGCACTGTTTTCCGCCATGGGTGTTTTTGGTGGCTTTGTGGTCGGCGTGGTATTGATTGGCGTGGATGAGGGCTCATTCTGGTCGCAGATGCAGGGCGCCGTAGATTTTCAGCACGATGTGCTGAACGGTGTAATCAAGAGTGTTGTATTTGGCGTGGCGGTGACTGCCATCTCGCTGTTCGAGGGCTATGATGCGCCTCCCACTGCGGAGGGGGTATCCGGCGCGACCACGCGCACGGTGGTTCAATCGTCGCTGGCAATTCTGGTTCTGGATTTTATTTTGACTGCATTTATGTTTCGAGGGGATTAGCATGGAGCGCACCACGCTGGATTTATGGGTTGGCATGTTTGTCGTGGCAGGCGTTGCGGCATTGGTGGTGCTGGCGCTGAAGGTGGGGAATCTTAGTACCTATAATGTGTCAGAGACTTATCAGTTGGAGGCGTATTTTTCCAACATCGGCGGCCTCAAGCCTCAGGCATCGATCAGAAGTGCGGGTGTGTTGGTCGGACGGGTGACAAAAATCACACTGGATACTGAGCGCTACGAAGCCAAGGTGGTTATGAGCATCGACAAGCGCTATCAATTTCCAAAGGATACATTTGCCAATATTCTTACCTCTGGTTTACTGGGCGAGCAGTATATCGGCTTGATGCCGGGCGGAGATGAGAAAATGCTGGCCAATGGTGAGGAACTGAAGAAGACGCAGTCTGCCGTGGTGCTGGAGGACTTGATCGGCAAGTTCATTTACAACAAGGCAGAAAGCAGTGAGCCAGCCAATTAATTAAACGAGGGTGTCATGAAAAAAGTTTTCGCATTAATGTTTGGGCTGTTGCTGACATGCGCGTCCATGGGCGCGCGAGCAGAAATGGTGGAGCCGGATGCGCTGATCAAGAATACCGCACAGGAAGTGCTGGAGATTGTCCGTCAGGATCAGGATATTCGTGCCGGCAACCAGAAAAAAATTCTGGAGCTGGTGGACGCCAAGGTGTTGCCGCACTTTAATTTCACGCGCATGACCCAGCTTGCTGTCGGCAAACACTGGCGCAAGGCTACTCCGGAACAGAAGCAGGTGCTGGTGACTGAATTCCGTAATTTGCTGGTGCGCACCTATACCAAGGCATTTACCGTATACAAGGATCAGTCCGTCGATGTGAAGCCGTTCAAGATGCCGGCTGGCGCCACTGAAGTGACAGTCAAGACAGTGATTGTAAAACCGGGTGCACAACCCATTCCAGTGGACTATGAAATGGAAAAAACCTCGACAGAGTGGAAGGTGTATGACCTGTCCATCGAGGGCGTGAGCCTGGTGACCAGCTATCGTGGCACCTTCGCCGAGCAGGTTCAGCAGGGCGGTATCGAGGGGCTGATCAAGACCTTGGTGGAAAAAAATCAGACTGCCGCTGCTACACCGTTGCGCAAGGCGGACGGCAAGTGATTACGCGCGCTGGCGATCGATTGCAGGTATCGGGTCGCCTGACCATGGAGACTGTCTCTGCCCTGTTCGACGCCGCCCTTGAGTCTGACGCAAAGGGCGTGTTGGAAGTGGATCTAAGCCAGGTCGAGGCAGTGGATTCTGCCGCTGTCAGTCTGTTGTTGTCCTGGCTGCGCCGTTCGCAGCGTAGTGGCGTGAAGCTGTGTTTTTCACACGCACCGGACAATCTGATGAGCCTTGCCCATTTGTATGATGTAGCGGAACTGCTGCCCATGTGCAGCGATGTTTCTGCGCAGCCCTGAACTGCAACTTTCCTTCCCGTTATATGTTCCCTGCCGTTGATGTTTGCCAAGTGCACAAGCACTTTGGCAGTTTGCATGCTTTGGATGGTGTGGATTTGCGTATCGATCAGGGGGAATTCTTCGGTTTGCTCGGTCCGAATGGCGCAGGCAAGACAACGCTGATCAATCTGCTGGCCGGACTGGCGCTGCCCGATGGCGGGCGGATGTCCATAATGGGGCGTGATGTCGTCAAACAATATCGTGCTAGCCGCCGCCTGTTGGGTGTAGTGCCGCAGGAGCTGGTATTCGATCCCTTCTTCAGCGTACGCGAGACGTTGTGCCTGCAATCCGGCTACTTCGGCCTGCGCAGCAACGATGCGTGGATAGACGAGTTGCTGCACCATCTGGATTTGGCCGACAAGGCGGATACCAATATGCGCCGCCTGTCCGGCGGCATGAAACGCCGCGTGCTGGTGGCGCAGGCGCTGGTGCACAAGCCACCCGTCATCGTGCTGGATGAGCCCACCGCCGGAGTGGATGTGGAATTGCGCCAGACCATGTGGCGCTTCATCCAGCAACTGAACCGCGATGGTCATACCGTATTGCTCACCACGCATTACCTGGAGGAGGCAGAGGCCTTGTGCAACCGTATTGCCATGCTCAAGCGTGGCAAGATCGTGGCGCTGGACAGCACACAGAATTTGCTCAGCAGTATTGCCGGCTGCCGCGTCAAGCTGAGACTCGCAGCAGCCCTCCCCGACGCTCTGTTGCCGCTGGTAGTCGAGCAAAAGGAAGGCGATTACATACTGGAGCTGCCGTCCTATGAGGCGGTGGAGCCTATGCTGGCAGAGCTGCGCTTGGCCGGCGTGGCGGTACAGCAGATGAACTTGGAGCAGCCCGATTTGGCGGATGTGTTTCTGCGCGTCGTGGGGAAAGGCGAATCGTGAGGCAGCCATGTTGAGCTTCTACACGCTGTTCTACAAGGAAGTGTTGCGTGTGTGGAAGGTGAGCTTTCAGACCGTGCTGGCGCCCGTGCTGACCGCACTGCTCTATCTGCTTATTTTCTCGCATGTACTGGAGCAGCATGTCGAGGTCTATCCAGGCGTGCGTTATACCGCCTTTCTGATTCCCGGTCTGGTGATGATGTCCATATTGCAGAATGCTTTTGCCAACAGTTCGTCCAGCCTGATTCAGTCCAAGATCACCGGCAACATCGTATTCGTGTTGCTGGCGCCGATTGCCTATTGGGAATTCTTTGCCGCTTATGTGCTGGCCTCGGTGGCGCGCGGGCTGGTGGTGGGGGCCGGGGTTTATCTGGCGACACTGTGGTTTGCCCAGCCGCCGCTGCAGTTCCCGCTCTGGATCGTGCTGTTCGCTGTGCTGGGCAGCGCGCTGCTCGGTTCGCTGGGAGTGGTAGCCGGGATATGGGCAGAAAAATTTGACCAGCTGGCCGGCTTCCAGAATTTCATCATCATGCCGCTGACTTTCCTGTCAGGTGTGTTCTATTCCATCCATTCTTTGCCGCCTTTCTGGCAAGGATTGTCGCGTTTCAACCCGTTTTTTTATATGATAGACGGTTTCCGCTATGGTTTTTTCGGGGTGTCTGACATTTCACCCTGGTTCAGTCTGGCGGTGGTGGGCAGTTGTCTGGTGGTGCTGGCGGGATTCACGCTGGCGCTGTTGCGGTCTGGATATAAATTACGTCTGTGAATATATATGGTTACCCCGGAAAGTATCAAACACAATATCGAGCAGGGCATGCCTGTCGCATACCTCAGCGTGACAGGTGACGGCGCGCATTTCGAGGCAGTGGTGGTGAGTGAGGAATTTGCAGGCAAGAGCCGTGTGCAACGCCATCAGCGGGTATATCAAACCCTGGGTGACAGGATGCGCGAAGAGATACACGCACTGTCGATGAAGACATTTACGCCGCAAGAGTGGCAGGAAATACAATAAGCAATGCAAAAATTAGCCATACAAGGCGGCATACCGCTGCGCGGCGAAGTGCACATTTCCGGCGCCAAGAATGCGGCGCTGCCCATCATGTGCGCCAGCCTGCTGACTGCCGACACGCTGCAGTTGAGCAATGTGCCCGACTTGCACGATATCGCCACCATGCGCAAATTGCTGGAGCAGATGGGGGTGAAGGCTGTGGCACAGGGCAACGAGCTGGCTTTGCAGGGCGGACAGGTACACAAACTGGAGGCGCCCTACGATATGGTGAAGACCATGCGTGCGTCGGTTCTGGTGCTGGGGCCGCTGGTGGCGCGCTTCGGCGAGGCGCGGGTGTCGCTACCCGGTGGCTGTGCCATCGGCTCCCGCCCGGTCGACCTGCATATCAAGGGTTTGCAGGCGATGGGTGCGGAGATACACATCGAGCACGGCTACATCCATGCGCAAGTGCCTAAAATTGGTGGAAGCGGGCGATTAAAAGGCGCGCGCATCTTCTTCGACATCGTCAGTGTGACCGGCACTGAAAACCTGATGATGGCTGCTGCGCTGGCGGATGGCGTGACGGTGCTGGAGAACGCCGCGCGTGAGCCGGAGGTGGTGGACTTGGCGAATTGTTTGCGTGCGATGGGCGCGCAAATTTCCGGCGACGGCAGCGACACCATCACCATCACCGGCGTGGAAAAACTGCATGGTGCTTTGCACCGCATCATGCCGGACCGCATCGAGAGCGGCACTTTTCTGGTGGCGGCCGCCGCGACCGGTGGCAGCATCACGTTACGTGATGCGCGTGCGGATATTCTCGATACCATACTGGAAAAACTCGGCGAAGCCGGAGCGTGCGTCCGCGCCGAAGGCGACCACGTTCATCTGGAGATGAGCGGCCGGCCCAGGCCGGTGAACCTGCGCACTGCACCCTATCCGGCATTTCCGACCGACATGCAGGCGCAATTCATGGCGCTGAATGCAATAGCCGATGGCAGTTCGATGATGGTGGAAACCATATTCGAAAACCGTTTCATGCACGTGCAGGAGCTGCGCCGGTTAGGTGCGCAGATTGACGTGGAAGGAAATACCGCATTGGTGCGCGGCGTGAGCCATCTGGACGGCGCCACGGTGATGGCAACCGATTTGCGCGCATCTGCATGCCTGGTAATAGCCGGACTGGTAGCGCAGGGTGAAACCGTGGTCGATCGCATTTATCATCTGGACCGCGGTTATGAGCATATTGAAGCAAAATTGTCGCAACTCGGGGCGAGCATTCGCCGATTGAAATGATTTCTTGCGGCACAAAGGCCGCCTGAAATAAGCCCTCTCTGCCTCTTGCTGGCGGAGAGGGCGGTACGAAAGATAAAACCATGATTACCATCGCCTTGTCCAAGGGTCGCATCTTCGAGGAGACCGCGCCGTTGCTGGCGGCGGCCGGTATTACGCCACTGGAGGATCCGGAATCCTCGCGCAAGCTGATTCTGTCCACCAACCGTGCGGATGTACGCCTCATCATCGTGCGCGCGTCCGACGTGCCGACCTATGTGCAATACGGTGCTGCCGACTTGGGCGTTGCAGGCAAGGACGTACTTAATGAGCATGGCGGGACCGGTCTGTATCAGCCGCTGGATCTGAATATTGCACGCTGCCGCATGATGGTCGCGGTGCGCAATGATTTCGACTACGACTTGGCGGTGCGCCAAGGCGCACGCCTGCGCGTGGCGACCAAGTATGTGCAGACTGCGCGCGAGCATTTTGCGGCCAAGGGTGTGCACGTGGATCTGATCAAACTGTATGGTTCGATGGAGCTGGCGCCGCTGGTTGGCTTGTCCGATGCGATTGTCGATCTGGTCAGCAGCGGCGGAACCCTGAAAGCCAACAACCTGAAAGCAGTGGAGGAGATTGCGCAGATTTCCTCCAGGTTGGTGGTGAATCAGGCTGCGCTGAAATTGAAGCGCGATGCAATCCAGCCGATGCTGGATGTGTTTGCCCAAGCCGTCAACAAGAGCGGGGCCGTGAACAAAAACGGGGTGGTGAAATGATGAATATCAAACGGCTCTCGACTAAACAATCCGACTTCGATACGCAACTGGACCGGTTGCTGGCATTTGAGGCGACCGCCGACGACAAGCTGGAAGCGACCGTCGCATCCATCCTTGTCGACGTGAAGCGGCGCGGCGATGCGGCCTTGCTTGAATATACCAAGCGTTTCGACCGCCTGGATGTGAGCGATGCGGCTGAACTCGAATTGCCGCAAACCGCCTTGCGCGCCGCTTTCGAGTCCTTGTCTGAGGCGCAGCGCACCGCATTGGAACAGGCTGCGCAGCGCGTGACTGCTTACCACGAGAAGCAATTGCAGAGTTCATGGAGTTACACTGAAGCGGATGGCACCCTGCTCGGTCAGCAAGTGACGCCGCTGGACCGGGTGGGTCTGTATGTGCCGGGCGGCAAGGCAGCCTATCCATCATCCGTGTTAATGAACGCATTGCCCGCGAAGGTGGCAGGAGTGGGAGAGCTCATCATGGTGGTGCCGACCCCGGACGGCGTGCAGAACGCCCTGGTCTTGGCGGCGGCCCATTTGGCCGGAGTGGACCGGGTATTCACCATCGGCGGTGCGCAGGCAGTCGCTGCGCTGGCCTATGGCACGGCAACAGTTCCGCGTGTGGACAAGATCGTCGGCCCCGGCAATGCTTATGTGGCCGCCGCGAAGCGCCGGGTCTTCGGCGTGGTTGGCATCGATATGGTGGCGGGGCCGTCAGAGATTCTGGTGATCTGCGACGGCCAGACCAATCCGGACTGGATTGCAATGGACCTGTTTTCGCAGGCCGAGCATGATGAGTTGGCGCAGGCAATTCTGCTATCGCCGGATGCCAAATTTGTTGAAACAGTGGCGCAAAGCGCAGATCGCCTGCTCGAGCAAATGCCGCGTCGCGACATTATTAAAGCCGCGCTGGAAAATCGCGGCGCATTGATTCACGTTGCAGATATGGACGAAGCGTGCGTCATTTGCAACCGCATCGCGCCTGAGCATCTTGAACTTTCCGTGGAAAGTCCGCAGCAGTGGCTGTCCAAGATCAAGCATGCCGGCGCAATCTTCATGGGGCGCTATACCTCAGAGTCGCTGGGAGATTACTGCGCAGGCCCCAATCATGTGCTGCCGACCTCCGGTACGGCGCGTTTTTCCTCTCCGCTGGGCGTGTACGACTTTCAGAAACGCAGCAGCCTGATTCAGGTGTCCGCGCAGGGGGCGGCGGTGCTGGGCGAAATCGCCTCAGTATTGGCCTTTGGCGAGGGCCTGCAAGCGCATGCGCAGTCTGCGCTGTTCAGAAAGGTGTGACCCCCCCCCTTGACAAGCGTGAAAAGACATCTTTGACAAGGCGGGCAGAAACATGGATAATTGCGTGTTCTGTTTGGAGGGATTCCCGAGCGGTCAAAGGGATCAGACTGTAAATCTGACGGCTCTGCCTTCGAAGGTTCGAATCCTTCTCCCTCCACCAATATATTGATTTGGCTGTTTTTTCAGTCATGCGGTGGTTTGTGTGACTGGTTGATTTGGCTGGGCTGGGTGGCGCGATGGTGTGCTTGGTCGCGTGTCATTTGGCGGCAAAGCATGCGGGTGTAGCTCAATGGTAGAGCAGAAGCCTTCCAAGCTTATGACGAGGGTTCGATTCCCTTCACCCGCTCCAGTAGTTTTAAGTTGGCGATTTTCGGGGTGTGGGCGCTAGGCGCGTGACCGAAGACAGTATGGATTGATACGGCGAGGTCATGCAACAACGCGACCGACCGCGCAAATCGTCGAGGTTTTGCCCATGTGGCTCAGTGGTAGAGCACTCCCTTGGTAAGGGAGAGGTCGCGAGTCCGATTCTCGCCATGGGCACCAAGTTTTTTAGTGATTGAGAGTTCTTTCGTTAATTCGTGTTGATGATGGGGAAATATCATGGCAAAGAGTAAATTTGAGCGTACCAAGCCACACGTAAACGTAGGCACGATAGGCCACGTTGACCATGGCAAGACCACCCTGACGGCGGCGATCACCACCGTACTGTCGAAGAAATTTGGCGGCGAAGCCAAGGCCTACGACCAGATCGACGCAGCGCCGGAAGAAAAGGCGCGCGGCATCACCATCAACACCGCCCACGTGGAATACGAAACGTCCGCTCGCCAT
>JAUQWW010000019.1 GCA_030834965.1 Gallionellaceae bacterium | reverse complement strand
ATCTGGTAACGCGCAGCGACGACCTTTGCATTGCCGGGTTCATTGTTGGCGTTCTGTTTGTATGCCGAGATGAAACGCAAGACAGAAGCCTTTGAAACCGGCGTCATGTAGCCAACCTCGAAATCGGTTTCCACGCGCCCGGATGCCAGGCTGACGCTGCTCAAATTGAACCCGCCCTGGCCGGTTGTCATGTCAACGGTCGGCAATGCCATGTTCATGCTGCCGGCGGTGACTTTCATGGGTTGCGCAATGGAGAGCGCGAATTTGTCGCCTGCCCTCCATGTATCCTGATGCATCAGGCCGAGCGACCAGCTCAGCGTTCTCGCTTCCGAATTCAGAATGATGCCCGCGCCGCTGGTGCTGGTGGTTCCCGTTGCTGCCTGTGCCAGCAGCGAGGTGCCGGAAGTCAGCCGGTAAGATCCGGACACGGAAACGAAGCGCGTTTGAGCGCCGTCCATTTGAAAGGCTGCGCTTCCCGAAGCGCCGAGCATGGATTGGCTTTCCCGGATTCCGCCCACGCTGGCCAGGATGGTTGCGCCATCAAACCTTTTCTCGATTTCTCCCACCCATCCCTTCGAGCCACTGGAATAAGACAGCGCGGAATAAGACAGCATCGGCTGGGCAGCCAGCGGGTTGGCGGCGTTCAGCATGCCCATTTTCAGCTTGTAGCCTGCGCCCAGCCCATAGCCCATGGCCAGATGCGAAGCTGTTCCGGCAAACTGGAAATAGGGGTTGGCGAAGCTGTTGCTTAACGGCAAATGCTTGTGGTCCGCAGACAGGCCAAAATACTGGTCGGCAAAGCCGTTGGTACCGAACACATATTCACCCTGGCACGCCTTTTCCTGGCAGCCGAATTTTTGTATGAAGTTGAAGCCGCCCATCGTGGCGCCCGCCACATCCGGCCCACGGAACGGATTGCCCAGTTTCTGCATTTCCGTGGGCGCACCGTATAGCGACACAGCCAGGCTGGTGTTTTCGCTTGTGCGCTCGACCATGGACATCTGTTTGTCCATGCTGCCGAACAGGGTGTCGATGCTGGAAATTTCCTGCTTGATGGCGTATGCGCCCATGTCGTACGAGTAGGCACGGCCAAAATCGTCGGTTGCCGTCAGCGGGATGCCATTGAAAGAGGACGACTTGAGCAGGGAATTGGTGGAAAGCGTGGATGCGCCCAGCGCATAGCTTGCCTTCTGGCCGCTGCCGGAGGTGGTTGACACAGTGAGCGTCCCCACTGGTTCCAGCGCTTTGGTCAGGTTCACCAGCCCCCAGCCATATACGGCATCCGGCGTACCGGCGGCAGATGTCCCAAGATGTGTCGCAGTCTGGAAGATGATGCTTGCTACCTGATTTGCCTGCAGGTACATCCAGTTGCTCCAGATGTCCGCAGCCACGCCGGATACCACCGGCGTCGCCATCGAAGTGCCGGACATGTAGACGTACCTGCCATTCAGGTAAGTGGATGCAATACTGACGCCGGGAGCCACAACGAAGAAGTTCTTTGTGTCACCGGCGCGATTGGAAAATGAAGCGATCCTGCTGTTCGCATCCACCGCGCCGACGGCGATGACCTGGCCGTTCGCCCAGCTTTCCTTGGCGTAGCGTGCGGGCCAGCCAGGGTTGGCAGCGCCGCTGTTGCCTGCGGCCGCGACCACCAGTTGGCCAGCGGAAACTGCCTGCTGGATTGCTGACTGTCCAAACGGGCTGCTGGCGCCCAGGCTCATGTTGAGAATGCGCGCTCCGGCCTTGACGGCATAATTGACCCCCGCGTTAAATGACGTCTGACTCCCCGAGCCGCTGGCGCTCAGCACCTTGACCGGCATCAGCAACACATCCGGGGCAATGCCCACGGTCATGGCGCCATCTGCAGCTGCACCGATGATGCCGGCGACGTGGGTGCCGTGGCCGTTGTCATCCATCGGAGTCTTCAAGGGCGATATCGCGTTATAGCCGGTCACCAGACGGCCCTTGAATTCCGTGTGGTTAAGATCAATCCCGGTGTCGACAACGCCGACGACAATCCCCTTGCCACGCGCACCCATGGTATAGGCCGTGTTCGCACCGACCATGGGTTGCCACCAGTTGAAATAATTTTTTAGTTCGGGTGGGAGTGTTGTTACCTGAGAAATGTCGGTGGTCTGTACTTCATCGGCCCAGGCTGCGCCGCATGAAAAAATCGCCAACAGCAAAATGGACAGTTGCTTGCGTTTCAGAATACTTCCCATGGTTCCTTCTCCCTATCATGTTTGGTCTGGAATTTGCAGCGGCGCGGGATTGCATTGCGTCCGGCTTTTTTGAGTAACATCGGGGCCGAGTGGCACTGAGGTCAGATTCGTTTTTGTTTTATTGATTTGCCGAGCAAGCCTGCACCATCTGCCGCGCCCGGATTCTCTGCCACTCTTTGATCTTTGGCAACCAGATTTTGACCGGATAATAACGGGCACGTACAACAGAAACCTGCCCTCAAACATTGTGCATGCAGCACACCCTTGCGTTTCAGGGAAACCGGTGCTGACGAGTGGGGCGTGTGACCAATAACAGCAGGTTGTGCCGGCTTTCTATTACCCTGCCGGAAACATAACTCGCAAACGACAAGCGGGGCATGAGCCCCGCTTGCTGCTTATCGGTATTGATGCAGTTGTTAGGCGCTGGTGCGACGCTTCGGAACGAAGAGCCCTGCCAAGCCGAGACCGAGCAGAGCCAATGTGCCTGGTTCTGGGACGCTGGACGGAGTAAGCTGAAGATTATCCATCTGAAAAAAGGTCGTGTTAGGCAAGATGCGGATTTCATCGAATACAATATTCGTGAAACCATAAAAGTTACTTGCCTGAGCGAGATTGGGAAGCGTGCTCGACGTAGTGCCTGCCGTAAACGACTCAACAATGATATTGTTCAATAGCGCTGAAAAAATCGTCGTACCAGGGGTGGTTTGCACAGCAAGAGCAACCTCAGTCAAGTCTTGAGAAAACACGATAGAGGACGGACTGCTAAGTCCTCCGCTGAAATTGAAATTCGCGAGGCTCGGTGTTGGAAAAAAGAAAGGCTGCGTGTTGTAAAACATTCCCGGTGAAAAGGTGACGCCAAAACCTGCGTATTGATTCGTGACCAGAGATTCGGACGGAAGGACGACCTCGCTGAATGTGAGCACTTGTGATGGCCCCACGAGGCCAGTGTTGTTGATCAGCTGTGTGGCCTGTGCGGTAGCGTGATAACCCAATATTGCTAACAAAGCGCCAAGTAATTTTGTGCATGTCATGGCCTTAACCCCCTTGTATTTATTGGAATGTCGACAGGTAACCAAATGATACTTAAGCAATAATGCGCTGTTCCTGTTATGTGAAAACAATGGCTTGCGTGAGTGGTACGGAATGAGTGTAAAGGAAGCCGACAATTTTCTCAATGGGGTGTAAAACAGTCCGACGGTTTCTCTGCGTTACCCAATATTGTGTGCCCAATGTTCAAGCTCAGTGACGCGGCGCGGCTTTATCGCGCAGCACCCCTTGAAACACAATGTTCGTCGACATTAGCGGACAAGCGCCAAGGCCAAATTGGACAAAGCAAGGATGCCGATAATGATTGTGGCACCTGCGAGCCAGAGCAGACGAACGCGATTAGCCTCGATGCGCTTGATTAGTTGAGTATTCTGCTCAGCAAGCGCCTTGATGAGTTCCGAGGACGCGAGCATCTGATCGTGCAGGTCAGCCGAAGCGGCCTCCACTACCGCGAGTCGTGCCTGGAGCGTGGCGATGGCCTGAGCCTCGGGTGGAAGGTCAGGTTGCCCAGTGGGTCCATCCATCTCCGGCGCCGGAGATTTCCTGGCGATCGCGTTCCACAGTTTCTTCGCGCCATCGGCAACCATGGGTGCGTTTTTCATTACATCCGCCCAAGGAACGCTTTGCAGCACTGCAAGCCAACTGATAGCCATAAATAAACCTTTCTGGAATGTCGAGTCGTCCGATATTCAAAGCAACCGGCCTGCGCGACTTTTCGCTCAGGCTCGGTTGAATATTATATGCGCGTGCCGAAACGTGGCGAAGTCTGTCAATCAAGCAACCTCAAAGAACCACCCGCCATTGCAGCTGCCCCACCCACGCGGTGGCCGCAGAACTTGGCCGCGGAGCGCCGAATAGGTTGGCGCCTGCCGCTTGAGCTCAGCGGTGGCCGACGGCAGCACGCCGGAACGAAGGGTCGGGCTGCGACTTCTGCCTGGCTTCGACTGCATAGGCCTGCCTTTCGAAGAAATTGCTCCGGTACCCGCAGCGACCATGCATGACTTGCCAGACACTCGACAGGGCATAGGCCGGCAAGAAGAACATGCCCCACTGCTCGTACTGCCTGACATGCACATGCTCGTGTTCGCGAAGCACGGCAAGCCCGTTACCGCTGGTGCCCAGAATGACGTGGCCAAGCGTCATGGCCCCGAAGCAGATCGGCCGCGGGAGAGCGGCAATCAAGCGCCCCGCCCAGCCCCCATGAAACTCCGCCACGCCCGCCACGAAGCGCAACCGCCCGCCCAGGCACAGCATGGCGAGGCCGGCCAAGGCGCCGAGCGCAGTGTTTGGCGCTGCCCAAGTATAGGCGATGAGACGGGAGGCGATGCGAAGGGTACTCATGTGCGGTTTAGTGTCGCGAACCGGAATTAACAAAACATGAAACGGCGTCTTTTTTCGCCATGCGGCGTTGCAACCCCTTGCCGTATACCCCATACGGCTGCGGGTCTGCGCCTTGCCTGGCAAAAAAATCCATCCGTTTCATTTGTTCCGCTATTTCCGGTTCGCGACACTAGCTTTCAGCAAATGACAGACAAGCCATCAAAGATGTGGTTCATCAGACCGACGCTCGCGCCGGCCGGGCTCACAAGCCGTTGGGTTTGCCACGGCGAACCACGCTACCCCAATGCAAGTCGGTATTGCAAGAAACCAGACTGAGTCACCTGTAAGCCGCTGGCCGACAAATCCGATGATGCAGCCTGCCGTCAAGCAAGCGAGAAGCAGCACTATGCGAACCAGAAGACTCGGCACAGGACGTGCGGGCGAGGCAGGCAACGAGGGGTCGGAACCGCTCGGTGTCTCTGGGAACTGACTGGGGGGAAAGGGCATCATGGGAACAGCCTAAACGAAAAGCTCAGTGGCGGCAATGCAGCGCGGTGTTAGCAAGTTGCCAAGAATGCCTCATGAAATGTGGCAATGCCCTGTGGAACCTTCTCGGTAAACGGCAAGGCAAGAAAAACTTCTTGAGGAACGCCCTCATGTACCAATTCCGCGTAATTCTTAAACCCAAACCGCTTATAGTAGTCAGGATCACCTACCAGCGCGCAGCCCTGGCCGCCCAGCTTTGTGAGCAAAGATTGACAAGAGCCTTCCCAATGCCTTGCTTCTGATAGCCCGGAAGTACAGAGAGTGGACCGAGGCCGTACCAGCCTTTTGCGCCATCAGAAATCGCTACAGGCGAAAAAGCAATGTGTCCGACAACTCGCCCGTCAATCTCGGCCACAAGCGAGATAGTCAGTGCATTGGCAGCACGCAGGGCATGTATTATGAATTGCTCGGTGTGATTGCTGATTGCAAGAGTCCTGAAGGCCGCTATTGTGACTTCGGTTATTGCCTGAATATCCTTAACCGTTTCCGTCCTTATGATCACATCAAACTCCGATTTGTCTGAACGGTTCGTTGCATGTCCAACGAAGTTAAGGGGCGCAGCACGCCAAACGTGAACGAGCAAACCGCGCCGCTCACCGCGTTCCACTTGAGCTCACCCGACCACGCGCCTGCGTCCGGGTTGAACCAGAGGCCAGGCGTACCCTTGTCATCCTGGAATCTCTGTCTCGACGAGCTGCGCAAGCAGCGTGAGCGATTCCTGCCAGCCGAGATAGCAGGCCTCTGGCGGGATGGCTTCGGGGATTCCTTCTTGCACGATGTCCAACTCAGTTCCGCAAGACACCTGCCTTATGGATATGGTTGTCTGCATTTCCCCGGGCAGATTGGGGTCATCGAACCTGTCCGTGTGGCGAATGCGTTCATTCGGAATCAGTTCAAGGTACTCTCCGCCAAACGAGTGGCTTTGGCCTGTGGAAAAGTTCGTGAACGACATCTTATAGGTGCCACCCACTGTGGCGTCCATATGCTCGACCTTGCCTGTGAATCCGTTCGGCGGAAGCCATTTAGCCATTGCGTCGGCATCGAGAAATGCCCGATAGACTCTTTCGGGCGTGGCACGAAGAACACGATGTAGCTTGACGGTGTGTGTGGACATGATCATTTGCCCTTTCGGTGTGTGACGTGCAGTAATTGTTTTCGGAAATGTGGCTGCGGCCAGCCCGGGTTAGGCTGCCGGTTTGCCGGAGCGAAGCGGAGGCGGGGTGGTCGGCCTTAACCCCTTGCCGGGCTTTGATACTTCCACTTGGACGTGCCAAACCTCGGACTCTCCATCTCGAACCGGAACATAGACCCCGCGGGTGAAAACCCACGACGCGAGGTCTGGGGTTATTTCTCTGCCTGAAGCGCGACTGAAAACGCGGTATTTGAACGTGTCACGATCAAACCCCACTACGTAGACCTCATCAGGCGCGTCGGAGAAGCTGACAGAGTAGGTGGGTTTGGGCGGTTGTTTTGGGGAAGCGCCGATCGGCGGCAGGAACCAGACATTCGCGTGATAATCCACCGGGGGAAACTGCACCGAGAACCGTCCATTGACGACCTGAACCCGGATTGTCTGATCCTTGTGGCCGAAGTCCTCTGGCGTGTTCACAAGAAGATCCAGGCGGCCCAATCCGTAGTTTTTGGGCAACGTCACATCCAAGGATACGTGCTCAGATTTCGAGCTTCCGACGACATAACCTGAAAAGGCCACGTGGCCTGTCGTGCTCCTCGGGATTGTGCACGCCGAAAGGAATGCCGCTAATACAACGATGCTCGTTCTCACGTGACCTCCTATGGGCCCAGCGCGGAGCTGGAAGGCGCGCGTCGCCTGAGCGACAGGCCTGAGCGACAGGTTGCGTCGTCAAGTGCCAGTAGTGCATACGGTATGTGGCATGCTGCGGCAAGTAAATAAGCAAAATTCTTGTTTTGACAAACATGGCCGGCTTCCGCCGGTCCGGTTTGCTATGGCAAAATCGGCTCAACCTTTATTATGGAATGTCGAAGAACATGATCGGTTTGATGCAACGCGTCAGCGAAGCGAGCGTGGTGGTGGAGGGTCGTACCGTCGGGAAAATCGGACGCGGCCTGCTGGTGCTGGTCGGTGTGGAGAAACATGACGACGAAGCGAGCGCTCGGCGCTTGCTCGAACGCTTGCTGGGCTACCGTGTCTTCCCCGATGCGCAGGGCAAAATGAATCTGTCGCTGACCGACATCGGCGGCGAATTGCTGCTGGTGCCCCAATTCACACTTGCCGCCGACACGCACAAGGGCACACGTCCCAGCTTTTCCTCCGCCGCTTCGCCGGAACAAGGCGCATCGCTGTTCGAATACCTCGTGGCTGCGGCGCGCGAGCGCCATCCCAGGGTTCAGACGGGCGTGTTCGGCGCAGACATGAAAGTGAGCCTCATCAACGATGGTCCGGTGACATTCTGGCTGCAGGCGGGTAATCAATGAGACTGGGAATCGACCTCGGCGGCACCAAGATCGAAATCATCGCGCTCGACGACAGCGGCACGGAACGCCTGCGCCGCCGCGTGCCCACCCCAAAGGGGAGCTACGACGAAACCTTGCAGGCCATCGCCGCGCTGGTGCGCGACGCCGAAGCAGAACTGCGGCAGCGCGGCGCGGCGAGTCTTGGGACATTGGGCATCGGCACGCCCGGCGCGATCTCCCGCGCAACCGGCCGCCTCAAGAACTCCAACTCCGTTGTGCTCAACGGCCAGCCCATTCTGCAAGATCTCGAAGCCCTGCTGCAACGTCCGGTGAAGATCAGCAACGACGCCAACTGCTTCGCGCTTTCCGAAGCGACGGACGGTGCTGCGGCGGGTGCCGCGGTCGTGTTTGGCGTCATCCTCGGCACCGGCGTCGGCGCGGGCATCGTCATCAACGGCCACATCCTCACCGGCCCCAACGGCATCGCCGGTGAATGGGGCCACAATCCGCTGCCCTGGCCCCAGGCGCATGAACTCCCCGGCCCGCAATGCTACTGCGGCAAGCGAGGCTGCATCGAAACCTTCCTCTCCGGGCCGGGCATGATGCAACTGCATCAGCGCGAGACCGGCGATTCACTGAGCGCCGAAGAAATCGTGGCACGGGCAAAGCAGGGTGATGCCGCCTGCGAACGCAGCCTGCAAACCTGGGAGAATCGCCTCGCGCGCTCCCTTGCGCATGTAATCAACATCCTAGATCCGGATGTAATCGTGCTGGGCGGCGGCATGTCCAACATCGAACGGCTGTACACCCGCGTCCCCGAACTCTGGGGGCACTGGGTGTTTTCGGACCGGGTGGATACGAAATTGGTGCAGCATTGCTTCGGTGATTCCAGCGGCGTACGCGGCGCGGCGTGGCTGTGAATATTAGGGAAGCGCTGATTTATTCGTCATCTCCGCGAAGGCGGAGATCCAGTGCCTTAATTTAACTGGGTTCCCGCCTGCGCGGGAACGACGAAACCGAATAAATCTGCGTTTCCTTAGAAAAAGAATGTGATGGTGGCCTCGTTAGTTCACGGGTTGCCCATCTTCATTCAAGTCAACGACCTCGGTATCAGGTTGAACAGTTTGTTCGCACGTA
Source organism: Gallionellaceae bacterium (assembly GCA_030834965.1). Lineage (GTDB taxonomy): Bacteria > Pseudomonadota > Gammaproteobacteria > Burkholderiales > Gallionellaceae > JAUQWW01. The sequence continues at coordinate 1,372 of JAUQWW010000019.1, read as the reverse complement.
TGTACAGAAGCGCCCAGCGTGGAGCTAAGTGGCGCGCCGCTTTTGGCGCGTCCCGCTTGAGCGCAGAGTTAGACTGGATGGTGACTCTACAAGTCGCCCAGACACAAACTTGTGAAGTACGCTGGCGATCAACGTTTGATATGGCATGCCCTCTTCGAGAGCTCGGGCTTGAATATCCATCAGGTCGGGCGTAGAGAGGCGAATATTGACCCGCTTTTCCTTGAGGAAGGTGGCTGTCGCAGCGGCTTTGAATTTTGCCAGCTTTGCTTTTGACGGAGAGGTAGGCTTAAGCTCACCCTTCTCGTAGGCTGCCAGCAAGTCTTTTTCAAACGCATCAAGTTTCTTCATCTCGGTTACTCCTTAAGCAAATAATCACGGGTGGCCTTCCTGCTTGGAATCACTGTTTTTAAGAAATAGTGATCCGGTTCTTCAACGTAAGGCACCAGATAAACATAACCATCAAATGCCACGACAAGAACGGACTGGTTTGGATATTTCTCCGCGTTTGGGTGGCGCAACTCATCCAACAAGCCATCTGCCCCAATCGCAAGCGCTATCAGCTCAAAGGAAATGTCACGCTCAACTTTCAGCGTCTCGTTTTTCTCCGGGTTCCAGCGAAATGGTTTCATGCGACTAGTTTATCTTGATGTGTGCCTATTGTCACCTTTTCGGGCGGGGTGTCTAACGTTCAAATTGAGGGGCTGGCCGACCGCGAAACTTGGCCGGAGCCCCGAAAGTTCAACAACTACAGGCCGCAAAGAGAACGCTTATCGGCCAGGAATCTTCCCCCAATAAAATTGACACCTGATTAAGCGAACTGAATTTCATATTTCGCGGGTGCAACAAAGTTTAAGGATGAATGCATTCTACTGTGGTTATAGAAAGGAATGTAGCTCCGCAAAACAGAAAGGAGTTGGCTGTCCTCGCTGAATGTGTTGCCGTGAATCACATCCGCCTTCATGGAATGGAAGAAGGACTCCATGAATGCGTTATCAGTTACCTTGCCCGGACGGTTCATGCTCTGGGTAATGCGTAATTGTTTCAGCCGATTTCGGAAGGCATTGGCGTAATACTCGATGCCGCGATCCGTATGGAAGATGAGCCCGGGTGGTGGCCGGCGGTTACCCACCGCATAATTGAGTGCACGCAAGGTCAGCACGACATTCTTCTGCCGCCCGAATGCCCAACCCACGATACGCCGCGAGCAGCGGTCCATCACCACTGCCAGATAGCGGTAGATCGAACCCACCTTGAGGTACGTGATGTCTCCCACCCATACCTGGTTGGGTGTCGCTGCCGGATGTTCATGCTGTTGGTTTGGCAGGCTGCCGAAGAATTTCTTCAGGTTGGGTGAGGTATAGCGCAGGGTGGC
>JAUQWW010000018.1 GCA_030834965.1 Gallionellaceae bacterium | reverse complement strand
AATCGTGGCTGCATTTGGTCACGTTGCCAGCCCCGACGTACCCCTCAACGCTCAGCTCCAGACGGTGGAACGACTGGAGTGGGAGCACATCCAGCGTGTCTTGCAGGAATATCAGGGCAACATCTCTGCAACAGCACGCGCACTTAACATGCACCGCCGCACCTTGCAGCGCAAGTTGACCAAGCGGCCAGATACTATTGATCAGGCATATAAAAAGTAGCGTTGTCATACCGGAGAAGGCCGCTATCCAGTGGCGCGCGAGGCGCGCCGATATTGATTCTTGCTGGATTCCGGATCAGGCCCGGAATGACGAATATGATGTTTGTAAAATGCCGGATCAATAAGAATTTTGCGCAGTAGCCAGTAAGTCAATGGAAGCATGCGCCACAAAGGCGATGTATTCCTCACGTTATTCATCTGGGCTGTATTAATTGCAGGGAGGGAACGGGGAATTGCCAGCGTGGAAAAAGTGCCAAGCAAGGCATGCAACTCGCTACTCAGGTAAGGAGATTTATGGAATAACATGTTGCCTGCTTGGCAAGGAGAAATGTAAGCCATTCGCGCAGAATTGTGAATGCGACATGATGTCGCACCTTTGGTGAGGTATGTAGCGGTGAAGGCTAACCGTTAAGCGTGGCGAGATGTCTTATAAGTTGTCACGCTTATTGGTAAGAGATCCATCGGGATTGAGCAAATATTGCTCACGGTCCTTCTTATTATTCTGGATGTAACGGTTGACGGTTATTTCTTTGCCTGAGGGTGAAAAAATAATTTCGAAGAACAGATAATTTTTGAAAACCTCCTCGTAGTTTTTCTTCTGGCCTGGATCCCACGGTTTTCTGGCTGGCTCGAAGGAGTCGAAGTAATAAGGTGTGCCTGGCTCAAAACGCTCGCCAGCGTCTGCTTGCCCGGGTAGGATAAAAAATAGAGCAATGAGAGCGGTATTGATTAATCTCGATTTAGGTTTCATGGCGTGGCTTTCCCTGTTGAGTGCCGGTCAGCAGCGATATGCGCCAATCTGGGGGGTGCGCAATGGCGGCCCATGCACTCTGCTTTGCCTGTGCCACACGCAAGTGCGACTGGCAGCGGGGAGTGATGCATTTACGGAGGCGGCTGTATTGCTGCATATTCAATAATGATGAAATATTTTCTGAGCTAAATTAAGCAATTTTCCTATTTCGTTGTCGTAGTTGTCGCATTATAGTCACACGTAACATAATTAGCTTTTACCAACTTTCAGGGGCTTCAGCCCATAGAAAGCGGTGATACCTTTGTGGTACATATTGCCGCACCAGGGGTGCGGCAATATGTCACATTCCAAAATTGCATTGTCGGATATAAAGTGCTAATACACTAAGCGGGCGGCTAGACAGTTATTCAGGTTGCAGGCAGTATTTCTCCATACCTAATGAACGGCGCGATGTATCCGCTTGGCGTTTCTCAATTTGAATACAATTTTTTATACAGGGGAGGAATTGGTATGAAGGAACGAAGCGTACTTAAATTGTTTACTGGCGCATTGATGTTGGCTACTTTGCCATTATCCATCCACAGTGTTTATGGTGCAGCAGACGACGCGATACACCATGATGCAAATTCCAGATCTCCACAGATAACTGAGTCGGAAATGTCCAAGGCAAGCAAGATATATTTTGAGCGTTGCGCCGGATGCCACGGTGTGCTGCGCAAGGGCGCCACCGGCAAGCCGCTGACTCCCGACATCACGGTGGAGAAGGGCACTGATTATCAGAAGGCATTCATCGGTGGCGGTTCAGCGGGCGGAATGCCGAACTTCGGCACGTCGGGCGAATTGACCGAAAAAGAAGTTGACCTGATGGCGCGTTACATACAACAAACGCCGGTAGCCCCTCCTGAAATGGGTTTGAAGGACATCGAAGCCACCTGGAAAGTCCTTGTTGCGGTGAAGGATCGCCCGACGAAGAAGATGAACAACTTCAACATCGACAACATCTTCTCCACCACGCTGCGCGACAATGGCAAAATTGCGCTAATCGACGGCGATACCAAGGAAATCATTACCACGCTCAATACGGGCTACGCAGTACATATTTCCCGTTACTCTGCATCCGGCCGCTACCTGTACGTGACTGGCCGTGACTCCAAGCTCAGCCTGATTGACTTGTGGGCGAAGGTGCCTAATGTAGTGGCTGAAGTGAGAACTGGCGTTGAAGCGCGTTCGATCGAAACTTCCAAGTACAAGGGCTGGGAAGACAAGTACGCGATCTCCGGCACATACTGGCCGCCACAATACGTCATCCATGAAGGCGACACGCTGAAGCCGCTGAAAGTTGTTTCAACCAGCGGCATCGCCTCCGAGACCAACGAGTTCGTCAGGGAAGCACGCGTTGCAGCGATTGTGGCATCGCACTACAAACCCGAGTGGATGGTCAACGTGAAAGAAACCGGAAAAGTCCTCATCGTGAACTACTCCGACCTGAATAACCTGAAGACCACGACGATCGACACGCCGCGCTTCCTGCATGACGGTGGCTTTGAATCCACCAAACGCTACTTCATGGATGCCGCCAACGCTTCCAACAAGATTGCGGTGATCGATATCAAGGAAAACAAGCTGGCCGCGACGATCGACGTGGGCAAGGTTCCGCACCCCGGGCGCGGTGCCAACTTCATTGATCCGAAGTTTGGGCCGGTCTGGGCTACCAGCCACTTGGGTGAAGATACCATCGCTGTAATTGGTACTGACCCGGTGAAGCACAAGCAACATGCCTGGAAAGTGGTGCGCACCCTTAAAGGCCATGGCAGCGGCTCGCTGTTCATCAAGAGCCATCCGAAGTCAAAGAACCTGTGGGTCGATGCTCCGCTGAACAAGGACGCCAAGACCAGCCAGTCGGTCGGGGTGCTTGATATCAACAACCTTGAGAAAGGCGTGACGGTGCTGCCGATTGCCGAGTGGGCCAATCTGGGTGAAGGCGCCAAGCGCGTCGTGCAGCCGGAATACAACAAGGCAGGCGACGAGGTCTGGTTTGCAGTCTGGAATGCCGCAGACAAGAGATCTGCCATGGTGGTGGTTGATGACCAGACGCGCAAGCTGAAAAAGGTGATCGATGACCCCAGGCTGATTACGCCAACCGGCCACTTCAACCTGTACAACACGATGCACGATATTTACTAAGTCTCATGCAGTAACGGGCGGGGTATGTTCCCGCCCGTTTTTTTATGTAATTATTCATCCGGCATGTGAAAAATAGCGCCGTCATACCGGCGAAGGCCGGTATTCAGTGGCGCGCCGATATTGATTCTTGCTGGACTCCGGGTCAGTCCCGGAATGACAGCTTCATTATCAATCACCCTAAATAAATGTGTGCGAGCTCGAATAAGAAAATATTTGCGTTGACCACAATGCTGGCCGCGCTGCTGGCAATGCTGGGCAATGCTGCCAGTTCTGCAGAGAACGGTTCGCTGGGCGAGGTTGTGGTGACCGCAACCCGAATGGAGACGGGCGCGTCCGTTACGCCGGCTGCCGTAACAGTGGTTACGGCAAAAAATATTGAAACAAAAAATGCGTCACGGCTCGGCGATGTGCTGGATCAAGTGCCCAGCCTCTACTTGCGGGGCGGTGCCCTCGGCCAGTCGCAGGGCACGATAGGAACAAGCGGTATGTCCCTGCGCGGCATCGATCAAACCAAGATCCTCATGCTGCTTGATGGGCAGCCGATTCAGGATGCCAGTTCCGGAAAAATGAATTGGAGAGTTCCATTTGTCGAAGACATCGAGCGCGTCGAGGTCGTGCCCGGCGCGTTTTCCTCGCTGTATGGCAGCAACGCCATTGGCGGGGTGGTCAACATCATCACCAAACAACCGGACAAGCGCGAGTTCACCGCCAAAATAAAGAAGGGCTGGGGCGATGCCAGCGGCGAAGATGCCAGCATTTATTTCCGCGACAAAATGGATGGCGGGCTGGGGTTTGTCGGCGGACTCGGCTATCAAAACCGCGACAGCTATGTGAACGATTTTGTCCTCAAGCCTTCCGTAGCAGGCGCAGCGGGCACGGCTGTCACAGGTGCACAGGCAATCACTACCAGGGAGGGCGTACCAACCTACCTGGTGGGGGACTTGGGAACGACTCCGTGGAATTCCACGCATGCCACCGCCAAATTGTTTTACGACTTGAATACCCGCGATAAGATTTACGCTGGAGTTAATTATCAGGAAACCAAACAGAGCTATAAGCAGTTCAATACTTATCTGCGAAATGCCGCAACCGGCGCACCCGTTTCAAGCGGGATACTCGGCATTAATGGGGCGCGGGTTGTGCTGGCAAATTCCGACTTTACTAGTTTTTCCTTTCTGCCGCTGCATGAAGCCACAACCCGGTACTTTGCTGGTTATGACGGCATTGTCGGCAATGACTATTCGTTAAAAATTGACTTCGGGAAGATTAAGCGCGCGTACAGCTTTACACTGGCAAGTCCTGCAGCGACCTGGGACAGTGGCGCAGGCTCACTGTCGGATACGCCGAATGACGGTCTCGACGGCACCATTCAATTGAGTTTTCCGGTAGGTGCGAAACACTTTCTGGTTACGGGCATGGCGCTGCATCAAGATTCGGTAAACCAGAAAATCTATGCGCTCACCAACTGGCGCAACCCGGATTACAGAACCACCGTGAACAATCGTTTTAATGGCAAATCAACTACGCTCTCAGTTTTTGCGCAGGATGAAATCAGCGCAACAGATGCGCTTAAGATTTACCTTGGCGGGCGTTTGGATGAATGGGAGACTCAGGGTGACAATCTTGCGACGGTTTATTCAAAGCGCAGTGTCTCTGCTTTCAGCCCCAAGGCGTCCGTTGTTTACAAGCAATCGGAAAATGCAATGCTGCGCGCCTCCTATGGAAGATCCTTTCGCACGCCGACCAATCAGGATATGTATACGACATCGGTCAGCAGAGGCCGGACGACTGCGGGCGACCCCAATCTTCAGCCGGAGCGCGGCACGACATGGGAGTTGGGAGGGGAATTGCGTTTCTCGGAAAGCACAAAGGCGACGGTTACTTATTACGAGACGCAGTTAAGCAACCTGATCTACCTGATGCAGGTCAGTGCGACTAATTCGCTGCGTATCAATGCCGGGAAAGCGAAGGTCAAGGGGATCGAGTTGGGGGGCACGACAAAGTTGGCGAGGTGGCTGGAACTGGATGCCAACTATGCTTATGTCGACTCGGAAATACTGGAAAATTCAACCGACCCGTTGAGCGTTGGCAAGCGTCTGACCGAGTCCCCAAAAAATATCGCCGGCATCGGATTGACAGCGCAGCATGGGGCATGGTCCGGTACACTGAATGCGCGCTATGTGGGCCACAGTTTTATTACTGCGCAAAACACCGATGTCGTGGAAGGCGTGCCAGGCAGTTATGATGCATACACCGTCGTAAACGCCAAGCTGGGTTACGCATTTTCAAAGGGAATCAAAGCGCACATCGCGATCAACAACTTGCTGGACGAAAAAAACTACAGCTTTTTTCGGAATCCCAGCCGCAACGTAGTGGCAGGACTGGACTTCACCTTCTGAGGCTGCGTATCGGCTTTGTCATTGCATGGCACGATAACGCGCAGGATTGTATCGTGCGTTGCGGCTGCGACATCATGTCGCATTCCCAGGGCAATTTCCCATCTCTAAAATCCACCCGTTTTAATGTATAGCCAGGAATAATAATGAAGCCAAAATCGCTGTCGCCTGCGCCTGTCGTCAATGGCACTTCCTCTCGTATCGCAACACATTCCGCTGTGCGGCCGAAACGAGGGTTGCAATTAGTCGCACTGCTTGTTTGCTCTTTTAACGTGCTTAACGTCTGGGCCGAAGAAACGCAGACGCTGCAGGAAATCACGGTAGTCGGCAAGACGGATGATCTGACGGAGCGCCGCGAGGCCACCACGCAGAAGGTTGTGGTGGAGCGTAAAGAGATCGAGAACATGGGCGTCATGACGATCGGCGAAGTGCTGGGTAAATTGCCGGGTGTGGAGCTGGCCAGTGGCGGCTCGGGGCAACGCGCACGGGGCATGTCGCGCGATTCGGTGCAGATTCTGGTGGATGGTGAACGTTCGGCAGCGGGGGGGGCGGTAGCGGCCGGGCTTGTTGGGCGCCTGCCTTCCGGTGATCTGGAGCGTGTGGAAATATTGCGCGGTTCTTCAGCGGAATTCGGCGGTGCCGCATCTGTGACGGTGAATCTGATCATGAAAAAGGCTTTGCCAAAGAGCTCTACGGAAGTCAGGGCCGGGCTGGGCAAGCGCGGATCAGAATCCTATAGACAAATTTCCTGGAAAAAGAATGGTGGGGAGGGCGGATTTGCATGGTCGCTCCCGATCTCATTGATCTGGAGCAATTCACCGATTTCGCGCACCGCCGACAAGCAGGACACCACGGCAGGTACGCGCACCTTGTGGCAGCAAGAGAGCGAACGCGGTGCCACAAAATTGGAGCATCACTCGATAACTCCGCGCATGACCTGGAAGAATGGCCGCGATAGCCTGACCATCGCTCCCTTGTTTTTATACGGACCTCAGGATGTCAATGCTGATACGGCATTGACGGCCTACGCCAATCCTGCCGCCGGGACGGGGCTGGCATTCAACGGTGACCGTACCAGTCGCGAAAACAGTCTTCACCGCCTGTTGCGGCTGCGCACCGAAGGCGAGAAGCATTTTGGCGGCTCCAAATTTACCGGACGGGTAGCGCTCAACAACGCCAAGCGCACGACGGATGTGGTGCGCGATGCGCATGATGCGGCCAATGTGTTGACCACCTCCACCGAACATACCGACAGCAAAGAAAACGAAACCAACCTTGCACTGCGCCTGGATAAACCCATAGGTGAACATCTGCTTGCAGTGGGTGTGGAGCATGTCAATTTTCGCCGCACCCAAGACCAGAATTTCACGGGCACTGCTGCCTCCTATCAAACACAAGAGCGGCAAAGCATCGCCTGGGTGCAGGACGACTGGATGGTTCAACCCAAGGTGACCCTCACCTACGGGCTGCGCGGCGAAACCATCACCCTGGATTCAGCCGGGGTTTCGCAACAGCGCGGCCGTTTGATGCCGTCGCTGGCCGTGCGCTGGGAGCCTAAGGACAAGTGGGTGATGCGTTCCTCAGCGGGGGCAGGTTTGAAGATGCCCAAGCTGGATGAGATCAGCGATGCCGCCTCGCTCAGCATCGGCGCCAACACGCCGGTCGAAGCGGATAAGCGCGGCAATCCGAATCTGCTCCCGGAACGCAGCCTCAATTTCGAGGCGGTGGTCGAGCGTTACCTGGATGGTGAAGCCGGCTTGTTCGGCGCGAATCTCTATGTGCGTTCCACCCAGGACTTCACCGAGCGCCACGTGCAACTGGAAGGCGCGCGCTGGGTAGATCGTCCCTACAACGAAGGGCGCGCCCTGCATTGGGGATGGGAACTGGATGGCAAGATGCGCACCGACAGTCTGGGGTGGAAGGGGGCAACCGTGAAAGCGCATCTGACCTTACCGCACGCCCGAGTGAACGACACGCGGCTGGGCGTCCGGCGCATGGCGCGGGATACGCCAAAATATGTTTTATCCGCCGGGCTGGATGAGAGCCTGCCGAAACTGCAATCCAGTTATGGCATTTCGCTGCAACTGTCCGGACGCAGCGAAACCGATGTTCCCGGTGAGCAGCGCGCCTTTACCGAAGCGAAGACCACGCTGGATGCATTCTGGCTGTATAAGGTCAGTCCGAAATTCAATCTGCGCTTGAGCGGTCAGAATCTGCTGAAGGAAGACACGGTGCGCGAGGTGCAGTACCTGTCTGCCGGCAATGCGTGGCAATTGCGCACGGTCGACGGTGGTTATCGCATCCTCATGGCGACGGTAGAAGGGCGCTGGTAAGAATCGGCTCCTCGCTAAGCTGTCCGAGGGGATGGCGCAGTACGATTATTTCTATTGCATTTCGGACCGGCTGAAACCGTGTCCATCTGCACACCGTTGATTGTTGCGGTGTGCTCCAATATGTCGCACCCGACGGGTACATTAGCGGGTGGCCCGGGCATAACATCTCGCTACGCTCAATAATTAGCCTTCACCGAAAAATGTCGCAGCATGCGACATTTTGTGGCTCCGGCATAACCGCTCTGCGACACAGAGCGGTTAGCCATCACCGCAATTTGCCGCACCATGGGTGCGACAAATTGTGGCTTCAACATCACATCCGCTGCGCGGATATGAGTTTTCGCCGCAATATGTCGCAATACATTTCTGCACTGCGACAAATTGTCGCGCGACATCATGTCGCATTCCCGGGATCATTTTCCATCTCTACAATCCGCCCGCTTTTGATAAAACTTATACAGGGGGATGCTAGATGAAAGCGAAGCAGGTATTCGCATTGAGTATGGTCGCGCTGGCAACAAGCCAGGCAGTGTATGCCGATGGAAACATGTTGCAGGAGGTGACGGTCACCTCCACCACGATTGATGACCGCTTCGATTCAAAGCGCGGTGAACCCTCCAACATCAACAACATCAGTGGCAAGAAGGTGGACGACGAGCATGGCAAGAATCTCGTGGAGATACTTGAATCCATTCCGGGCGTGACGGCCGAAGTGCAGAGCGGCGACTCGGTGAAAATCATGCTGCGCGGCGTGGAGGCGCAGCGTTACATGGGCGAAAAGCCGGGCGTGGCGATTGTGATCGACGGCGTACCGGTTCAGGAACGCACCGGGCGCGTCAATATCGATCTCGACAATATCGATTCAATCAAGGTGATCAAGGGCGGCGCCTCGTATCTGTTCGGCGAGGATGCGCTGTCCGGCGCGGTCATCATCACCACCAAGCGCGGCGCAAAAATGGCCGGATTTACTGCGAGCGCCGAAGCGGGCAGCTTTGGCTACCGCAAGGCGCTGGCGCGCGCTGGATTCGCCAAAGGCAATTGGATCGGCCATGTGCAGGCCACGAAACGGGAAACAGATGGCTACCACGATCAGGGGGGTTCATTCGCGGAATATCTGGACGGCAAGCTGCAATACCTGGTCGACGAAACCAGCGACATCGCTTTCGGATTCGAGCAATCCAGGCGCGAAAAGGATAGCCACGGCACGGTGAAGGGCGTGACCGCCGCCGGGCTGGATCCGCGCAGCTTCAGTGGCGGCAAGGATTATGCGCGCAACTACGATGTCGAACTGGACAAGATGAACCTCACTTATGCCAAGGACTTTGGTTCCGGCGGCGATTTGCTCGTAAACACGTATTTGTTCAAGGATCACACCTTCAGTTGGTCTAACCCTAACGGCTACCTGAGAACTGCAGGTGGCGCATTGCTTAACGGCACGGCTGCCGCCAGTGACATGAGCCGGATGAATGATTCGTATGTTAACGGCGGAGATACCGATCAGGAGCAGAAAGGGCTGAAGGCAGAGTGGCGCAAGGGCGGCAAACAGGTCGGCCTGATGGCCGGGCTGGATTTGCAGTCCTTCTCGGACAGGGCAGTTACCCGCAACCTGGTGACTTACTCATCGCGCAGTACCGCAATCAATGCGGGCAACCCGTTAAATCTGGCAGGCGCCATCACTGCCGACAACCTGTCCACATCGGACACCAAAGCCGTGTATGGCGAATTCAAGTGGCAGGCGACCGACCCGCTGACCGTTACGCTGAATGCACGCCATGACGACATAACTGCGAAATATGAGAGTTACATTCCCTTGTCAGCGGCACAGATCGCAGCGGGCCGAACGACAACCGGGGAAAAAAGCTTTCGTGTCTGGTCGGAACGTGCGGGCCTGAATTACGCACTTTCCGCAGAGCGCGAAATTTACACCAATATTTCCAGCGGATTTCGCGTGCCGACGGTCAGCCAGTTGTACGGCAGCACCATCACGCCGACCGGCACGATACTGGCCAATCCGAACCTGACCCCGGAAAAATCCTGGAACAAGGAAATCGGCTTGCGCACCAAGAGCGAGTTGCTCGGTATTGCGCTGGATACGGACGTAGCGCTGTTCCAGATCGATCGCGAGGATTTCATCCTGAATACCGGCGGACAGTATCAAACAGACCCAGTCGCCGAGCAGTACCAGAACATTGGCGGCGTGCGTAACCGCGGCCTCGAGCTGGGAGTGAAGACGGATGCCAATCGGACATGGTCGGGGGATATCGCCTACACCTACCTGAATGCAAAGTTTACCCGGAACGATACGTACTGGATGTCCATGGGTGTGCGCGGGTCTTTGCCTTCCGTGCTGTACAACAACACCGGCAACGTGGTCCCGCGTACGCCGAAGCACAAGTTGAATTTGTCCACGCGCTACCGTTATTCCCCGGCGTTATCTTTCAGCGCCGAGATGAATGCGCAGAGCGGCATGTATGCCGACGAGGTGAACCAGGTATGGACGGGTGGGCGCACGCTGTTCAACGCGATGGCCAACTATGACGTCAAGACCGGGCGCGATGTGAAGTGGTCCGCATTCGCACGGATAGACAACCTGTTTGACCGCATCTACTACACCACCATCCGCGGCGGTTCGGATGGTGATGGCAACGGTGTTTACAACGCCGAAGACATGTCCATAACGGTCGACCCGGGGCGGGTGTGGACGGCAGGTATTTCTGCGAAATTCTGAGGAGGCGGTGATGAAAATATTCAAATCATCTTTCCCGGTGCTTGCGCTGCTGGCAGCCTGGTCCGCGGAAGCGGCAGACATGACGGCGCCAGCCAGCCGCCCCGTTGCAACAATGGAACATGCTGAACGCCGCGTGCATGGCGGTGAGCACGCGCAGCGGCCGGCTGCCCGCGAATGGACGTCCTATCCGCTTCTGATGCGCGCGATGACCAAAGGCGCGGAGCAACGGGGCGCGCCGGTGCTGATGACCACGAAGAACATTCAGCCGGATAAATACGCTGCTCACCCGCCGAGTGGCGATGCGCCGCGTGAGCTGGAGTTGACGCTGGGCGGGGCGAAACTGGAGCCATTGCCCGAGGTCGGCAACTATTACTGGGTGACGGCGCGCGAGGAGCAGGGCGACAGAATCACGGTGGCCTCTACCACTCATTACTTCAGCAACCCCGGTCCCGCGCCGACAAAAATGTTGCTGATGCAGAAGCACGAGCTCGAACTGATTCCGCAGCCTCTGCCGCGCGAACATGGCCGCTACCGCGAAAACGAGGACTGGAAATTTCTGCTGCGTTATAACGGCCAGCCGCTACCCAGCCATGCGGTAAAACTGGAAACGCAGAATGGCAGCAAGAACAGCTTCAGCAGCGATGCAGAGGGCATCGTCACGGTGCGTTTTCCGGCCGATTCCAAGCCGGCAGCGCCAAAGAAGGAAGGCGGAGGCGGGCATGACCACGGCCCGCGCAGTGTGCCATTTGTTCTGCAAACTGAATATGAGGTGAACGGCAAGCAATACATTACCGCCTTCAATTCCACCTATTCGGCGGATGCCTATGCCGGGCGCAGCCTGGCCTGGGGGACCGGATTTACGCTGTTCGGAATGTTGCTGGCCAGCCCCCTGCTGCGCCGCAAGCAGGATATCAGGAAGGCGAAAGCAGGCGTGCCGGACAAGGCACAGGCGGCCAACACTAATACGGCAAAAGGAGAATAAGGTGCTAAAAAAACTGTTTCCCACACTAAGCCGCTTCCGTTTCACGGTGCAGCTCATCATGCTGTTTGTCACCGTGTATGGCGGCAATGTGGTCGGCCATTATGCTGCGGAGAAAATCACCGGCTCCCTGCCTGCATTGTCCTGTGCATACGACAAGCAGAATGGCGGCTACTGCGTACTGATTCCGCTGCAACACCAGATGCATCACCGCATCGGCGAGGCGCTGGTGAAAGGGCAGCAGGTGTTCAATACCGTGGTGCTGCCGCTGGTCATCACGCTGGCATCGTTCTTCGTGTTCTTCGTATTCCTCAACAAGGCGTTCTGCGGCTGGATCTGCCCGATGGGCACAGTGCAGGAGCTGGCCTACAAGTTTGGCAGGCTGATCAACCGCCCCCTGCATCGGTTCGAGGCCAACAACGTGGGCAGGGTGCGCCCGGTCAAGTGGCTGATGTTGCTGGTGCTGGTGCTCGGGCTGCCGCTCATGGCCGGCATGGGCGTGGCGCCGGATCAGGTGGGCGATCCGTACTGCCAGGTGTGCCCGTCGCGCATTGCCACGACGCTGCTGACAGCGGACACCGAACAGATCGCCATGCGTACCGCCAATCCGATCAACTTCACGCTGGCTGCCATCGGCAACACAATGTTCGGCTTTGTGCTGCTCGCCGCATTTGCTGCGCGCCAGCCTTTCTGCCGCATCTGCCCGATGCTGTCGCTGAATGCGCTGTTCCAGAAGCTGTCTCCGATGAAACTTGTGAAGGTTCAGCATGACAAATGTGACAAGTGCGGCATCTGCACGATCGCATGCCCGATGGATATCCACGAGATTTGGCACAATCATGGCAGCAAGGCTTTTCACGAGGATTGCACGATGTGCGGGCGCTGTGCGGAATATTGCCCGGACGACGACGTGATCCAGATCAAGTATTTCGGCGTCCCCCTGTTCAAGTCATCGCGCGAATATTTCAAGGCGCGCCTGAAGCTGGAGTCGCCCGAAGGAATGCCGAAAAATAAGGTGATCTGGCTGAAGACGGAGGGTGCGAAAAATGGGTGAACTATTCAGTCCGGATTTGCTGCCGCGTGAAGTCACTTTCTTCAGCATCTGGCTGCTGGGTGTGTCGATGGGCCTGACTGCGTGCACGGTTACCTGCCTGCCGTTCATGAGCAGCTGGGTGCTGGGGCGGGGCGGCCCGCAGGCGCTGGTGTGGCGCGACGCCGGGATGTTTATCGGCGGACGCCTCGTTGGGTATAGCATGCTCGGGGGGCTGGCGGGTGGTGCGGGGCTGTGGCTGGACCAGATGTTGAAAGGCGGCGTGGGGCATTACGTGATCGGGGGCGCAAGCATCGCCGCCGGGCTGTGGCTGCTGCGGGCGCCTGCCCATGCGCCGTGCGGCGTGGCACGCGCGACGGGCAGCACGCCGCCATTTTTCCTGGGCTTTTCGCTGAGCCTGACGCCCTGTGCGCCCCTGGCCTCGTTGCTGGCACTGTGTGCGGCGGCCGGCAGCGTGGGGAACGGTTTGTCGAATGGCCTGGCCTTCGGCCTGGGCGCCGCCCTGACGCCGTTGCTGGTGCTGCTGCCGCTGGTCGGAGTGCTCGGCAAGAGCCTGCGCGACAACCGCGAGTGGCTGACGCGCTGGATGCGCTATGGCGCGGCAGCAGTGCTGGTGGCGATCGGGATGAGGCGCATCTTGCTGGCGATCTGATTGATCCTGAGTAAACATTTGAGTTGTCCACAAAGTGCGGCACCGGGGGTGCGACAATTTGTGGTTCCGGCGTAACATTTCGTTATGCTCAATGATTAGCCTGCACCGCAACCTGACCGCACAGGGGGTGCGACAATTTGTGGTTCCGGCATAACATTTCGCTATGCTCAATGATTAGCCTGCACCGCAAACTGCCGCACCGGGGGTGCGACAATTTGTCGCGCTCAGGGCGCGGTGATTCCCGGATAATATACGGCACCAATAAGGTGTAAAAGCAAAGAAGCAAGAGCATGAAAAAATTGATCACAGCAGCCACGCTCAATCCTGGAATCGAAAACGTACAGGAGGTATGACGGTGGAAGCGACATTGCAGCCCATTCCATTTAGCCGGTTTGCCATTTCGGCTCCGCGTGAGCGGACGTTCATCACGTCTGCTCGCGGTGTGAGGCTGATTTCGGTTGCGCTGGTTGTGGTGCTGCATCTGGCCGCATTGTTTGCCTGGATGGCGCTGCCTCCCAGCGAACCCGCGCCGCCGCAGGAGATGGAGGTGACGATAGCGATGGTGATCCCGCCCGAGGCGCAACCCGAGCCTCCGGCGCCCCCTCCGCCAAAACCTGTCCCGCAGCCGCGCAAGGTCGTGCCGGTGCCTGAGCCGCTGCCGGTGCAAGAAGCTCGGCCGGCCGAAACGCCTGTCGAGCAGCCCATCGCACCGGCCCCGGCTGCGGCGCCTGTGCAGGTTGCAGCAGCCCCCCCTCCGGTTGCGGCTCCACCCGTGGTGGCGCCGCCCCCGCCGCCGCCAGATGTGGAGCCGGATTACAAGGCATCTTATTTGAACAATGCACGCCCGCCCTATCCCTATGCGGCGCGCCGTATGGGTTTGCAGGGCAAGGTGGTGCTGAACGTGGAGGTGCTGGCGGAAGGCTTGTGCGGCGAAGCCAACGTGCACCAGAGCAGCGGCCACGAGATGCTGGACAAAGCGGCTCTGCAGACGGTGAAAACCTGGAAATTTGTTCCAGCACGCCATGCTGGCCGGGCGATCACCAAGTGGTTTAAGGTTCCTATCCAATTTACTCTAAAGGACAATGAAGCATGAATGACCTGTTTTCCGTGGGCTCGCCGGTTGTGGTGGGTACGTTGCTGGCGCTGATTTTTCTTTCCGTGGTGACATGGTCGATTGCTTTGTTCAAGTTGTGGAAGCAAATACAGGACGGCAAGCGCAAGGACACTTTTAATGACGCCTTCTGGGCTGCGCACGACTGGAACGCTGCGGCGGGTGTGGCGAAATCCGGCGAGGGAGATTTGGCGCGCCTGGCGCAGGCCGGGTTTGCCGAGCTGAAAAACCTGAATGCGGAACAGCAGGACTTGCAGCACATAGGCGCACCGCAGGAGGTGCTGGAAAGAATGTTGCGCCAGCAAGTGCAGAACATCCAGCGTTACCATGAACGCGGTCTGTCCGAACTGGCCACCATCGGTTCGACTGCGCCATTCATAGGCTTGTTCGGCACGGTCTGGGGCATCATGCACGCGCTGCAGGATATCGGCAAAACCGGATCGGCCAGCCTGGATGTGGTAGCCGGACCAATCGGCGAGGCGCTGGTCGCCACTGCCATCGGTATTGCAACGGCATTGCCCGCGGTGCTGGCCTATAACTATTTCCTGCGCCGCCTGCGCCTGCGCATCACAGACCTGGAAAATTTCGCGCATGACTTCATGCGCCTCGCGCTGAAACATAATTTCAAACTGTGAGATCACCATGGCATTCGGCAATTCTTCAGAGCAGGATATGATGAGCGAGATCAACGTCACGCCGCTGGTGGACGTGATGCTCGTACTGCTGGTGGTCTTCATCATTACCGCGCCGTTGCTGTCGCCGCAGTCGCTCAAGATCAATCTCCCCAAGACGACTACGGTTGCATCCGACAAAAAACCGCAACCCGTGCGCCTGGTCATTGATGCGCATGGCAACATTGCGATCAATGAGGCGCATGTGAGCGATGAGGGACTGGCTGAAATGCTGCGCAACCGCGTGGCAGCAGATACTGCCTTTCAGCTTCAGATCGAGGCGGACAAGGCCGTGCCTTATGGACGCGTGGCGGAGCTGATGGCCATTGCACAGCGTGCCGGTGTAGCCAAACTTTCCTTCATTACCCTGGCCGGGCATTGAGTGTGGTCGGTTGACTGCATAACTCGCAGCATGGACAATCCTGCGGGTAGTACCACTTTCACACTTGATAAAGGAACTAGAATGAATCGCAGAGAACTGTTACTTGGCGCAGCAGCAATGGCCGCAGCGGCTACAACCGGCCGTGCATTTGCCGAGACACATGAGCACAAGCATGAACATAAACATGGCGCTGCGTCCAAGCGAAATAATGCTCTGATCAAAAGTTCGCAGGATTGTGTGACGACGGGCCAAATATGCGTGCACCATTGCCTCGAGATGATGGGCGAGGGCGACAAGAGCATGGCGGCATGTGCAATAAGCGTGAGCGACCTCGTCGCAGCCTGCTCGACCCTGCAACATCTGGCAGCTGCAGAATCAAAGCACACTGTGGATATGGCCAAGGTGGTGATGAAGATGTGCAAGGAGTGCGAAGAGGAATGCAAGAAGCAGGACAAGCATGAGGAATGCAAGGCCTGCGGCGAAGCCTGCGCGGCTTGTTACAAGGAATGCAAGAAGATTGTGGGCTAACTTCCGGCAGATAACGAGAGTGGGCAGTTTCACTGCCCATTTTTGTTTGTTGGGATTAATCTGATAAAAGCACGCCACGGCGTGCTTTTATATTTGGGATGAGACTGGGTCAGCGGTGCAAAAAAACCGTATAATTATGGCCGAAAAGAATAATTCCGCCCGGTATGACCGGGCGTTTTTTTAAGATGCTGGTGAGAGGAGAGGTTTCATGCGTATAGGCATTCCTGCAGAAACGCGTGCAGGCGAAACCCGGGTTGCGGCAACGCCCGAAACGGTGAAGAAGATGCTGGCGACCGGACATACGGTGATGGTGCAGCAGGGGGCGGGCGCAGGCGCGAGCATTCCCGATGCGGAATTTCAGGCGGTGGGCGCGACGCTGGTCAGTGCGACAGAGCTCTATGCGCAGGCCGAAATCGTGCTGAAAGTGAAGGCGCCGACCGAAGCGGAACTGGCGCAATTGCCTGCCAACAGCGTGCTGATCGGGCTGCTGTCGCCGTATCAAGCCGAACTGGTTGCGGCGTATGCCAAACAGGGCATCACTGCTTTTGCGATGGAAAAGCTGCCGCGCACCTCGCGCGCGCAGGCGATGGACGTGCTGTCTTCGCAGGCCAATATTGCCGGATACAAGGCGGTGATGGTTGCTGCCAATCTGTACAAACGTTTCATGCCGATGCTGATGACCGCCGCCGGCACGGTCAAGGCCGCGCGTGTGGTGGTGCTGGGCGTGGGCGTGGCGGGTTTGCAGGCCATCGCCACGGCCAAGCGCCTCGGTGCGGTAATCGAAGCCTCAGATGTGCGCCCTGCCGTGAAAGAACAGGTGGAATCGCTCGGCGCCAAGTTCATTGATGTGCCATACGAGACCGACGAGGAGCGCGAGGCTGCGCAAGGCGTGGGCGGCTATGCGCGCCCCATGCCGGCAAGCTGGCTGGAGCGGCAGAAGGCTGAAGTTGCCAAGCGCGTGGCGCTGGCCGACATCGTGATCACCACTGCGCTGATTCCCGGAAGAGCGGCCCCTGTGCTGGTGACCGAAGACATGGTGAAATCCATGAAGCCGGGCTCGGTGATCGTGGACATGGCGGTCGAGGCGGGCGGCAATTGCCCCTTATCCGAGCAGGGCAAGACCGTAGTCAAGCATGGCGTCACGCTGGTGGGGGAGGATAATCTGCCTGCGCTAGTGGCGACTGATGCCAGCGCGCTGTATGCGCGCAACCTGCTCAACTTCCTCAACCTGCTGTGCGATCCGAAAGGCGGCGGTGCGATCAGCATCAACCGCGAGGATGACATCATCGCCGGATCGCTGCTGTGCATCGGCGGCGAAGTCGTGACCAAATAAAAAGTGGAGAACCAAGATGAACGTTGTTGATCCTTTCATCATTAACCTGACTGTGTTTGTGCTGGCCGTGGTCGTTGGTTATCACGTGGTATGGAACGTCACCCCCGCATTGCACACGCCGCTGATGGCGGTGACCAACGCCATCTCCGGCATCATCATCGTCGGTGCGATGCTGGCGGCCGGCCCCGAGCATCTCGATACCGGTACGGTGCTCGGCCTGGTGGCGGTGGCGCTGGCCGCAGTCAATGTGTTCGGCGGCTTTCTGGTGACGCAGCGCATGCTGGATATGTTCAAGAAGAAGGGCAAGTAAATGTCGGCCAATTCTGTTGCATTAGCTTATCTGACCGCTGCGGTCCTGTTCATTCTGGCGCTCAAGGGCCTGAGCTCGCCGGTTTCGGCGCGGCGCGGCAATGTGTTCGGCATGGTGGGCATGGCCATTGCGGTGCTCACCACGCTGACTGTCACCCATAACGTCGCCTACATTCTCGCGGCAATCGTCGCCGGCGGCGTGGTCGGTGCAATCGTCGCCAAGCGCATCCAGATGACGGCGATGCCGGAGCTGGTGGCGGCAATGCACTCGCTGGTCGGCCTGGCAGCCGTGCTGGTCGCGATGTCGGCGTTCAACAATCCGGTCGCCTACGGCATCGCTGCGGCGGGTGAGGCATTGCATGCCGCCAACCGCATCGAGCTGTTCATCGGCACATTCGTCGGCGCGATTACGTTCACCGGGTCGATCATTGCGTTCGGCAAACTGTCCGGCAAGTTGTCCGGCAAGCCGCTGCGTTTTGCTGGCCAGCATTGGCTGAACCTCGGTCTCGGTATCGCAATGATCGCGTTCGGCATCGTGTTCTTCCTGAGCCCAGGCTGGACACCGTTGCTCGTCATGACCGCGATCGCGCTGGCGCTCGGCGTGCTGCTGATCGTGCCGATCGGCGGCGCGGACATGCCGGTGGTGGTATCGATGCTCAACTCCTACTCCGGCTGGGCGGCGGCAGGCATCGGCTTCACGCTGAACAACAACATGCTGATCATCGCCGGCTCGCTCGTCGGCAGCTCAGGCGCGATCCTGTCCTACATCATGTGCAAGGCCATGAACCGCGCGTTTCTGAACGTGATCCTCGGCGGCTTCGGCGGCGGAGAAGGTGCGGTCGCTGCGGGCGAGGCGGTGGAAAAGACCTACCGCAGCGGCAGTGCGGACGATGCCGCATTCCTGATGGGGAATGCCGACAGCGTCATCATCGTACCGGGCTACGGGCTTGCGGTTGCGCGCGCGCAGCATGCGATCAATGAAATGTCCAATCTGCTCACCGAAAAAGGCATCAAGGTGCGCTATGCGATTCATCCGGTGGCCGGGCGCATGCCGGGACACATGAACGTGCTGCTGGCGGAGGCCGAGGTGCCCTATGACCAAGTGGTGGAGATGGACGAGATCAACAATGAATTTGCCGATACAGACGTCGTGCTGGTGATAGGCGCGAACGACGTGGTGAACCCCGCTGCCAGAACCGATCCGAACAGCCCCATCTACGGCATGCCGATACTCGACGTGCACAAGGCGCGCACCGTGCTGGTGGTCAAGCGCAGCATGGCGGCTGGTTATGCCGGCCTGGACAACGACCTGTTCTACATGGACAAGACCATGATGGTGTTTGGCGACGCCAAGAAGGTGGTCGAGGATGTGATCAAGGCTTTGCAGCACTAAACAGGCTCCGCCGGAACGGGCTGAATCGCATTGCCTGCTAGAAATCTGTGTTTGTCGCCGGTTGAAATGAAAGAGGGTCAGCACTTCGTGCTGGCCCTCTGCAGTTCTGGCTACTGGGCTTTGCCAATCCAGTACGCGCCACGGGCTGTGGACTATCTTACAAATTGCCTTTCCAAGTCGCATAATGCCGCGATCACCAATGAACCCGGGAGAAGGATGTGTCCTGGATCGTCACCAAATATCTTCTGACGGCTGCAGTCGTTGTTTTTGTTTCTGAACTCGCAAAGCGCAGTGACAAGTTGGGTGCTTTTATTGTCGCGCTTCCGCTTATCACCTTGTTGGCTTTGATTTGGCTGCATGTCGAGAATCAGCCTCAGGAGAAGATTGCAAGCTTTGCCTGGTATGCGTTCTGGTATGTCATACCAACATTGCCTATGCTCCTGGCATTCCCGGTGCTGTTGCCGCGCATCGGATTTTGGCCTACCCTGCTGGTGTACATGGTGACTACGGTTGTCTGCTTCGGCTTGTTCGCTCTTGTGCTACGACACTTCGGGATAGAGCTGCTCTAATGATTTTGGTTCGGACAAGTTACTTAGCTTCCAGGAGGAATAGATTATGGACCGCAAGCAACACTGGGAACAGGTTTATACCACCAAGAAATCCGATGCCGTCAGCTGGTTTCAGGAACATGCGGATCATTCTCTGCGCCTGATTCACAACACCGGCTTGGGTAAAGATGCGGCGATCATCGATGTGGGCGGCGGAGCCTCCATATTGGTGGATGACCTGGTTGCCGAGGGCTATACCGACCTCACCGTGCTGGATCTATCCGCCGCGGCACTGGCTGTCGCAAAGCAGCGGCTGGAGGTGCATGCCGATGAGGTGCGTTGGCTGGAAGGAGACATCACCGCCCTCGAACTGCCATTGCAACGGTTTGATATCTGGCACGACCGTGCCGTTTTCCATTTCTTGAATACCCAGGAGGAGCGCGCGGCTTACGTCAGGAACGTGCTGCGCGCTGTCCGCCCGGGCGGACACGTGATCGTCGCCACTTTTGCCGAAGACGGTCCCCTACAATGCAGCGGATTGCCCGTCACGCGGTATCGGCCAGAAACGCTGCACGCCGAGTTTGGAGATGCATTCGTGCTGGTTGAGCACGAAAAGGAAGTGCATCACACGCCTTCCGGCAACGTGCAGCAGTTCGTCTACTGCTGTTGCCGCAAGGGGCTCAACTGATTCTCAAGCTTCAGCGTGCGCCGGCGAGCTTTTCGATTTCGGCGCGGCGCGGAAATTTGGGGTCATCGCGCAGCACTTGCTGCAGATGGTTCCGGGCATCCGCCACACGTTTTTCGGCGACCAGACTCTTGCCCAGGCAATAGCGGGACCAGGCGTCCTTGGGTGTTGCCGCCACGACCGGGCCGAGCACCTTGACCGCCTCCGCATTGCGCCCGGCATGCTGCAGGGCGCAGCCGTAGGTTCCTTGGATGATGGCATTGTTGGGTATGGCCCGGTTTGCCTGTTCGGCGAGTTTCAGGGCTTCTTTTTCTCCCTTTCCGGTTTTCACCAGCAGCATTGCGAGGTTATTCGCCGCCAGCGGATTGTTGTTCATCAACGCAAGTACTCGGCGGTAACGCCGCTCGGCGGCGTCCAGTTTGCCTTCGGCTTCGTCTATGGTCCCGAGCGCGAAAACCAGTGGGGCAAGCTCGCGTTCTTTCAGCGCTGTTTCTATTTCCAGGCGCGCCTCGTCGGGTTTTCCCAAACGCAGCAACACGTCGCCCAGCGCGGCATGTATCGCCCGTGCTTCCTCTCGCGAAGGCTTGCCGGCGAGCGCACTGCGATACCATTCGCGCGCGGAAGCGAGGTCGCCAGCCTGTATGCTGAGCTCGGCCATCCGCATCTCGGCTCGCGGCATCGCGGGATCGAGGATGCGCGCCTTGCGCAGCGATTCCTGTGCCGCCTTGGTCTGCTTCTGGCGGAACTGGAAGACGCCGTAATGTGCCCATACCTCGGCGCGTTTCGGAGCGAGCTTTGCGGCTTCCTGAAACAGGCGATCGGCGACAGCGGCATCGCCGCGTGTGGCGTCATAGAAGCGCGCCAGGTTGAGGCTGGTCACATAAAGTTTCGGGGCGAGTTCATAGGCGCGGCGATAGGCCTGTTCGGCCGCCTTGGCGTTACCACCGCGCATGGCTTGTTCGGCGCGCAAAAGTTGGAAGTGAGGTTGATTGGCGTAGCGCTTTTCGGCCGCAGCAAGATTCTTCTGCGCATTTGCCTTGTCGTTTCGCGCCAACAGGGCAAATACTTCCTGCACATCACGCATCACATCGGCAGGCGCCAGGTCGGCATCCTTGTTATGTGCCACACCCCAGAGCGCCATTGCCTCCTTCACTCCCCCCTGCTGGAAAAGGACGGTGCCCAAAGCATGCATGATCATGGGGTTGCCCGGTGACTTTACCAGCCGCTTTCTCAGCTCTGCGCTCTTGGACACAAGGACGGCCTGGGGAAGATTGGCAGTGTCCGGCCCGGAAAGCTTTTCCAGAATTTCCGCAGGGACAGATGTTTGTGCATTGCCCATATTCATTCCCGTCAGCCCTCTTGCATCCGGCATTTCATCGGACGGCTTCATCGGGATGGCTTGGGCAATCGCAACCCAGACGAAAAGGGGGAGAGCACAGAGAACTTTATGCATGATGGGGTCTTCTTGGTTGGCAACATGCTTGCAGCACGCAAACATGCAAATATTGTATCCCAGAAAAGCCAAGGACCACCCGGAGGTGATCCTTGGCGTGCAGTGGAGTCCGAATTGGCGGCGTGTCAGTTTTTACCTGCCACCTTGCGGCGGCGCAGCGCCGCAAGGCTCAACAGGCTGATTCCGAGCAGGCTCAGCGTGCCGGGCTCGGGAACCTGCTGGTTTTCGAAGGTCACCCTGAGATCCGAGAGCACGGGGTTGACGCCGCCAGTTTGGCGAGTCAGCGTAGTGCGCACATCGAGGTAACGCCCGGTCAGGCCCAACGCAGCGCCGCTGGCGTAAGACGAGAAACTGGACCAAGTCAGCATGTCGTTCGACACGCGGGCTTCGACCAGCAATCCAGGATCTATGCCTTCGATTTCTTCATTCCAGAAGATATTTCCCCAGATCGCTCCTATGCCGCCATCCATTAGTCGGCGCCAGGTACCGGATGGGTCAGTCGTACCTTTCAGCACCGTTCCGGTCATGTCGCTATAGTTATAGGGGTTGGCATTGGCGCCCAGGTCGACGCGGAGGTCGACTGTATTGCTGCTCGGGTCAATGCGCATTACGCTATTGGAACTGAAGTTCGTGACCCACACCTTGCCATTGCTGTCGACTGCAACACCGGTGGGAGTCACCCCTACCGCGATCTGAGCCTTAACAATGCCGGTGTTGCTGACGCGAATGATCTCATCGGTGCCGCTGGATGCAACCCAGATGTCGTTGTCGCCGGTCACTGCTACGCCGCGCAACGAGTTGCCTGCCGCACTGATGTTATAACTCGCAACGACGTTTCCGTTCGAGTCGATCTTGTCCAGCGTATTGTTGGTCCAGGTCGCCACCCATATCATGCCGTTGTTGTCGATGCCCATGCCGTAGCTCTGCCGCCCGCCCTGATTAACGGTCAGTCGCGCCCCGGTGGCCGGGTCGAAGCGTGTCAATGTTTGGCCGTTGAGGCCTGCCGACCACACCACCCCGTTGCCGTCCACCAGGCCGCCGTAGCCGCCGGTATTGTTGTCCGGAACCAAGGCGCCGAAGCCTGGGGTATTGATCACGGCGCCTGTTGATCCATTGCGCAGTTCAAACACCTGGTCGCCCGCATCCAGCGGGCCGCCGCCCACCCAGACATTGTTGTTCTTGTCGACCGACACGTGGCGCACGTTTGCCCCGGTGGTGCGGACATATTGTGTGATGGCGCTGTCCGCAGCGGTGGAAACGCCGCCATTTGTGTCGGCGGAACCGGCGTTGGTCCAAGCCAGCCGATCGAAGGTGCTGCCGTTCCAGGCGCCGGTCGAAGTCGTGCCAGTTGGATTGGCTGAAATCTTGGTAACGGACCCCAGCCCACCTGCACCTTCGTTGCGGTTACCCACCCAAACATCGCCATTTGCATCGACGGTGGTTCGCGACGGATTGCCCGACATGCCGTTCGGATGGGTCAGATATTCGCCCAGCACCGCAGTGCCGCCGGCCTCGGTAGTGGTCAGGATCGTGTCACCATTGCCGACGGTGGTGGGGTCGATATTGGTGTTGATACGCACCGTGCCATCGCGCCCGGAAAGCGCCACCCAGATGTGATTGAACGGAGTCAGAATGGCATCATTGAGGCGCACCTCGCCATCGGCGCTGGCCGGAGGAGTCCCCGTATGCGTGTTGGTGTACGTGCCTGCGTTCCAGTCTGACTGTGACGTGAAGTTAAAAGACGCTGCCCACGAGGTGCTGCTGATCAGCAACCCCGCGGCAGCAAGGGCGAAATAAACCGGTTTCAGTTGATAACGCCCGACTACATTATTATTGTTTTTCATAACTACCCCCTCCTACCTTAGACCAACCAAAAGTCATTGTTCTGATGTAACTTAAGCATTGTTCGTACCAAAGAAATTTAGTAATTGTTAATCAGGCTGTTGTGTCATCAGTTCAATGCAAATTAAGTTTGGCATGACAACGCGGTGTAATTTTTTCCGTCACTTGTAGCGTGAAGCTCACGCAGCGCGACCAGCGTTCCACTTGCACGCTTGCGGGAGAGCGGTGGAGAGAGTGGGCCGAGCACGGCGAGTTTCATTAGCAGCGGCGGCATTATTGCGACGCCCGGTAGGTGCACGCGGCATCCCTATCGGGAAAAATAGTTGGCAGAAGCGGTGGAAAAATTTCCGACAAACCTTATCCAAGAAGCGAATCGATAGCTGAAATTAAGCCCATGACCTGCTACAGACAAGGCCGATGCATCTCGCCACATCAGGCAGGCGCTTTTCGGGTCATCAGCCTAGTCGAAGAATGAGCCCAGCTTCTTCTATTGGCATCTAGATCCCAAAGCAGTGGTGCGATAAGAATCGGGCGATTGACACGAGGCGCTGCATCAGCCTAGAATTTGATCTAGATCAATAAATGAGTTGACGTAGATCAAGGACTGACATGGGTGCACCCACCTGCGCACTGTTTCTTGTTCGAAATGCACGGTCCGGCTCATATATGGCGTCGCCAAGCTGGTCCGCTCCTGAATGCAAATGTGGGCCCTTCCGACACGCGGTTGAAATTATTCACACTTCACTTATGGATATGCAATGGGCAAAATTTCTTTGACAGGTTTGGATATGGTTTTGGGGATGATCGAAGAGGGGGTGCTGTTTCTGGACGAGCAGCGTAATGTAGTCGCGATCAACGAGGCAGCAAAGCAGATGATGGGGCGCAACCATGATCAGTTAATAGGCAAGCTTTGCCCCAGCCTGTTCCCCAAAAACCCCTGCTCAAAAACGTGTGAACGAACAAAAAAATGTGCGCTGGTGCCCGCTGCACAAGACGGCAAAGTGGCGGTGGATCTTGCGGTAACCCGCCCCGACGGCACGCTCATGCCCTTGCATATGTGGGCCACGGCATTACCAAAGAACGAGTCGTCGGCACATTGCGCCGTGGTGTTGCGCAATCGTACGCGCGAGGTGCAGTTGGAGGGGATGGCCAAAGAGCGCATGCGCCTCGGCCGTTTGACTGGCCATAGCCCCGTTATGCAGTCCCTTTACAACGAAATACTGCTGTCAGCTTCAAGCGACGCGAGTGTGTTGGTCACAGGTGAGTCTGGAGCCGGTAAAGAGCTGGTGGCACAAGCTATACACGATAACTCTCACCGCGCCAGGAACCCCTATTTGCAAGTGCATTGCGCAGCATTGCCTGAAAACCTGCTCGAAGCTGAGTTATTTGGCCACAGCAAAGGGGCTTTTTCCGGCGCAGTAACCGACCGACCCGGGCGCTTTGAGGCGGCTGATGGCGGCACTTTGCTGCTGGATGAAATCGGCGAGGTGCCATTGAGCATTCAGGTGAAACTGCTGCGCGTGCTGCAGGAAAGAGAAGTGGTGCGTCTTGGCGAAAATACTCCGCGTAAAGTAGATGTACGCATTATCGCCGCCACTCATCGGGATTTACCGGCCATGGTGAAGAGTGGCAAGTTTCGCGCTGATCTCTATTACCGCCTGCGCGTACTGCCGTTGCGTGTTCCCCCTTTGCGCGAACGCCGCGAAGATGTCCCACTGCTTGCCAGTAACATACTTTCTGGTTTGAGTAGCCGTTACAGGCGCGATAATGTTACGTTATCTTCGCAGGCGATAGATGTGCTGCTCGCTTACGACTGGCCGGGCAATGTGCGCGAATTGGTAAACGCAATGGAATATGCACTCGTGCATGCCGACGGTGTGGCCATCCAGCCATCTCATTTTCCAGCGGAGTTGCTGGAAACTGCGCCGCATCCCCTTGTTGCCGCAAAACGGCAGGATGGAGCGCCGCTCGTTCGTTATTATCGAGGCCCAGCAATGGGAACTGAGCAGCAAATTATCCTCGCGGCACTTACTGAGGTAGGCGGTAACAAAAGCATCGCGGCAGAAAAGCTGGGCATGTCACGCACCACTTTGTGGAAGCGCCTGAAACAATATGGCATTGCATAGCAATGTGCGCGCCCGCCCGTTACACGTAACATTATTGATATGCAGAGGCTGACAAGAAAACGAATCAACAAGACCTCCAAAATCGCGATCTAATATCACATCGTTTTATCACTCCACGAATTTCACCAATCCGACCGTCATCAGCGTTGGCACATTTCCGCTTGATGTGTTAAGGGCCAAGCACATCAGCGCCTTACTACCGCACCTCGAAATACGCTGCTGCACCGTGATTTCGGTAGAGACAGCTCGGCGGTTTTTCATTATTGCGATTGCCCTTGACGCCTTATTTTTTGTCGTCAGAACTTCCAGCAACGGCTTTGACTCCAGCAGTAGCAACGTCGACCGTCGTACCAACAACTGCAGCGCCGACTTTGACCGTTGTAGCAGCTACTGTAACCGCAGCGTCAGCGACAGCAACCACTGCGCAGCCGTTACAGAGGAGTGAAACCAATGCAATCAGAGGAAATATGCGCATCGTTGTGACCTTATGTTGTGAACCGAACCTATACAGAACTGCATAGGGTACTATACCAGCCCCAGAAAATCCTATACCGACCAGATCCACCGCAAATAAAAAAGCCCTGCATCACTGCAAGGCTTCATATATTTGGCTCCCCGACCTGGACTCGAACCAGGGACCTGCGGATTAACAGTCCGTCGCTCTACCGACTGAGCTATCGAGGAAAAGAGGGCGAATTATAGGCTGAGGGGGAAAACCGGGTCAAGGTTGACCTGGGTCCATGAACACTCCGGCCAGGCTACATCTGCCGAAATAGATGCAAGTAGGCGCGGCTCACCACCAGCGTCTCCTGGCGATTCTTAAGTTTCACCACCACTCGACCGCGAAGGTCGCGGGCCGTTCCTGACACCGCGCTGGCCTGAACCACCGTACCGCGGTGCACCTGCCAAAAGCGCTGCGGGTCGAGTTCGCCGAGCAGGTCCTTGAGTGGCGTACGAATCAGGAATTCCGCCTCGGCGGTAAACACACTGGTGTATTTGTCGCCCGATTGGAAGTAGCAGACCTCATCGATAGGGATGAGGCGCACCTGATTGCCCACCGCGGCGCGCACCCAGCGCAGGTAGCCGGCCTGAGGCAGGCTCCCGTTGCCGCCCAGTTCGGGCAGAAGCGAGGCAAGGCGGGCAAGCACCGACCGCGTCTCGCTGCGAGCACCCGGCCCTTCGGCGAGTTCGCGCTTCACCCTGGCCACGGTTTGTGCAAGGCGCGACTCGGTCACGGGCTTGAGCAAGTAGTCCACCGCTTCGGCTTCGAAAGCCTCCACGGCGTATTGATCATAGGCCGTGACAAAAACCACTCGGGTGGTACCTTGGGCTCGCTGTGCCACTTCCAGTCCGGTCAGTCCCGGCATGCGAATATCGAGAAAGGCGAGCTCCGGCTCTTCGGCTTCCAAGGCACGCAACGCCTCCAGGCCGTTGGCCGCAAGGGGAAGGATGAGCAACTCCGGCCACAGAGCTTGCAGGCGGTCGCGCAAATACTCTGCCAGATGCAGTTCATCGTCGGCAATCAGGGCACGCGGACTCACTGGTGTACCTTCCCCCCTGCCCCCTTCCGGGGAAGGAGGTGTATACGGTTCGCGGGCGGTACCCGCTCCGGTGTTTGGCTTGCGCGCCCTTGGGGCGGCCCGGCGGGGGCTGTCGGACCTTCCCCCCGGCCCCCTTCCCGAGGAAGGGGGTGAGTACGGTTCGCGGGCGGTGCCCGCTCCGGTGGTTGGTTTGCGCGCCCTTGGGGCGGCCCGGCGGGGGCTGTTGGACCTTCCCCCCGGCCCCCTTCCCGAGGAAGGGGGTGAGTACGGTTCGCGGGCGGTGCCCGCTCCGGTGTTTGGCTTGCGCGCCCTTGGGGCGGCCCGGCGGGCGCGCTCACTGGATTCTCCAGAGGCAGGCGCAGCGTGACCTGCAGCCCGCAAGGCTGGTTGGCGGCAAGGGTGAGCGAAGCGCGGTCGCCAT
>JAUQWW010000017.1 GCA_030834965.1 Gallionellaceae bacterium | reverse complement strand
GCCTTCGCCAAGGCGCAGCGGGCGGACCTGCTCGCGATGGGGGTGAGCAGCGACGACTGGCTGCGCTACGCGATGCTGGGCGGTTCCGCCCAGCGCGTGGTCGAGCATGCCGACGTGCCGGTGCTTCTGGTGCGCCGTCCTGCGCAGACTGACTTTTCCCACGCCCTGGTGGCAACGGATTTTTCCGAGGGGGCAATGCGTGCCGCGCAGCTTGCACTGGCATTTATGGCCGAGGCCCGGCTGACCCTGCTTCACGCCCATGTCGTCGAGTTCGAGGGGCGCATGCGCCTCGCCGGGGCGACGAACGAGGACATCGAGCGCTACCGGGCGCAGGAGCGCCAGCGTGCCGCCGGGCGCATGGAGGTCTTCCTCGCCGCACTGGGTGAGGAGGCACGGCGCTTCGAACCCTGCTTCGAGCACGGCCACGCGGCGGCCGCAATCCTGAAGAAGGCCTCGGAAATCGGGCCGGACCTGATCGTCATCGGCAAGCATGGCGGCAGCGCCTTCGAGGAGCGTCTGCTCGGCAGCGTCACCCAGAATATTCTCTACAGCGCCGCTTGCGACGTGCTGCTCAGTCCCTGAGTGGCGCGAAAGGGAGGGCGCAATGACCGCACCGGCCTGGCATTCGCGCACGAAAGAAGAAGCGTTCGCCGGACTCGAATCGACTCCGCAGGGCCTGAGCGCCGAGGAGGCGGCGCGTCGCCTCGCCACGCACGGCCCCAACCGGCTGCCGCCGCCGAAGAAGCGCGGCGCGCTCGTGCGCTTTCTCGCCCAGTTCCACAACGTCCTCATCTACGTCCTGCTCGCCGCCGTCGCGGTGACGGCGGCGCTCGGCCATTACGTCGACAGCGGCGTCATCCTCGCCGTGGTGCTGGCCAACACCGTCATCGGCTTTTTCCAGGAAGGCAAGGCGGAATCGGCGCTCGACGCCATCCGCAACATGCTCTCGCACACCGCCGCCGTGCTGCGCGACGGCCGCCGCCGCGAGATCCCGGCCGAGGAACTGGTGCCCGGCGACATCGTCTTCCTCGCCTCCGGCGACAAGGTGCCGGCCGACCTGCGCCTGGTCGAGGCGCGCAGCCTGCGCGTCGATGAAGCGGCGCTCACCGGCGAATCGGTGGCGGTGGAAAAGGACATCGCGCCGGTGGCGGAAGCGGCGCCCATCGGCGACCGCCGCCCGATGGCCTATTCCGGCACGCTGGTGACCTACGGCCAGGCGAAGGGACTGGTGACGGCCACCGGCGAGGGGACCGAGATCGGCCGCATCGGCCGCCTGCTCGCCGAGGTTGAGGACATCGCCACGCCGCTGCTGCGCAAGATGGCGGTCTTCGCGCGCTGGCTGACCGGTGCCATCCTGCTGTCCGCCGCCGCCCTGTTCGCCTTCGGCGTGCTGGCGCGCGGCTTCTCCGCCGCCGAGATGTTCACCGCCGCGGTCGGCCTTGCCGTGGCGGCGATCCCCGAGGGTCTGCCGACCATCCTCACGGTGACGCTGGCCATCGGCGTGCAGCGCATGGCGCGCCGCCACGCCATCGTCCGCCGCCTGCCGGCGGTGGAGACGCTGGGTTCCGTCACCGTCATCTGCTCGGACAAGACCGGCACGCTGACGAAGAACGAGATGACCGTGCAGCGCGTCGTCACCGCCGGGCGCGTCTTCGAAGTCGACGGCGCCGGCTACGCGCCGCACGGTGGCTTCAGCGTCGATGGCGCCCAGCTTGCGCCGCAGGACGCGCCGGAGCTGGCCGACATAGCCCGCGCGGCGCTGTTCTGCAACGACGCCGTGCTGCACGAGGCCGGTGGCGCCTGGAAGCTGGAGGGCGACCCGACCGAGGGTGCGCTGCTCACGCTGGCCCTCAAGGCCGGCCTCGATCGGCATCACGAGAGCGAATCGCTGCCGCGCGTCGACGCCATCCCCTTCGAGTCCGAGCACCGCTTCATGGCCACACTGCACCACGACCACGCCGGCCACGCCTTCGCCTTCGTCAAGGGTGCCCCCGAGCGGCTGCTGCAGATGTGCGTGCGCCAGCGCGTGGCGGGCGAGGACCGGCCGCTCGATGCCGGCTACTGGCACCGGCAGGTCGAGGCGCTTGCCGCGGCCGGCCAGCGCGTGCTGGCGCTGGCCGAGGCGCCGATGGAAAAGGGCAAGCGCGAACTCGACTTCGCCGACGTCGAGCAGGGCCTCACCCTGCTGGCGCTGGTCGGCATCATCGACCCGCCGCGCGCGGAGGCCATTGCGGCGGTGGCGCAATGCCGCGCCGCCGGCATCCGCGTCAAGATGATCACCGGCGACCACGGCGTCACGGCGCGCGCTATCGGCGCCGCCATGGGCATCGGCGACGGTCGCCGTGTCCTCACCGGCGCCGAGATCGAGGCGCTCGACGATGCTGCGCTGCGCGGCGCCGTGCGCGAGGTGGATGTCTTCGCCCGCGCCAGCCCCGAGCACAAGCTGCGCCTGGTCCAGGCCATGCAGGCCAACGGGGAAGTGGTGGCCATGACCGGCGATGGCGTGAACGACGCGCCTGCCCTGAAGCGCGCCGACGTCGGCGTGGCCATGGGCCGCAAGGGTACCGAGGCGGCCAAGGAAGCGGGCGAGATGGTGCTCGCCGACGACAACTTCGCTTCCATCGCTGCCGCCATCGAAGAGGGCCGCACGATCTACGACAACCTCAAGAAGTCCATAGTCTTCATTTTGCCCACCAACGGCGGCGAGGCGGCGATGCTGCTGATCGCCATCATGTTCGGCCTGAGCCTGCCGATCACGCCGGTGCAGATTCTCTGGGTGAACATGGTCACCGCCGTGACGCTGTCGCTCGCCATCGCCTTCGAACGTCCGGAGCCCGGCCTGATGGCGCGCGCTCCGCGCGACCCGAAGGAAGCGCTCGTCAATGGCTTCATGCTGTGGCGCATCTCGTTCGTGACGGCGCTGCTGGCGGCGGCCTCCTTTGGCATGTTCCTCTGGGAACTGGAACGCGGACTGTCCATTGAAGTCGCGCGCACTGCCGCAGTGAATACCCTGGTGATGGGCGAGATTTTCTATCTCCTGAACTGCCGCCGGCTGACCGGTTCCATCCTGTCGCGCGAGGGCCTCCTCGGCAATCCGCGCGTTCTGCAGGCGATTGGCCTGTTGCTGGTGTTGCAACTGCTCTTCACGCATCTGCCGCTGGCGCACGCGCTGTTCGGCACGGCGTCTCTCGACGCCGTTGCCTGGGCACGCATCGTCGCGGCCGGCATGTTGATACTGGTTGCCGTAGAGTTCGAAAAGGCGGTGCTGCGGCATCGGGCGCAGGCATTGGTGCGCGGCGTAAGTGGCTGAGGGGAACGCGATGCATGACCGCACACCACGTTTTCTTGCCGCCTGTTGCCTGGCCTTGCTGAGTGCGGCGGCGGCCGTGCTGGTTAAACTGACCCATGCGCTGACGCCGCGCATCTCCGTCGTTACGCGATCCGGGGAGGATAATGCGATCGACGTGTTCTACCATTTCACTTTCGACTGAAAGCCCGTTCGTCATATAA
Source organism: Gallionellaceae bacterium (assembly GCA_030834965.1). Classification (GTDB taxonomy): domain Bacteria; phylum Pseudomonadota; class Gammaproteobacteria; order Burkholderiales; family Gallionellaceae; genus JAUQWW01. The sequence goes on along the minus strand of JAUQWW010000017.1, from coordinate 26,993 downwards.
ATAAAGGAGGAATCGCCATGCAACTCGGATTGATCGTCGGCATTGTCTGCGCCATCGGCGCGGTGATCTTCGCCATGCAGAACATCACGCCCGTGACCGTCACGCTCGGGTTCTGGAGTTTCGAAGGTTCGCTGGCGCTGGTGCTGCTCGTGACGCTCGGGCTCGGCGCGCTGATCGCCGGACTGGTTTCGTCGCCCGCCATGATCCGCCGCCAGTGGGCAGTCGCGCGGATGGGCCGTCAGGTCGCCGATCTCGAACACCGACTGGCGGAACAGGAGAGGCGCAACGCCGAACTTGCAGAGGCACTCTCCAGCAGGGCGCTGCCTCCGGCAGTTGCCGGGTTGGATACGGAACTTCAGAAATGACCGTTGCGCTTCTGCGGCGCGGCATCCTGTTTGCGCTGCAGTGGTGGATATTGTGTGCCGGTCGCGCGGCCAGCAGGGGGCTGGCAGTTTTCCCATGAATGCGAGGCAGTTGATCGTCTGGAAACCCGGTGCGGCCATGCGCGGCGTGATCTTTGCCGCGAGTGTCGGCCTGACCCTGTTGCTGGGGTTGGTCCACTATCTGACCGGACTGGCCTACGATTTCCATGTATTCTTCAGTCTGCCGGTACTGCTGGCGGCGTGGTTTCTGGGGTTGCGCCCGGCTCTGGCGGGCGCATTGCTGTCGACCACAGTGTGGTTTCTTGCCGATCGCTCGCTGGGCGGCGATAAGCCCGATTTCTTGCCGCTGCTGTTCAATACGGCGACGCGTCTGGCTATTTTTTCGGGAGAAGCGTGGATACTGGCACACATGCGTCGTGCCCTCGACCGTGAATCGCGCATGGCACGGGAAGATGCGCTGACCGGTCTGCCTAACCGCCGCGAGTTTTACGAGCAGGGCCGCCGCGCGCTGGCTCAGGCGAGTCGCCAGAAGACGCCCTTTACCGCCGTATTCATCGATCTAGACAAGTTCAAGCAGGTGAATGACGAATTGGGCCAGGAAGCCGGCGATGCGCTGCTGATTTGTGTCGCAGAAGAGATACGCAAGCATAGCCGCGCCGGCGACATTCCCGGCAGGCTTGGCGGTGACGAATTTGCGCTGCTCTTTCCGGGCATGGATGCCGCAGCGTCAAAAACTTATGTCGAGGAGTTGCGCCAACGCTTGCTTGGTGCGATGCGGATTCACGGCTGGCCGGTCACCTTCAGCATCGGTGTCGCCAGCCACCCTCAGGCGCCGGACGATCTCGACCGGCTGCTGGCGCAAGCCGACGAACTGATGTACGAAGTCAAGGGAAATGGCAGGGATCGCATCCTGCAAAAAGAGCTGCGCGGGTAGCGAAATTGATGGGCTGCAGAAATCCGGCGCACTGCCGGCCGGTGCGGCCCGCGACAGGCTCGCGCGCGACCCGCAAATTGAAGTCAAGGCGGGCGCGGATACTCACCGGCGAAACACTGGCAAGCGATATCGCGAGCCCAGCACAAGAGGAACAAGCACAACCATGAGAGAACGTTTGAAACGCCTGCTGCCCGACCCCGAACGCGTGCGCGGCAGCCGCTGGCTGCGCTGGCTGGGTCCGGCGGTGCATCATCCGCGCCTGTGGCATTTTTCCCGCCGCGGCGTTGCCCTCGGCTTCGCGCTTGGCGTATTCTTCGGCCTGCTCGTGCCGATTGCGCAGATCCCGCTTTCCGTAACGGCCGCCGTGGTTCTGCGTGCCAACATCCCCACTGCCGTCGCCAGCACGCTGGTCACCAACCCCGTCACCTTCGCGCCGATCTATTACGGCGCCTATCACATTGGCGCTGCTCTGCTCGGGGATGATGGCAAGCCGCGTGATTTTGAGAATACGCAGACGGTAGACGCGGGAGGGAATGCAGGAAAGGGCTGGGCGGAGCGCATCACTGCGCTGGGCAAACCGCTGTTGCTTGGGCTGGTTATCCTGGCCTGCTCGATGGGAGCCTTGGCCTACCTGCTGGTCAGCGGATTGTGGCGTTTGAAGATATGGTTTGCCTGGCACAGACGTCGGCGGCGTCCGTAGTCTGGCGGCGCCGTTAAGACGCATTTGCCGAGCGCGCGCAGCACTTGGCCACATCACCTCTATTTATTTCGCGCCTGTTCGAGCACGGGTTTGTAATCCCAGTCGCGCACGCCTTGTACGAGCTGATCGATATCATCGGATGGAACGCGAAGGATCTGCATGGCGATCGCGCCGAGGCACAGGCTCGCTTCGATGGCTTCCGGATACGCATGGGTCGCGCCCGCCTGAAGCAGTTGTGAACTGGCTTTCAGGTCCCTTGCCCGTGCAATGACGGGAACCTGGGGGCACGCTTTGCGCAGATAGGATACGGCCCGCAACGCCATGGCGGCCTGGTCGATGGTAATCAGAACCAGGGAAGCGCGCTCCACATGGATGGCGGCCAGCAGCTCCGGATCGGAGATGTCGCCATAGTGCACGGGATAGCCTTCGGCCTGCCCTTTCGCCACCCGCTGCGCATCGGTATCAAAGACCACAAACGGGATTCCGCGCGACCGCAGCAACACTGCGATGGTGTGCCCTACGCGTCCATAGCCGCCAATGACGACCTGCGAGCCGGGCGCACCCAACAGCGCGTCAGGGATGTTCCGGCCTTTGCTGTGCGGCGCTCCCGCCAGCCACGTCGCAATGGCATGATTGAAGCGGATCAGGCCAGCTCCTGCGATCATCGAAAGCAACACGGACGTGATCGCAATCTGCCCCAGTTTCGCATCGATCACGCCGGAATCGAGCGCAATGGCAATCAGTGCGAGCCCGAATTCTCCACCCACAGCCAACAACAAGCCCGTGCGCCATGCCACGAGCGCATCGATCCCGCTCCTGCGCATCATCGCGGTAACGATCAATGTCTTGCTCACGACAATGAGCAGCGCTCCGAGCAGAACCCAGTGCCATATCGGCGGTATCGCGGCCGGATCGAAACGCATGCCGATGCCGACAAAGAAGATGCCGAGCAGCACATCGCGGAACGGGCGTATGCTTGATTCCACCTGGTGCCTGAATTCGGTTTCGCCCAGCATCATTCCGGCGAGGAAGGCGCCGAACGCCAGGGATAGTCCAAAGCTGCTGGTGGTCCATGCGGCCAGCAATGCGACCAGCAGCACGGCCAGCGTAAACACTTCCGCAGACCGACGCTCCGCAACCAGGTGGAACAGCGGGCGCAGCAGCCAGCGCCCGGCAAAGAACACCAGCGCAAACGCAAACACCGCTTTTATGAGCGCCCACCCCAGCGCGCCCGCGAGCGCTCCGGCGCCGACCGAAATGCCCAGTACAGGGATGATCACCAGGAAGGGCACGGCGGTTACGTCCTGAAAGACAGACATGGCGAGTCCGAAACGGCCGTGGTGACTGTTCTCCTCACCCTGCTCGGCCAGCTGGCTGCCGATGATGGTCGTGGATGACTGGGCAAACACGGCGCCGACCACGAACGCCGCAGCGGCAGGGAGTCCGGCCAGCCATAAGGCGATGGCCACTGCCAGCGTCGTGAATACAACCTGCCCGGTTCCCAGCCCGAGGACCTGGTGCCGCAGTGCATGCAACTGGGGCAAGGAGAAATTGAGGCCTATCGTGAACAGCAGGAAGACCACGCCGAATTCAGCGAGCGCCTTGAATTCCGGCACGTAGACGGTCGGCCCAATCGTGTGCGGCCCGAGTATCACGCCGACCAGCAAATATCCCAGGCTGGTCGGCACGCGCAAGCGCTGAAATATGAGCACGATGGCCACTGCCACGGCCAGGAGCAGGATGATCTGCGCGAGATTTTCCACGTTGCTCAGGGACTCAGCAGCACGTCGCAGCCGGCATGGTACAGGACGTTCTGGGTCACGCTGCCCAGCAGCTTCTCCTCGAATGCGCCGCCGCCATGCTTGCCAATCGCGATCAGATCCGTTTCCATATCCTGCACTTGCTCGAACAGCACGGAGGCCGGATGGCCATACAGCGCGAGCTTGGAAAATTCGCCGGCGGCGCGGTAATCGCAATCCACGGCGAACGCCTCCAGATTGCGCACTGCCGTGAGATATTCCTGCTCGCGATAGCGCTGGATGTCCTCTTCTTGCGCGCCGCCCATGCGCATGCTCGCCTCGAATGGCACAACATAGGCGTGGACCAGGTAATGCGGCGCATCCGGGAATAGCGCCATGGCGAGATGGGCGGTGCGTGTTGCGTTTTCCGAGAAGTCTGTGGCGATAATGACGCGTTGATAAGCGCCTGTGGTGGCGCGCCGGACCAGCAGCACCGGAATATGCGCGGCTTCGAGCACTTTGAGTGCGGTGCCGCCGAGCACGGCATCGCGCACCCAGTTCTCGCCGTGCTCGCCGACCACCAGCAGGCCGGGCTGGTGCGTCATGACGAATGAGTGGATCTCTCTGGAAGCGCGCCCCACCAGGACATGGGCATCAACCGTCACGCCAAAATCATGCGCCAACTGAGCGCGTATCGCTTCAAGCCTTTGCCGCGCGGACTCAACGGGGTCGGATATCATCCAGCGGTTCAAATCGTAGATCGCCTTGAGGCTGGCCCACGTGCTGTCGTTGAATACATGCAGCAGGATCAGCGTCGCGTGCCATGTGTGCGCCAGATGGGCAGCCTGCTCCACGGCGCGTCTTGCGTTCTCGGAAAAATCGGTTGCAGCGACGATGCTTCGTGGGCTGGACATGGCGTGCTCCGATGGTGTCGGGTGAAGAAGCCGGCGTGGCATCAGGATATACGGACTGATTGTAACGTCATTTCACTGCACCGTGAACCAGCGCGGGGATTCGCCGGCCACCATCAGTCATGAGGCGATAACGGGAGCGAGGCCGACCAGCGGCATGTCCACATGATGCCAATCCTGTTCCCCGGGCGTCATGGTTGCTCAAGGGCTCACCCCATCCTGGGCTAGCGCATATCCTCGTCCACGGCCATTTTGAGCATGTCAAAAATGCCCGGGATGGCGGAGGTGACGCGGTTCCAGTTCGGAATGAGCGGGGTGCTCATCGGGTTTTCCGTGAACGCCTGCGCGGCCATGGCGATGGCCTTGGTAAAGGTATCCACGGCCTTGGCTTCTTCATGCCGGTCGAAGCTGAGGCCGTTGATCATCGCATCCGCCTCATACTTCATGATGGTGTCTTCCGCCTGCCGCAGATAGGTAACCAGCAGTGATTTGAACAGGCCGTCCGAGAACACGACCCCTTCCGAGGCGAGTGTCCGGAAGATGGATTTGCATATATCAACCGCCATTTTCATCAGGCCTTTGCCCGCGTCATCCGGGGAAAGGGACTGGTGCTTGTGCTCATAGGTGGCGGCGATGTCCACCTGGCAAACGCGGCGCGGGGAATAATTGCGGTGGACTTCGCCGAGCGAGCCGACTTCCAGACCCCAGTCCCAGGGAATCCGGTTTACACGGGCCAGGTCGGTGGTCATGCAGAATTCCCCGGCAAGCGGGTAGCGGAAGCTGTCGAGGAACATCAGGAAATCGTGGTGGCCGACAAGCTGCTGGAGGGAGCGCACCAGCGGGGTCATCAGCAGCCGCGTGACCCGGCCGTTCATCTTGTTGGTGACCCGGCTGTAAAAGCCCTTGCAGAATACGTAATCCAGATTCGGGTTCGCCAGCGGGTAACACAGTCTGGCCAGTAATTCGCGGTTATAGGTGACGATATCGCAATCATGCAGCGCGATCACGTCCGAGCGTCCGCGCGCCAGCACATAGCCGTAGGCCAGCCATGCGGAGCGCCCCTTTCCTTGCTCGCCCACATCCAGTCCATTGCGCGCCAGTGTTTCGTACACCTCGGTTATTCTCTTGCCTTTGTTGTGTATGATCCTGACGTCTGTGGGTATCGGTGCCATGAGTTCGCGTACCCGCTGGAAATCCTTTTCCGACGCCTGGTCCAGCACCAGCACGATTTCATTCAGGTACTTCACCTTGGTCAGTTCCTGAATGATGCCGGGCATGGCCGGGCCTTCGAATTCGGAATACAGCGCGGGCAGCACCAGCGCAATAGGCCTGACTTTCGAGAATCCGAGCAGCTCGGATTCCAGGCGCTCCAGCGAGGGTTTTCCGAGCTGGTGCAGTGTCGTGATGATTCCTGTCTGGTAGAAGTCTGTCATGGCGCATCCTTTTTTCAGATGTGTTCAATCTCGTCTTTTGTTTCTTCTTCGCTCTTTGCGGTGACCTCTCTTTCTATTATTCGCCTGGCCGTATCAATGCCGCCTACGCCGAATGCGATGGCAAGCGCGATCACGATGCCGCCGAAGATGATGGAGAAGGCGGCAAGCACGATGCTGGGGGCGATCTGCAGTTGCTCCATGACCATGGCCAGGATCAGCACCATCAGCAGCGTGTGTGTCGCCTCGGCGAGGATTTTGGCGTAATGGAAGCCGCTGTTCGAAGCGGCGATCAGCACTGCGCGGCTGAAGAAACCGGAAAGCACATAGCCGACGATCAGTATCATGGCGGCAGAGAAAATGCGCGGTATATAGCTGAAGAACTGCCCAACCAGCTGGTCGGTTGCCGGTATCTGCAGTGCATTCAGGCCGCTCATCAGCGTAACGATGATCACCACCCAGAAGACGATTCCGCCCAGTATCGCGGAAGGCTTGTTCCACAGTCCTCCCTTGCGCATCAGCGTGGTAAAGCCCATGCGGTCAGACCAGCTGTCGAACTTGATCGCGGTCAGGAATTTCACAACGATCAGCTTGATGAAGCGGGCAAGAATGAAACCGATGAGCAGGATCACCAGCATAGCCAGAAGGTTGGGCACAAACGCCTTGAACTTCAGGAACAGTTCCTTCAGCGGCTCGAGTATCAGGTTGAGAAAATCTTCCATGGCACACCTCCTTGTGATTATTTCCAGTTGCTTATCAGGTAATCCTTGCAGTTTTCAAACTCCATGCAAAGCTTTTCGATTTCTGCTTCCGCTTCCTGTTGACCCATGTCTTTGGCCCCGATGATGAACGAGGCCGTCTTGCCGACATACAGCGGGGTCATGGACTTGATCAGGTGCTCGACGGGCAACTTTCCTTTGTGGAACGCGAGCGCGTAGTCATAGACCACGCGTGTCCACAGGCCGATGGGGAAATGGAAGTCACTGTCAGCCAGGGCGCCCAGTCTTTCGATTTCGCCGAAGTCGCCCGCACCGAGGATGTCGCGCCAGATTTCACCCAGGTTTCTGAGTCCTTCGCGGAATATGTTCAGCATTCTTGTGGTGTTGACATTGACCTGCTCGAGGCCGACCGTGTATTCGAATCCGAAGGCTGGAACCGGTTCTGATCCGCGTATCGGCATCCATATGTCGGCATAGGTATTCATCAGCTCGAAAGTTGCGCTGACCACCTGGAACAGCATGTTGCTCAGGTCGGTGCCAGGATCCTTGGCATCGTGAATCTTGGCGCCGAGAAACGATTGGGTGACCTTGAAGCCGTTTGCGATCGCCGTGGTGGTCATCCAGATGTCGATGCCGAACCGCGCGACATCGGTCTGCCACACATCTTTGGTCAGGTAATACTGCGCCAGGCCGCCGGAAAAACCGAAATCGCCGCCGATAGGCTGCCGCACGCGTTTGCCGTATAGCGCGCGGGTGAGCGGATAGACGATGCTGTTGGTGATGGTGCCGTCGAATTTGTGCCGGTGATAGAGCGGGGACACATAATCATAGCCGCCCACCAGCACCGGCTTCACCAGCAGCTCGATCCATTCCGGGGTGATGCTCCTGAGATCGGAATCAACGACGGCGCAGGCTTTTGCATCCAGTGCACCGGCAATCTCGAAAACGGTGCGGAAGGCGCTGCCTTTGCCGGGGATGCCCGAATAGGGGAATGCGATCTTGGAGACAGGTTCGACGCGGTGGTGCAGGAGTATGGCGTTGAAGTCGTCAATGGAGGTGTTATGTACCACGTCGATGGTGCCGTCGCTGGATCCGCCGTCCGAATTCACAATCACCGCCTTGTGTTCCGGGAAGTATTTGGCCAGGCCCGCCTGCACTGCGCGCACCACGTGGCCGATGGTGCGCGCGTTGTTGAAGCTGGGGATGCCAACGATGATGTCGGCCTGCCCTATGCGTTCGAGTTGTTCATGCACTTCCGTTCTGAAGGTGGCACTCTTCATTGCGGGTTGATCTCCCTGGTGATTCAGTCAGGCTGTGTGGGCAGTTGCTCCTGTTTGCTCAATAGCACAATCTGGATATCCATGACGTTGGTGCCGGTCGGGCCTGTCTTGAAATGGCAGTGCGCGCCCGATACAGCGTCGAGCTGCTGAAAGAAAGCGTAAGAGTCGTTGAGTTCAAGATGGCGTAGCGGATCGATTCCCAAGCTTCGCGCCCGCGATGCCGTTCTTCCGTCCACCATTGCACCTGCGGCATCGGTGGGGCCATCGCTGCCATCGGTACCGGCGGAGAGCAGCGTCACGCCATGACAGTCTTCGATTTCCAGCGCAAAGGCCAGCGCAAGCTCCTGGTTCCTGCCGCCCTTTCCGGTTCCTCGTACGGTGACCGTTGTTTCGCCGCCGCAGAGCAGGCAATGCCGCTCGCCTGGTTGCATCCCGGCCAGTTCGGTGCGGGCAGCCTGGGCCAGGAAACGGGCGGCGTCGCGGGCTTCGCCTTGCAGTGTATCGGAAATCACCTTCGAGGCAAACCCGAGCCGCACGGCCTGTTCTCTTGCTGCGGCCAGAGCCTGACGGATGCCGGCGATGATCATGTTGTGCGTCTTATCCATACAGGGATCATCTCCCTTTACGGTTTCTGGCAGTTGCCCCGCGATGCCGCGTTTCAGATAGCCGGTGACGCGCGGTGGAAGCTTTTCCTGCAAATCGTATTTTGCAATCACTGCCCAGGCATCGGCGAAGGTCGAGTTGTCTTGTGCCGTCGGCCCCGAAGCGATGACGTCGAGCGGATCGCCGATGACATCGGAGAGTATCAGCGTTGCCACCTGCGCCGGCCAGGCTGCCTGTGCCAGCCTGCCGCCCTTCACCGACGAGAGATGTTTGCGCACTGCGTTCAATTCGGTTATGGATGCGCCCGCATTCAGCAGCAAGCGGGTCGCCTCCTGCTTGTCTTGCAGCGTCACCTCTGCGACCGGCGCAACCAGCAGCGCGGAGGCACCGCCCGAAAGCAGGCAGATTACCAGCGTCTTTTCATCGGCAGCGCGCACCATCTGCAGGATGCGCTGCGCGCCTGCTATTCCGGCTTCGTTCGGAACGGGGTGGGCGGCCTCCACCTGTTCGATGATGGATAATGGCGCGGCGTGTCCATCCTTGACGATAATCAGTCCCGCGGTAATCCTTGTTCCAAGCAGGGATTCAATGGCCAGGGCCATGCGCGCCGTGGCCTTGCCGGCGCCGACCACAATGATGCGATCAAACGCTTCGAGGTCGTAGTTTGCGCCGGCAACCTGCAACTGGTTGCGCTCGACCCTGGCCGCCTTGAGCACGGCGTTGTGCGGATCAACTGCCGCCAGCGCGGCGTTGAAGATTTCCAGCAGATTGTTCGGGTCCGGGATATTGTCGTCAGGCGCATGCGCCAGCAATCCCAGCACGGTTTCATTCCAGCCCGCAGGGCCGGGAAGCCGCGTCTTTAACAGATGCGGAATGGCGATGCGGGCATCGTAACTGCCGTCCGTATGCCTGACCAGCACCGGCCTGTCCACGGCCGTCAGCATGGGCAGGTCGTTCAGGCTGTCGCCCAGTGCCATGCTGGTCATGGCGCCATATTGCCGGCGGTATAGCGACATCAGCATGCTCACGGCGCGCCCCTTGTCGTGGTTGCCCATGATGTGGAATATGCGCCCCTGCGTCCAGCGCAGGCCGGACGTCTCGATTGCGCGCAGGAAATCTTCATCCGGCTCGCCCTCGAAAACAAACGGCTCATCGAAATCGCGCTGTTTGGCCAATGCCGCCTCGCCCTGAGGGAGGCCGGTCAATGCCGCGGCCTCGGCAATGGACATGTCACCAAAGCCGCGCACTTTTGCGCCAAGCTGTTGACGCAGGCGGATAAAGTGATTCCTGACCTCCGCATAGGGCATGCCGAGCATGATGATCCGGTAACCGCCTGCCTCTGCGGTTTCCGCGGCTTCGGCCGGAACGGAAAAATATCCTTTGGGGATGAAGATGCAGCCGCCATTTTCGGCAATGAATGGATGCACGTTATCCAGCCGCCGGCGATAGGCCTCGATCTCCGAGCGCGTCTTGCTGGAACACAGGATGAGTGGAACGCCTCTCTCGCGGATCATTGCCAGAGCGGGTTTGGCCGCTGCAAAGGAATAATCCGCCGCGTCGAGCAAGGTTCCATCCAGATCACTGAAGATGATCGTATTCGGCATGTGTTCTTTCCTGACGTTGTGGCATCGCCGGCAAGAGGCGGTGAACTGCTGCCAATTCTAAACTGTTTGTGGGGCTGTATTTTGTATCCACGCTGGATCAATATGCGTCTGCTGCCACGCCCTGGTCTGCCTGCGCCCATGCCGGGGTTGAGCTTGTGGCGCAGGTAACACTTTTATACTATTGGGAGAGCGAAAATCAAATGGATGATATGCACACGAAGCGTTTCTCAATGGTTGATGCCATGTCGGCACCGATGCATGAGAACCTGACGGAATACGGCGCAGTGTTCAATACTATTGCACCGGGTGCGCAACTTTCCAATCGGTTGGTTTGCAAGAGGATTGCATGAGCGAACATCACCACCACGGCGCGAACTACGGGCGCGCGTTTGCCATCGGCATCGCGCTGAACATGCTGTTCGTGCTGGTAGAGGCCTACTACGGTTGGCGTGCCGATTCGCTCGCGCTGCTCTCCGATGCGGGGCACAACCTGAGCGATGTGCTGGGGCTGCTGATCGCGTGGGGCGGATTCTATCTGGCAAGGTTGCGCCCCACGCAGCGGCATACCTACGGCTGGGGGCGCGCCACGATTATGGCGGCATTGTTCAATGCGCTGCTGTTGCTGGTGGCGGTTGGCGGCATCGCGTGGGAGGCCGTGGCCCGGTTTAACCATCCCGTGCCGATTGAAGGCGGGCTGGTGATGCTGGTCGCCACTATCGGCGTGGTGATTAACGGCATCACAGCCTGGTTGTTCATGTCGGGCAACAAGAATGATCTCAATCTGCGCGGTGCATTCTTGCACATGGCAGCGGATGCACTGGTGTCGTTGGGCGTAGTCATCATCGGTGCGCTGTTTATCGTCACCGGGTGGGCGTGGCTGGATCCAGCCATCAGTCTGGTGATTGCGCTGGTGATTTTGTTCGGAACGTGGAGCTTGCTGAGCCACTCGCTGCGTCTTTCGCTGGATGGCGTGCCTGCATCGATTGAGCTGGATGCAGTGAGGAATTACCTGTCAGCGCTGCCCGAAGTCAGCGCAGTGCATGACCTGCATGTGTGGGCGATGAGTACGTCCGAGACCGCGCTGACTGTGCATCTGGTCACGTGCGGTGGATATCCGGGAGGTGATTTTCTCAACCGCGTCGCCGAGGAGTTGCACCACAATTTCGCGATTGAACACGCCACCATTCAGATTGAAACTTCCGGTCGAATATGCGCCTTGTCTAACCATGCATGAGTTTTGGAAGGAAAATGAAATGCAGCAGGAATCGGGCGAATCAAGGACTGGAATGAGCCTGTTTGAATACTATCTGACTGTATGGGTCTTTCCGTGCATCATCGCCAGCGCGGCGCTGGCGACCGTGGTCGGCGTGCTGATCGAAGTGCCGGTGATGCTGCTGTCGGTGGTGTGTCTGGTCAAGCGCAGCAAGGACTGGTGCGAAACCGGCGCGCAAGGATGACGATTCATACAACGCTCTGCATTTATTCTTTGGCCTGCTATTATGGTGTACCGCATACGCCATGAATGCCGGTGTTTTCACTGGCCGAATCATTTTCCACATTATCTGCCATGTCTTTAGAAACCATAGGCCGCTTTAAGATCATCCGCGAGCTCGGCAGGGGGGGGCAAGGGGTTGTGTATCTGGCGCAGGACACACAGCTGGGGCGCCAGGTGGCCATCAAGGTATTGCGCCCTGAGCGCAACCAGCAGACGGATCAATTGGTGCGCGAAGCGCGCATCGCCAGCAATCTGCAGCATCCCAACATTGTCACGTTGTATGACGCCGCGGAGCATGACGGCATGTCATATCTGGTTTATGCCTACGTGGAAGGTTTAACCCTGGCGCAATTGCTGAAACAGGATAAAGTGCTGCCGCTGGCAAAGGCTGCGCGCATTGCGAGCGGGGTGCTCGATGGCCTTGCCTGTGCACATGCGCGTGGGGTGATGCACCTCGATATCAAGCCCGCCAATATCATGATTACCTCTGCCGGTCAGCCCATGGTGATGGATTTCGGTATTGCGCGCATGATTACGCACCTGCACGATGCGTCGGGCGGAATTCTCGGCACGCCCCAATATATGGCGCCGGAGTGCATGTCTGCCCAGGGTCCGGAGTTTTGTTCGGATATATTTTCGGTCGGCATGATCCTGTATGAAATGGTGACCGGCAGCCCCGCAGTCGAGGGCGGCAGTGTCTATGAGATTCTGCATCGGAATGCCAATGAACCGGCGCCCGCGCCTTCCAGCCGCAATGCAGAAGTGGACGAAAAGCTGGAAGGTATCATCCTGAGGGCGATTGCCAAGAACCCCAGGGAGCGCTACCCGGATGCCGTTGCGATGCGTCAGGCTTTAATGCAATACCTGAGCGACAAGTCGGCAGCCGGCGAGGGAGAGTCGCACAGCACGCTGGAGTTTCTGCTGCGCCGCATGCGCAGCAAGAGCGATTTTCCTGCGTTGTCCCATGCTATCAGCGAGATCAACAAGATCACCTCTTCGGAATCAGTCAGCGCAAGCAGTCTTACTCAATTAATCCTGCAGGATTTTGCCTTGACCAACAAGCTTCTCAAGCTGGTCAATGCTGCTTCATATGGTCAGTTTGGCGGCACCATCCACACCGTTTCCAAGGCGGTATCCATCCTCGGCTTTGAGATGGTGCGCAGCATTGCGACGTCCTTGATCCTGCTGGAAAGCCTGCAGAATAATCTGCAGGCGGCCGAACTGAAGGACGAGATCGCAGTTGCGTTTTTTGCCGGCGTCGTGGCAGCCCAACTCTCGCGTGGAAATCAGATTGAGGCGGAAGAAGCCAGGATCTGCGCGATGTTTCATAACCTCGGCAGGATGCTTGCCGTTTATTACCTGTTTGAAGAAAGCCAGCAGGTTGCCCAGGTCATGAATGAGCAGAATATCGATGAAGAGAGTGCAGCCATCCAGGTGATTGGCTTGTCTTACAACGAACTCGGCATAGGTGTTGCAAAGAGCTGGAACTTCCCCGAGCAATTGCTTGCCGGGATGCGAAAACTATCCGGCGAGAGCATTAAGAAGCCAAAAAACATTCTTGATCAACTGAGCGTTACGGTAAATCTGGCCAATGAGCTGTGTACGATCGCGGTTGTCACCAAGCCTGAGGATAAGGACGAGGCTTTAAGCCAGCTTTGCAAGCGTTATGAGCACGCATTCGTGCTTTCCAAGCCCATGCTGGCCGATGTGTTGGAAAACAGTTTGCTCGAGTTGTCAAAACGATCAGGAATTCTTGGGATCAACATGGCCAAGAGCGCGCTGCTGAAGAAAATTCGCAAGTGGAGCGGCCATGTTGAAAAAGCCAAACCGGCTGAACCTGCTGATGCGGGTTCGCTGCAGGGAGTGGTCTTGCTTGATACGGCAACGGTTGCAGGGGTTCCTGGGGCGGTTACTTATGACCCGGAAGCCATGCTGGGGGCCGGCATTCAGGACGTAACCAACACACTGGTCGGAGAGTACGATCTGAACGAAGTGCTGCAGATGGTGCTGGAAACCATGTATCGCAGCCTTGGTTTCAAGCATACGCTGATATTTATTCGCGACAATAAGCAGAACCTGATGGCGGCACGCTTTGGCTTTGGCCCGACAGTCGATACCATCATCCCGAAATTGCGTTTTCCACTGGCGTTTGAACCGGACGTGTTCCATTTGTCCATCGATCAGGGAGTGGATATTTTTATCAAGGATGTGCAGGCCAGCAATATTGCGGGCAAGATCCCGGCGTGGTTTCGCAATGCTGTGGATGCGCAGTGTTTCTTGCTGCTGCCCGTGATGGTAAATCGGACGGCTATTGGCCTGATCTATGCTGACATACAGGAAGCGAACAGTCTGCAGATTTCGCAAAGCCAGTTGGCGTTGCTGCGCACCTTGCGTAACCAGGCGATACTTGCCATCAAGCAGAAGTATTGAATCTGGCAGTTATTGCTGTTTTACAGCAATAGATTGTGGCTACGACATAACCTGAAGGTTAGTCTTCGCCGCAATCTGGTATTGCTTATAGCAAGTGATTGTGGCTCCGGCATAACATTAGCTGCGCGAATGTTAGGCTTCACCGCAACCTCGTATTGCTGTTTTACAGCAATACGAGGTTGTCTCGATGTATTAGCTCAGATTCGTCCACATAACCGAGGATGGTTTCGATCTCGTGGCTGGGTCGGCGGGCGATGCGGCGCGCTTCGTTGGCGCTGTAGTTGATCAGGCCGCGTGCAATGTCCTGGCCGTTTGCGTTGAGGATGGCAACGACAGCGCCGCGCTCGAATTCTCCGCTGACTTCGGTGACACCGATCGGCAGCAAGCTTTTCCCCTCAACGCGCAATGCGCGCTCCGCGCCAGCGTCCAGCACGATCTTGCCGCAGACTTGCAGGTGGTCCGCCAGCCATTGCTTGCGTGCAGCCAGCGAGGGAGTCTGCGCTTCGAGCAGGGTGCCGATGCTTGTGCCACGCATCAGCCGTGGCAATACGTCCGGCTCATGGCCGGAAGCGATGACGGTATGTGCGCCGCTGCGTGCGGCACGCTTCGCGGCCAATATCTTGGTGAGCATGCCGCCGCGGCCGATGTGGCTGCCTGCGCCGCCGGCCATGGCTTCCAGCTTTTCATCGCCTGCCTGGGCAAGGCTGACCAGTGTGGCATCCGGGTTCTTGCGCGGATCGGCAGTGTAGAGGCCGGCCTGGTCGGTCAGGATGATGAGTGCGTCGGCCTCGATCAGATTGGCCACCAGCGCACCCAGCGTGTCGTTGTCGCCGAACTTGATTTCATCGGTGACGACGGTGTCATTCTCGTTGATGATGGGAATGACATTCAGGTTGAGCAGCGTACGCAGCGTGGAACGGGCGTTGAGATAGCGTTCGCGGTCGGCGAGATCGGCATGGGTGAGCAGCACCTGCGCGGCGCGCAGACCGTGTTCGCGGAAGCAGCTTTCATATACCTGCACCAGCCCCATCTGGCCCACTGCGGCGGCGGCCTGCAATTCGTGCACGGCGCTGGGGCGCTGCTTCCAGCCCAGACGCTGCATGCCCTCGGCAATCGCACCGGAGGAAACCAGTACCACTTCGCAGCCGCTTTCGCGCAGCGTTGCAATCTGTTTTGCCCAATTGGTGATGGCATGGGTGTCCAGCCCCTCGCCCTGATTGGTGACGAGGCTGCTGCCCACTTTCACGACGATGCGTTTGCTCTGAGTCAGTACGGTTTTCATGGCATGTCAGAGTGTAGAGGTGTCGGTTTCTTGTGCACTTTCTGCGGCAGCCGCTGCTTCCTGTCTCGCAGCTTGTTCCAAGTGTTCCATGATGGCGTAGGTCAGTTCCTTGCAGCCCTCGCCGTTAATCGCGGAAATGGCGAAGTGGCGCGTGTGATCGCCGAATTCGCGCAGGAATGCGGCGACCTTTTCATCCTTGTCTTGCAACAGATCGAGCTTGTTCAACACCAGCCAGCGCGGTTTGTTATACAGCCCCTCGTCGTATTTCTTCAATTCGTTGAGGATGGCGTGCGCTTCATGCACGGGGTCGATGCCTTCATGCATCGGGGCAATGTCGACCAAGTGCAGCAGCAGGCGGGTGCGCGCCAGATGGCGCAGAAACTGGTGCCCCAGCCCGGCGCCTTCGGCAGCGCCTTCGATCAGGCCCGGAATGTCGGCAATGACAAAGCTCTTTTCGGCTGATACGCGCACCACGCCCAGATTGGGGTGCAGCGTGGTGAAAGGATAGTCGGCAACCTTGGGACGCGCGGCGGATACCGCCCGGATGAAGGTGGATTTACCCGCATTGGGCATGCCCAGCAGGCCAACGTCAGCCAGCACTTTCAATTCCAGTTGCAGCTCGCGCCGCTCGCCTTCTTCGCCGGGCGTGCATTGGCGCGGTGTGCGGTTGGTGCTGGACTTGAAGTGCAGGTTGCCCAGGCCGCCCGCGCCGCCCTTGGCGAGCAATGCCTTTTCGCCGTCGTGAGTCAAATCGGCGATGAGTTCGCCACTGTTGAGATCGGTGATCACGGTGCCCACCGGCATGCGCAGGATGATGTCATCCGCACCCTTGCCGTAGCAATCCGCACCGCGCCCGGATTCGCCGTTCTTTGCGCGGTGCACGCGCGCAAAGCGGTAATCCACCAGCGTGTTGATGTTGCGGTCGGCCAGCGCATACACGCTGCCGCCGCGCCCACCGTCACCCCCATCCGGCCCGCCCTTGGCGATGTATTTCTCACGCCGGAAGCTGGCCGCGCCGTTGCCGCCGTTGCCGGCTATGACCTCAATTTTTGATTCGTCGATAAACTTCATTTTGGGAATTTCATTTTTGGGATGCCGTTAAAGCAAAAAGCCCTACCTTGCGATAGGGCTTATTGTGCCAGGGCCAGGCAGCGTTTACGCTGCAATCACGCTGACGATTTTGCGTTTGGTTGCGCCCTTGATTGCAAATTCCACCTTGCCGGTAATCTTGGCGAACAGGGTGTGATCCTTGCCCATGCCGACGTTGTCACCGGCGTGGATGCGGGTGCCGCGTTGGCGCACAATAATGCTGCCTGCGTTAATCAGTTCGCCGCCGTAACTCTTTACACCCAGTCGTTTCGAGTGCGAGTCGCGGCCGTTACTGGTACTGCCACCACCTTTTTTCGATGCCATGTTGCTGCTCCTTTAGCGTTACGCTGAAATGCCGTCGATGCGGATTTCGGTGTAGTTTTGACGATGACCTTGATGCTTTTGGTAGTGCTTGCGACGGCGCATCTTGAAGATTCTGACCTTGTCATGGCGACCGTTGGACACGATGGTCGCGGTAACGGTAGCGCCGGTCAACATGGGCTTGCCGACAGACAGCTTGTCGCCATCGCCAACCATCAGCACCTTGTCCAGCACGATTGCGCTGCCGACTTCGCCGGCAACGGTTTCAATTTTCAGTGTTTCGCCAGCGGAAACGCGGTATTGCTTGCCACCGGTCTTGATTACTGCGTACATAACAACCTCGCTTGAATGCGGTTTTACAGAGCCGCGCATTATACACAAACGACACCAGCCGTCAAAACCATTTTTTGCGCTAAAACTATATTGGGTTTCAACGGCGCATGGAGTCAAAAAAGTCGGCGTTGTTCTTCGTCGCCTTGACCTTGTCCAGCAGGAATTCCATCGCTTCGAGTTCGTCCATCGGGTAGAGCAGTTTGCGCAGCACCCAGATTTTCTGCAGCACGTCGGCCTTGATCAGCAATTCTTCCTTGCGCGTGCCGGAGCGGTTGACGTTGATGGCAGGGTAGATGCGCTTTTCGGCCATGCGGCGATCCAGGTGGATTTCCATGTTGCCGGTGCCCTTGAATTCTTCATAGATCACATCGTCCATGCGTGAGCCGGTATCCACCAGTGCAGTGGCGATGATGGTGAGCGAGCCGCCTTCCTCGACATTGCGCGCCGCACCGAAAAAGCGTTTGGGGCGCTGCAGCGCATTGGCATCCACGCCGCCCGTCAGCACCTTGCCGGAGGAGGGCACGACAGTGTTGTAGGCGCGCGCCAGGCGGGTGATGGAATCCAGCAGGATGACCACATCTTTCTTGTGTTCGACCAGGCGCTTGGCCTTTTCCAGCACCATCTCGGCGACCTGCACGTGGCGCGTGGCGGGTTCGTCGAAAGTGGAGGCCACCACTTCGCCGCGCACGGTGCGGCTCATTTCGGTGACTTCCTCGGGACGTTCGTCGATCAGCAGCACGATCAAGTGCGCATCCGGGCTATTGGATGCGATGGAATGGGCGATGTGCTGCAACATCACGGTCTTGCCGGATTTAGGCGAGGCCACCAGCAGGCCGCGCTGCCCCTTGCCGATGGGAGCGACGATGTCGATGATGCGGCCAGTGATGTTTTCCTCGGCGCGGATATCGCGCTCCAATGTCAACTGGCTGGTTGGGAACAGCGGCGTCAGGTTCTCGAACAGGATCTTGTTCTTTGCATTCTCCGGAGCCTCGCCATTGACCTTGTCCACCTTCACCAGAGCGACATAGCGTTCCCCTTCCTTGGGGGTGCGGATCTCGCCTTCGATCGAATCGCCGGTATGCAGGTTGAAGCGCCTGATCTGGCTCGGGCTGACGTAGATGTCATCCGGCCCCGCAAGGTAAGAGGTGTCCGGCGAGCGCAGGAAGCCGAAGCCGTCCGGCAGCACTTCCAGCGTGCCCTCGCCGAATATGCTCTCGCCTTTTTTCGCCTGGTTTTTCAGCAGCGCGAAAATCAGGTCTTGCTTGCGCATGCGGTTTGCATTGTCGATCTGGTTGGTTGTTGCCATTTCCACCAGTTCGGTGATGTGTTTTATTTTGAGGTCGGATAAATGCATAAGGATGGGGATCGTGATGGTACGAGGTTAAGGGAAACTGCCTGAAGTGTTTAAGTAAAAACCAACTGGGGAAGTGTTGCGGTTAGCGCGGTGATGCCGCGCGCCTGAACTGCCTTGAGTGTCTTTTATGGTTGTGTATTAGGTGCAGCGGGGACGAAACAGGACAGTTGCAGGCGCGAGGTTAAACGGTTCAGATGTGGCTGTCAATAAATGCGGTGAGTTGCGACTTGGACAGTGCGCCAACCTTGGTCGCTTCGATATTGCCGTTCTTGAACAGCATCAGTGTGGGAATGCCGCGGATGCCATATTTCTGCGGGGTCTGCTGGTTCTCGTCCACATTCAGTTTGGCTACGGTCAGGCGCCCGGCATATTCCTTGGCGACCTCCTCCAGTATCGGGGCGATCATGCGGCATGGGCCGCACCATTCCGCCCAGTAGTCCACCAGCACGGGCAACGGTGCCTGCAGCACTTCGGCGGAAAAATTAGGGTCGGTGACATAACGGATGTGTTCGCTCATGGGGGTTCTCGCTTTTTTATTAAGTAATGTCTGAAGAAATGGTTGGCAATGCTGGGTGAATTGGAGGCGCACTGCCGGGGTCAAGGATGCATCCTAACGAAAAACGAACAAGATGTGAAGAGGCTGGATTTCCCGGGTGTGCCCGCGAGGGTCTTTCTCAACCGGGGCGGCCGTCCGGGCGCGGTTTCAGGTAGACAGGCAGGTAAGTCATGACCCATGGCAGAAAACAGGCCAGCCATGCCGCAGCGGCAGCCGGATACAGCCACGAACGCCAGGATGCTGGCAGCACATCGGTCAGTACCCGTAGCAGCACGACGGCCTGGAAAGCGACAAAAAGCCAATGTATCGTCCGGCCCGGGTTGATCGGCTTGCCAGAGTGGCCGAGCGTGACGCGCGTGCCCATGCCCAGCAGCAGCGTGGAAAAACAACCGAGAGCCAGTGCATGCAGCGGCGCCAGCCCCAGCACGCTGGATTCGCCGTGGCTGAGCAGCAGCACGAGGCTCTGCGCGGTGTACAGCAGGGCGGCAATGCCCATCCAGGCAAAACCGGTATGCAGCACCGCCAGCATGGGAACGGCAAGGCTGCGGCGCAGGTTCCAGCACCAGGACAGATACAGGGTGGCGACAGCGAGCGGTGCGTCGCACAGCCATAGCCAAGCCGAGGCATCAAGCAGCTGCAGCAAACCATGTCCGGCGCTGCCGGCCAGGATGACCCACCACGGCCATTCGGGGCGCGAGACCGAGGTTTGCGGCAACATGCCGCTGGTAAAGAAGGGGATCATGCGATGGCCGACCGTGGCGAATATCGGCAGCAGGAACAGCCACGTGCCGGCCTGAAGCGCGCAGCTGAGCCAGATCGCCTGATCCGCCGACAGCCATACCAGGTAGCACAGCATGCCGCACCAACCGAAGGCCAGTGCGATTATGGCGACGATCGGGTGGCGCTTATTCTGGGGGTCGGTGTTCAGCAGCACATGCAGCAGGGCGTAGCAGGCGATGGCCCAGCCGCACATGGTGAGCAGGATGCTGACGGCGAGTACCGCCTTGCTCGTCAGCAGTCCGGGGTAAAAAGACACCGTGCCGAGCATCAGCAGCACGAAGGCCGGCACGTAACGGCTGGCGGGGATCTCCTTGCCGGCCATCCAGCGGGGGAAAACGGTCAGCAGAAAACCGAAGATGAAGAATGGAAGCATTCCATAGATCATCAGATAGGCGTGCGCCGCGTTGGGCGCGATCGTCCATTCGACAGGCTGCCCCAGGCCATAGCGCATGATCAGGTCGGCCAGCCACCACAGCATTGTTGCTATGGCTTGCACGGCGCCGCCGAAGAACATGACACGATGTGGAGCAGCAGTGAACGTGCGCCAGCGTGACGGAGTGGGGGACTGTTGGATTGAAATCATGGGTTAAAAGCGCCAGATATGCAGGGTGGAATGGTGTAAGTCATCGAGCGTGATTGTATCCTGTGGCGGATGTTCGGCCACTGCAAAGGTGTTGCTGATGAACAGTGTGCCGGGGCGCATTTCGCGCTGCACCTTCTGCCACAGGTCGGTCATGGGCACCGGCGAAAGATAGGCAAACACCACATCGTATTGCGCGAGATTGCATGACCACAGGCTGCCCCATTGCACTTTGCATTGATCGAAGCCGCCCAGCCGGATGCGCAGCCAGCTCAGCAGGAATGGCAGCGGTGCGGCTTCCACGCCGAAATAGCGGCCATCCGGGCGCACTGCGGCAAGATGCGTCAATACGCCGCCGATGCCCGAGCCGAGATCGATGAAGCTGAAGCCGGATTCCCTCTCCCTTCGGGAGAGGGGCAGGGTGAGGGAGCGCTCCGAAGGGTTCGCGCTCACTTCAGCGGCTCCTCCCTCACCCCCAACCCCTCCCCCGGCGGGAGAGGGGAGCAGTGTCTCCAGAGCCTGCCAGACTTTGTGGCTGGAAAGGTAGAGCGGCACCTGGGTGCGGAAGGTGCTCCAGTACACCACCAGCAGAATCAGGAAGGCGGCCAGGAACAGATTCGGCGAAATTTCCAGCGACAGCGCCAGCACCAGTGCAGGCACGAACAGGAGCTGAATCAGCAGCCACCATTTTGCCAGGCCGGCAATGCGGCTCAGTACGGCAGCGATTACGCCGCACAGTAGCGCAAACAGCAGCACGGGCATCTGGACTTGTGTGGTGCGGGCGAACAGCAGCGCAACAGCAAATGCGGCGGTTTGCAGCAGTAACGCCAGTATGGCAGGCGGAAACTTGGCGATCAGTGTGTGCAATTTACCGCTGCAGACTGGCTTCGACTGCCACGCGTTTTGCCTTGCCCAGCAGCCGCTCTACCAGCGTGAGCGCGAAATCCATCGCTGTGCCCGGTCCGCGCGAGGTGATGAACTTGCCGTCTTCCACGACTGCGGCGTGTTGCTGCTGTACCTGCGGAAAAGAATCCAGCGCGCCGGGAAAACTGGTCGCATGTCTGCCATCGAGCAGTCCGGCAGTCGCCAGCACCGAAGGCGCAGCGCAGATGGCGGCAGCAAATTTTTCCTGCTGTGCCATATTCTGTAGCAGCCTGGTGATGCGCGCATCGGCCTTGAGATTGTTGGTGCCGGGCTGGCCGCCGGGCAGCACCACCATGTCGAAATCATGCTGCAGTGCCGCATCCAGCGTGGTGTCCGGCAGCAGCATGACGCCGCGGCTGGCACGCACCGGCTGCGCATCCAGCCCCGCGCTGATTACTTCGATACCCGCACGGCGCAGGATGTCGATGACGGTGATGGCTTCAATTTCTTCACAGCCTTGCGCGAGGGGAACGAGGACTTTGGGCATGGGTTTGCTCCCTGAAAATGTTCGAGAGGATTAATCCCTGAAGTTCTGGTATTGCAGCGGAAAGTCGGTGATGGATTTCTTGATGAATGCGATGGCTTCCTGCAGGTCGTCGCGGTTCTTGCCGGTGGTGCGCACGGTATCGCCCTGAATGCTGGCTTGTACCTTCAGTTTGCTTTCCTTGATCAGCTTGACGATTTTCTTCGCCAGTTCGATTTCCACGCCCACCTTTACCGTGCACGAGCGTTTCACCTTGTTGCCGCTGACCTTCTCGATCTTGTCGCTGATGTCCAGGCAGCGGATGTCCACGCCGCGTTTGGACAGCTTGCCGTTCAGGATATCCTGAACCTGGCCCAGCTGGAATTCGTTGTCAGCAAACACGGTCAGCACCAGTTCAGCCTGCTCCACGCGCGCATCGGAGCCCTTGAAGTCGAAGCGTGTGCTGACTTCCTTGTTGGTTTGTTCGACCGCATTCTTGACTTCGGTCTTGTCTACTTCGGAAACGATATCGAAAGATGGCATGAGTATCTCCTGAAACAATTTGACCACAACACGTCGCGTAGCGACTTGTTGCGGCGTAGACTAACCTTCAGGTTAGTCGGAGTCACAACGAAGTTTCGGCGTAGACTAACCTTCAGGTTAGTCGGAGCCAAAACTGCAAACGTAATTCACTTCGTCATTCGCATGAATTTCAAAGCTGCTGTTCGCCGCCACTTTGAAGCTGGTGCCCGCGGTGTAAGTCTTGAATGCGGATTCTCCGGCAATCTTCACCTGGCATTCGCCTGAGGTGATCTCCATCAGTTCCGGCGCGCCGACGTTGAAAGTGAGCTGGCTGCCCGGCATGACGACGCCGACGGTCTTGCGCGAACCATCGGGAAAGAACACCGAGTGCGAGACGCACTTGCCGTCGAAGAATACGTTGGCTTTTTTGCCAACCGAGACGTTGTCGAATTTGTCAGACATTTTTGTTCTCCGTAATTTTCAATATTGCTCCCCCACCCTCCTTCGACAAGCTCAGGACAGGCCAAGCCTCCCCCGGAGGGAGAGGGGCGAGCGCTTATTTGCGATTTTTTAAATTCGCGGCGATGCGCATGCGTAGTGCGTTCAGCTTGATGAAGCCTGCCGCGTCTTTCTGGTCGTAAGCGCCCTTGTCATCCTCGAAGGTGGCGATAGTCGGGTCGAACAGCGAATCGGTCTTGGAGTCGCGCCCGACGACAATCACGTTGCCCTTGTACAGCTTGACGCGCACCCAGCCGTTCACGCAGCTCTGCGTGTGATCAATCAGTGTCTGCAAGGCGCGGCGTTCAGGCGCCCACCAGTAGCCGTTGTAGATCATGCTGGCGTAGCGCGGCATCAAATCGTCCTTGAGATGCGCCACTTCGCGGTCCAGCGTGATGGATTCGATCGCGCGGTGCGCCTTGAGCATGATGGTACCCCCCGGTGTTTCGTAGCAGCCGCGCGATTTCATACCGACGTAGCGGTTTTCCACCAAGTCGAGGCGGCCGATACCGTGCTTGCCGCCTAGTTGATTCAGCTTGGCGAGCACCTGTGCGGGACTCATGCGCGTGCCATTCAGCGAGACGATATCGCCCTTTTCGAATTCGATTTCAAGGTATTCCGCAGCATCCGGCGCTTTCTCCGGCGAAACGGTCCAGCGCCACATGTCTTCTTCGGCTTCTGCGGCGGGGTTTTCCAGATGGCGGCCTTCGTAGGATATATGCAGCAGGTTTGCGTCCATGGAGTAGGGCGAGCCACCCTGTTTATGCTTCATGTCCACCGGAATGCCGTGCTTCTCGGCATAAGCCAGCAGCTTTTCGCGCGACAGCAGATCCCATTCGCGCCACGGGGCGATGATCTTGATACCGGGCTTCAAGGCATAAGCGCCCAGCTCGAAACGTACCTGATCGTTGCCCTTGCCGGTCGCGCCGTGCGAGATGGCGTCGGCGCCGGTGAGGTTGGTGATCTCGATCAGGCGCTTGGCGATCAGCGGGCGTGCAATGGAAGTGCCGAGCAGGTATTCTCCCTCGTAAACCGTGTTGGCGCGGAACATCGGGAACACGAAGTCGCGCACGAATTCTTCGCGCAGGTCATCGATGAAAATATTTTCCGGCTTGATGCCGAATTGCAGTGCCTTCTGCCGGGCCGGCTCCAGCTCTTCCCCTTGGCCGAGGTCGGCGGTGAAGGTGACCACTTCGCACTGGTAAGTGTCCTGCAGCCATTTCAGGATGACCGAGGTGTCGAGTCCGCCGGAGTAGGCGAGGACGGCTTTTTTGATTTCGCTCATTTCAATACATCTCACTCGTAGGGTGGGTTAGCGTAGCGTAACCCACCGGTTTTTGATGGTGGGTTACGCCGCTGCGCAGCTAACCCACCCTACATTAACTGCTTACCTTGCCAAGCAGCAGATATTCCATCAGCGCTTTCTGCACGTGCAGCCTGTTTTGGCTTCGGCCACCGCTATGCGGTTTAACTTGCTACGCAAGTTAGCCTACGCCGAAACCGCTTGCACATAGGGTGCAGCATTTCATCTAACTATCAATTTTTCCCAACAGCAAATATTCCATAAGAGCTTTTTGCACGTGCAAGCGGTTTTCCGCCTCATCCCACACCACGCTCTGCGGCCCGTCGATCACCGCCGCATCCACTTCCTCGCCGCGATGCGCAGGCAGGCAGTGCATGAACAACGCATCGGGCTTGGCGACGGACATCATCTCCGCATCCACGATCCAGTCGGCAAACGCCTTGCGCCGCGCATCGTTTTCACGTTCGAAGCCCATGCTGGTCCAGACGTCCGTGGTCACCAAATCGGCGCCGCGCGCGGCGTCCATCGGGTCGGCAAATTCCTCGTAATTGTCTTCGCCGAACAAGCCTGCGCGTTCCGGCTCCACTTCATAGCCGGGCGGGGTGGAGACATGCACGTTGAAGCCGAATACTTCTGCGGCCTGCAGCCAGGTGTTGCACACGTTATTGGAATCGCCGATCCACGCCACGGTCTTGCCAGCGATAGTCCCGCGCTGCTCGATATAGGTATAGATGTCGGCCAGTATCTGGCACGGGTGGTATTCGTTGGTCAGGCCATTGATGACCGGCACGCGCGAATTTTCCGCAAAACGCTCGATAATGCTTTGCTCGAAAGTGCGGATCATCACGAGGTCGCTCATGCGCGAGATGACTTGCGCCGCATCTTCCACCGGCTCGCCGCGCCCCAGCTGCGAGTCGCGCGTGTTGAGGTAGATGGCGTTGCCGCCAAGTTGCTGCATGCCGGCCTCGAAGGACAGGCGCGTGCGCGTCGAGCTTTTCTCGAAAATCATCACCAGCGTGCGATCGGTCAGCGGGTGGTAGGTCTGATAGGCCTTGAAGCGCTGCTTGATGATTTTGGTGCGCGCGAATATATGCTCGAACTCGGCGCGGCTCAGGTCCTTGAACTGCAAGAAGTGTTTGATGTCCATTTTATTATCTAAGCTTGCGACAGGAAGCCGGTAACCAGCGGACACAGCATGTCCAGCAACTGCTGCGCTTCGGCCTGCGAGAACACCAGCGGCGGCAGCAGACGGATGACATTGTCCGCCGTGACGTTGATCAGCAGCCCCTGCGCCAGCGCGCGCTGCACCAGTTCGCCGCAGGGTTTGTTCAATTCGATGCCTATCATCAATCCCTGGCCGCGAATGGTGGTCACACCCGCAACCTGGCCCAGTCGTTCACGGAAGCCGTTCAGCAGGAAATTGCCCAGATTCGTCGCGTGGTCCAGCAGCTTGTCGTGATCGAGTATGTTCAGGGTGGTGAGCGCCGCCGTGCAGGCCAGCGGATTGCCACCGAAGGTGGAGCCGTGGTTGCCCGGCTTGAAGGTGCCGGTCGCCTTGCCGGCGGCCAGACAGGCGCCAACCGGCACGCCCGAGCCCAAGCCCTTGGCCAGTGTCATCACGTCCGGCAGTATTCCGGTGTGCTGGAAGGCGAACCACTTGCCGGTGCGCCCGATGCCGCACTGCACTTCATCCAGCATCAGCAGCCAGCCATGCTGGTCGCAAATCTGCCGCAGCTGTTCCAGATAATGAATGTCCAGCATGCGGATGCCGCCCTCGCCCTGGATGGGTTCCACCAGTACCGCCACCACGTCGGGATTGTGTTCGGCGACCTGGCGGATCGCGGCGAGGTCATCATATGGAACGCGCACAAAGCCCTTGACCAGCGGCTCGAAGCCGGCCTGCACCTTGCGGTTGCCGGTGGCGGACAGGGTGGCGAGCGTACGGCCATGGAAGGCCTTTTCCATCACGATGATGGCGGGATTTTCGATGCCCTTGTTGTGCCCGTACATGCGCGCCAGCTTGATCGCGGCCTCGTTCGCCTCGCAGCCGGAATTGCACAGGAACACCTCGTCCATGCCGGACAGCGCACACAGCTTGTCGGCGAGTTGTTCCTGTTCGTGCACTTGATATACGTTAGAGACGTGGATCAGCCGGGAAATCTGCGTGTGCAGGGCCGCGGTAAAACGTGGATGGGCATGTCCCAGTGTGTTGACGGCGATGCCGGCCAAGGCGTCGAGATAGCGCTTGCCGCTGGCATCCCACAGCCATGCGCCCTCGCCATGAGTGAACGCAACGGGCTGCCGGGCATAAGTATTCATCAAGTGTGACATTGAAAAATTCCTTAAACGTACTACATGCGCTGTTTCAAAACGAAAAAGGCCGACGCTCGGTCGGCCTTTCTGCACATACTGTACCGCGCAGAGGCTTAGGCCATTGCTTTGATGGCAGCGGACAGACGGCTCTTGTGGCGTGCGGCCTTGTTCTTGTGAATGATCTTCTTGTCGGCGATGGAATCCACAATGCTGGTGGATTCGCTGAACACTGCTTGTGCTGCCGCCTTGTCGCCGCCTTCAATGGCTTTCGCCACTTTCTTGATTGCGGTGCGCAGTTCCGAGCGCAGGCTCGCGTTATGTCCGCGCTGCTTGTCAGCTTGTCTTGCACGCTTTCTGGCTTGTGCGCTGTTTGCCATGGTAACTCCTTGAGAATTCGCTTGCGATAAAAGGGGCGCATTATAAGAAGGCTTGCCTGCTTTGGCAACT
>JAUQWW010000088.1 GCA_030834965.1 Gallionellaceae bacterium | reverse complement strand
GGTCTGATTGAACGAGAAATGGGCAACCGCACCTATCTGACCCACAAGCTCAGTCGCATAAAGTCTTGCCGATGTCATGTTGCCCAGCCTGCTCAACGTTATCATTGCATAACGTCTTGCCGACAGCGTCAATATACGAGGTCTTGCATTTTGCTCTCCCTATGACTCTATGACCCTATGACTCCCCGCTATGACTCCCTCGCTACACCGTCTCCTCACGCTGTGCCGTTGCCGTGGAGGCATCGAGCTCTCCATTAGAGGCGCAGCGTCAAATCCAGCTTGATATTGATCTCAAGCTAAAGTCGATGTTTTTTACATGCCGATCTAATTGAATTATAAAAACTTTGGCACATGCATGTTTTTCCGGGATTTTTCTGAGATGGTCTGATTTGTGCTTGATGTCACGGGGAGTTTTGGTCCATCAGTCACTAAATTTGGAAGGAAGTTATGAATAAGGTAAATGGCGTGATTCTCAGAGCTGGAGCTGTCGCTTTGAGCCTCTTGTCGGGAGCGGCAAATGCTACTGTTGTCGCTGACTTCAATGATTTTTCAAGTACCGCAGGATTGACGCTGGTTGGCGCGGCGGCGCAAGCTACGACTGCCGATGGAAAGGTGCTGCGCATTACACCAGCGTCCGCAGGTCAAAGCGGCGCTTTCTATAGCACCAGCCCCATCACACTCGGTACTAACGCCACTTTTAGCAGCACTTTTCAGTTCCGGTTTACGTCACCTGGAGGCATAGACCCAGCTGACGGCATTACGTTTGTTCTTGCGAAGAGTGCTTCGGGCCTTGGTGGCGCGGGGGTTGGGATGGGTTATTCGGGTGTTCCGAATAGTGTAGGAATCGAGTTCGATACCTATAACAACGCGGGCTATGGATTGGGCAATAATGACGGCAATAGCAGCAATCACGTGTCCATTGATACGAATGGCAATCTGAACAACGCCGCGATCACTAATGTTTATGGAAATGGCTCGTGTGGTTTTCTCGGGGGCTCCCCAAGTCAAAACCCATATAACGCTGACGGCTGCATGTCTAATGGACATCTGTGGTCTGTGTCGGTCGGATACGACGGCACTCTTCTTTCAGTAAGCCTCACTGACCCTGGCGCAGGCTCTGCTTTTAATGCAATCACTAGTTACGCAATCGATATCGCCAGCATCCTTGGCACCAATCAGGCGTATGTCGGATTCACGGCTGCCAGCGGTGCCGGATGGGAGAACCATGACATCGTGGGCTGGCATTTTGCCAACACGACCGAACTGTCTCCCGGCCCCCGTGCTCAAGTGCCTGAACCTGCAACATTGGCTCTCCTGGGCCTAGGTCTTGCAAGTCTCGGATTTAGCAGACACAAGAAGAAGTCAGCTTAAGACTGACTCATGTAGCGTTACTACGGGAGCTTCGGCTCCCGTTTTTTTCTATTCGCATAGGCGCGGCAGCATCCCCTTATTGATCTTGGTGCAGTTCAGTTAACGCTGGGCAGAAGCGTGCTGCACCCTCTCCAGCGATTCCTGCACGCGGTGGAAGGCAAGTGCCGGGATCCTCGATATGCTGGGCCATGGGTACTCACCTGTCTTGATAATTTCGGTGCCGTTCAGCACAACAAATCATGACCCGCTCAATTTCTGTATTGGCGAGACTGAACGCAGACTTTCTCCGGGATTCGAATAAGCAAATTCTGCATTGACTGCGGCGGAGATGACTAGGATACTTTGGATCATGTGGCCTCATAAACAGGCCGCTACAACTGCTCCAGCAACATTGGGAGAACCTCCTGATGACGATCAATCAAGCACAAGATGTAATCCCTTGGAGCTGCGGAACCGATCCGCTGGCCTCGGGGTGATGCCGGCGTCCTATGCCGAACATCTTCATCAGCTATCGCCGCGACGATAGTTCCGCGACTGCAGAGCTGCTCCACGACCGGCTCGCCGCCTGGTTTGCGCGCGACAAGGTGTTCCTTGACCTGCAGTGCATCGCGCCGGGCGAGGATTGGCGAAGGCTGTTGGCGCAACGGCTGGCGGATTACGACGTAGTGCTGGTGGTCATCGGCCCGGCCTGGTACGCCGCGCTCGAATCGCGAGTCGCGAGCGGCGATGATGATTTCGTCCGCTGGGAGGTAGCCGAGGCGCTGCGTCACCACAAGCGCGTGATCCCGGTACTCGTCGATGGCGCCGCCCTGCCCGCGCCGGACAAACTGCCGCCCGACGTCGCCGACCTCGGACGCCTGCAGGCCCTGACGCTGAACCGCGACACGCGCGACCGCGACATCTCTGCGCTCGCCGCCGCGCTCGAAGGCGGCGGGCTGGTCGATTTCGTTGGTCGGCTCAAGCAGGTGCTGCGCCTCGGCAAGGCCGGCGCCGGCGTCGCCATCGTCGTCGGAGCCGCGGCGCTGTCGTTCGCCTGGGTCAATGTGTTCGATCTGCTCGGGCTCGATACGCGTACCGCGAGCTTCACCATGCTGCTTGGCGATGTGCTCTTCGAGCCGGTAATTTCCGATCGCCTGCTGCTTGTCGCCATCACGCCGCGCGCCGACGAAACGACGCGTCTTTCGAGCGCGCGCCGGAACGATTACGCGCGACTCATCGCCATCGCCAGCGAGCGCAAGGCTGCGGCGATCGCATTCGATATCACCACCGACGAGGCGAGCGCCGCAGATACAGCTCTCATCGATGCGGTGCGGGCGGCGCGGCGAGACGGCGCGCGCGTCGTGTTCGGGTTCAAGGCGCTGACGCCGACAGGTGATCCCGTTGCCCTGCCCGGCCTCGCCGATGCGGGCGCTTTGCTCGGCCTGACTTGCATCGGACAGAAGCTCGACAACGCCGTGCTCGGCACGCTCGCCATGCGCATCGACAGCCGCGTCTACGGATCGTTTGCGCTGCACGCCGTCACCGACGCGGCCAGCATCGAGCGCATCCCACGCACGGAGAAGTCGCTGCCGGTGCGCGTCGCAAGCGGCGAGACCAGCGTTCCGTTCTCGCTGCGCGAGGTTGTCGACCGCGCCGATCGTGACTGCCCGGCGCGCCCGCCGGGCGCCGAGCTGGCGCGCCTGATCTTTCCGGTCTCGCACCGCGAACGCCTGCGCGATGCGGTGCGGCGGATCGGCGCCGAAAAGCTGCTCGCCGAGCCCCCCGCCCCCGGCGCGTGGCGCGGCAAGGTCATCGTCGTAGGAGCCGCGCATCCGCTCGATGTCCTGCAGACGCGGCTCGATCGTGCGGGTCCGCAGCGCTATGGTTTCGAATTTCAGGCCGATGCCGTCAACGCACTGCTGACCGGTGCTGTCGTTACGCCCGTTGGTTTTCTCGCGCAATGGCTGTTATCGCTGTCGATGGTGCTGGCCGCAATCAGCTATCGGCTGTGGCGCATCGGCAAGTCAAGGCGGCTCGACGTTGCCGTTCTGCCGCTGGCCGTCATCGTCTATCTGGGCGTCATGGTTTTGCTATACGCCAAGTTCAGGCTGCTCGTCGACGGTCTTTATCATCTCGCCGCATTCGTCGTCACGTGGTGGGTGCTGGCGGCATTGGAAAGGAGGTGGTCCCATGCCACAACATAAATGTTCCGCAAACATTGGCGGTTTGATGCTCGCCATGTGCATCGTCCTCATCGCCGGATGCGCCGGAGGCTCGATCAGCCTCGGACCAGTGAGCCTTGGCGTCTCGTCGCCGCGTACGGGAACCCTGCTTTACGCCGACCCCGGGGTCACCATCATGCGTGCCGGCAAGGGGTTCGTCCGCTACGAGCCCGGCATGGAAGTGATGAGCGGCGACAGCATCGAAACCGCAGACGGTCAGGCCGTGATCGATTACGAAGACGGCAGCGCGGTCATCCTCAACCGCGCGACACGCGTTGAGCTCGGCTCGATCACGCTGTTTTTTGGCGAGCTGTTTGCCCGGATCAAAAGCATCGCGACCAAGGGCGGCGGCCAGGTGGTCACCAATGAGTTGTCCGCATCGGTCGAGGGCACCGAATATGGCGTTCGCCGCGATCTTCCGGGAGCGGGCGCCACGTTAGCCCGTGTGCAGGTCTTCGTGCGCGACGGCCGCGTGCTGTGCGCGCCTAGCCCCCGCGCCCGCTGGTCGCCGATCGAGCTCACCGCGAACCATGCGTTCGAGGTCGCCGGCTATCGTGCTGCGCCGGCAGCGCGCGCGGTCGACGCGCGTGCACTGTCGCGTTGGGCTGACGACGCCGAGCGACGCCTGCGGAAATCGCGTACACCGGAAATTCGCCCCGCCATCACAGTGCCGATCGGGCCGGGACCGCGGCGCGAAAGTCCCGGTCCGAAGCCCCCGGCTGAAACCCCCTCACGCAGCGGCGACTCGTACCGGTAGACCGACTGGAGAACCACTAGCTGAATTACGCCGGCGCGAGCTGCACCGTCTCCAGATACTCCGGCACGCGGGCGGGCCAGTGCAGCGTTTCCTCGATATGCTGTGCCATGGCCGCAGCTGCATCCGGTTCTCCATGGGTAATGAATACCTGGCGCGGCGCTTGCTGCATTTTTGCCAGCCACTCCAGTATCTGGGCAAAATCGGCGTGCGCCGACAAGTTGTCGAGAGATTCCACCTGCGCCCTGACCGGCACATATTGCCCGTGTATCTTGATGGTATCGGCGCCATTCAGCATGGCTGCGCCGCGCGTGCCCTCTGCCTGAAAGCCGGCAAACAGGATGGTGTTGCGCGGATCGGGCGCAAACGCCTTGAGGTGATGCACGACTCTGCCGCCGGTTGCCATGCCGCTGCCCGCAATGATGACCATCGGGCCTTTTTTCTGATTCAGCCGCTTGGAATCTTCGGCGGTACGGACAATCTTTGCGACGCGTGCGACTGCAGCACAGTCCTCCGGCGACAGCCGGTGTTCCAGATGATGGCGATAAAATATTTCTGTCGCGTCCACCGCCATCGGGCTGTTGAGAAAGACTGGCACGTCGGGGATCGTCCCCTCTTGCTTCAGCAGATGGATGTAGTACAGCAACATTTGCGTACGGCCGACGGCGAAGGCGGGAATGATCACCACGCCGCCGCGCTGTGCAGTCCGGCTGATGATCTCGCCGAGCGCCCGCTGTGCATTGACTGTGGCATGCTTGCGATTGCCATAAGTCGATTCCAGTACCAGGTAATCCGCGCCTTGCAGCGGGGTGGGAGGATACATGATGGGGTCGTTCGGGCGGCCCAGGTCACCCGAAAACACCAGGCGGGTGCGTCCATCGAATAACGACACACAGGATGCGCCGGGGATGTGCCCGGAGGGAAACAGGCGCAACGTGACTTCGCCGCCAATCACGAGGTCGTGCTCGAAATCGAGTGCGACCATGCGTTGCAGCGCCCGCCCGGAATCTTCCTCGGTGTACAGCGGCAAGGCCGGGTGGTGCTTGGAGAATTCGTGGCGGTTGGCATATTCCGCTTCCTCCTCCTGCAGGCGGCCGCTGTCCGGCAGCAGGATCGAGCACAGGTCGCGGGTCGCGTGGCTGCAATAGACGGGGCCTCTGAAACCCTGTTTCACCAGCAGGGGAAGATAACCGCTGTGATCGATGTGGGCATGCGTCAGGACGACAGCGGAGAGGCTGGCCGGATCGACAGGCAGGCGATCCCAGTTGCGCAGGCGCAATTGCTTCAAGCCCTGGAACAAGCCGCAGTCAACCAAAATCTTGGTCGAACCGCTGCTGACCAGGTATTTGGATCCGGTTACAGTGCCCGTGGCACCCAGAAAGCTGATTTCCATATCGAGTGCACCTCCAAGTTTGCGTTAGCGCCCGTGGCGCAGCACCGGCTCATTGATCGTGCCGGACAACATCAGCGGCACGCTGCCCATGCCGGCGCGCATTTTCAGGTCAACCAGCAACCGTCCGGATAATTGTTTGCCGGGAGCAACATCGGCATGGCCGGTCGCATTCATGACGCCGGAGGAAATCTTGATCTGGCGCAGATGCTGGCTGTTATTGTCCACCTGCAATGCTCCACTCAGTTCGTCAAAATGAGTACGCCCGCCCGCCGCAGGCTGGCGGCTGGACGAACGCACAGTTTCCACGATGTCGATGTTATTGATGATTCCCTTCTTCATCACAAAGCTGCCGTCGAGATGCGGTGCGTCACCCAGTTGCGGCAGCTTGGCCCCGCGCAGGGCGAAATTGGCAGTGCCCTCCATCTCTCCAGCGACGCCTATGCGCGGCAGCGCTTCTTGCAGCTCCACGGCGTTTACATTCACCTGCCCCTGCATCTGCCAGCCCTGCTGCCAGGTGAGGCGCGCGTTGCCGCGCAACGTCCCGCGATACAGGCGCCCGTCAATTTCGCTGAAACTGGCCTCGCCGGCACCCGCCTCACCCTTCAAATTCAGTTCATCGAACAGAATGTCCGGCAACTGCGGCAAGCGGCTGTCCTTGATCGTCAGCGCAATCTGCCAGCGTGACTGTTTTGGCTGCAGTTCCACGCCAAGCTTGCCATCTTCGCTGTTCAATGCCGCCTTGACGAAATGCCCCTGACCATCAAAGTCTGCGACGCCACTCATGGCAGGGACGCCGAGGCCTTCGCCGCTGATGCGCGCACGCTGCAACACCATCTGCTCCACTGGGTAATGCGCTTCCCCGCCTGCCGCCCGCAACCATGACATGGCCTGGTCGAAAGAATCCGCGCTCAGCGTGAGATCGCCGATTTCCACGCGTTTGATTGGCTTGTTCTCGGCGAACAGTGCTGACATGTCAAAATTCAGCACCACACTGCCCGCCTTCATCTCCTGCTTGCTGCCAACGGCAACCTCTTGTAATTCAAGTTTCGGATGGGGAAACAATGCCGCACTCATGCGCCCGACATGCACTGGTTGCTTCAACTGCGCTGACAGCGTGTTCTCGAACTGTGCAATATAGCCCCGCATCGGCCAGACATAAGGCAAGAAGGCAACCAGCACCAGCAACAGAACAAACACCCCTGCGCCGATCTTGCCCCACGGCAGCGGCTTGCTACGCCTCTTGCTGGCCCGCTGCGCCGCCTTGGCTGCTTGCGCGGCCCGCTCCGCCTCTTGCACCTTGCGCTCCGCTTCGACCTTTGCCCGAGCTGCCGCCTCTTCTTTGGCGCGCTGCTCTGCGGCCGACCAGACCTTGCCCTGGTCTTCCGCCAGCCTGCGCCCCTCTGCCTCCGCCTTGATCCTTGCTGCTTCCTGCTGCGCCTTGAGCTCCTCCGCCGCTTTCGCTTCAGCCTCGATCTCAGCCTGCGTCTTCGGCACAACCTCTTGCGGCGGCGCAGCAGGTTCAGGAATCTCTACAGGAGCCGCCTCGTATGAAGGCGTTTCCGGAGCAGTCGTGGCCTGCTCTTGAGCAACGACAGATTCACCACTAGTCTCAGGGAGCTTCGCTGAGAGTGTGCTGGCAATCGAATCGAGGTTGAGAATAAAGGAACCCGTATCAGTCTCAGCAAGCGCACCCTTCTGCCCCTCCACGACCTCATACACCTGGTGCTCACGTTTATGCTTATCCCTTTGCACGCCGCGATATTTGAACAACTTGGCGTATTCGGACGTCAGCCGCGAAACCACGTCATAGTAGGGACGCGAAATATAGATGCGATCAGACGGAGCAAAACTCATGATGCGTTGCGCATCATTGATGCCATCACCCACCATGTTGACCTGGCCATTCATGTCTTTCACGACATTCACGGGGCCAAGGTTGATGCCCATCCGGACGTTCAGCTCGGGATAATCCTGATGATTGTTCGCCGTCACCGCATGCATGAACTGCATGGCCACTTCGATCGCATCCTCGGGATGTTGCAGAAAACCAATCGCCGCGCCATCACCGGTATCCAGAATGATGCGCTGGCTTTCGTCGATATCCTTGATGAATGCCGACACCAGTTTATTGAACTGCGCCTTGAGTTCAATCTGCTTATTCACTGACTGCTTGGTGTAACCGACCACATCGAAAAACAGCACGGTGGCAATCATGCTGCGTGCCGCAGCGGCATCAGCCTTGGCTACGGCAGCCAGCCTGACTTGCTCTTCCGCTTCAGACTTGATCCTGTGCGTTTCCTGCTCAGCCTTGAGACGTATTGCCTCGGCTTCTTGTTTGGCTCTTGCTTCAGCTTCCGCACGTGCCTTGGCTTCCGCCTTGGCGGCTTCCAGTTCGGCGCGCGCGCGCGCTGCTTCCTGTTCCGCCTTGATGCGTGCCGCTTCGGCCTGCTGCTTTGCCTTGGTTTCCGCTTCCGCGCGGGCCTTGGCTTCCGCTTCCGCCTTCGCCTTGGCGGCTTCGAGCGCCGCTTTTGCCTGCGCCGCTTCCTGCTCGGCTTTCCGTCGCGCCGCCTCGGCTTCCTGCTTAGCTTTTTCTTCAGCGCGCGCCTTCGCCTCCGCTTCCGCCCTGGCAGCTTCGAGTGCCGCTCTTGCCTGTGCCGCTTCCTGTTCCGCCTTCAGGCGAGCTGATTCGGCCCGGGCTTCAGCTTCAGCACGTGCCTCCGCCTCCGCTTTTGCCTTGGCTCTGGCAGCTTCGAGCGCCGCTTCCTGTTCTGCCTTGAGGCGTGCCGCCTCGGCTTGCTGCTTGGCTTTCTCTTCGGCGCGTGCCTTGGCTTCTGCCTCCGCTCTGGCAGCTTCGAGCGCCGCTTTCGCCTGCGCTGCTTCCTGCTCGGCTTTCCGTCGCGCGGCCTCGGCCTCCTGCCGGGCTTTTGCCTCGGCTTCCGCACGAGCCTTGGCCTCCGCTTCCATCCTGGCCTTGGTCGCCGCCATCTCTGCACGCACTTTTTCCGCTTCCTGCTCCGCCTTGATGCGCGCAACCTCGGCTTCCTGCTTTGCGGTTTGGGCCTCGGCCTGTGCACGCGCCTTGGCTTCCGCTTCCTGTTTCGCTCTTGCTTCTGCCTCTGCCCGCGCCTTGGCTTCGGCTTCCGCCTTAGCTTTTGTTGCTGCGAGCTTTTCCTTGGCTATTGCCGTTTCCAGCTCTGCCTTGAGGCGCGTCGCCTCGGTTTCCTGCCGGGCCTTTTCTTCTGTACGTGTTTTGGCTTCAAGCTCCGCTTTGGTTTGCGCCGCCTTTGCTTCGGCATTCACTTTTGATTTGGCAGCTTCAGCCGCGAGACTTTCTGGCGTAGGTGCGCGCATCACGACAGTAAAATCAAGATCCATGCCGGTCGTGTCGCCTACCTGCTTAGGAGCAGGTGTGGCCATCTTTGGTACGGCCATCTTCGGGACAATACCCGGCTTGACTTCAGCGGGCTTGACGGGAGCCGCTTGAGGGTTTGCTGCCAGAGCCTTGGCCTGAATAAAGCCGCCCTTCTCGAGCACACTCAGCGTATCGATGAGCACTGCGCGCAAGCTTGGGGCAGCGCGTCTCGACAGTTCGTCTACCGTGGATTTGTTATCGACAAACAGCAGCGTGCGGTTGATGTCGCCAGACAGATTGTTGGTACGTCTTTTTATTTCATCATCCCCCTTGGGGGTTCTGACAAAAATGGTTTTGTTATCCATGCCGGATTATCCCATCCAAACTACCCAACCGGAATGCTTTATGAATTCCCATAAGACAACTGAAGTTGCATTGATAATTATGCATCAGTGAAGCAGATGGCAAATCGTTCCCCTTAGGCAATCGTTCCCTGCATGCACATCCAGCGTTGCAAGGTAATACCCGTGGCCACCGTCATCAATACGCAGCAGCCACACATTACTTCGCCCACTCCATCATAACAGCAGGCCGGTATTGACCGGGCTGCTCATAATAAGTAGTATAGCGGCCTTGTCAATTCCCTGATAGCTCAGTCGGTAGAGCGACGGACTGTTAACTTGATGGCAGCCCACGCGGGAAACCGTGTGGTGACAACACCCCTAATTCGGGGAACCCTAAGGCGCAATGCGCTAAGGCAATCCCGAGCAAGCAGGCCAAGGTCGCAGACCGACGCCGGGCATGTGTAGAGACTTTACGGGGTGCGCCTAACGCGGGCGAAGCGCGCAAGCGAATCGTTCGCCAAGGCGAAGAGAAAGTCCAAGCCGGTTGGAAACTTCCGGGCACTTGTAATCCGCAGGTCCCTGGTTCGAGCCCAGGTCGGGGA
>JAUQWW010000087.1 GCA_030834965.1 Gallionellaceae bacterium | reverse complement strand
CCGCGTGCGCGTGACAGCACGGCATCGTCGACATTGTCGAGCGCGCGTTCGCGCAGGAATTGGCGCACGGCATCATCGTCCTGCACCGCGAGCAAATGCAGCCACTCGTGCAGGCGCGCCTGCATTTCCTGTGCAGCCTTGCGCGTAAACGTGATGGCAAGAATTTCACCTGGTGCGACACCGGCCAGCAGCAGGCGCAGGATACGCGATACCAGCAGCCAGGTCTTGCCGCTGCCGGCGCAGGCTTCGACCACGACACTATGCTGGGGGTTGAGGGCGAGATGGTTATCCATTTCGCCTCACTACAATAATCCGTCGCTCCCGCGAAGGCGGAAGCCCAATCAATTGCTGGATTCCCGCCTTCGCGGGAATGACAAATCCAGAAGTCATGCGTTGCTCCATTCCGCCTTGCGGCACAGCCCGCGCATCTCGCAATAAGCACATGCCTCTTCCACCCCGTACGCGGGCATGGTCGCACCAGCGCGCATCTGCCCAAACATTTCGAGCAGGCGCACAATGTTGGCCTGCGCCAGCTGCGGCAAATCCTGCGGTGGCGCGACGTTAATCACCTTGTCTTTTTCGATGCTGATAAAAGCCGCCTCCTCGGCTTCATACACCGAGGCATAACAGGCCAGCTGTACGTCCTCGCCGGCTTCCTTCAGCTTGTGGCGCAGCCGGGTCGCATCCATCATCTTGTAGTCCAGCACACGGCACTCACCCTTCCGCTCATCCACGCGGTCTATGCGTCCGTGCATGAGCAAATCGTCAGCCAATGGCAATTCAAACGGCACTTCGCCGCTTTGATAATGCCAACCCTCGGCTTCGCTTTTCAGCTGTGCGTCCAGATAGGCAGGGATCGCCTGCTGCCAGCGCAACAGCCAGGCACGCGCCAGATAGTCCCGTTCCACTGCAGGGGCAAACTCCTCACTGCTGATGTTCAGCAACGCCTCCTCTAGAAGCGTTCGATCGTGTTCACCAAGCACCGGAAACTGCTGATGGAAGCGATGCAAAATGGCATGCACCCACTCGCCGTAATCGCGCTTCTCCACGCCCTCGCGCACCTCGTCCAGTTCGTTGAGACGCAGCATGTGGCGCGCATAAAACTGGTAGGGACAGGCCACCAAACTGTTGTAGCCGCTGGCTGAAATGCGGCCTGGGATAAGACTTTGCGGCACTGCAGGCGCAGGCATGGCAGCCGCATCCGGCAAGGGAAAATCGCCGCTGCGCATTTGCGCTTCTTCCAGCAGCTCCCCCAATTCGCGCTCCGCCAGATCATCGCCATAAGCCTGTTCGTGCAGCGCGCGCAGCATTTCGAGATAGGGGCTGAGCAGGTTGGGTTCGCCGTTTTTGCTGGCCTGCCATGTCGCCAGTACGGTGTTATTCATCGCCAGCAACGCCAGCAGGTCGTCGCGCTGCTGCGCCATGCGCGTGCCGCTCACCGGCAGGCCGAGCGTCGCGCGCACCGCATCGTTGAACCATAGTCCGCTATTGTCGCTGCTCGGCAGATGCGCTGCATCGCAGCCGAGCAGCAGCACGGCATCGAAACTGCGCCAGCGCGTGGCGGCGAGATGAGTGAGCAGCACCGTACTGTCGATGCCCATGTCGCGAAAGGTGTGCTCATCAAGTTGCTGCGCCAGCCAGTGGCGCCATTCGGCAAGACTGAAACGTGTGCTGTCTCCTTCCAGTTCGGTGCGCCAGGTTTGCAGCGCCTGCAGCAGCTGCATGCCCGCCGCATCCGCTTCCAGCCCCTGATTGACGCCGAGTATGGTCAGGCTGTCATCCAGCGCGCCCAGCCAGCCGGCCAGGGTTTGGTTCTTCCGGCGCAACGGCTCCGCTGCCTGCCGCAGCCGCACCAGCGGAATCTGTACCTCCGGTTCATCGTGTGCCAGTTCCAGGAAGGCATCGAGATGCGCCGCCACGCCGTGCTTGCGCACCAGCTGTTCGAGCTTATACACCGCCTGCTTGCGCTCGCTGGAATTCTGATCGGCAAAGATAAACGGGGATTTCAGCAGGTCGAGCAGATCATGATGGTAGAAATCGCTTTGCAGCGCATCCAGCCAGCGCATCAGCACCGTGCTCACGGCCAGTGTGGAAAACGTCCAGCCGGTTTCGTCGCGCACCAGCACGCCGGATCGTTCCAGCAGTGCGCGCACGCGCCGCGCCACCAGCCGGTCCTGCGCCACGATCGCAATATTCTTTTTTTCGGCCAGCAGCCAGCGCCGCACTTGCACGTCGGCTGCACGCGCTTCGTGCTCCAGGCCGTGTGCGGCGAACAGGCGTAACTTCCGCTCCGTTCGCCCTGAGCCTGTCGAAGGGTTGTTCAATGCGGAATGAGGAAAATGTTCGCGCAGGTGGATAGACTGGTCGCGCAAAGACACCCCCCCACTCTCCCCCTGCCCCTCTCCCGCAAGCGGGAGAGGGGAGTAGGTAGGCTCCCTCTCCCGCTTGCGGGAGAGGGTTGGGGAGAGGGTAAGCAGCACAGCACAACTCGCCTCGCGTGCCATCATCTCGCGCAAATCAAAACAGGTGACCGGCGCATGCTCGGCATAGGCTTCGAGGAAGCATGCCTCAGGCACGGCCAGGTCGGAGGCCACGAACACGTACAGCGGTGCGCTGGCCTGTTGTGCCAGCTGGGCCAGGCGCTGCTGGTACGCGCGTGCGGCATCGAGTTCGCCGCTGCTCTGCATCGCATACCACAGCTCATGCACCACGCGCGCCTCGAACTGCATGGCGCTGCCGCGCCTGGCTTGATAAGCCTGTTCCAGTTTCTCGAGGAAATCCTCTTCGCTTTGCGGCAGCGTGACGTGGTGTTGCGTCAGGTCGTCGAGCAGGGTCAGCAGTTCGCGCACGATGCCCCACAGGTCTGCATCGGCAAACCAGCGGCGCTCGCGTAAAGCCTGATACAGCGTGGTGGCGCGGCAGGTGTTGGGAGTGACGGATTGCGCAAGCGGGACGGACTGCGCCCAATCATTGAGGGTGAGCATCTGCGGCAGCAACAGCGCAGGCAGGCTTGCCGCACGCGCCAGATTTTGCGCCAGCGGCTGTGCAACATGGTAGTCAGGCAATAACACCATGATGCGGCGCAGGTCGGGAATTTCGTGTGTATGCTGCGACAGAATCTGGCGTGCGCACGCGTCAAAAAAAACAGCGGCCCCCTCAGGCAGGCCGCTGTCTTTCACAAGCGCAGAATTCATGGCGCTGAATTCATGGTATTCGCAACACTCAGCGTTCCAGCAGGTTGAGCTTATCCTTCACCAGGCGCCATTCTTCGGCATCGGGCAGAGCGTCAATTTTCTCGACGATGGGCTTCCACGCTTTCGACAGTTCGGCGTTCAATGCGGTGAAGTGGCGCTGATCCTTGGGCAAATCATCCTCGGCAAAGATCGCCTCCACCGGACACTCAGCCACGCACAGCGTGCAATCTATGCATTCGTCCGGGTCGATCACCAGAAAATTGGGCCCCTCGCGAAAGCAATCCACCGGGCATACGTCGACGCAGTCGGTGTACTTGCACTTGATGCAGGCTTCGGTAACAACGTAAGTCATGGCTCCCCTCCTATCCTCAGTATCACTTATTTATTCTTATTTCAGACTCTGCCAGCCGGGATGATCAAAGTACGTGGCATAGTCTTCCAGGGCGTGGACGATTTTTTCTGCCCCCTGGCGCCGGCCCTTATCGCCTTTCTGCTTTGCCATGGCTTTGCTGCCGTCGATGATCCTGGCCAGTACAAGGTGCAGCATGGCGTCCGCATCTTTGTCGAGTTTGCAGCTTTTCACCATGAATTCGACTTGGCCATCCACTTTTTTCGCCAGGTCACGATATTGCTGCGCCGATTCCTTGCCGCCATGAATGGCCGGCAAGTCTGCTGCCAGCGCATTGCGGATGCTGGTCATGCCATGATGCAGATTGTCTTCGGTAGCCCATTTCTTACCGTTATTGAGGGTAAGCTTTGCGGGCTCGGCGCCATGGTGGGAATGGTGTTCTTCCGCCTGCGCGACGTGTGCGCCAATAGCCAAACATGCGGCCAGCGCCGCCGCTGTGAATAATTGTTTTGTCGTCTTAGACATCATGTCCTGTTTCCTTAAATTAAGTTAATCCGG
Organism: Gallionellaceae bacterium; assembly: GCA_030834965.1. Taxonomy (GTDB): domain Bacteria; phylum Pseudomonadota; class Gammaproteobacteria; order Burkholderiales; family Gallionellaceae; genus JAUQWW01. The sequence goes on along the minus strand of JAUQWW010000087.1, from coordinate 13,566 downwards.
ATTTCTCATACGGGTGGCAAACGCCGCTGAAGCCGTTATTCTAAACAAAATGCAGCCGCATGTAGCGAACTAATTGGCCAGCCCCGCAAGCCAGTGTTGATAGAGCTGGCGGGCAACCGCGTGCAGTTGCGGCAGCTTGTCCGCCATCTGCAATTGCATCGTGCGAGCAGACTGCACGGCAGGGCTGCCCGCGCTGGCGGCAATCTCGTCGGCACCCGCCTCGCACCAGCGCTGGATCATCGCTTCGGTCATTTCCACATGGCATTGCAGACCGAGATGCCTGCCCAGCGCAAACGCCTGATTGGTGCAGTGCGCGCTGGACAACAGCAGCGTTGCGCCCTGCGGCAGGCTGAATGTTTCACCGTGCCAGTGAAACGCCTCGAATGCCTGGATATCGCCAAACCAGGCGCGCGCCTGGTCGTTGCCGGATAGTGTCACGCCGCCCCAGCCGATTTCCTTGACCAAATTGCGCGCCACCACTCCGCCCAGAGCCTTGGCCATGAGCTGCCCGCCCAGACAATGGCCGAGCACCGGAATATTCTGCGCCACCGCCTGCCGGATCAGGGCGAGCGTCTGCGGTATCCACGGCAACTCGTCGTTCACGCTCATCGGCCCGCCCATGAACACCAGCCCGGAATAAGCGCTCGCATCCTGCGGCACCGTATCGCCGGCATCGATGCGGATAAGCTGCCAGGGGATGGCGCACTCATCCAGAAAATCGGCAAAGTAGCCGGGACCTTCGGTGGCGGCATGGCGAAAGATGGCGATGGATTTCATATCATCTTGAGAAGGGGCGAGGAGCAAAACAAAGGGCGATACGTATTGCGGGGGGCGTCCCCCTTCTCTCTTTACCCTTCATCCTTCACCGTCTTGTCGCGCTTGATCAAGGCGTAGGCGGAGTGATTATGAATGGACTCGAAGTTCTCCGATTCAACCACGTATGCATCGACGCGATCCTCGCTGTTCAGGGCTGCCGCGATGTCGCGCACGATGTCCTCGACAAACTTGGGGTTGTCATACGCACGCTCGGTGACGAACTTTTCGTCCGGCCGCTTGAGCAAGCCATAAAGTTCACACGACGCATGGGTTTCGGCGCAGTCCACGACCTCTTCTATCCAGACCGAGCTGTTGGTGCGCACGGTGATGGTGACGTGCGAGCGCTGATTGTGCGCGCCGCGCTCGGAGATTTTTTTCGAGCATGGGCACAGGCTGGTGACCGGCACCAGGACCTTCATGGTGAAACGATATTTGCCGTCGACGATCTCGCCGATGAAGGTAACGTCGTAATCCATCAGGCTCTGCACGCCGGATACGGGCGCAGTCTTGTTGACGAAATACGGGAAGGCCATTTCAATATAGCCGGACCGCGCCTCGAGCTTTTCGACCATCTCGCGCAGGATGCTTTCGAACGATTCGACGGAGATTTCGCGCCCGTGCTGGTTAAGAATCTCGACGAAGCGCGACATGTGCGTGCCCTTGAAATTGTGTGGAAGATGCACGTACATGTTGAAGGTGGCGACGGTATGCTGCACCCCCACGCGCCTGTCGCGCACGACAACCGGATGGCGGATGCTTTTGATGCCAACCTTGTTGATCGCCAGGTGCCGCGTGTCAGCCAGGTTTTGCACGTCCGGAATGGCTTTTGCAACGGATGTAGTCATGATCGACCCCGCCTCAGAGAAAGTTAAGTACAGCCGGATTATACGGCGAATATGGGACCGGCGGCCGAAGGGCCAAAAACCGGCGTCAGCGCGGCCTGTCGCGCGACGGGACGCGGTACAGCCAGATCGCTGTCGTAACCGCGATCGCGGCCAGCATTCCCTGCAGCCATGGCTTGCCCGAGAACATCCAGATCGATGCGGAAATCGTCAGGGTCATCGTGATGATGGCGACGATCTTGATCTTGTAGGGAATGCTGTGGTGCCGCCGCCATTCGATGATGAGCGGTCCGAATGTCTTGTTCGCCAGCAGCCAGTGGTAAAAGCGCGGCGAGGCACGCGCATAGCAGGCCGCAGCCGCAATGACAAACGGCGTCGTCGGCAGCCCGGGCAGCACGATGCCGATGATTCCCAGCAGCAGCGCCAGGCTGCCGGCAATCCACAAGATCGTGCGTACCCATGCGGACGGGTGAGGGTCGGCTTCCTCGCCATAGTCTATTGATGCTTGCGGTTCCGTCATGGTGTGGATGCCAATTGCTGAAAGGCGAATATTTTCGCACAACAACAGGTGTTGCGCATGCTCTCAGTTATCGGGCATTGTGTAGCCATGAAGACAAAAGAATGGCATCCGATTAAGGATGCCAAAAAGGGGGAGATATCCGCAGAAAAAAGAAACCGTTAAACCATGAAATGTTCCTTTTCTCGACGGTTGCATGTTGCTCCACAAACCAAGAATAAAATATAGGAATATTTCGGTTTTATTTGCAGGTAAGTTTCCTACAAAAACCGTTTGGTCTGGGCCTCGGTCTGCTCCAGCAGCATGCCCCACAAGGCAATCACCGGCGCCGTATCAATTTCACCTGCCTTGACCCGGCATGGCACCTGGTTGTTCAAGCGCATCCTGTGTTGCATGGTCCGCAAGCTGCGGTAGCAGCGGCATACCGCTTCCGCCAACTGAGCATCAATCAGGCCCAGCGCCCCGGCGCGCACCAGCAGCGCCAGATTGCCGCTGTTGGCAGTCAGTTCAGGATAGGTGTGGGCATAAGCCAGCACCAGGAATTGCACGATGAACTCGACGTCCACCATGCCGCCGCGATCATGCTTGATGTCGAACAGGTTGCTGTTGTTCGGATGTCCGTCATGCATTTTCTGCCGCATCGCCACGATCTCGCGGCGCAACGCATCCAGGTCGCGCGGCTGGCGCAGCACGGCGGTACGTATGTCCTCGAACTGGGCGCCGACTTTCGTATCACCCGCACTGAAGCGCGCGCGCGTCAGCGCCTGGTGCTCCCACACCCACGCATGATGCTGCTGATAGTCTTCGAACGCCTCGATCGAGCTGACCAGCAAGCCGCTCGCGCCATTCGGGCGCAGGCGCAGATCGGTTTCATACAGGCGGCCGGATGATGTGTAGCTGCTCAGCATGGTGTTGATGCGCTGCGCGAGCTTGGCATAGACCTCCCCCGCATCCGGGTGCGGGTCGTCGTACAGAAAAATCAGGTCCAGATCGGAAGCGTAGCCCAGTTCACGGCCGCCCAGCTTGCCGTAGGCGATGATGGCGAATTGCGCCTGTTCCTGGTGTTTCTTGCGCGCATCGCGCCAGCACAGTTGCAGCACGTGGCGCAGGATCAGGTTGGCCAGATCGCTGAGATGATCGCTCAGGATTTCCAGCGGCAGCAGCCCCTGCAGGTCCATCGCCAGCAGATGGAATATCTGGCTGTGCTGGAATTGGCGCAACACCTCCATCTGCCGTTCCGTGTCTGTGCCGCATGCGTCCAGCTGATCCTGCAGCGTCCGGTCCAGCGCGGGCCAATCCGGCACGCGGTAAATTTCGCGCACGTCCAGGAATTCATCCAACAGGATGGGGTGCTGGATCAGATAGTCGAACGCCCACGCACTGGCGCCGGCAATTCCCACCAGTCGCTGTATGACCTGCGGATATTCCGATAGAAAGGCCAGGTAGGACGCCCGCCGGCTGACGTTTTCCAGCAGGCTGAGCATGCGCGGCAAGGACTCGTCGCAGTTGTTCTGTCCCGGGATAACGGCCACGCGTTGCGCTCTGCGATCCTGAGCGCCGCTTCCGTTCACATCTTCGCGCGGCGCCTTGCGGCGTTCTCCTTGTGCGGCCGGCGCTGCGCACAGCGTGATGAATTGCGGAACCAGCTTGTCCAGACGTTGACGGCTGGACTCCGGCAACTGGCGGTAGCGAGCACTGCTGCGGATTTGCAGCAGCCGTTCGGCCAGATTGCCGGCATCGGCATAACCCAGCTTGCCCAATGCGTCACGCAGCGCTTCCTCATTCATGTTTTCATGCCACAGCACATTGCCCGGCGCATCGCTGTCCGGCACTTCGCTCTCCTGCGTGCTGAAAATCTGCGCGAACTGTTCGCTTACCAGCGTGCGATGCCGGTTGAGCTGCCCCAGCATGGCGTTGTAGTCCGGGCAACCCATGCCAGCCGCTATCGCCGCCTGATCATCGGGGTTGGCTGGCAAGTCCTGGGTTTGCTGGTCATCCAGATATTGCAGGCGATGCTCCAGATTGCGCAGGAAAACATAGGCCGCACTCAACCCTGCAACCGTTTCCGGTGTGACCTGGTTGTTCTCGCGCAGCAGTTGCAGCACTTGCAGCGTGGGGCGGATGCGCAGGCCGGCATCTCGCCCACCGCGTATCAGCTGAAACACCTGTGCAATGAACTCGATCTCGCGGATGCCGCCGGGGCCCAGCTTGATATTGTTGAGACGGTCGCGCCGCTGCACTTCCTGGCGGATCTGCGCATGCAGCTTGCGCATCGACTCGAACGCGCCGAAGTCGAGATATTTGCGGAACACGAAAGGCTGCACGAGCTGCATCAGTTCGTTGACATAAAGCTCGCGTAGCGATTCGTTTGCCCCCTCGCCCGCTTGCGGGAGAGGGTTGGGGAGAGGGGAACGGGCATGCCCGTTCGTTGATGGGCTGGCCGGTGGAGAGATGACGCGCGCCTTGATCCACGCATAGCGTTCCCATTCGCGCCCCTGCTCGACCAGATAGCCTTCCAGTGCGCCGAAACTGATCACCAGCGGGCCGCTGTCGCCGTAGGGGCGCAGCCGCATGTCGACCCGGAACACATATCCTTCTTCCGTCGGCTCATGAATAAGGCTGATCAGGCGGCGTCCGAGCTTGGAGAAGAATTCGTGGTTGGACAGGCCGCGCGCACCGTTGGTTTCGCCATCTTCCGGGTATACAAAAATCAGGTCGATGTCGGAGGAGACATTCAGCTCTCCGCCGCCCAGCTTGCCCATGCCGATGATCAACAATTCCTGGGGTGTACCGCTGGCCGCACCAATCGGCGCTCCGTACTGCTCCACCAGGGACTGCATCACGAAGGATTGGGCGCGCTGCACCACCAGTTCCGCCAGTGCAGTCATCGTGCCCATCACTTCATCCAGATCTGCCAGTCCGCCCAGGTCGCGCGCCAGCAGCTTGAGCATGACGCGCTTGCGCAGGCGGCGCAAGGCACGCGACAGCGAGTCTTCATCGGTAACCGGCATGGCATCGAGCCATCCCGCCATTTCCTCCCCGCTGCATGGTCGTGCGTAATGGGTGCGCAGCCACGGCAGCAGTTCGCTGTCGCTGTCGAGCAGGCGTTGCACATAGCGACTGCCATGCAACGTTTGCGGCAAAACACTGTCAAAATCGGCTGGGATAGCGGTATTCATGGCATGATCTTCGGGGTAAAATGCATTCGATGTTTCATTATATACATGCATGGCGACATAGATCCTTACTGGCAATCCTCACCGGCAATTCCATGACCATGCCGATGCGCACCATACCCCGCTTGCTTGCCCAGTCTCCTGCCATATGCTGAAAGCAACCTTGCACTTCACCTGGCGCAGCCTGAACCGCCTGACCCGCATCGTGCTGGTCGGCGCAACGCTGCTCGTTTTTGTTGCTGCCGGAGTATTGCTGGGGCTGCGCTACTGGATATTGCCGGACATCGAGCGTTATCACGGCACGATCACCACCACCATTACCCAGGCCATCGGGCAGCCGGTCTCCATCGGCAGGATCGCAGCCGACTGGCGAGGCCTTCGCCCACATTTGCAGCTCACTGATGTGCGCATTCTGGACCAACAGGGGAATACGGCGCTAATACTGCAGCAGGTAGATGGTGTGTTGTCATGGAGATCGCTGCTGACCGGACAGTTGCGTTTGTCCAGCCTGGAACTGGACCAGCCAGACCTATTGATCAAGCGTGATGAGCAGGGCAAACTTTTTATTGCAGGTGCGCCGCTGTCCGATCAATCGTCGGACAACGACATGGCCAATCTTCTGCTGCATCAGTCTCGCATCGTGGTGCGCGATGCACGCATCACCTGGATGGATGAGCAACGTGGCACACCGCTGCTGGTATTCAATCAGGTTAATCTGCTCCTTGAAAACCGCTGGAATAATCGTCACCGTTTTGCGCTGCGCGCGCTGCCGCCAGGGGAGCTATCCACACAACTCGATGTGCGCGGCGATTTCAAAGGCGCCAACTTCGATGACCTGAAAAGCTGGCAGGGGCAGCTCTATACCCGGCTCGATTACGCCGATGTGGCGGCATGGCATGCGTGGCTGCCAGATCTGGCGCTGCTGAAGCACGGCAAGGGCGCACTGCGCGGCTGGCTGAGCGTCGAAAACGGGACGATCAGCCAGGCCACCGCCGATCTCGCGCTGGCAGATGTGCGGACACGTCTGGCCGATGACCTGCCGCCTCTCGATCTGCGCACACTGCGTGGCCGCCTCACCTGGCAGGATACGGCGAAAGGATTTGAAGTTGCCACGCACAAATTCTCGCTGCAAATGCATGACGGCCTGGCGTTGCAACCCACCGATTTATTCCTGCGCCTTGAGGATACACAAGGCAGAAAATACGCCAGTGGCGAGATGCGTGCCAACGCGCTAGATCTGGCACGCATTGCCAGCCTGACTGATTTCCTGCCGCTGGGACCCAATCTGAAACGGCAGATTGCCGAATACGCGCCCCGCGGACAGGTCGCCGGTCTGCAACTGAAATGGCAGGGCGATGCCGAAAAGCTGGTGGACTACGAAGTCAAGGCGCACTTCGACCAGTTGTCCATGAACCGCACAGCCAACCTGCCCGGCTTCAGCGGACTCAGCGGCGAGCTGAATGGCAGCAACAACCGCGGCACATTATTGGTGAATGCGCACAAGCTGAGAGTGGACGCACCGCAATTCATTACGGAGCCGCTGCAGTTCGATACGCTTACCGCCCAGTCCAGTTGGCAGACGAACAAGCGCGGGCTGGAAATTAAGCTGAACAACATATCTGTCGCCAATGCGGATGTCGCCGGAAATGCATACGGCAGTTTTCAGACCCTGCCCAACAGCCCCGGCGTGATAGACCTGACCGTTCATCTGACGCGCGCCGCCGTGCGCAGCACGGACCGCTATATCCCGCTGTTTGCGCTGGACATGGAAGCGCATGAGTGGATACGCGGCGCGCTGCTGGATGGGCAGTCCGATGACTTCCGCCTGCGCCTGCATGGTGACCTGCACGACTTTCCGTTCGACGACCCCAAGAAAGGCACGTTTCAGATCCAGGCGCGCGCCAAGGGAGTGGTGGTGGAATACGTCAAGGGATGGCCGCGGGTAATTGGCAATACTGCAACGCTGTCAATACAGGGCAAGCGCCTCGAGGTAAATGCACCCGCCGGCATGACGAATGGTGCGCAGCTGCAGAAAGTCAGCGTGGTCATGCCCGATATGGCCAGCCCTGACCTGGTGTTGCAGATACGCGGCGAAGCGCAGGCTGAAACCGCACGCGGCCTGGATTTCATCCAGAAAAGCCCGGTGCGAGGATATATAGACGGCTTTACCGACGACATGACGGCGCGCGGCAACGGCACCCTGAATCTGCAGGTGGATGTTCCGCTGCGCGGCAGCAAGCCGGTGAAGGTTTCCGGCGCCTGGCGTTTCATCGACAATGAAATCAGCCTGGGTGACGGCATACCGCTATTGAGCCACACCAATGGCGTTCTGACATTCACTGAATCCTCGATGCGCACGCAAAATGCCAGCGCGCAAATTCTTGGCGGCCCGGCCACGCTGGCAGTCCAGAGCGGCGAGAGCGGCACTGTGCATGCCAAGGCGACCGGCCACGCCGATTTCGACACGCTGCGCAAGATTGCGCCCCACCCGCTGTATTCTTATTTGCGCGGTGGCAGCGACTGGCGGGCAGAGATCACGACGATGCCGAAGCAAGCACAGAAGCAGCAGACCAATGTGGTGATCACCTCCAGCCTGGCCGGCGTGATTTCCGACCTGCCAGCCCCGTTCTCCAAGAGGGCCGAGGAAATCATTCCATTGCACTTTGAGCAAAAAAGCACAGGTGCGCAACAGGATGTGCTGTCTCTCCAGTACGGCAAGCTGTTGGGCGCCAGATTTCAGCGTGTTGAGGAGAAAGGCGACTGGGCCATCAAGCGTGGCATCGTAAATTTTGGCAACGCCGGCAAATGGCTGGACAAAGACGGCGTGTGGATCACCGGCACCGTGCCGCAATTGTCCCTGGAAGGCTGGGGCGCGCTGCTCAGTGACAAGAAACTCTCTCAGAAGAATGGCGCATCGCTGCCCGGCTTTGACGGAATCGATGACCTGCTGATCCGCAAGGTCAGCGGGTATGGCCAATCCGTGGGCGATTTGCGCATCAACGCACGCAACAGCAAGGGCGTATTTGCGGCACAGCTGGCGGCCAGGGAAGTAAATGGCGAAGTGAGCTGGCACACACAGAACGGCGGAAAATTATTGGCACGCCTAAAAAATCTGTCCTTGTACGAGGACAAGGGCAAAAACAAGAGCAAGGATGACGCTGCGCAAAAGCCGATCAGCGCCGACGCTGCGCGCACCGAGTTTCCCACCCTCGACCTGACGGTGGACGACCTGACCTTCATGGGCAAGCCGCTCGGCAAGCTGGAATTTCTGGCGCAGCAGCACGAGCGTGACTGGCTGCTGGACAGCATGCGCATCACCAACCCCGACGGCGTACTGACGGCGGATGGAATATGGAACATGTCGGCTGCCGCGCCGCAGACGCAGGTCAATCTCAAACTGGAAATCAGCAACGCAGGGAAAATCCTCGCGCGTTCGGGGTATCCAAACTCCGTAAAGGACGGCAGCGGCACGCTCGAGGGCGCATTTTCCTGGCCAGGCGGGCCGGACGACTTCAGCTATGCCATGCTGGATGGCAACCTGAAGCTGGATACAGGCAAGGGGCAGTTCCTGAAAATCGAACCGGGCATCGGCAAGCTGCTCAGCATCCTCAGCCTGCAAGCGCTGCCCAGACGCATCACGCTGGATTTCACCGACGTATTCAGCGAGGGCTTCAAGTTCGACAGCATTGCGGGCACCGCGCAAGTCAAGCATGGCGTGATGTCGACCAGTGATTTCAAGATTGACGGCTCCGCCGCCAAGGTGACGATGATCGGGCAGATAGACCTGGATCGTGAAACGCAAAACCTGCGGGTACGCGTCCTGCCTACTGTGGGAAACAGCGTGTCGCTGCTGGGCGCATTTGCCGCCGGCCCGGCCGTCGGGGTAGGCGTTTTCATCGCCAACAAACTACTGCGCGAGCCGCTCGATAAGTTGGTATCGTTTGAATACAATATCACGGGTACCTGGACCGACCCGAATGTGGTAAAACTGGGCGAAATAAAGCCCGCGAATTGATGCAATCAGACAGGATAAACCTGCAAAAGAATTAGCCACAGGGCTCACAGAGATCACAGAGAAAACGAATGGGTTGCCGATGCTGGCGTGTCACCCAACAGGTGCAACGGAAAAAGCCATGAGTACCGCGCCCTCTCTGTGAACTCTGATAAAACTACTAGCCATTCGACTAAGCTGGCAAAATACGCCAGCAAAGTCGCTGGTTGTGTGGCTTGATTTGAGATTTTCAGGTTCAATCATCATCCTTAGAAAGTACGCATGAACATGCTAGATCCAAACTCCACCCAGCAGCGGATTGCCGCTCAAACCCTGGCATTCAAGGTGGCGGCCGTGCAGATGGCCTCCGGACCCAATGTCATGGGCAATCTGAACGAAGCGCGCCGCCTGATTGAAATGGCGGCCGCCCAAGGCGCGCGCCTGGTCGTGCTGCCGGAATATTTTCCGATCATCGGTATGAAGGACACGGACAAGATCGCGGTGCGCGAGCAAGCGGGCATCGGCATGATCCAATCGTTCCTGAGTGAAACCGCACGCAAGCATAAAATCTGGCTGGTGGGCGGCTCCATCCCGCTGGAAGCGCATGCGCCGGACAAAGTGCGCAGCGCCTGCCTGGTGTATGACGAGCTTGGCGAGCAAGTGGCGCGCTACGACAAAATTCACCTGTTCAATCTCGATCTCGGCAATGAGCACTATCACGAGGCGCGCACCATAGAGCCGGGCGATCAGGTGGTCGTGGTGGACAGCCCGTTCGGCCGCATCGGCCTGGCCATCTGTTACGACCTGCGCTTTCCGGAGCTGTTCCGCGCGATGAAGAATGTGGACATTATTGTACTGCCCTCCGCCTTCACCGAAACCACCGGCAAGATGCACTGGGAAGTGCTGGTGCGCGCACGCGCCATCGAAAATCTGGCCTATGTCGTGGCGGCCGCACAGGGTGGTTACCACATCAGCGGCCGTGAAACACACGGCAACAGCATGATTGTCGATCCGTGGGGACGCGTGCTGGATCGCTTGTCACGCGGCTCGGGCATCGTCATCGCAGACGTGAATCCATCCTACCTGTCCAGCTTGCGCGCCAGCCTGCCTGCCCTGTCGCACCGCACCCTTTAAACATGAACATCGCGCAGCGATACATTTTTGTAACCTCATCAATTCAGGGCCGCAAATTGCCATGCCCGTTAACGTGATTACCATGAAAAACAGCACCCCATTCTCGCTCGTGCAACAAACCCTGCTCACCTCGCATGCGCTGAATGCGCACCATCTGGAGCAGGTGTTCAGCAATATGCTGGCGCACCGGCTGGATTACGCCGACCTGTATTTTCAATACAGCCGCGCGGAGAGCTGGTCGCTGGAAGAAGGCATCGTCAAATCCGGCAGCTTCGGCATCGACCAGGGCGTGGGCGTGCGCGCGGTGAGCGGCGAGAAGACCGCCTTTGCCTATTCCGACGACATCAGCCTGACCGCGCTGGATAGTGCAGCGCAGGCGACGCGCGCCATTGCGCGCCAGGGCGGAAAACAGTCGGCGCCTGTGCTGAGTCCGGTCGGAGGCCTGCATGCGGCCAGACAGCGGGGTTTGTACCTCCCGCACGACCCGATTGCCAGCCTGAACGATGCCAGCAAGGTTGCGCTGCTGGAACGCCTGGAACGTTATGCGCGCGCGCTCGATCCGCGCGTGACCCAGGTAATGGCCGGGCTGGCAGGCGAATATGAAATGGTGCTGGTGGCGCGCAGCGACGGCCTGATGAATGCCGACATCCGCCCGCTGGTGCGCCTGTCGTTGCAGGTCATCGTGGAAAGCGCTGGCCGCCGCGAACAAGGCTCCGCCGGCGGCGGCGGACGCTTCGATTACGCCTATTTCACCGATGAAGTCCTGCAGGACTACGCCGCCAAGGCGGTGCACCAGGCCGTGATCAACCTCGACGCGCGCCCCGCACCGGCGGGCAGCATGACTGTGGTGCTGGGCTCCGGCTGGCCGGGCATCCTGCTGCACGAAGCGGTGGGGCACGGGCTGGAAGGCGACTTCAACCGCAAAGGCAGCTCCACTTTTTCCGGCCGCATCGGCGAGCGCGTCGCAGCCCGGGGCGTGACGGTCGTGGACGACGGCACCCTCCCCGACCGGCGCGGCTCGCTGCAAATGGATGACGAAGGCAATCCCGCGCAGCGCACCGTGCTGATCGAGGACGGCATCCTCAGGGGCTATCTGCAGGACAGCCTGAATGCGCGCCTGATGGGCGTGCCGACCACCGGCAACGCGCGGCGCGAATCTTTCGCGCACCTGCCGATGCCGCGCATGACCAACACCATGATGCTGAACGGCGACAGGAATCCGCAGGAAATCATCGCATCGGTCAAGCACGGCCTGTATGCCGCCAACTTCGGCGGCGGACAGGTGGACATCACCAGCGGCAAATTCGTGTTCTCCACCTCCGAAGCCTACATGATCGAAGACGGCAAGATCACCTATCCGGTCAAAGGCGCCACGCTCATCGGCAACGGCCCCGAAGCGCTCACCCGCGTCAGCATGATCGGCAACGACATGGCGCTCGATCCCGGCGTAGGCACCTGCGGCAAGGAAGGCCAGAGCGTGCCGGTCGGCGTGGGGCAGCCGACGGTTAGGATTGATGGGTTGACGGTGGGCGGGACGGCGTAGGGAATGATGATAACCCCTAATTAATCGATGAGCCTCAATGTACCAACTAGACACTGTCCTAGAGCTGATAAACAATCTAGACCGTAGAGAAGCTCTACGGAAGTATGGCCCAGCTTGGGCAATTGTTGTGATCAATCCTACTATGCAAGTTGAAGCTGTCGAGCGGTATCAGAAAACACCGCAGATTGATGAAATACGAGCGCTTATGTCCAAATATGGTGGCTGTGCTTACTTCTACACACAACCTGGCATGTACGGGTCGATAGAAAAACTCAAAGAAAAAATTGCATTTTGTAAAGAAGCCTTCCAACTCACGTAAGGCGTACACTGTAACTCGTGTAAGGCGCACACTGTAGGGCGTCAATAAGCGCAGCGCATTGCGCCGCATGAATATTCTTCATTTCCAAGCCATCCGGTGCAATGCGCTGCGCTTATTGCCCCCCTACCAAAACCAAAAGTGCAGTATGACCACCAACCCCTGCCAAACCTGCGGCGCGTGTTGCGCCAGCTTCCGCGTGTCCTTCTACTGGGGAGAGGCGGACGATGCGCCCGGCGGCACCGTACCCGCACAACTCACCGAAGCCGTTTCGCCGTTTCTGCGCTGCATGAAGGGAACGGCCAGCCAGCCGGTGCGCTGCATCGCGCTCAAAGGCGAACCAGGCAAGCAGGTCTCGTGCAGCATCTACGCACAGCGCCCCTCCACTTGCCGCGAATTCGACGTGCTGGAAGCGGACGGATCGCCCAATCCGCGCTGTGCCGAGTTGCGTGAGCAGCTACTGAAACGCTGACTGCGGCTCCATTCACGAAATGCCTGATGAAACAATCAACCACCCCGGTCTGACCGACGTTCACGAATTTTTTGGAACAGCTTCTAAGGTATAATCCGCGCCTTATATGCTGATTTTTCGCGGACTTCATCCCTCTGTTGCACAGCCGGTTGCGCTGACCATCGGTAATTTCGATGGCGTGCATCTCGGCCATCAGGCTGTGCTCGAGCAGCTGCGCACTGCGGCGCGCGAGCGCAGCTTGCCGATGGCAGTGGTGGTGTTCGAACCGCATCCGCGCGAATTTTTCACCCCGCAGCAGGCTCCGGCCCGGCTGACCAGCATGCGCGAGAAGCTGGAGCTGTTCGCGGCGTTCGGCGTGGATCGCGTGCATGTGTGCCGCTTCAACCAGAAGTTTGCACAGGTAAGCGCGGCGGATTTCGTGCAGGCGCTGTACGAAAATATGGCGGCGAAATTCGTGCTGATCGGCGATGATTTCCGTTTCGGCAGCGGGCGCAGCGGGGATTTTGCGCTGATGCAGAAGATTGGCGCGCAGCATGGTTTGGAGGTGCAAGCCATGCACAGCGTGCTGCATGAAGGCGTGCGTGTTTCCAGCACAGCAGTGCGCGCGGCGCTGGCCGAGGGCAACATGCGCATGGCGCAGTCGTATCTTGGGCGGCCCTACAGCATCAGCGGACGCGTGGAACATGGCGACGGAGTGGGCAAGCAGCTCGGCTATCCGACGGCGAACATCCAGCTGAAGCACAACCGCCCGCCGCTATC
>JAUQWW010000086.1 GCA_030834965.1 Gallionellaceae bacterium | reverse complement strand
AAACCTTCGAGTCGGGGCTGCGCAAAACGGTGGAATGGTATCTGGCCAATACCGCCTGGGTCGATGCCGTAATCAGCGGCGAATACCAGAACTGGATTCAACAAAACTACGGCGACAGGAAAACATCATGAAAGGCATCATACTTGCAGGCGGCTCAGGCACCCGGCTTTACCCGGTCACCCAGACCATTTCCAAGCAACTATTGCCAATCTATGACAAGCCGATGATCTACTATCCGCTGTCGACGCTGATGCTCGCGGGTATCCGCGACATTCTGGTGATCTCCACTCCACATGACCTGCCGCATTTCGAGCGGCTTCTCGGAGACGGATCGCAATGGGGGATGAATTTCTCCTATGCCGTGCAGCCTGCGCCGGAAGGACTTCCGCAAGCCTTCATTATCGGCGAGCGCTTCATTGGCAATGAATCTTGTGCGCTGGTGCTGGGCGACAACGTTTTCTATGGCCACAATTTCGAGAGCCTGTTACTCGCCGCCACTACCAAAAAAAACGGGGCGACTGTATTCGCCTATCATGTGCATGACCCTGAACGATATGGCGTAGTCGAATTCAACAGCACGGGAAATGTTCTCAGTATCGAGGAAAAACCCGCAAAGCCAAAGTCCAACTATGCCCTGACCGGGCTATATTTCTGTGACCAGCAAGTCATTGAGATTGCGAAATCACTCAGGCCCTCAAAGCGCGGTGAACTCGAAATTACCGCTGTCCTGCAACATTATCTTGAAATGGGCATGCTCAATGTCCAGGTCATGCGCAGAGGTTTTGCCTGGTTGGATACCGGCACGCATGAATCGCTGCTGGAAGCCTCAATGTTCATCCAGACTCTGGAAAACCGCCAAGGCCTGAAGATTTCCTGTCCGGAAGAAATAGCTTATCGCAAAGGATACATTACTGCGGAACAGCTGGAAAACTTGGCCGCCCCTCTAGCAAAGAATGGCTACGGCCAATATTTACTGGCCCTGTTGAGAGAGCCGTCTTATTAATGAAAATCACTGCAACTACCATCCTGGGACCATTGCTCATCCAGCCTGATGTCTTTGAAGATGCGCGCGGCTTTTTTTTCGAAAGCTTTAACCAGCGCAAATTTGAGCAACTTGCCGGAATCAGCGATACATTCGTTCAGGACAACCATTCCGGTTCGGCAAGAAATATCTTACGTGGCCTGCACTACCAAATCAGGCAACCACAAGGAAAATTAATACGGGTTGTGGCGGGCGAGATTTTTGATGTGGCGCTCGATCTGCGCAAAAATTCACCCACTCTGGGGCAGTGGGTAGGCAACCATTTGTCTGCTGAGAACAGGCTCATGTTCTGGATTCCTCACGGTTTTGCCCACGGCTTCTTGTCGCTTACCGAATATAGCGAGGTGATATATAAGACTACGGATTACTGGGCGCCCGAGTTTGAGCGATGCATTGTGTGGGACGATCCGGGCCTGGCAATTGACTGGCCACTGCAAGGAGAGAAGCCCGTCCTGTCGAAAAAGGATCAAGAGGGCTTACCTTTTTCCAAAGCAGAGCTGTTTCCATGAAAATATTATTGGTGGGCAAGAACGGCCAGGTAGGCGGCGAGCTGCAATCCTCTCTCGCCAGTCTGGGCGAGCTGACTGCATGGAACAGGCAAGACATTGATCTGTCGAATGCCGATTCTATCCGCGAGAAAATCCGCAAGTTGCAGCCTGATGTTATCGTCAGTGCCGCGGCTTACACCGCCGTGGACAAAGCAGAAACCGAACCCGATCTCGCCATGCAAGTGAATGGTATTGCCCCCGGCATCATGGCGGAGGAGGCCAGGCAATTGAATGCCCTGCTTGTCCACTACTCTACCGATTATGTGTTCGACGGCACGAAATCCACCCCCTATACCGAGCAGGATGCACCCAATCCCGCAAATGAATATGGACGCAGCAAGCTGGCAGGCGAGCAGTCCATCTGCGCAGCAGCGTCGCGCTTCCTGATATTCCGAACGAGCTGGGTGTACGACGCACACGGCAAAAATTTCCTGAATACGATAAAACGTCTGGGCAGCCAGCGCAGCGAATTGACCATCGTGAACGACCAGCTTGGCGCGCCGACATGGAGCCGGGAGATTGCACGCGCTACGGCACGCATCATCGCGCTCTACCTGGCCCATCCAGACCAAAGACAAATCAACGGGATTTACCACCTGACCGCACAAGGACAAACTTCATGGTTTGGCTTTGCGCAGGCTGCCGCACAATGCGGCCTGTTTGATCATCTCGACCATCCGCCGGCGTTGCGCGCCATCCCCACTGCAGAATTTCCCACGCCTGCACGGCGCCCCATGTACTCGGTGCTGTCAAACGCAAAACTGCTCACACAGTTCGGCGTTCAGTTGCCAGATTGGGATCGGTCCCTGCAGGAATGTCTGACGCTGCCGGATAACTCTAATAAAGCGCTCGATTAACCAGCGCCAGATCATCTTCGACTAAGGTTCCGGCGGCGGCCTTCAGCCGCAGTTGGCTGATCAGGTAGTTGTATTCCGCCTGGTACAAGTCGCGCCGGGTGGAATAAAGCTGCTGTTGCGCATTCAGCACATCCAGGTTGGTGCGCACGCCGACTTCCTGCCCCAGCTTGCTCGCTTCCAGCAGGCTCTCGCTGGATTTCAGCGCCTGCTGCAGCGCCTTGACCTGGGCCAGGCCATTCACTACGCCAAGATAGGCCTGGCGCGTTTGCAGGGCGACCGTGCGGCGCGCATTTTCCAGCTCTTCCTTGGCACGGTCACGGTTGGCCTGGGCCTCGCGCAGCCGGGACTGGGTCGCTCCGCCCTGGTACAGCGGCATGTTGAGCTGCACGCCGACGGCGGCTGCGCGGCTGTCGCTGCCGACGCCCTGGCTGCTGCCGTTGGCAAAGTTTTCGGAATAGTTGCCCACCAGGTCCACCGTCGGGTAATGGCCGGCGCGATTGCGCTTTACTTCCTGTTCGGCGAGTTCCGCGGCGGCTTGTGCGATGGTCAGTTGCAGGTTGCGCTGTTGCGCTTCTTCCACCCATTTTTCCATGCCGGGCAGTTGTAGTCCCTCCAATTGGAACTGCGTGCCCAGCGGGCGCAGTTCGCCTGGGGCGGCATTGGTCAGTTGTTGCAGCGCGCGCTTGGCGATTTCCAGGTTGCTCTGTGCGACGATTTCCTGGGCGCTCACCAGGTCGTGGCGCGCCTGGGCTTCATGGGTGTCTGTGATGGTGGCGGTGCCCACTTCGAAGTTGCGCTTGGCTTGTTCCAGTTGTTCGGTAATGGCGCTCTTCTGTGCCGTGGCAAGTTGCACGCTGTCCTGTGCGATCAGCACGTCGAAATAGGCTTGCGCCACGCGCAGGATCAGATCCTGTTCGGTGCTCTTGAATTGTGCCTCGGTCTGGGCAACCTGCAATCTGGATTCGGAATAGACCAGCCATTTGGGCTGGTTGAACAGCGGCTGCACCACGCTCACGCCGTAACCGTGGTTGTTGTAGCGGGTAT
>JAUQWW010000016.1 GCA_030834965.1 Gallionellaceae bacterium | reverse complement strand
CTTTGCGTGCCGGCGCAAGCGGCGGCAACCGTGCAGGAATAGCTGCTGTAGCCCGGATGTGCCGTGGCAGCCGCGGTTTCGCAGGCCGCCTGCGAGGCATACTGGCCGCAGGCCGAGGTGCCCAGTGCGGTGGTGTTGGTGCTGACGACCGGATTCGAACAGCTGTAGCTGTCGTAGGCCGTGCCGTAGGTAGCGGCCGCCGCCGTTTCGCAGGCCGCCTGACTGGCATAGCTGCCGCTGCCGAGCAGTGTCTGCGAGATCCCGCTGACGGTGGTGAAATCCGGCACGCTCGTCTGCGTGGCGTCGCCGCCTACGCCGGTCAGTAGGGAAGAGGGCGAGTCCTGGGTCGGATAGCCGTTGCCGATGAAAATGACGTAGTTCTTGGCGCAGCTGTTGTCAGAGCTGAGTGGCGAAACGTATTCCGGTTTAGAGGCTCCGCCCGTATAGGCGGCTGCGTCACTGTTGGCCTCGGGATTGCCGGCATAGCGCAGCGCACCAAAATGGCTGGCGTCAACCGGTGCACCGGCAACATCGTCCGTGGCATGGGCCGGGCTGGTGTAGCCGCCGAAATATTTGAATGCCTCGAACATGGTCGCGCTGTAATCGGTTTTCGCGGTACCCACTTTCTCAGTAGGAGCATCGAAATTTTGGTAGATGCAGTTTGGTGTGCCGTTCAGGCTGTTTGCACCGTTGCTGCAACCGGCCGGATTGCCGAGCAATTCCCGAAATGCGCTCTTGTTGGTGCTGCCCATTTTTCGCACGTGGAAGCGCACATAGCCGCCGTCCTTCGCCGCGCCGCTGCCCGGGGTGAACATCATCATGCCGAGATTGATGTCCGAGTTGAGCTCGGAGATGACGGTGCGCAATGCGTTCAGCTCGGCCTGGCCCTGCTTGATGCCGCCCGGCCAGTGCTGATTGGCTGCGGACCAGTTGGCGCTGTTGTCGATGATGACCAGGACGTTGGGGTTGTCTGATTCACTATCGGAGGCTGCGTAGATGTCGGTGTCTTCAGCCAGGCTGACGGTCGCAGGGGCGAGCATGCCCAGCAGGGCAAGCGTCAGCAGGGTCTTATCGAACTTTTTCATGATAGCCTCCAATCAAATCAAACGCCGCAGGACGTGAGCGCGGCATTCAAGCCGGCAATGGTGCGCACACCCTGATGTATGGTGGTGGCAGCACCGGAGCCATGAACGTCTGTCACCACTGCAGTCACATCCCATAGCGTCCAATAGCACAGGCTGCCCGTCGATCCAAAGCACTCTTTTGGCACACTGGCGTCGCTAGGGTCGGTGGCCGTATAGGAGATGCAGCTGGGCGCTGGCGTGAATGTCACGTTGTAGTCCGCAGCTCCGTCGCCATTGATGTCGATGCTTTGCGCCGCAGGCGCAACCGTCTTGAACGCGCTGCTGCTGATCACGTTTTCAATCGCCTGTTGTCCGGCAGCGTTGGCTTCCTCACGAAACTGCGCATTACCGACCACCTGGACGCTGCTGGTGGTCGAACTCATGGCGGAAATTGCGATCAGCGTCATCAGCACCAGCATGACGAGGGCCACCAGCAGTGTGCTGCCACGCTGTTTGCTGATTGTGGTCATGGCGTCTCCCTGCGGCTTGACGGATTAACCAGGCGTATGGTCTGGGCGTAGGTGTGGCGTTTGTAGTTGTCGCCCGCGGCTGGCGTGTGCGTGCCGGCAAGGCCCAGCGTATAGGTTTTTGTGTCGGAATAGCCGGCCGAGGTCTCGAGGTTGCGTGACAGCAAGGTGATCTTGACGGAAACAACGTTGGACCAGTTTGCAATCGTGCATGCCGAACAAGTCGTGTAACTGTCGGCAGCGCCATCGGAATTCGTGTCCAGGCCGTAGTCGATCTGCATGAATTCGATGCCCTCAACCAGCGCTACGCTGGTCATGGCGCCGGCCTCGCTCAGTTCGACGCGTTTGAGTGTGGGTATGCCATCGCCAGCCTGATTGTTCTGGTCGATATAGTAAATATGCACCAGCATGCGCCGCAGCTCGGCGTAGGGGGTGGTGCTGGTGGAGGTGCAGTTTCTTTGGCGCAGCGTAAAATTGGCGGGCGTGTTGTCCACCAGGTATGTCGTCGTGTCATATTGGCACAGCGACGCTTGCAGGTAAGGCGTGCCATTGACTGCGGCTGTTTGCGCGACCGGGCCTGATGTATCGGCACGGCGGATAACCAGGATGTCACTGCCATTTTTTATTGAGGAGGGCACACAAGTCGGAGGAGGTGCCACGGCGGTGCCTGTGTTGGCAGCATCAAAGCCCTGGACATGCAGAGGGATCGCGGCATTAATTGACGCCATGTTGGTTGAGCATGGATCGGGCAGTGCGCCGGGCAATGCGATGGAGCTGGGATCCAGCGCGCCATAGAAACCGGCCAGCTTCAAGTTGTCGGACAGGAGGTCCATGGCGTAGCGCCCGTTATCGATCATGCGATTGGATTTATCCAGCTCCGCCCGGGTTCTGCTCTGATTGACGAACAGGGTCGTCATGGCCGAAAGAATGAGCAGGCCGATCGTGATGGAAATCATCATCTCGATCAGCGAAAGCCCACGCTGTGAGCGACGCGTTGCAAATGTGCGCGTGTAAGCAGCAGTTTTCATGTCAGTTCAACACACCTACAAAAACAGGCAAGGTCACCACACGGCGCAGCGTTTCATCACCATATGCCCCTTGCCCGCAATTCCCCATACCCGCGACAACAGCCGATTGTGCGGCGGTGCTGTTCAACCCCTGCCACGCCACGGCAACCATGTATTCGGCCGGAGAGCCAACTGCCGACGCGGCGGTTTGGTAAATGCAACCGCGTGCGCCGATGATCGCGCCTGCCGCCGCTGCCCCGCTCTGCACTTCGGCGGCGCCCATGAGGCTGTTGCACCATTCGTTCATGTCAACGCTGGCGATCGTGGCTCCTGCTGCCGGGCATGTAGCCCCGGTGCCCAGCGGAGTTGCAGTCACATAGGAAGAGGCATTCTTGCGATTGGCATTCATGCGGTTTTCCATATCTTTCAGAAGAACCAGCGCTTGCGAACGCTGATAGGATTCCAGCTGCGACGTGAGTGCCTTGCCCTGCAATCCGGCCAGGCCCAGCAGACCTATCATCAGGATAACAATCGTTACCAGGATCTCGATCAGGCTGAAGCCGACATTGCGCTTCGGCAGGCTCTGGGTCTTTGGGCAGGTCATGAGCAGGCACCCTTGGCCGAGCGCGGCATCCCGCTCAGCTCAATCTTGATGCAGCGCACATTTGCAGTGGCGGTTGCCGACACGTCAACTTGGAAAGAGGCAGTAGCGGTTCTGCCGGTTTTTGCATAAACGACGCTGGCAGGGCCACCGCTGATAACGATCCCCTTAATGGCCTTTTGGGATCGGATGGACGGCACGCCACTCGCGCTGATGTCCCAGCCTTCATGCCAGCTGCCTGAAACGGGGGTTACCGTAACATTGGCGTTGCGCTTGATGGCTTCGCTTCTGGCAAGGTTAAGGCTTGCGAATAACTCAAAGCTTGCATTTTTTGCCCGCTGGCTTTGGGTGAGAGACTGAAAGCTGGGTACGGCAATGGTCGCCAGTATCCCCGCAATTACCACAACCACCAGCAACTCGGGTAATGTGAAACCGAATTCAGTTGTGCGTAATCGCTTCAAGATATGGTCACCATGTGGTGCTGGCGCCGTGAGTTTTGGCGCCAGAGCTGGTCAGGGTCAAATTGCCGTCGCTCTCCTGCTGGGTGCCCGCTATCGGCGCTGCCGTGATCGTAAAAGACGGTGGAGTTGCGACGACATCGATCGTAATGGTGTAGTACCTGGAGACATCGGCAGGTGCGGTCATCCCTAGCGTGCCCAGCGTGCTCGCATAGGAGCGTGCATCCAGCAGGTACTGTTTTTCGCGATTCTCTACGTCCAGCATGAAGGACTGCGCGGCAGCCCGGTTGCCTTTAACCACATGGCTTTGATAGCTGGGTATGGCAACAACGGCAATGATGGCGACAATTGCCACTGTAACCATAAGTTCGATCAGCGAGAATCCTCTGGCAGCGAATTTTCGAATTGCATATTTCCGAATTGGGTCTTCCATGGCACGCTCCGTTAAGGTTTGGCGATAGTACTGCGCTGATTTCAAGGTTTCCACATCGAGGCGACCATAGGTAGCAGTCTCCTGACAAACGGTGCGGCAATTCTATAGTCAGGCCGCGCACAGCGTTTCCATAGCTGACGGATGGTTAAAAATTGGGGACGAACGGTAAACGCTTGTGAATCAATGTTTACCGGAGAGAAACGGGGGTAAAGTCAGTCGCCTGCTGGGAGAGGTGTTGGGGTGAGCGAGCAGAGCGTAGTTGTGACCCCGCAACGGCGTTTCATCGGCTGTCCGCAGACCCCATCTGCCTCAGGCGATGAAGCTGGCTGCAGTCAGGCGCGCGGATTCAGCGCCTTGGGCAGTGGGAATACCACGTTTTCATTGATGCCCTGCAATTCGTGCACGCTCATGGCACCCAGTTCCTTCAGCCGGGCAATGACCTCTTGCACCAGCACTTCCGGGGCGGAAGCGCCGGCGGAAATACCCACGTGCATCTTGCCTTCCAGCCATTCGGCCTTGACCTCGCCGGCATTGTCGACCAGATAGGCGGGTATGTTCATGTTGCGTGCCACTTCGCGCAGACGGTTGGAATTGGAGCTGTTGGGCGAGCCGACCACGATTACCACATCGCATTGGGTGGATAGCAGCTTGACCGCGTCCTGGCGGTTTTGCGTGGCGTAGCAGATGTCGTCTTTTTTTGGGCCACTGATTTTGGGGAAGCGCGCCTTGAGCGCGGCGATGACGGCGCCGGCATCGTCGATGGAGAGGGTGGTCTGGGTGACAAAGGCAAGATTGTTTTCATCCTTCACATGCAGCAGTTTCACGTCGGCGGGCGATTCCACCAGATACATGCCGCCATTGCTCTGCCCCATCGTACCTTCCACTTCGGGATGTCCGGCATGGCCAATCATGATGATTTCCTTGCCTTGCGCACGCATGCGCGTGACCTCAATGTGCACCTTGGTGACCAGCGGACAGGTGGCGTCGAATACGGTCAGGCCGCGTGCCTCGGCTTCACTGCGCACCGCCTGCGACACGCCGTGTGCACTGAAAATGAGGATGCTGCCGGCTGGCACATCGTCCAGTTCTTCGATGAATACTGCGCCCTTCTGGCGCAGGTTATCCACCACAAATTTGTTGTGCACCACCTCGTGGCGCACATAGATCGGCGCGCCATGCAGGGCCAGCGCGCGCTCGACGATTTCAATGGCGCGGTCAACGCCGGCACAGAAGCCGCGCGGGTTAGCCAGTACGATGTCCATTAGGTCCTGCCTTTCGGATGCATGAAACTTTCCAGCAGCAACAGCGCGGCGCCGCAAGAGATGGCGGAATCTGCAACGTTGAACGCCGGGAAATGATGGGTGCCCCAGTGAAAATCGAGGAAATCCACCACATAGCCAAAGCTGATACGGTCTATCAGATTACCCAGCGCGCCGCCGAGGATCAGCGCCAGCGAGAAACAAAACAGTTTCTGCTGCGGGTGTCTGTACAGCAGCCACACGATCCACGTCGAGGCAACCACGGCAATCGCGCTGAACAGCCAGCGTTGCCAGCCGCCCGCATCGTTGAGCATGCTGAATGCCGCGCCGGTATTGTGCGCCAGCACCAGGTTGAAAAAATCCGTCACCGCACGGCTTTCACCATAAACAAAATGGCTGCTGATCCACTGCTTGCTGATCTGGTCGAGGATGATTACCAGTGCGGACGAGCCCAGCCAGCGCATCAAACTAGGCATAGTCCCTTGCCTCGCCGCTGCCGAACAAATTGCTGACACAACGGCCGCACAGCGTGGCGTGTTGTGCATCGCTGCCCACATCGTTACGGTAATGCCAGCAGCGTTCGCATTTCGTGTGTGTACTCGGCATCACATCTATGCGCTGTTCCGCTTCGCTCGCCGCGCGATGCACGGTGGCGCGCGATGTGATCAGCACAAAGCGCAGGTCGTCACCCAGGCGGGCGAGCAGGTCGTAATCATTGCCCGCCGCATAAATGTCCACCTCGGCTGCCAGCGCCTGGCCGATGAGCCCGGCGGCGCGCACCTCTTCGATCTGCTTGTTTGCCTTGGCGCGCCAGGAACAAATCGCCGCCCAGTTTTGCGCCAGCATCGGCCTGTCTGCCTGCGGCAAATCAGGCAGCGCATGCCACGCCTGCTGGAATACGCTCTCATCCACCTTGCCGCTCAGCACGGCCCATACCTCTTCGCCGGTGAAGCTGAGTATCGGCGCAATCAGTCGCGCCAGGCTGTGGGTGATGTGGTACAGCGCATTCTGCGCGGAACGGCGTGCATGCGAGTTTCCACCAGCGGTGTATAAACGGTCCTTGAGGACGTCGAGATAGAAGCCGCCCAGTTGTTCAGAGCAGAAGGTCTGCAATTTCTGCGCGACCAGATGAAATTCGTAACGCGCGTAGTCGGCTTCGAGTTCCGCCTGCAAGTCCTTTACCAGCGCCAGCGCATAACGGTCGATCTCCAGCCATTCGCTTACCGGCATGGCATGTTTCGCCGGGTCGAAATCCGCGATATTCGCCAGCAGGAAGCGCAAGGTGTTGCGGATGCGGCGGTAGCCTTCCACCACGCGCTTGAGTATTTCGTCGGAGATGGTCAGTTCGCCGGAATAGTCGGTGGAGGCGACCCACAGGCGCAGGATGTCGGCGCCGAGCGTGTCCAGAATCTTCTGCGGTGCGATGACGTTGCCCTTGGACTTGGACATCTTGTGGCCGCTGCCATCCACCACGAATCCATGCGTGAGCAATGCTTCGTATGGCGCGCGGCCGTTCATCGCGCACGAGGTCAGAAGCGAGGACTGGAACCAGCCGCGATGCTGGTCGGAGCCTTCCAGGTACAGGTCGGCGGGGAAGCGCAGATCCTCGCGTTTTGCCAACACGGCGGCATGTGTCGCGCCCGAGTCGAACCACACGTCGAGCGTGTCGGTGAGCTTGCGGTATTGCGCTGCCTCATCGCCCAGCAATTCTTTCGCATCCAGCGCGAACCACGCCTCGATACCCTGCTGCTCGACGCGCTGCGCAACCAGCTCCAGCAGCTCCGGCGTGCGCGGGTGCAACTGCATGGTTTCGCGATGCACGAAGAACGGAATTGGTACGCCCCAGTTGCGCTGGCGCGACACACACCAGTCAGGGCGGTTCTTGATCATCGCTTCCAGCCGCGCGCGCCCCCAGCTCGGGAAGAATTGCGTGGCCTTGACGGCCTGGTTGGCGAGGTCTCGCAGTGTCGCGCCCTCCGTGTGCTGTGTGTGGCGCACTTCCTGAATCAAGCCCTCTGTGCTGCCTGCAGGGGAGGGCTTGTGTTCCATCCCGATGAACCACTGCGGCGTAGAACGGAAAATGATCGGCGTCTTGTGCCGCCAGCAGTGCGGGTAGCTGTGCTGCAATTTTTCCAGATGCAGCAGGTGTCCGCTGTTTTTCAGTGCATCGATGACGATGTCGTTGGCCTTCCAGACGAACAAGCCGCCGACTAAAGGCGTGCCGGCGATAAACTTGCCGTCGTCGCCCACTGGATTGTCGTTCGGCAGATTGTATTTCTGCCCGACGAAGTAGTCGTCCAGGCCGTGCGCCGGGGCGGTATGCACCAGGCCGGTACCCGCTTCCAGCGTGACATGCTCGCCGCAGATGATGGGCACGATGCGGTCATTGAACGGATGCTGAAGAGGCAGGAGATCCAGTAGCTTTCCCTTGCAGTGCCCGGCCACTTCGCCAGCCAGTTGATAGCGCTGCAAACAGCTTTCCATCAACTCGGCAACCAGCAGCAGATAGCCCCTTTCGGTCTTTACCAGACGATATTCATGCTCGGGATGCACGCTCACCGCCTGGTTGGCAGGCAGCGTCCACGGCGTGGTGGTCCAGATCACCGCATAGACTTTTGCAGTACCCGGCAGGGACACGCCAAATGCCTTTTCCAGCGCAGGCTTGTCCTTCACCTCAAAACCAACATCTATTGCAGGCGAGGTCTTGTCCTCATATTCCACTTCCGCCTCGGCCAGCGCGGACTGGCAATCCAGGCACCAGTTCACCGGTTTGCGGCCCTGGTACAGGTAGCCGCGCTCGAATATCTTGCCGAGCGCGCGGATGATGTCGGCCTCGGTCTGGAAATTCATGGTGAGGTAGGGATGATCCCAATCGCCCAGCACGCCTAAGCGGATGAAATCCTTCTTCTGCCGCTCAACCTGTTCGGCGGCGTATTCGCGGCACAGTTCGCGGAAGCGTGCAGGCGAAATTTCCTTGCCGTGTTTTTTCTCCACCTGCAGTTCGATGGGTAGGCCGTGGCAGTCCCAGCCCGGCACGTAAGGCGCATCGAAGCCGGACAGGGTCTTGCTCTTGACGATGATGTCCTTGAGCACCTTGTTCACCGCGTGGCCGATGTGGATGTCGCCGTTGGCATAGGGCGGGCCGTCGTGCAGCACGAATTTCTTTCTGCCTGCGCTCGCCGCGCGTATCTTCTGATAACGCTGTTGCGCCTGCCACAGCGCCAGCATCTGCGGCTCGCGCTTGGCGAGATCGCCGCGCATGGGAAATGAAGTTTCCGGAAGGTTAAGCGGGTATTTTTGTTCTGCCATGATCTTTCTCAAACCACTGTTTTGCCTGCTCGACATCGAGCGCTATCTGTTGCGTCAAACTCTGCAAGTCGGGGAACTTCGCCTCATCGCGCAGCTTGTGCAGGAAATCCACGCGCATGTGCCAGTCATATATCTGCTCCGCAAAATCGAACAAGTGCACCTCCAGCACCGGCTTGCCGTCATGGCGCACCGTCGGGCGCACGCCCAGGCTCGCCACGCCCTGCATCGGCGGCCTGCCGTCGCCGTGCGCGCGCACCACAAAAATGCCGGATAGCGGCGGGCGGTTGTGCTTCAGCTGGATGTTCGCCGTCGGATAGCCGAGCTGCTTGCCCACTCCGTCGCCATGTTCCACGCGTCCGCTGATGCTGTAGGGCCGCCCAAGATACGACTGCGCCATGCGCATGTTGCCC
>JAUQWW010000085.1 GCA_030834965.1 Gallionellaceae bacterium | reverse complement strand
AGCGACGTGCAACCTGCGCCAAGGCAAACCCAGAGGCAGAGCAGAATCAGGAATGATCCGGAATGTTTGCGGCGAGCGTATGTCAGGGCTTCTGTATAAATTTGTTTCATGCTGCTCATGATAAGGATAGATAGGTCAACGCCAATTGAGCTCGCCAGAAAGAAATAGTCGCCGTTTTATTATTGAGATTTCAAAATACATGACAGGTGGCTTCGCCACGATTGCGGACCCTCTCCCCAACCCTCCCCCCGAGGGGGAGGGGGTGTATATGGCCTCTCCATCGGGGAGAGGCCGACGCACAACAGTGCGGCGGGTGAGGGTGTGTTTGTCATAAATTATGGAAACATCATTAGTGTGGTTTGTGCTCGGTTGGCATCTGGATGATCTTTGCGCTTCTCGCAGAATGGGATGAAGCGCGAGTTGATTCACTATCATTTCCCACAAAGGTGTTCAATGAATGATTTAAATCCACGAATGCATCCCACATCAGGGTTGATAGGCGCAGGCAGGATTTCAGCGGAGTGTGCGCACGTATCCTTTCAAGGTCAATGCGGCATTGCAGTCCTTGCAGACGGCGAACATCGCCACTATTTGATATTTGACTGTCGACAATAACACGCCGCTGCCGCTCGAACTCATCCGGAGCGGTTCTCGCCAGCACTGCCCACGCATCGAAATTGAAGTTGTCCATTAGCGGTGCGCGTTACGTCTTTCGGAAGATGCCGAGCTTGCCCAGTATGAAGATCAGCAGCACCGCGCCTGCGAACGCGACCACGAAGCGCAGGATGCCGCCAGCGGGCGCGATGCCCAGCAGCCCGGCGATCCAGAATCCCAGCAGCGAGCCGCCCACTCCTACCAGCACGTTGGCAATCAAGCCCATCTGGGCGTTGGTCTTCATGACAATGCTCGCCAGCCAGCCGACGATTCCGCCTATGATTAACGAGATGATCAAACTCATTCCATACCCCCTTGCTAATCGAAGCCACTCCCCCTTACGGTATGTTGAACGGTGCGGCAAGTAAATAAGCAAAATTCTTGTTTTAGCCAATCTGGCCAGCGTGGCTCCAAATCAAGCCTCCTCGCTAAATTGATCCAGTTTGAAGTGGAGTTTCTTAAACGAAAGGAGCGCTACATGGGAGGGGCAGGGGAGAGGGAAAAGCCCGGCATCGCCGTTTTTGTTTGCGATGGCTATTTTGCATTCACCGCCCGCGCACGCAACTGCCCGCACGCCCCTTCGATCTCCTGCCCTGCCGAATCGCGCACCCGGGCGAGGATGCCGCGCCGATTAAGCGTTCCCACCATATACGCAATCCGTTCCGCCGAGGGGCGGCGATAGTCGAGTCCGTCCACTGCGTTGAAGGGGATGAAATTCATGATCGCGTGCTTCCCGGATAGGAGCTGGGCCATCCCCTCCAGCTCGGTATCGCTGTCGTTCACTCCCTCCATCAACGTCCATTGATATTGAACCGGATAGGCGGTGGCGCGCGCATACACCTCGGCGCGTTCCACCAGCTCTTCGACAGCAATTCGTGGTGCGCGAGGCAGCAATCTGGCGCGAAGTAGAGCATCGGTGCTGTGCAGCGAAAGGGCGAGTGCGGGTTTGACCACAGGAATTGAAGATTGCTTTTTTCGTTCGCCCCCTCTCCCACCTGCGGGAGAGGGTTGGGGAGAGGACTTGCCCGGGAGCGGGAGCCCCTCCATCAACCGCTCAAACACCCGCAGGTCACCCACCGTGGACAACACCAGATTCTTGTGCCCGATGTTGCCCTGTGTGCCCAGCACCTGAATCGCCTCGAGCACGTTGTCGAGATTGTGGGCCGGTTCGCCCATGCCCATGAAAACCACCTTGCTCACTGCGCGGCGACGGCGCGCGAGCACCACCTGGGCGACGATCTCGGCGCTGCCGAGCTGGCGCAGCAAGCCGGCGCGGCCACTCATGCAGAACACACACCCCACCGCACAACCCACCTGCGTCGATATGCACAAACCACCACGCGGCAACAGCACGCTCTCCACCATCTGGCCGTCATGCAGCTCCACCAGCAGCCGTGCGATGCCTTGATCGGCGGGATGTTCACTACGCAGGCGCGCCAGCCCATTCAACTCCGCCTCGATGGCGGGTAGCTCATTGCGCAGCGCAAGCGGAAAGAAAGTCTCTGCGGGACTGTGCTTCCTGTCGTACGAGCTGACCTGGCTCCAGCCGCGCAGCAGACGATCCTCGTGGCACGGCTTGGCGCCGAGATCACGCAGACGTTGGCGGAGGTGGGTGATACGCATTGGAGAGCGGGAGGCGGGAGTCAAAGTGAGTTTGAAAATAATTGTGGAAAAACCGTAATTATTTTAACCCAAGCGACGGAGCTGACCCACTTGGGCCTCATGACAAACTTGCCATGAGACCATTAAAAGACTATATTCGGTCTGAACTACCTTAAGGAGAAGGTCATGCGCCCGGCAAACATCAAACCAATCAGTTATCTCAAGGCCAATGCCGCCGAGGTGCTCAAAAACCTGTCGGAAAACCGCGAACCCTTGCTGATCACCCAAAACGGCGAAGCAAGGGCGGTCATGCAAGACATCGCCACCTATGAGAACACACAGGAAACATTGGCGCTCCTGAAGATACTGGCACTGGGCAATCAGGAAATCGCAGAAGGCAAGACCACACCCATCGCAAATGTCGCTCGCCGCCTTCGCTCCAAAAAGATTGCGGAAAAGTGATCCCAGCAAAATGAGCTTCAAAGTATTGCTCACGCACAGCGCCGAGCGCGATCTTGAAACGATCTATGACTACATCGCCGAAAACGACACGCAGGCCAATGCAAATTACGTTCTGGACAAGCTGATGGAGGTAGCCGACTCATTGGCGGACTATCCTGAGCGCGGCTCCTATCCCAAAGAACTGCTCGCCCTTGGCATCCGCGAATATCGTCAGGCACATTTCAAACCCTACCGGCTCATCTATCGGGTCAGCGGCAAACAAGTGATTGTCTACCTCATTGCAGATGGTCGGCGCGACATGCAGACACTTCTGTCGCGCAGAATGCTTGGCGTATAACATCCGTGTTGCGGCCCTCGCAAGCTTCCGTGTAAAACATTCGACTTCGCTACCTTTTACGTTTAAAGGGCTAAGAATTGCGAGCCGTCAATTGTTTTGATGTTAAGGGTTACAGCCTCCACAATTGCGCCTAGCGTGAATGATGATGTGGTCACAATCATTCCGCGTGTTCCTTCTGGATATCTATGAAGGCTTCCGGCAAGTTCGCGAACAACATCTGGACCAACCTTCCGCGAAGATGCATAGCACTTGCACTGTATCGCCCACACTCGATCTTCAGCCTCGTCGTGAGCATAGATGTCAACACCGCCATCGCCGTTGCGGGAAGCGGCTTGGTGAACTACCCGTAGGCCCATCTGTGATAGTACTGCGGCGACGTCTTTCTCAAAATCAAACCACGCCGGACGCGACCCAGACGGAGCCTTCGCCAGAGCGCGATAAAGAATGGCAGAGGCCGAGCGGCTACGATATAAACGCTGACGCTCCTGCGTGACAGCGTCGCCCCTGCGGTGCGGACGAACGAACGTGTAACCGCGCGGAATACTAAAACCGTATCGCATCGCGAGCAGCATCTGCTCCGCAGACGCTTTCTCGGCTTTCCGCAGGTGTGCATTCACATTATGCGCCGCATGGTGCTTGTCTCCGGCCAGCGCTTTGTGGAATGCTCCGATATCCGGATTTAGATACCGCACCCGTGGTAGATAGATAATCGACAGTGCTTGATTGGTAGCGCAGCGGGGCCGCTTAGCTGGCCTCGCCGCAAACTGTGACTGACGATCTTCAACGACTAGAAAGTCACGAACAACTGAAGCGACAATGAGAACAAGCGCTAGTGCCGCCTGAGTGTTTTCTTCGATTTTGTCTTTGTCTTCGATGTTTTCTTCGGCCTTGAGAATAAATGGAGGGCTATATTTTCCTGTTGACACGTTTACTGGGACCATCATGAACCGCTCGTGTAAGTCCCGGAAGAGCGCGATGAATTCGCCCTCAATCTCGTAGATATCAAGGTATTTGAGCGATCCAACGTCAATCTGCACACGCGCTCCCCAAGGTACACTCCACTGGCGGTTCTCAAGTGCCTCGGCCAAGAGCTCCGTGATTGCATCTGTGGCTTCGGCTTCAGTGCATTCGAGTTTGAGATCAGACAATTGTTGATATAAGGGAATTCGTGGGATCGGCACATCTTTGCCCGTTATGACGTTCCCTATGTCAAATAGCTCCTGGAATTCGAAGCTGGCCCAATACCAGCGCGCGTCTTCCCCCAAAGCAGTGGGATCAAGGTCGATGTACCGAACCACAACGTCACCTGATTCGTTCCTTCCATCAAGCCACGGGCGGCGAAGGCCGCTTTTCGTTACTGTGGGGCTCCATAGGCTTGCCCATAGCAGATCGCGAACTACCCATTTGAGCTGGTCGACAAGGACTTCTTTCTTAAAGCTCGTGAATACTCCGCTAACCAAGTCGCCTAACTTCGTTGGATCAGTAATTGCAGAACTCACCATCTTGATGGCATTTGCCGTTGTCGTGGATGGCGAAATGATGACACGCATGACCTCATCAAAAAATGGCATTACAACCGGAGCATTCGCACGGGCATCATCGTTAGCATACGCATCGTTCAACACGCCGTGAGCGCGGACGTCCAGCAACTCTAAATTCAGATGTTTGATTACATGCACGTAGTTAAACGCCCATCTTGCACGCATCGAATCTTGCAGTGGGAGATCGACATTCCAATGCGACATTGGGTCACACATCATCAACCAAAAGGCAATCTCGTCGTCGCGGAATAGGAAATGCTCATCATTTTCGAAACGCAGCACGGCGCGAAGAGCCTCAAGCATATCGGGGTGCTCGGGGTGCTTTGTAAAATCAGCCAGGTAGAACGGCGAGAGTTGCTTGCCATGGCTGACCGCAAAGGCAATGCATCCACGCTCACAGACCGCACGTGCCAAAGCGCAGTTATCTGGAACAAAGATTCGGGGAGAGCGCTCTCCTGGCATGACTAAGGAAAAACTCAGAAGCTTGCCAAAATGGGTAGGCCAGTTCCATGCAAGAACACCAGTCATACTGGTACGTGCAGCACGAAAGTTCTTCTCATTTAGCGCGTGAAGAATGGCTACCGGACAACAGTCGTCTGCGAGAGTCCAAACTCCTCGGAAAGTGGGCTCCTCTTGGAGATTGTGTATTAGTGCGTTGATCTCGCCTTCGCCGATCGGGGGACGTGGGTACTTAATGAGCGGTGCAGAGGGGCAGCCTACACGTTCGAGGATATCTTCCATGGTCACGTCCTATGGAGCTCTTATTGTTAATAAACACCACTTAAGGTGGTCAGGTTTGAATTATTGTTCGCCGCCGAGTATACCGCCCTTACTCTTTTTTTATCCTTCATTCCGTAACGGCTTTACTTCATCGCACTGGGGCGGCTGGCCGCCCATCCTATCAAGGTCAATCGGCACCGATCAGACGCAGCATGCTCCCGACTCACACGTCATGCAATCGCTAGCAAATGTGAATTTTCCGGCATACTTGCAAACATGTTGAAATGAGTCGCTGGAGAAAATTAATGACTGAAAATACCTTTCCGGGTATCGAACTGCTGCCCGACGCTATGCCTGCAAAGCAGTTCTTCATTTTGTTGCACGGTATCGGTTCGAAACCGTCTGATCTTGTGCCCTTGGCAAATTATCTTAAGGAGGTGTTTCCAGGTGCGGCATTTTTCCTGCCGGAAGGCACGCACCCATTTGATGGCGGTGGTCATGGCCGCCAATGGTTTTCAATAAGCGGTGTGACCGAAGACAATCGGGCAGCGCGGGTTGCCGAGGCCATGCCGGGTCTGCATGCGCTGGTGAAACAGGCCCAGGATCGCTTCAATATTTTGCAGTCTGACACTGCATTGATCGGTTTTTCGCAGGGCGCGATCATGGCCCTGGAATTCAGCATCGCGCATGATGGCGGCGTGAGAAGAGTCCTGGCATTTTCCGGTCGCTTTGCGCAGCTTCCAGAAAAAGCACCCGAGTTAACAACCTTGCACTTGCTGCATGGAGAGAGTGATCCGGTGATTCCTGTTGCATATGCGCAGGCCGCTATTGAAAGGCTTAAGGAGCTGAATGGGGATGCCACTCTGGATATTGCCGCAGCAGTGGGTCACGAGATCAACGCTGAACTTGCCGACTGTGCCATTCGCCGCCTGCAGACCCATATCCCTCTCCGCAGCTGGAAGAAGGCAATGGAAGGCGCTTAAAGCATGGAATAATTGGGGGCAGACCACGGTTTCTTGCTCCGCAATCACGCCGCCAGCTTCAGCTCCACTTTTTTCCCCGCCCGCGTCGCCAACGTAATCAGCATGTCCAGGCTGAATTTCTCGAACTTGCCGCATATCAGGTCGGAGACGCGCGATTGGGAAATGCCGAGCACCTGGGCGGCTTCGGCTTGTGTCCATCCTATGTCGCGGATTTTGATGCGCAGCTCGCCCATCAGTTGGGAGCGCATGGCGAGGATGGTGGCTTCTTCAGGCGAGAAGCCGAGGTCGAGGAATACGTTGCCGCAGGATTCGGTGACTTTGAATTTTTCCTTTTTCATTTTGCACTCTCCTTGAGTTGCTTGTAGCGGGCGGCAGCCAGCGCGATGTCTTCCTTGCGTGTCTGCTGTGTCTTCTTCTGGAAGGCATGCAGCACATAAACCGCATCGGCGAATTTCGCCACGTAAATCACGCGCCATTCGCCCAGAACGCGAATGCGGATTTCATAAGCGCCCGTGCCGACATTCAGCATCGGTTTCCAGTCCGATGGCATCAAACCAAGCTGGACTTGCCAAAGCTCATGCCCTGCCGCGCCCTTTGCCTCCTTGGGGAATTCGGACAGATCATCTTCGCTGGAGCCGATGAACTTGAGCGGTTTCATGGATGCAATATATAAGTATTTATATAACTAAGCAAGGGGCAATGTACCGCTTCACTTCATCGGACTGTGCCGATTGGCAGCCCATCCAATCAGCGACAACAGCGCCAGCCCCACGCCTATGAGCAATATGCCCGTCACTTCGCCGAACCTGAAATCCTCCCCCAGCATCAGGCGTGAGGAAACAATCGCCACCACCGGCGTGCCGAGCACGGAAAGGCTGGCTTCCCATGCGGCCACCCTGTCGAGCAGGGTGATCCATAGCCACCAGCACAGCGCCGTGCTGATCACGGACATGAAGGCAAGGATGCCGATGTAGGACGCGGACCAGTCGGTGGGGCGTTCGGGGACTACGGCCGCCAGCAGTACCAGCGGCACGGCGCCGATCAGTGTCTGCCAGGCGGTGAGGGAGAGCAGGTCAACCTGTTGCGTGGCGCGCAGGCGTTTGACGAGTACGGTGCCGATGGCCCAGCACAATGCGGCGATGACGCCCAGAAATTTGCTGAACAGGCTGGAGTGCAAGTTCCAGGGCTCGATGATCAGCATCAGTCCGGTGAGCGTGCTGGCAGCGGCCAGCCACTGTTTGCCGCGGATGCGCTCGCCCAGAATCGGCCAGGCGAGCAGCAGCGTCCAGATGGGCATGGTGAAGATCAGCACCGCCGTCTTTCCGGGGCCGCCTTCCACGAGTGACCAGTTTGAAAACACCATGAAGCCTGTCACTTGCGCCAAGGCTATGGCGAGCGTCGCTCCGGGCGCGACCAGCTTGAGCGGCCTGCCCATGAGCTTGAGCGCCAGAAACAAAGCCAGCGCACCGCCGACACAACGCTCTGCCGCGAAAGCGAAGGGCGGTGCGTAGGCCAGTCCCTGCTTTGCCAGCACCCATGTGTATCCCCATGTGACGGAGAGAATGAAAAGGCCCAGTGGGAGCAGCCAGCGGTCGCGGGAAATGGCAGAGGACATCAGTTGTTGAGAGTAATAATCAGAAGCACAGATTTGTCTGCTAGTACACCACGGCATGATTCCCTACGTGTGCGGGAATGATTTGTTCGTCGTGTATCAAAAACTCCAGTGTGATGCGATAGGAAAGGTTGATGGAAACGGATGCAACTCCCGCATCCCACCTCAGTGGCTATGCAATTTCTCTTGCAGCCACACCTTGATCAGCAATTGATGTGGCACATCGCGTGTGCTGGCGGCGGCCTTGATCGGGCCCAGCATGTGCTGGGGCAGGCGCAGCGAGATAGTCTTGGTCGTGGGTTTCAGGTTCGGCATTACGGCCCGCTTGGCTTTGGCCCAATCCACGTAATCGGCGGAGTCGTGCTTTTCCCAGACTGCGCGCTCTTCTGCCTCGCTGGCGAATTTGGGGATGGGTCTAAGTGGCTTGCTCATAATTTTTACGCTCCTTCTCAATCACGGTCTGCATATTATGAATCCATACGCCGGAACACAAGCTGAAGCTGCCGATTAGCCTGGGGTTCTTACTTTCACAGCCGATAGGTGTTTGCGCAGAGTTATGTTTGAAGCCCGTTCGCCTTGAGCTTGTCGAAAGGTGCATGGGTCACTTCGACAGGCTCATGGCAGGCTTCGACAAGCTCAGCCCGAACGGGGCTAAATTCGTCGTGCCGGATCACTATTTATACAGGGACAATCGGGCGATGCAGATGTCCACGTGCATCTTCCTGCCGATGGCGACCACACCCAGCCGGCGCAACCTGTGTTTATCAAGAGGCTGGTCGATGCGGTGTGGCTGGAAGCTTTCGAATGGCAGCCTCAGGGTTTGCCAGCTAGGCGTTGCCTGAAAACTCGCCCGGTATGATTGCCAGACGATGCGGGTGTCGCCGGTGCGCAGATGCAGGTTATAGGTTTCTCCGTTGCCGAACACTTCGATCTCGATGCCGGCATGGTCGCCGGCATCGAGCAAGCCGGATGCGCTCAAGTCCAGGCTGGCCTGAACGAAGCCTCCGTTGTTTTCCAGGCTTACTTCACCGGTCAAGCGCAGGCAGGCACGGCCGTCCATCACTGCCGGCTTGAGGCTTCCGGATGACACGCCACCCATCACTGTATCGGAGATCGCTCTCCAGTCCGCTCCATTGCTCGCGGATAGCGTGTTGCTGCTGCGGTCATCCAGGATTATCGGCGTGACGCTCATTTGCCTGTGGCCGCCGCGCTGCCATGGCTGACACGAATTAATCCGTTCAGGTCGAAGCCGGCATTGCGCGCGACCTGCGACAGGTTGTTCAGCACGTCGTCGGGCAGGTCAGGCGTGCGTGCAAGTATCCAGAAATATTTGTGCGAGGGCCCGGCCACCATGGCCCAGCGATAATGCGGATCGAGCGCCATCACGTGATACCCGCCGTAGAATGGTTTGAAGAAACTCACTTTCAGGCTGGCGATGTCTGGGGGGCCGAGGAAATATGCGATGCCTTTGGCCTCGCGCCAGGCTTTTTTGGCCGGGTCGTAGCCACGGTTGAGTACATCAATGCCGCCATCCGGCCTGGTCTGATAAGTGGCCGAGACATCAACAAGGCCTCGCTCGAAGCTATGATCGAGGCGCGCGATCTCATACCAGGTGCCCAGATAGCGATCGACCCTGAAACCGCTGACCGGCGTGACGCCATCGGGAATGCCGGTGCATCCGGCGAGCAGCAATGCCGCAGTCAGCAGCATGGAGCGCTTCAGGATATTGCACAGAAATGACAATCGGTTCGCTTGCATGATGGGCTCCCTTGGCTTGGCGTCTACTGATAGGTCGGGCCTCCAATTGCTTTTTGTGCCACCCTGAGTCCGATCAGCAGGTTCGCTATGTGTTCTCGTGAGCGGGCAGTTCGGTTGAGATGATGAGGCGGTGGCCGTGCACAGACTGGATGATGCCATAGGCGGCATCGGGCATTTCGGCTTTTGCCTTGTCAGCCTGCCATTCTTCGCCGCGAAATTTCACTGTGGCGGTGCATTCATCGAGCCATTCGATCACTTCGACGCGCTGCCCCACATCACTATGAATGTTCGGAGGCGGGCTGGATGGTTTGCGCTTGTGCCAGATTTTCACGGTCAGCGCGTGAACAAGGATTCCCGCACTGAGCGCAATGATCTGTATGCCAAGGGAGGCGCCAGCATACTCGGCGATGGCGGGGTAGATGAAAGCCAGCCCGATTGCCAGCATGTATAAGGTTCCGGTGGCGAATTCGGCGAGCATGAAAAGGATGCCGAATACCGACCATGAAATAAAGTTCATTGATCCTCTCCTGACAGGTTAACGCTGCCCATAATCTTGGTTGCGGTGATATTGTTTGTAAAGCATGGGCATGTTTTTTTAGCCGGCAACTATTTCTTTTCGCTTTCGATGGTGATCAGCGTAATCTCGGGCGGTGCAAATACGCGTACCGGCGGTCCCCAGGTGCCGGTGCCGCGGCTGACATACAGCCTGCGCCCATCGGCCAGTTCGGTGAGGCCGGTGTGCACGCGATAGACCAGACGCGTTACATAAACGAACGGGAAAATCTGGCCGCCATGGATGTGCCCGGAAAGCTGGAGATCGAACGGTGTGTCACTATCCACCACCGGCTGGTGTTTGAGCAGGACAATGAACTCATCCTTGTTGACGGAAGTGAGTGCCTTGCGGGTATCCAGCGCGGCTTGCTGTCCTGCGTTTGTTGCCGTGCGATCATCCACACCCACCAGCGTGATGCCGCCTGCCTTGGCCGATCCACCGCGCAGCACGGTAAAGCCCGCGTTGCGCAGCAGGCGCAGGGAGTTGTTCAGGCCGCCAAAGTATTCGTGGTTGCCGGTGACGGCATATGCGCCGAGGGGCGGTGTGTAGGATTGCAGGCGCAGGGTAAGCGCATCAAGGTTGTCGCCTTGCCCGTCAACGATGTCGCCCGTCGCCACGACGATGTCGGGCTTGAGCTCGCGCAGTTTGGCGATGACGCGGTCGAGAAATTTATCCCCCTGCATGATGCCGAGGTGCAGGTCGGAGATCTGCGCAATGGTGACGCGGCCGGATGCGAGCTTGGGGGTGGCGATGTTGATTGTTTCAACCTGGATATGGCGAGCTTCGACAAATCCGTAGCCCAGCGCTGCGAGTGCGAGCAGGCCGACGCTGCGGAACTCAAGCGCCGCGCTCAGCGGCCATTTGAAATTCAGCAGTGCGGTGAGCGCATGGCCAAGGTTGAAGACTAGGCCGATGCAGAGAAACAGGAGCAGGTAGCCCATCCACATATAGCTCACCCAAGCGGTGGCGACGGTGGCCTCGTGCCAGTTTTGCCTTTCCAGGAAATGGACAAGCAGCGGGGAGAAGGTCAGCACCACGCCCGCCAGTATCAGTGACAGAGCCAGGCCATACGAATGCGGGAAGGCCATCCACACCCTGCCGAGTGCGTAGAGGTGCATGAAGCCGTAGACCAATACGGCTACGCTCAGGAAGGTCAGCATTGCGATGCGCCCTGTGTGCTTCTTCTGCTGTGTTGTGAACAGCATGAACCGGAGTGGCGCGTGCCGTTATTCTGAACCCCAATCTTATACCGGTCTATCAGCGGCATAGCCGGGGCCGCCTGACTGCCAAGAACATCATCAAGGTGAATTGTGCGGGCGGGCTGATGCAATTCGAGAAGGGGGCGAATACAAGGATGGGCGCGCAATACGTGCCCATCCTTGCGTTTGTCTCTATTGGACGCCGAGCAATTCGACGTCAAATATCAGTGTGGCATTCGGTGGGATAACGCCGCCTGCGCCGCGTGCGCCGTAAGCCATGTCAGGAGGGATAATCAGTGTGCGTTTCCCGCCGATTTTCATTCCGGCAACACCCTCATCCCAGCCTCTGATCACGCGCCCTGCGCCCAGCGGAAAAATAAAAGCTTCGCCGCGATCGACTGAGCTGTCGAATTTTTTGCCTTTGTGATTCGGCTTGGATGCCTCGTAAAGCCAGCCGGTATAGTGCACCGAAACCGATTTGCCGGGGACCGCTTCGGCACCGGTACCGACCTTGGTATCGGTTTTCGTAAGCGTGGATGTGGCAGGTGCAGCTGCAGAAAATGTGGGATAGGCCGGCAATATCATGGCCAGGACCAGCGTGGCAGAGCGAAGCAGTTTATGCATTTTGAAGTACTCCTAAAATTAAAGATGGAACCGGAAAATAATACCACTTGGGCGATTCAGTATCCAAGCATGCGCGCGCCCTGATAAAACAGGAAGCTCACTGCCCATGCCAGCACCAGCGACCAGGCGATGGAAAACCACATGAAGCTGGTGCGCTTGGATTCGCTGCGCAAGGTGGCGATGGTGGAGAGGCAGGGGGTGTAGATCAGGGTGAACAGCATGAAGCTGTATGCCTGCACCCAGTCCAGTTGCTGCGCCAGCGCATGGCTCAGGGCATCTCCGCCCAGGCCGTAGATTACCGCGAGCGAGCCGATCACGATTTCCTTCGCCACGAAGCCGAAAATCAGCGCGATGGTGAGTTCCGGCGTGATGCCGATCGGTTCGAACAGAGGGTGCAGCCAGGCGCCTATTATTCCTGCCCACGTGTCCGCGCTGGCAGGTGCGGCAGAGGGGGGCAGATGGGTGAGCAGCCAGACCAGCACCACGCCGGCCACGATGAATTTTGCGGCGCGGTGGATGAAGTGATAGACCTCGTGCCAGCCGCGCAGCACCATCTGGCGCATGGTGGGAAAGCGGTAGGGCGGCAGTTCGAGCACGAATGGCTCATTGTTGGGCAAGCGGCGTTTGAACAGCAGCGCAGTGAGGATGGCGCTGGCAAAGCTGAATAGGTACAGGCTGAACAGCACCAGCGGCGCAGCTTTGGGGGAGAACAGTGCTGCAGTGATGAATACGAATACTTGCAGCCGCGCCGAACACAGCGAGAACGGGATCACCAGCATGGTGAGCAGGCGCAGGCTGCGCGAGCGCATCACGCGGGTGCCCATCAGCGCGGGCACGTTGCAGCCGAAGCCCATCAGCAACATGACGAAGCTGCGCCCATCCAGCCCCATCTTGGCCATCAGCGCATCCATCAGGAAGGCGGCACGCGACAAATAGCCGGTGTCTTCCACGATAGCCATGAACAAGAAGAACAGCACGATCAGCGGCACGAATGCGGTGACCGTGGCGATGCCGTTGTAGACGCCATCCAGCAGCAGGCCCTGCAGCGCCGCAGGCAAGCCGGAGAGCAGCGGTTCGACGGCGGCATCGCGGAGCCAGCCGAACAGCTCGTTGACAGCGCCCTGCAACGGCTGGCCAAAGAAGAAGATCCCCTGAAACAGCAGGTACATGATGCCGAAGAATATCGGCAGCCCCAACCAGGGGTGCAGCATGACGTGGTCGAGCTGGCTGGTGAGATTGTCCGGCAGGCGCGCCGGCACTTGCACCGAGTGCTGCAGCACGCGTGCCATTTCGCTTTCCATCTGCTCGTCCGGCTTGAGCTGGTCGCGCAGGTTTTCGGCCATGCCGGGCGTGGTGTAGCGCAGTGCGCGGGTGATGGCCTGCATCGCTTCATGATAGCCGTTGCCGTATTTTGCGCTCAGCAAAAAGATCGGGATGCCGAGCGCCTCGGTCATCTTTGCGGTGTCGATGGTGATGCCGAATTTTTTGGCTTCGTCCGCCATGTTGAGCAGCACCACCATGTTCAGGTTGAGCTGCTTGAGCTGCAGCAGCAGGCTCAGCTGGCGCTCGATCTGTGTGGCGTTGAGCACGATGAGTGCCAGATCGGGCACGTTGTCGTGCAGGAAGTGGCGCACCACTTGCTCGTCTTCGGAAAAGCCGTGCAGGTCGTAGATGCCGGGCAGGTCAACGATCTCGATCATGTCGCTGCCGAGCAGGATTTTGCCGGCGAGCAATTCGACGGTAATGCCCGGCCAGTTGCCCACGCGCGCTGCGGCTCCGGTCATGCGGTTGAACAGGGTGGATTTGCCGGTGTTGGGCATGCCCAGCAGCGCAATTCGTTTCATGGCCTGCGCACCGAAATTTTCGCTGCTTCATTCCTGCGCAGCAGGATGTCGGTGGTGCCGATGCGCACTTGCAGGGGGCCGGAAAAGCGGGCGCGGCGTATCAGTTCGATCTGTTTGCCGGTGCGGAAACCCATCGCCAGCAGGCGCTGGTGCAATGGTTCTTCGGTATGGATTGCGACGATGACGGCAACCTCGCCTGGGGCAAGTGTGGAAAGCGCTACGGCAGGCATGATGTGGCAGGAAGTGATGACAACAGTATTATTCCATAGAGGCCTGTTTTTGTAACGCGAAGCTTTGGCGCACTGCCGGATTGCGGTAGAATGCGTGTTTTTTAGGCAGCACTAAAATACCATGATCAAGGGCAGTATTGTTGCAATAGTCACCCCGATGCACGAGGACGGGAGTCTGGATCTGGCCGCTTTCCGTGCGCTGATTGATTTCCACATCGAGCAGGGCACGGACGGAATCGTGGTCGTGGGCACGACCGGCGAATCGCCGACGGTGGATGTGGAAGAGCATGAGTCATTAATCCAGATCGCAGTGGAACATGCCGCCGGCCGCATTCCGGTGATTGCCGGAACGGGGGCAAACTCCACCAAGGAAGCCATCGAACTGGCGTCCTTTTCCAAAAAGGCGGGCGCCGCGGCCTCGCTGACGGTGGTGCCGTACTACAACAAGCCGACGCAGGAAGGCTTGTACCTGCACTTCAAGGCCATTGCCGAGGCGGTGGATATGCCACACATCCTATACAACGTCCCGGGCCGCACCGGCGCGGACATGGGCAACGACACGGTGCTGCGC
The DNA here is from genome assembly GCA_030834965.1 of Gallionellaceae bacterium. GTDB lineage: Bacteria > Pseudomonadota > Gammaproteobacteria > Burkholderiales > Gallionellaceae > JAUQWW01. The sequence continues at coordinate 21,003 of JAUQWW010000085.1, read as the reverse complement.
CTCGCGCAGATTCCCAATATTGTCGGCATCAAGGATGCAACTGGCGATATCGAGCGCGGCAGCGATCTGTTGCAGCGCGCTCCCAAAGATTTTGCGGTGTATAGCGGCGATGATGCGAGCACTCTGGCGCTGATTCTGCTGGGGGCGCATGGCACGATTTCGGTGACGGCTAATGTGGCGCCGAAATTGATGCACGAAATGTGCATGGCCGCGCTGAACGGCGAAGTCGAGAAGGCGCGCGAGATCAATTTCCGCTTGCTTGGGTTGCATCGCCACCTGTTCGTAGAAGCCAATCCCATCCCGGTAAAATGGGCGGTGGCGCGCATGGGGAAAATGAAGAATGCACTACGCCTGCCGCTGACGCCACTATCTGTTGCTGCGCAGGGCGTGGTAGAAAATGCAATGCGCCAGGCGGGCGTTATCTGAAGGACAGGAGTGGTTTGGATGATGCAAGGAATTTATTTTAGGAAGCACATGAAGACATTGCAACTTACCGTACTTCCCCTCTGGCTGCTGATCCTGGCCGGATGCGGCAGCATGAGCCTCGAAGAAAAGCGTGTCGACTATAAGTCCGGCGCCGCCAAGGCGCCATCGTTGGAAATCCCGCCTGATCTGACTGCACCTGGCGTACAGGACCAGTACGCCATTCCGGACGGCGGCGAGACTTCGGCCAGCTATTCCGATTTCGCCAAGGGTGGTGTGGCACAGCAGGGCACGCCAGTCTCCGGTGTGTTGCCTCAGTCAAAGAATGTGCACATGGAACGCAGCGGCACGTCGCGCTGGCTGGTAGTGGAGGAAAAGCCAGAGAACGTGTGGCCGCAGATCAAGGCGTTCTGGCAGGAGAACGGTTTTTCGATCAAGTCCGAGAACATGCAGGCAGGCATTATCGAGACCGAGTGGGCAGAGAACCGCGCCAAAATACCGCAGGGCGGCATCCGCAGCGTGATTGGCAAGGTACTCGATAATCTGTATTCATCCGGTGAAAAGGATATGTACCGCACCCGCCTCGAACGCATCAAGGATGGCAATACGACAGAAGTCTATATCAGCCATTATGGCAAGGAAGAGGTGTTGAGCGCGGACCAGAGCTCTTCCAAGTGGCAGTCGCGCCCGAATGATCCAGGTCTTGAAGCAACCATGCTCCAAATGCTGATGGCAAAGCTGGGCGGCGCTGCCGAAGCGCAGGCACAGGCAGGACAGGCACAAGGGGCATTCGCCGAATCTACAGCGGGAATGGTTGCCGCACCCAAGCTGCAAACGCTTGCCAATGGCAGCAGGACTATTCTGATGTCGGAGCCATTCGACAAGAGCTGGCGCAAGCTGGGACTGGCGCTGGAGCGTGCCGGTCTTGTGGTGGAGGATAAGGACCGGGGCAATGGCGTGTACTACCTGCGCGTGGCGGAAGCTGACAAGAAGCAGGGCGTGCTGGACAAGCTGGCGTTCTGGCGTAGTGCTGACAGCAAGGCAATGCGCTACCGGGTGATCGTACGCGAAGGCAGCACAGGCGTAGAAGTGGCAGCCAGCAACGATGAGGGCGCGAGCGACCCGGAGGCGCAGCGCATTCTTGACGCGCTGTACAATCAGTTGAGCAAATAACGCCGTTTCTGTTCATGCGTTTCGCCTCCCTCGGCAGCGGCAGCGAAGGCAATGCACTGGTCGTGCAGGCCGGTCTGACCACTGTGCTGCTGGATTGCGGTTTTACCCTTGCCGAAACAGGTGCGCGCCTGGCGCGTCTGGGTTTGGCAGCAGACCATCTCAGCGGCATTGTGGTCACCCATGAACATGGCGACCACTTTGCCGGGGTGATGCGGCTGGCGCGCAAGCATTCCATACCTGTTTGGCTGACGCACGGCACGTTGCGTGCGCAATTCAAGTCTCCGGGCGATCTGCCCAGGCTGACGGAAATCGATTCACATTCGCCTTTCGCCATTGGTGAACTGCAGATACAGCCTTATGCGGTACCGCATGATGCCGCTGAGCCCGTGCAATACGTGTTCGGAAATGGAGCAAGACGGCTGGGAGTGCTGACCGATACCGGTTGCTCCACGCCTCATATCGAAGCGACGCTGAGCGGCTGTGATGCGCTGGTGCTGGAATGCAACCATGACGCCGACATGCTGGCCAATGGTGATTACCCGTCAAGCCTCAAGCAGCGCGTCGGCGGACGTTTCGGGCATATGAACAATGCGGATGCGGCAGCGCTGCTGGCAAGGCTGGACACCAGCCGCCTGCAGCATGTCGTGGCGGCACACCTGAGCCGCAAAAACAATACGCGGGAACTGGCAGTGCGTGCCTTGAGCGCGGCGCTGAATTGCACTGAGGACTGGATTGCCGTGGCGACCCAACAGGAAGGGCTGGGCTGGTGCGAGGTCGTATAGAAATAATGTGACGCGCAACAAAAAAGCCGACGTAAGTCGGCTTTTTTGTTTTGCAGCAGAATCGCTTAGTGCGCTGCTGGTGCAGCAGGAGCAGAAGCAGCTTCAGCAGCAGGAGCAGCTTCAGCCGGTGCGGAAGCAGCTTCAGCGGCAGGTGCTGGCTCAGCAGGTGCCGGTGCCGGTGCAGCAGCAGGTGCTGGTTCAGCAGCAGGAGCGGGAGCTTCTGCAGGCTTGCCGCAGGCGGTCAAGGTCAGAGCTAACAGGGCAGCAACCAGAGCAGAGTATTTCATTTACTTTTCCTTCATGAGAAATTACGAAAATGGGATTTATTATTTGGTCCGCCATGGCATGCGCCATTGCGAAGACGCGGCATTCTATCAGAGTATTAAAATAATTCCAGAGGGTTTTGCATATTTTATAAATTTTAAGGTTTTTTCGTATTTTTGCAGCCTATAACCCCAGCGTGGTCGCAGAAACAGCCGGATGGGAAGCCGCCCACATTTCGTCAAAGCGTGACTTCAGGGTACGCGCGCCTTCTGCGTCGTTCTGCGCCAGGATGCCGCGCGGGTCGTCAAAATGGAAGCGGCGTACATAATGGCTTTCGTCCGCTACAGTAAAGGGATCGGACAGGTGTTGCAGGTGCTGTGGAGTCTGGTAAATATGCATGTTGTGGCTGAACTGGCGCAGCAAGTTCAGCAGGCGCGGGCAGAATTGCGTCAGAGGGCGCGTGTTGTGCGCCAGCAAGTGCAGGCGGTTGTAAGGACTGGAGAGTAGGAAATCGCGCAAGATGTCGTGGCGTGCCTCGGAATTGAAGCCGAGATCATTGAAATCCTTTTCAAAAATGACTAGATTGTGTTGCGCCAGGCCGCATAAGGTATCCAGCGCGGCGATATAATCCCCCGTTCCGTTCAATGCAGTGCGTTGCAGATCGCTGCTCATGAGATTGCCTTTCGCTTGTTTTTTGTGCTTGCTTTTGACTGGTGGAATATAGACGTCTGCGTTCTGCTGGTAAAGCAATTCGAGTGCCTGAGAACGTGCCACAAAAATACTTTTGCGCCAAATGAAATCAGTTAGAATACCGCGCAGGAGGAATGGATATGCAGTTGCAAGCCGGAATGGACGCACCACAATTTGAGCTGTTTGATGCAGATATGGAACCATTCAATTTGGCAGCGCAATTGGGCAAAAAGAATATCGTCCTGTATTTCTACCCGAAAGACGACACGCCGGGCTGCACCATGGAAGCCAACGAATTCAGTGCGCTCGACGACAGCTTTGCGCAACTTGATACGCTGGTGGTCGGGGTAAGTCGTGACGAATGTCTGAGCCATGCCGAATTTCGTGACAAATACGGTCTTTCCGTGCTGTTGTTGTCCGATGCAGAATCCAGGGTGTGTAAAAAATACAAGGTTCTCTATGACAAAGAAGTGGACGGACACAAGACAGCGGCGATACAGCGCTCAACCTTCGTGATCGACAAGCAAGGCAAGTTGCGTCATGCTTTGTATGGCGTTCATGCGCATGGACATGCCGATGAAATTCTTAATCTGATAAGGAAGTTGAAATGAAAATTGCAAAAGATACTGTTGTGTCGCTGCGCTACGAATTGTCTGATGCGAGCGGCACTTTGCTGGAAAAAACCGATGAGCCGATCAGCTACTTGCATGGCGGGTATGACGGTATTTTTCCGGTAGTGGAAGAGGAACTGCAAGGCAAGGATGTAGGCGCAAAATTCGATATCACGATGGAGCCGGATGATGCATTCGGTGAGTACGAGCATGATCTGGTGCGCGTTGAACCGCGCAATCTGTTTCCGGGTGAGGTAGCCATCGGCATGCAGTTCGAGGGCGGGGTGGAGGGGGGCGACGATGACGATTATTCGCTCTACACCGTGGTGGATGTTACGGATACCGAAGTGACGGTAGATGGCAATCATCCACTCGCCGGCAAGACGCTGAACTTTGTAGGCGTGGTCACTGGCGTGCGTGCTGCCACCGCCGATGAACTTTCGCACGGCCATACCCACGGCGAAGGCGGGCACCACCACTAGGCTGCGTTGGATCACTTAACCTGTAATAACGCCCCGTGTGATCGGGGCGTTTTGTTTTGTGGCGCCCGGCAGGGGCCACGTACGAACAGCAGTAGATGATGGGCGCGGGGCTATAAGCCCGGGACAGCCAGTCCAATATGCTTCAGCGCTTTCTTGATCTCTCTCGTGGAGAGCGCGAGGCTGCTCATCGCGGATTCGAAATCATTATGTTCTGCAGCCTCTTCTGCGTGATGGCGCAGTTCCTTTGCATTGTTCACGAGATTGTTGTACTCGGCATCTGCCTCCGCATGAAGCTTTTCCAATGCAACGTCCAGCAGTCCGAAATGCATATCGTTGTATGCCGTTTCGTCTGCATATTTCTGCGCAGGCGTCGCGGAAGTGCGGTCAAGTGTTAACGTTTTACCGTGACGGACATCCTTCACCAATATTTTCATCATGTAGTATGCCTGATTCGCAAGGGTTAGCGCTTTAGCCGGGTCTTCAGCGGCTTCAGCCTGCGCAAGCAGGGATTTGACATTCTCGATCTGCTCGGATTTCTTTCCTTCCTCTCCCTTGTCGATTTCCTCGATCTGCTTGAGCAATGCCTTCACACTTGCCGTTTTTGCCGCAACTCTTTTTTCCCGGTTCTCTTTATGGTCCTGGGCTTGCGCGGTTTTGACCGCAGCTTGGTAGGCTTCCCATGCCTCGGAATAAAGCTTTTCTGCAGTAGCCGTGTCTTCCGCTTTTAGGGCAACTTCTGCCTCCTCGAGCATATGATGGATTCTGGCGAACTCGGCTTCGTTGTCATGTTTCCTTGCTGCGTGGGACAGGATCGCTTCAAGATTGTGTATCTTTTCATTGATCAATAGCGGCAAAGGTTTTGCTGTTGCGATGAGCGGAGAATAAAGCATCGCGATGACAATGCCGGGCAATAATTTTTTCATCCAATATGTAGAAGGTTTTGTCATGACATACCTCATTTTATTTCAGTAAACGACAGATGTCGCTATGTATAGTTACTTTTCGCGAGAGAGCTATAGATCCGGCACAGATAGGCCAATATGATTTAGGGCTTCCTTCAGTTCTTTCGTAGATTGCACGAGGTCGCGCATCCCATAAGCATAATCCTTTTGCTTTGCTGACTGTTCTGCCTGTTTTCGCAGCTTTTTTGCATTGCTTACGAGAGCATTGTACTCGGCATCGGCCTGGGCGCCGAGTTGTTCCAGTGCGGGCCCCAGCAATCCGAAGTGCATATCGTTATACGCCAATTCATCCGCAAACTTTAGTTCGGGCGTCGCAAAAGTATGATCGAACGTTAACGTTTTGCCATCTCGGAAATCCTTCACGATTGTTTTTAAAGTGGAATATGCCTGATTCGCAATGGTGCGGGCCTGGGCTGGGTCTTGTGCAGCGGAGGCTTGCGCGAGCAGCGACTTCACTTCCTTGATCTGGCCGGAATTTTTCCCCTGATTGTCCTTTTCCATGTCCTCTGCCTGTTTCAGTAACGCTTTTACGCTTGCCATTGTCGTCGCAAGAGCCTTTTCTTCCTTTGCTTTATGGTTTTTGGCTTGAGCAGCTTTAACGGCAGCTTGATATGTGTCCCAGGCCTGTGTGCAAAGGCTGTCCGCAGTGTTCAGGTCATTTTTTTTCAGTGCAGCATCCGCGCGTTCCAGCAGTTGTTGAACCTGTGCGAGCGCCTCCCTGCTGGTCTGTTCCTTTGCGGCATATGAAGTGATTGTTTTGATATTTTTTACTCGTTCCGCAACTGATAACTGGGAAGGTTTCGCGACGGCGAGGGGCGGAAGACATAAAACGATGGCAATCATGCAAAGCAAAAATTTTTTCATCGAGTCATGAGAAAGCATCGACATAAAAAGCATCTTTCTAATAATATTGCAGGGGGTATCTGGTTAGCCAAAAATGCAAAAGCGGCAAAATCGCATCACCTGATTTGTATAATATCACCCTATTTGAGCCCGGGCAGCAGCACGACCAACCCGCTTGTAAAAATTTCCACGGCAACCGCTGCCAGCAGCAACCCCATCAGCCGGATTGCAATGTTCACGCCCGTTTCTCCTAGCCATCTGCTCACAGGTGTCGCGAGCCTGAGTGCCAGCCAGGTCGCGCAGGCAACCAGCAGGCAGCACAGGATAATGGCTCCGAGATGCCCCATAGATGAGCGTTCGGTCGCGTAAATGATGGTTGTGGATATTGCACCGGGTCCTGATAGAAGCGGAATTGCGAGCGGCACCACGGCAATGCTTTCCTTGATTTCGGCTTCCCTGGCTTCCTCGGGCGTCTGCTTTTCCCTGCTGGGCGTGGCATGCATCATCGAAATGGCCATCAGCAGGATCAGTATCGCACCCCCTACCTTGAATGAGGCGATGGTGATTCCGAACAATACCAGAATCTGCTGGCCTATCACTGCGGCCAGAACAAGGACCACCGCAACCGAAATGCTCGCCATGCGTGCAATATGGCGTTTTTCGGCCTCGCTGTTGCTGGCCGTCATGCTGACGAACAATGGCACTGCACTGACAGGGTTTACGATCACCATGAGCGCCATAAAGAATTTTGCATAATCAGCCCAGTGCAGCATTTGAAGCAGTCTCCTTGGCAGGCCGGGTTGTCACAGATTCAACTTTCATGAAATACGACCGATAAGGTGTTTGATATGGAAAAGCCGGGATTTGGCGGGAAAATTCATCTCAAATGCGCCCCCGATTCTACTCCCGCTCATGCTAAAGTACAGTTGATTGAATACGTTGTGCCATGACTAGGTGAGGACTATGAAAACAGATATTGTTAAATTGGTGCAGGGGGTAGAAGGGCTGGTCACTTTGCCGGACGTCTTTGTACGCATCAACCAGTTGATTGAAAATCCTGACAGCAGCATTGCCGATATCGCCCAGGCGGTGAGTCAGGACCCCTCATTTACCGTGCGCTTGTTGCGGGTTGCCAACAGTTCGTTCTACAGTTTTTCTTCCACGATCGATACCGTTCCCAAAGCGGTATCCATCATCGGTACCAGCCAGATACGCAACCTGGCGCTGGCAACGGCCATCGCCAGCACCTTTACCAACTTGCCCAATAACCTGATTTCGATGGAGAACTTCTGGCGCCATAGCCTTTATTGCGCCTTGATTGCCCGCGGCTTGGCCAGGCAGGCGCGCAAGTGTGATGCCGAAGCGGTATTTACCGCAGGGTTGTTGCATGACATCGGCGAACTGGTGATTTTCAACCGCTTGCCCGAGCAGGCCAAGGCAGTGCTGCAGCGGGTGCAGGAAAGCGGGGATGAATTGCCTATTTACCAGGCCGAGCGTCAAACGATGGGATTCGACCATGCGCAGGTGGGCGGCGAGCTGGCGCGCCAGTGGCGTCTCCCGCCTATGCTGGAGGAGTGCATAGGCTGCCATCACGATATTCGTGAGGCGCAGCGTTATCCTGTGGAAGCGGCGCTGGTGCATATTGCCAATGCGCTCGCAGTAATGGCGGAGGTGCACACATTCGATTTTGCCGATGTTTCGCCTATTGATCCGCACGCATGGGAACTTTCCGGGCTGGTGGCCGAAGAAGTCATCGAGCCGGCGGTGAGCGAGGCGCGCGCAGGAATTGCCGAGGCCGAAAAAGTTTTTCTCGGCAAATAAGGAAGGTATGGCCCTCTCTCCTCCGTCGCGCCTTCCTCTGGCTTTGCCGGGGTTTGAGCATATCAAACGAGGCTGGAACGACACCTATGAGGCTTATGCCGCTCGCCTGATGCCAGGTGAATATTACGTCACGCTGCACGATGAGGGGATATACACCACGCTGGGCTCGTGCATCTCGGCATGCATCCGTGATCGCGTCATCGGCATCGGCGGCATGAACCATTTCATGCTGCCCGCATCAGGCGAGATGAGCGGGTGGAAATCAGAACACCTGAGCGTCATCAACCGCTATGGCAATTTTGCGATGGAACACCTGATCAACGACATCTTGAAAAACGGCGGCAAGCGCCAGAATCTGGAGGTCAAGGTATTCGGAGGCGGGCGCATCATTGCGAACATGACCGATGTCGGCATGCGCAATATCAACTTTGTGCGTGATTACATCGAGACCGAAGGTTTGCACATCGTGTCGGAAGATGTCGGTGACGTCTATCCACGCATGGTGGTGTACTTCCCGGCTACAGGCAAGGTCCGGGTAAAACGGCTGCGGTCGGTGCACAACAATCTCATCATTGAGGAAGAATTCAGGTACCTCAACACGATCGAGGCCAAGCCTGTGAGCGGCGACATCGAGCTGTTCTGATTTGCCCTTGTATGGCAACTCCTCTCAAGCTGTCCTTGCATTCAGCAAGGCATCGAACCAGTCCTTCCAGCGCAGGTATTTTTCCGGGAGTGAATTGTCGGTGCGCACCACTGCAACTTTTTCTGCTTCCCTGTGGCAGGCCGGCGCCATCCCGGCCGCAAGCAGCGCGGCGCCTTGCAGGCTGGATTCCTTCTGCAGCAAACGGTACACCTCAAAAGGCACGCACTGGGCGACGCCCTGTTGCAAACAGGCCAATTCGGACAATCCGCCCGAGAGATAGACGCGCTCGAGAGCGTGCTGGTGATGAAATTCCTCCAGGATGCGGGCCACGCGGAAAATGATCCCCTCCAGCAGTAGGACGGCAATCTGGCGTGGAGCAAGACGTTCGACTGGTTGCGAAAAGCGCAGCCCGATGTCATTGCGGAAATACGGTGCACCGAGGCCACTGGGCTCCGCCAGGCAATAGATATCTTCCGCTGCCAGATATTGAACGCGACATTCTCCGGCCGGATAGGGAGCGAGCGCAGCGGCAATGGAATTGAGCGTGCCTTCGATCGCGAGATGGGAATGCAGCTTGCTGTCCTGCCAGACCAGGGTGCGCAGATAGCCATCTCGTGTGAATTCTCCTTCCGCCAGGTAGCGTATGACAAAGCCGCCGGTGCCAAGATTGACGAGTGCTTCCGTGCTGCCATCGGCGGTGCTGGCGATGAGTGCTGCGGATTGGTCGCCCAGGCTGGCTTGCAGGTTCAGGCCATTCCTTAGGTTCAGGTTCAGCCCTGCAGAAGGTTCGATCCGGGGCAGCATGCTGAGCGGTATGGCGAAAAGATCGCACAGCGCGGGCGACCATTGTCGTTGCCGGATATCCATCAGCAACGTGCGCGCAGCCATCGATGCGTCGGTGACATGATGTTGGCCGCCCGTCCAGCGCCAGATCAGAAAAGTGTCGAGCGTGCCGGCCAGTAGCTCGCCGCGCTCAAGACGCTTGCGCCATTCCGGGTGATCCTGCAGTACAACGCGCAGCTTGGGCGCGAAATAATAGGGCGTCAGGCGTAAGCCGGTGAAATCGCGGATCAGGTTTTCAGAATCCCGCAAAGCCTCGCAGCTGGCTGCGCCGCGATTGTCCTGCCAGGAGATGAGCGGGGTGAGCGGCTGCCCGCTGGCCCTGTCCCAGATCAGGAAAGAGGAGCGCTGGCTGCACAGGCCGAGAGGAGGGGCACTGCCCGCCTGTGCCAGGCATGCGCCAAGCACCTGCTCGGCAGTTTCCGCGTAGGCCAATGCGTCGCTTTCGTAGCGCCCGCCGTCGACCACAAGGGAAGGGGCGGGCAATGCAACGATGTTGCTGAGCGCACCGGCATGATCCAGCAATCCCGCCTTGATCGACGTCGTGCCGAGGTCAAGCGCGATGGCAGAAATCATGGGTGTGCGCCCAGGCGGTAACACGCTGCGATTTCCTTGTTCAGCGCGGCCTCATCCCATGCAAGTGTGGGGGCGACAGCGTTGGCCAGCCGCCGCAAATCGCTTTCGGTCAGCCTGGCCAGAATCAACAGCGGCATGCGGCGACGCAGCAGGTCATCCAGATGAACAGCCATTTCGTTGCGGGCACTCCACAGCAGATCGGCGTGAATGAACGGCAGCTCGGGCATGACGCGTTCAGCCAAGTGTGGATCATCTTCGATGCTGTGAAAAATGTCGGTTACCCGCTTGCCATGGCGGCGGATAAGCCACTTGGCGCTTTCTGGATCGATGCCGAGCCGGCTTGCCTGTGCGCCTGCGGCGGCAGACCAAGCGGAATAATTTTCCTGCGGCGCCCAGGGAAACAATTTTCCTTTAGTCTGGCATGGCGCATCCAGCCGGAGTTGCGCGCATACCGCATCGACGATGTGCGCAGCATCTTCGCGGGCCGAGGTGATCTTGCCGCCGATGGAGTAATGCACGCCGTTGTTTGGGGTTTTCAATTCCCAGTCGCGGCTGACGGCGGATGGAGAAGAGTTGTCGTTCTGTTTCAGTACGCGCAAGCCGGCGAAGCTGCCGATAATGTCTTGCTCTTTCCAGGGCGTCTTGAGGTAATGATTGGCCTCGGCAAGCAGATAGGCAATATCTGCCGCTTCGACTTCAACATGCCCGGTGTCGCCGCGATAATCTGTATCGGTGGTGCCGATCAGCGTGAGCCCGTACCAGGGGATCATGAAGAAAACCCGGCCATCTGACCGGGCTGTCAGCAGCAGCGCCTCTTCACCCAGCGCCGCAGGCATGATCAGATGAATGCCCTTGGTCAGGCGGCACCACTGGCTGCCTTCTTCCGATGCCGTCGTCCATTGGCCGGTGGCGTAGACGATTTGTCGGGCGAGGATTATTCCGTCGGTGTTGCCGATCTGGTCTTGAATCGTCGCGCCGCAAGCCTGACCATTTACTTCGAGCACGCCGGTCAGCTTGCAATAATTCACGCATGCCGCTCCGGCCGACATCGCGCCGTCTACCAGTTCCAGCACCAGGCGGGCATCGTCGGTCTGCGCATCGGCATAGGTGAAGCCGCCCTTCAGTCCGCCAGTGATCAGCGCGGGAAAATGTTCGGCGAAGGCTTGGCTGCCGAAGTGGCGATGAGCCATGTCCGGGCTGATGCCGCCCGCCAGAAAATCATACAAGGCCAGGCCAGCCTTCAACTGCAGCGTGCCGATGCGGCTGTCCTCGTACACCGGCACGCCGAAGCGCAGCGGCCACACGCGATGCGGCGCACTTTCCAGCAGCATGCGCCGTTCGGTCAGCGCTTTTTTCACCAGTTTGAAGTCGAAGGATTCCAGATAGCGCAAGCCGCCGTGAATCAACTTGCTCGAGGCGGAGGAGGTTGCGCTGGCCCAGTCGCGTTGCTCGACGATGGCGACACGCAGGCCGCGCAAGGCTGCGTCATAGGCGGTCCACGCGCCGTAGATGCCGCCGCCGCAGACCAGCAGATCGAACGGACGGTCGAGCAGAGATGAAAAATCGCGCTTCATGCATCTCTCATCTGCAGGGCTTTTTGCGGGAGATCGCTGATGAGAATGTCTACTTCCGATTGCAGCGCCTGGTCGATTTCCTCTTCGCTATTGCAGGTGTAAACCGCGATGGTCTTGCCGTGAGCGCGCAGCAGCTTGACCATTGCATCATCCAGAGATTCTATGGGCAGGCACAGCCCGTGCAGGAAAGGCTGCTCGGTTAAAACACGCCGCGCATCTTCCAGTGTCTGCTCGGGCTCGAAGTTGTAAACCAGCGGAAACTCCGGTCTGTACCGATGGGCATAGGCCAAGCTGGCGAGGTTGAACGAGGAAACGATGATCGCATCGTTATTGACCGTTCCGGCCATGTCCAGGGTGTGCCGCACCTTGATTTCATGGCGGGAGGGGATTTCCCATTCGCGGTTCTTGATTTCGACCAGCAAGCGGCAGCGTGTGCGGTAGGCATCAAGGAATTCTTTCAGTGTCATAATGCCTTGCGGATCTGCTCCCGGGGAAAAATGCGCGGCAAAGTTCATCGCCTGCAACTGGGCATAATCGAAATCGTCTATGTGTTTGTCAGGAAGGCCGACCTTGTCGAGGAACCGGTCATGCCAGAGCACGGCAACTTCGTCGCGGGAGAGTTGTACGTCCGTCTCCATTCCGTCGATGGCATATTTCAGCGCCGTGTCGAACGCGGAGCGGGTGTTTTCTGCCGCTTCCCTGTTGGCGCCGCGATGGGCAAATATCAGGCATTGTCTGGTGTTTTGATGTTTCATGTTTTCATGGGATCGAGGTCAGAAAATTGATGCCGCATCAGGACATTCGATAGTGTAGGCGAACAGGCAGAATTTGTAATGCAGATTGCGACGGTGCCGCTCTGATCATCAAACTTTCCATGCGCCAGTTGCCAAGGAAGGCGTGCAATTGTGAGAGGAATGGATCGGGTATAATCCAGACAACCTGTTTCCATGTGACAACATGTCTCAAGAGCAACAAGACGACCCGCACTATAAGAAGCATGTCACCGAATTGGGCGATACACGCGATATCGTCGCCAGCCATGATATCTATTCCCAGAATGGCATCAAGCTGCTAAGTGCCGGAGCGCGCATCAACAGCACGATGTACGAGCGCATCATCTGCCACAAGCTAAACGCTCCCCTTGAGCAAAGTCTTTCCATTAGCAATCCGGTTAGCTCCTCCGATCTGTCTGAACTTGCGCAGAGAATTCTTCATGAGCACCCATTGTTTGAACGCGTGCACCGCACCTTGCCCGAGAATTTTTCGCTGGCAGAGGCCGTAGGCAAGGTCCAGCTTAATGCCCCACTGGGCTTCAAGCTTGCCGTGGCGCGCGACAGGATGGAAGAAATGTTTTCTCACGGCGTGGAAACCGCACTCATCTGCGGCTTTCTCGGCCATCAGATAGGACTCGATACGCAACAATCGATCCAGTTGGTTACGGCAGGAATATTCCATGACCTGGGTGAGTTGCATATTGAGCCGGAGTTGCTTGGGCGCAGGGATTCGCTATCCATGTCTGAGCGCAAACACATCTATGCCCACCCGCTTACCATTTTTCTGATTCTCCAGGAGTTCCCGGATTTATATCATCCGATGGTCAGCACAGCAGTACTGGAGCACCACGAACGACTGGATGGCAGCGGCTATCCGAGCGGCATCAACCAGAAAAAACTTGGCCGGCTTGGCAGGCTTCTGGCCGTGGCTGAAGTGGTGAGCAGCCTGTATCGTTCCGGAGCAGATGCCGAACCGAGCCGCATCAGGATCATGCTCAAGCTCAATATGCATCACCAGCTCGATGCAGCTGCCATCGGCCACATACTTTCCGTGCTGGAATCAGACAAGGAAGAGGCCGCGGCCAAATCTGTGGGCATCGGCAAGTTGCAAGGCATTGTGCAAAAGATGGCTGAACAATTTTCGGCCTGGGACAGGGACTATCAGTACCAAATGCAGGGCTGCACAGACAGCAAGCGGCTGATTTTCCTGAATGAGCGTATCAATATGCTGAAGTGTGCACTGGAAGACGCCGGCCTTAACTTCAACCGCACGGAGATGATCGCCGAGATGTTCTGCGACGATACGCTGGAGGCGCTGGAGTTGCAGGGACTGGCTCAGGAATTCGTCAGCAAGGTGCGTGATATCGAACACGAATTGAAACGCCGCTGGCCGTCACTTGATCAGCCTTCCATCGATACCGGAGATGAATTCATCCGCAGCTGGATCAAGCGTGCACTAAAGCTGACGGCTTCCTGATCATCATTTTTCGTTGATGCTCAAGATTTCGTTCCGTCGAGAAAATATACGGACCGACCCCAACGATTTTCTGGGTTAATGTGCAATCAGCCCTGCGTTTTGTCTGCGCAAATCATCATGGAAAACCATCGAAAACTGCTGCATGTAAATTTTAAGCGCCGCAATGTTTGGATTGACTGTCAAACGGCGTAAAATCGTGATTCGCCCCCTATTGCAGCATACTGTGCTATTGCCAAGTTCACCATCCTGTGGGGACGCGTACCGATGGTCATTTTGCCGACAATTTGAAGGAGAATATCCATGTACCCACTCAGAACCCAGATCGTTGCCGCTCTGAGCTGCGCGCTTTGCGCAATCTCAGTCAATGCCGCCGACATCCAGATCAAGATGACTGACAGCTCGCCAACAGAAGGCAAGCTTGCTTTCGAGCCATCTTTTGTCAAGGCGAACGTCAACGACACTATTGTTTTCAGTCCCGCCAACCCTGGACACAACAGCCGCAGCCTGCTTGCTCCCTCTGGTGCACAGCCCTGGAAAAGCTCCTTCGACAAGGAATTCCGGGTAAAGCTCGAAAAAGAAGGCATTTATCTTTATGTCTGCGATGCCCATAAAGACATGGGCATGGTCGGCGTCGTACAGGTCGGTAAAGCAATCAACCTGGAGGAAGCCAAAAAAATAGCGACGGAAGAGAGCGCTACCATGGTGATGAACAAAAACCGCTTTGCCAAGGCGCTCGACCAAGTTCAATAAACTTGGCAGCTTGAAAGCCTCGCAGAAAGCTCTTCCTGCTGTTCAAACTTCCAGCAGCAATTTAACGCCGCAGGTTTCACATTGATGCGATAAAATCACGCGCATTACCTCCAATGACACGAGTTCAATAATTATGAATATACCTCCCACCACTCCACCCGCCGAGCAACGCGGCAAAGTGCTCACCACGGTGCTTTTTGGCAGCCGCTGGCTGCAAGTCCCGCTGTATCTTGGCCTGATCATTGCACAATGCGTGTATGTCGTGCACTTCATGGTCGAACTGGAACACCTGGTCATGGGCATAAGGACGCTTACCGAAGAAGCGATCATGCTCATCGTGCTCGGGCTGATCGACGTGGTGATGATTTCCAACCTGCTCATCATGGTCATCGTCGGCGGCTATGAAACCTTCGTCTCCCGCCTGAACCTGGAAGGGCATCCGGACGAGCCGGAGTGGTTATCGCATGTCAATGCCAACGTGCTGAAAGTGAAGCTTGCCACGGCCATCATCGGCATTTCTTCCATACACCTGCTGAAATCATTCATCAATGCACCCAACTTGGATGAGAAAACCTTGCTGTGGCAGACGGTCATCCATACGGCTTTTATTGTATCTGCGATTTCGATTGCCTACATCGATCGATTGATGAGCCACCCGCAGGCAGCGCACTAGCGGTGCGCCCAAGAATTCAAGACTTTGGCTTGTTGATGCGCCCCGACCATGCTTGCAGCCCCTACCGGGGCTGGCTCAAGCGTTCGCCTGGAAAGTGCGTGATATTGCGCACGAATTGACACGCCGCTGTCTGCCTCTTGACCATTCGCCCATCGATACCGGAAGTGAATTCATCTGCAGCTGGATAGCGCGTGCACAAGAGCCCGCGGATTCCTGACGGGTACTGCTTTTTCGGCGGCCCGCTGGGCTGTGTTTCTTGCGCATGGCAGCACCAACACCGCCCTATATCTGCCTTGCGGCCAGGTTGCGCGACGTTCAGCGGCCGCTTAATGCCGACGGTTCAGGTTCGATTAATCATGGAGAGATGATGCGTAATAATCAGCTGTCAAAAGGCCAGTTGCTGAAATTGGTTTTTTCACGGCTCATCATCGCTTTCCCTGTGCTGATCGCCATGCTGTTCCTGTCGGCCGGTACGCTTGCCTTCTGGGAAGCCTGGACATATTTGGCGGTCCTCTTTATCCCCATGATGTTTGTTCTGGCGTATTTGCTTAAAAACAATCCTGAGTTGCTGGAACGCAGAATGAGGTTGAAAGAAAAAGAATCGGCGCAAAAGCGCATCATCACGCTCGCCTTTTTTAGCTTTTTTCTCGCTTTTTTGCTGCCCGGTTTTGACAAGCGTTTTGAGTGGTCGCATGTCCCCGTTGGTGTGGTAATCGTTGCCGATATTCTGGTATTGCTCGGCTACGGCATTGTGTTCCTTGTCTTCCGGGAAAATCCTCACGCATCCCGCATTGTTGAGGTGGAACGTGACCAGAAAGTTATCAGCAGCGGCCCCTATGCATTAATCCGGCATCCGATGTATCTTGGGCAATCGCTGATGTTCATCTTTTCGCCGTTGGCGTTGGGGTCGTATTGGGCAATGATCCCCGCGCTGGGAATTGTCTTTTTGCTGGTTGCCAGAATTCTGGACGAGGAACGTGTGATGATCAGGGACCTCAAGGGATATCGCGAATACATGCAGAAGACGGTATATCGATTGATACCCGGTGTTTGGTAGAAACGGTCTGGAAGCGCGTAAATGAACTGGCGACAGCATGAAGAATGGTTTTGACAACTTGTGAAATTCCGCTTGGCACGCCTCGGTCGTTCATCATTTAAACCTCTGCCTGCTCCTCTGTCGCTCCCGGCGCAAGATCAGGCTCCCCGCACCGGCGCAAGATTTCTGCGCGGGCCGTGTTGCGCAGGTGTATGGCCGCAGCCCAGCCCTTTTCGTCGGGTGCAATCGGTTTGCCTATCGTAACGCTGATGATGCCGCGGCGCGGAAACCAGTGGCCGTCGCGCAGGATGGAGCGGGTGCCGCGCAGGGCCACCGGTACGACAGGTGCGCCTGCTTCGGCAGCGACCACGAATGCGCCCATGCGGAATGGCATCAGGCCGGGGATGCGGCTGAATGTGCCCTCCGGAAAAAACACCGGGCTGCGACCGGATTGCAGGGAGAGCGCGACTTGTTTCACGTCTTCCACGCTGCGCTGTGATTCGAACCGCTCGACGAAATCCGAACCGATGTGCTCAAGATAAATGCGCGGAATAAAACTCTCCACCAGTTCGCGCTTGGCCACGAAACTGAAGTATCCGGCGTGGCTGAGTTTGCCCGGCAGGGCGGCGACGAGCACGATACCATCGAGATAGCTGGCATGGTTGGTCACCAGCACGCAGGGTGTGTCGGGTGTCAGGTTTTCCAGGCCGCGGACCAGAATGGGTGTTCCTGTCAGGCGCGCAAACAGCCGCGCACTCGTGCGGCTTGCCGCCCAGCTCCAGGCGGGGCGGGGCGACAGAACGGCAGCCAGCCAGGTCGGAGGCGCGAGCAGAGAGAACAGCACCCAGGTATATGCGGCATAGCTGACATCCGCTGCCACGCGGGCACCGCGGCGCAACTGCGGCAATATGCCGGCCCATGCGATACGCGCGACCTGCCACCATACCGCACGCGCAGGCGCTGCGCCTTTCTCGAACAATTCACGGCAGGCCGCGCGCCGGATCTTGCCGCTCGATGTCTTGAGCACGGTGTGGACCGGCGCGAGCACGATGTTGTCCGCGGGCGTCCCCAGTATGTCCAGCGTCAGCGCGTTGATCCGTTCGCGCAGAGGTTCCAGTTGTGCGGGTGCGGTCTCGCGTGTTTCGGCCAGCACCACCAGGCGCTCGGTGCCGGCCGCGGGGTCCGGGCTGCCGAAAACCGCGACGCAGCCTTTGCGGATGCCGGGGATATTGCCCACGGCTTGTTCGAGTTCATAGGGGTAGATGTTGCGCCCGGCGCGAATGATGATGTCTTTTGATCGGCCGGTCAGGTAGATGTCGCCCTCTGCCAGATAGGCGAAATCGCCGGAGTCCAGCCATTCGCCGTGAAACAGCAGTCGTGTCTGCTCCGGGTTGCGGAAGTAGCCGCTGGTAGCGGACGGCCCCTTGAATTCGAGATGCCCTTCCATGCGTTCGCCCAGTTCGTGGCCGGTGGCATCCACGATCCTGATCTCGTGGCCGGGAAGCGGGTGTCCGCATGCCGGGATGCGCAACACATCCGCCTCATCGCTGCCGGCGGGTTCCGCATGGCCGGTGCGCATGAAGCTGTCGCGCCTGATGCAGTCGATCAGCGGCTCGCGTCCGGGCGGCGGGAACGCCAGCCCCACCGCACATTCGGCCAGCCCGTATACCGGCGCGATCGCCTGCGGGTGCAAGCCGTAGCGGCCGAAGCGTTGCGCGAAATGGGCGATGGTTTCCGGGCTGACTGGCTCGGCGCCGTTGAAGGCCATGCGCCAGCTCGACAGGTCCAGCCCTTCGAGAGCCGCATCCGGGATCTTGCGCAGGCACAGCTCAAAGCCGAAGTTGGGGGAGGCGGAAAGCGTGCCGCGGTGCTTGTGGATCGCCCACAGCCAGCGCTCCGGGCGCGCCAGAAAGCTGAGCGGCGACATCACCACCAGCGGGAAAGCATGGTACAGGCTGCCCAGCCAGGCTCCGATCAGGCCCATGTCGTGGTACAGCGGCAGCCAGCTCACGAACACGTCCGTGGAACTGGCCTGCACCGCCTGCCCCATTGCGCGGATGTTTGCCAGCAGGTTTGCATGGGTCAGCACGACCCCCTTGGGATTGCCGGTGCTACCGGAGGTGTACTGGATCAGCGCGATGTTCTCTGGCTTGAGCGGGATGCCTGGCGCGCGGCCGACCCCGGATAGCTCGGCCATCGTGACAATCATGCGCAGCGATTCCACCTGTGCGCGCAGCAGCCGCGCCACGGGCTTCGCCTCGGATACCGTAATCAGCATGGTGGCGCGCGCGTTGGAGAGTATTCCTGCATGGCGTCGCAGATGGTCCTCGATCTGTGCGGGGCGGGCAGGGGGGTAGATGGGAACGGGGACTCCACCTGCCAGCAGCACGCCGAGGAAGCAGCAGAAATATTCGGGGCTGGTGGGCAGCATGATCGCCACGGACTGGCCGGGCTGCACTTCGCGTTCCAGCAGTCCCGCAGCGGCTTCCTGTGCGCCGTCGTGCAGCGCGGCATAGGACAATGCGGTTTCGTTTCCCTCCGAGTCCAGCAGCGTAATGTGCGTGCGCTCCGGATGCGCGCGCACATGCCAATCCAGCACCTCCGGCAGTGTAACCGCATCCGTCGGTACGGCCTGCACCCACACCGGGGCTTCGATTCTCTGCACGTCCGTGGTTGGCACCGTGGCAGGCGCGGCGGCCAGAACCGCCTGCAGCAAATCGCGCGGCGTTTCGGCAGTGGCAAATACCTGTTCCGGCAGGCTGACCCCGAAGGTTTGCTCGATGCGCGTGAGTAGTTCCACCCGCCCGAGGCTGTCGAAGCCCAGATCCCGTTCCAGTGAGCTGTCCAGGGTCGCTGCAATGGCTGTTTCGGGACGCGCGTGCAACTCGGCGGCGAGCTGCCGGATGATGGTCAGCAGCGTGCTGGAAGTGTCGTTCCGCGCGTTCACCATGCACTCCCTCGCTTGCTCCAGGAAAACCGTATCTCGCCGGTGCAATTCCTTCCCCCTCGCAGGGGGAAGGTTAGGATGGGGGTAGAATAGTGAAGAGTTGGGGCTTCTACCCCCTCCCTGGCCCTCCCCCTGCATGGGGGAGGGGATGGTCGGATACCAAGGCGCTAATGAATTGTTTGGGTTTATTGCGGTAATGGTCAACAATATCCGCCGCTCGCTTACGACCGTCAAGAAAAACCATGCGCCATTCCCTAGCCAAAACCGTCACGCCCCGCGAAGTATGGGCGTGGGCCATGTACGACTTCGCCAACTCTGGCTACACCACGGTGGTCATCACCGCCATTTTCAATGCCTACTTCGTCTCGGTGGTGGCGGGCAACCAGCCGTGGGCGACGTTCGCGTGGACGGGCGCGCTGGCAGTTTCCTATGCTGCGATCATGATCACTGCGCCGGTCATCGGGGCGTATGCGGATGCGTATGCCGCCAAGAAGAAGCTGCTGGCGCTGACCACCATCGGCTGTGTCGTGTTTACAGCGCTGCTCGCGTTTGCGGGACCGGGCAGCCTGTGGCTCGCCATTCCGCTGATCGTGCTTTCCAATTTCTTTTTCGGAAGCGGCGAAAGCCTGGTGGCGGCCTTCCTGCCGGAGCTGGCGCGCGGGCGCGCGCTTGGCAAGGTATCCGGATGGGGGTGGAGCCTGGGATATGTCGGCGGCCTGGTCAGCTTGGGCGCCTGCCTCGCATACGTGACGTGGGCGCAGGCACGTGGCCAGCAGGCTGCGGATTTCGTGCCGGTGACCATGCTGATTACCGCCGTGCTGTTCGCGATTTCCAGTTTGCCCACCTTCCTGTTCCTCAAGGAACGCGCCGTGCCGCAGCCGCATCTGCAAGGGCTCAACCTTGCTCAGGAATCCTTTGCGCGGCTCAAACAAACACTCGATCACGCAAGGAATTACCGTGACCTGCGGCGCTTTCTGATATGCACCGTGTTTTACCAGGCGGGCATCCAGGCGGTGATCACGCTCGCTGCGATCTATGCGCAACAGGCGATGCACTTCACGACTCAGCAAACCATCATGCTGATCTTCGTGGTCAACATCACCGCTGCCGTCGGCGCTTTTCTGTTCGGTCATCTGCAAGACCGCATCGGCCATATTCTCACCATCGCGTTGACGCTGGCCGGCTGGATCGTAATGGTCGGCCTGGCCTGGGCTGCGCAAGGCCACGGCATGTTCTGGGCCGCCGCAAACCTCGCGGGAATCTGCATGGGCGCCAGCCAATCCGCCGGGCGGGCGCTGGTGGGGCTGTTGAGCCCGGCCACGCGGCGCGCCGAGTTTTTCGGGCTGTGGGGGCTGGCGGTGAAGCTTTCGTCAATATTGGGGCCGGTGACTTACGGTCTGGTAAGCTGGATTTCGCAAGGCGACCATCGCCTGGCCATATTGATTACCGGCAGTTATTTTCTCGTGGGATTGGCGATCCTGTCAGGGGTGAATGTCAGGCGCGGGAGGCGTGCTGCGTTAAGGCCAGAATTTTAATTTAAGTTGGGTAAACCCCCGGCTATGCTGGGGGACTCAGTAAGGTTTGGCTGTTCCGGCAGTCGTTTCAAACGAGTAAAACCAAAAAACCTGGCACATCGGTTCCCTCCCCCTTGCAGGGGGAGGGC
>JAUQWW010000084.1 GCA_030834965.1 Gallionellaceae bacterium | reverse complement strand
GCCATGCTGCCCAGCAGGTTGGGCAACAGCCTGACTTCGCTGTCGCCCGTCATCACACGCCGGTCGAGGATGTGCATTTTGTAGTCGTGGCAGAATTCCTCGAAGTCGTGCAGCGTACACAGGTGCACGTTGGGTGTGTCGTACCACTGGTAGGGCAGGTCTTCGGATACGGGCATGTTGCCGCGCAGGATGTTCAGGCGGTTTTTCCAGTGGCCGAAATTGGGAAAGCTGACGATGCCTTCGCGTCCGACACGCAGCATCTCCTGCATCAGCGGTTCAGTGTGGCGTGTGGCCTGCAGCGTCTGCGACAGGATGACGTAATCGAAGGCATTGCTCTCGAAGCCGGACAGGCCCGATTCCAGATTGCTCTGGATCACGTTCACGCCGTGCTCGATGCATGCCACGATATTCAGGTCGTTGATCTCCACGCCATAGCCGCGCACCTTGCGCGTGTCCTTCAGATAGCGCAGCAGGCCGCCGTCGCCGCAGCCGAGGTCGAGCACCGAGGCGCCCTGCGGAATCCATGCCGCGATGGCGGCGAAATCCGGGCGGACAGCGGCAAGATAGGAATGGTCATGTGTATTCATGCTGAAAACTCACTGGAGACTCTTGCCAGATACGCACGCACCAGTTCATGGTAATGCGCATGCTGCATCAGGAACGAATCGTGCCCGTGCGTCGAGGTGATCTCGCCGTAGCTTACGTTGAGGCGGTTGTGCAGCAGTGCGCTCACGATTTCGCGCGAACGGTCCGGCGAAAAGCGCCAGTCGGTGGAAAATGACAGCACCAGGAAATCCGCACGTGCCGCGGCAAATGCCTTGTCCAGGTTGCCTTCGAATTCGCGCGCGGGGTCAAAATAATCCAGCGCCTTGGTCATCAGCAGATAGGTGTTGGCATCGAAATACGAAGCGAATTTGTCGCCCTGGTAGCGCAGGTAGGACTCGATCTCGAATTCGATGTCATAGCTGAATCCGAGCTTGCCCGAACGCAGGCTGCGCCCGAATTTGTCCGCCATTGCATCGCCGGACAGATAGGTGATGTGCCCGAGCATGCGCGCGAGACGCAGCCCGCGCGTAGGCACGACACCATGCTCGTAATAGTGACCGCCATGAAAATCCGGATCGGTCAGGATGGCGTTGCGCGCCACGTCGTTGAACGCGATGTTCTCCGCGGTCAAATGCGGCGCAGCGGCGATCACCAGCACGTGGCGCACGCGCTCGGGGTAAGACAGCGACCATTGCATGGCCTGCATGCCGCCCAGGCTGCCGCCCAGCACGGCGGCGAATTGCGTGATGCCGAGCAAGTCGGCCAGACGCACCTGCGACTCCACCCAGTCTTCCACCGTCACCACGGGAAAGCTCGCGCCGTAGGGCTTGCCGGTTTCCGGGTTGATGCTGATGGGGCCGGTGGAGCCGTGGCAGCCGCCCAGATTATTCAGGCCGATCACAAAGAATTTATTGGTATCGATGGGCTTGCCGGGGCCGACCATGTTGTCCCACCAGCCCACGTTCTTGGGGGCATCGGCATAGGAGCCCGCGACGTGATGGTTGCCGGAAAGCGCATGGCAAATGAGGATGGCATTGGACTTGTCCGCGTTCAGCGTGCCGTAGGTTTCATACACCAGCTCATAGCGCGGCAGCACCGCGCCGCTCCTGAAGGTGAGCGGGGTGTCAAAGGTGGCGCGCTGGGCGCTGACGATGCCTACAGAAGTGTTCAATTCCATTCCCGAAAATACAAAACCCGTTCAGCTTGCGCCAAAACGGGTTGTACGCTTTAGCTGGTATGTTTTACGTGCCCCGCAAGCTGAGCTCAAATCGGCACGAAGCGAAGTTTCCGGGTTTTGCCCTATGCTGTCAATGCGATGCTATGCCGCATTCAACCTGCCCAGCAGCTCCTGAATCTTCAGCGGATCATCGGCGCGCATGATCTTCTGCATGAGCGGGGCAATCTGCGGCAGGCTGGTGGTCAGCACGCGCTGCTTGATTCCCAGCAACTGGGTCGGGCGCATGGAAAACTGGCGCAGTCCCATACCGAGCAGCAAGCGCGTGTAGGCAAGCTCGCCGGCCATTTCGCCGCACACCGAGATCGGTATGCCCGCCTTGTTCGCGCTGCCGATCACATGCGCCAGCAGATACAGCACGGCGGGATGCAGCGGGTCATACAGGTGCGCGACCTCCTCATCGGTGCGGTCGATTGCCAGCGTGTACTGGATCAGGTCATTGGTGCCGATGGAGAGAAAATCCAGTTTCCTGGTGAACACATTGAGCGCCAGCGCGGCAGCGGGAATTTCGACCATGCCGCCGATGGGCACCGCGCGGTTGTAAGGAATGCCCTCTGCGTCCAGGCCCTGCTTGACGGCGGCAATGAATTGCAGTGTCTGGTTGATCTCCGATACGCTGGAAAGCATCGGCACCAGTATCTTCACGTTGCCATAATGCGAGGCGCGCAGCACCGCCCGCAACTGGGTGCGGAACAATTGCGGCTCGGCCAGGCACAGCCGGATCGCGCGCAACCCCAGCGCCGGGTTGCTGGCTACACGCTTGGTGCCATTGAGTTGTTTATCCGCGCCGAGATCGAAAGTGCGTATGGTCACCGGCAGCCCGCCCATTCCCTCCGCTACAGCGCGGTAGGCCTCGAATTGCTCATCTTCATCCGGCAGATCGTCCCGGTTGAGAAACAGAAATTCGCTGCGAAACAGACCGATGCCGGTCGCGCCGTTTTCCTGCACTTCCGCCAGATCGTGCGGCATTTCGATATTGGCATGCAGCTCGATGGCAGCGTCATCCAGCGTATTGGCACGCGTGGATTTGAGGCGTTTGAGCTTTTGCCGTTCCAGCTCCAGCAGGCTCTGGCGCAGCTTGTATTCGGCGAGTATCTGTTTGTCCGGGTTGACGATGATGACACCCTGCGTGCCATCGACGATGAGCATGTCGTTCTCACGCATCAGCTGGCGCGCACGGTGCAGACCGACCACGCACGGCGTATTCAGGCTGCGCGCGATAATGGCGGTATGCGAAGTGGCGCCGCCGAGATCGGTGAGTATGGCGGCAAACTGGTGCGGCTTGAGCTGAATCAGATCGGCCGGGCTGACATCGTGCGCCACCAGTATCATGCTCACATCATGCCGGGCGGCTGGCGGCACCTGGCCGGGGTGGCCGATGAGCGTCTTGAGCACGCGTTCCACCACCTGTATGACGTCGGTCTTGCGCTCGCGCAGGTAGGCATCCTCGAACGCCTCAAAATGCGTGACCAGATCATCCATCTGCGCTTTCAGCGCCCATTCCGCATTGCAATGCTCGCGCTCGATCATGTGACGCGGCGCCTGGCTGATATGCTCATCGTCGAGGATCATCAGGTGCAGGTCGAGGAACGCATCAAACTCTGCGGCGGCCTGCTGGGGACGGTTGTCGCGCAGCGCAGCGAGTTCGCGGCGCGTGCTTTCCAGAGCGGCTTCGAAGCGCTTCACCTCATCCTGCACCATGTGTTTGGGCAGTACGTAGTGCGCCACTTCCAGCGCGGTGTGCGAGAGAAGATGCGCATGGCCGATGGCAATGCCGCTGGAGACGGCAATGCCGTGCATGGTGAAGCTCATTCGCCTTCTCCGAAATAGTTTCCGATCAACCCGACGATTGCATCCATCGCCGCCTGCTCGTTCTCGCCATCGGTTTCGATGGCGATGGTGCTGCCATTGGCGGCGGCCAGCATCATCACACCCATGATGCTTTTCGCATTTACGCGCCTGCCGTTACGTGACAACCAGACTTCGCAGGGAAACTGCGAGGCAAGCTGGGTCAGTTTGGCCGAGGCGCGCGCATGCAGCCCCAACTTGTTAATTATCTGCGCATGCTGTTGCAACATTACAACTTTCCAAATCAGAGTCCATCGGGATGATGCATTCGCGCCCGCCTTCCAGCGCCTTGTGCGCAACTTCAGTCACATGCTTATTGCCGTAGCACACGGCGCGCAGCAGCATCGGCAGGTTCACTCCGGCAACCCCTTCCACGCGCCCGGGCTGGCACAGTTTCCGCGCAATATTGCACGGAGTCGCGCCAAACGCGTCCGCCAGCAGCAGCACCCCGTCCCCTGTATCCAGTTGCGCGATAAGTGCGCGTGCTGCGTCTTCCAAGTGTTGCGGATTGTCACTCGCCCACACCGACAGCGCCTTGAGGTTGGGAGGCACATGCCCCATGACATGCTGTACGCAGTCCACCAGGCTATCGCCCAGGCCGTTATGGGTTATCAGTAAGATCCCGATCAATTCAGCTTTCTCCCCCTGGAAAATTTGACGGCGTGCGCATTATTCGACTTTCTGCACGGTCGTTTTATCCGCGAATTCTAGCCGTTTCTGCATCGCGGGGGTGATGTGAACGACGCCAGCCTCATCGATCAGCAGCGCTTCCGTCAATTGCATTTTCTGTGCGGCGTCGCGCCAGCCTGCGCTGCCGGAAATGAACAATGGCTTGGAAACGGCGTCCGACAATGTGCCCGCATGCGCGCCATGCGTCAGCACGGTGACCGCCCGCACCCCCTGTACCGGCTGGCCGGTGCGCGGATCGATAAGATGGCAGTAGCGCCTGCCGCCCACTTCAAAATAGCGCTGGTAATCGCCCGAAGTGCCGATGGCCTCGCCCTCATGCAACTCCAGCGTGGCAATCGGCCCCGGCTTGCGCGGATGCTGGATGCCGACTCTCCAGGCGCGATTGCCGTGTGTGCCCAGCGCCAGCACATTGCCGCCGATATTGATCAGCGCATTGTGTATGCCTGCCTGCTTCAGCAACAGCGCCGCACGGTCCAGAGCGTAGCCTTTGGCGTAGCCGCCGAGGTCGAGTTGTACTGCGGGATTGCGGCTGGAAACAGACACAATCCCCTCCCCCGCCCTCCCCTTGTCATGTGGGGGTGCTAGACCTCCTCCCCTGACAAGGGGAGGGCGGGAGGGGTTGGGTGTAGAAGAAAAAACCAGGTCGCTCATCTGCGGCTTGGCAGCAACCAGCGCGGCAACCTGCTTCTCCTCCGGCAGCACAGGTTTGAATTCGTCCGACTGAAAACCCCACAACTTGATCAACCCGCCGATGGCGGGATTGAACAGCCCGTCGGACTGCGCAGAAAGCTGGGCTGCATCCTTCAGCATCGCGGCAAGCTCGGGCTCCACCATTGTGCTTTCGCCCTTGGCGAATGTGGCATTCAGCTCGCTCAATGCGCTGGGCTTCCATGCGTGCAACTCGTTATGCAGGCGCTGAAATTCCTGCATCACCTGCGCGACAGCCTTCCTGGCGCGCGCCTCGTCCTCGCCGTATACGCTGACTTCCACCAGCGTGCCGAACACGTAGCCTTGTTCCTGATAGGTCGGCAGCTCTTTGCTGCCGCAGGCAGTGAGCAGAAAAAGTGTGCTAAAAAAAATGGCAAGGCGCAGAGCCCCACAAAACGTTATTCCCGCGCAGGCGGGAATCCAGTTACTCGATAAATCCCCGCGTAGCGGGCCAGCTAATGGATTTTGCCCGCTATGCGGAACATGGTTTTCGCGGAATTCCCGCCTGCGCGGAAATGGCAAATCATTTGATGGAACCGCCAAAATCACGTTTTCATCTCCTCCAGCTCCACCGCCGCGGCCAGCATCGCCAGCCGTGCCACCACGCCGTATGCGTAGAAGCGGTTGGGGCTTTCGTCGGGCGGGCAATCCGGATTGGGAAAGGCGCAGCAGGTCTGAAACGCCAGCGGTTCAAAACGCATGCCAGGTGCATTCAGGTTTTCATCCACGCCGCGCTCGGTATGCACGCGGTAAAAACCGCCCACCACGAAGTGATCAACCATGTACACCACCGGCTCGGCCACCGCGTCATGGATGCTCTCGAAGGTGTACACGCCTTCCTGCACCAGCACCTCGTGCACCTGCATCCCCTCTTTGCCCACCGCCATTTTGTTGCGCTGCTTGCGGTTGAGATTGGTCACTTCGCTGGCGTCCTTCACCGACATGATGCCCATGCCATAGGTGCCGGCATCGGCCTTGACGATGACGAAAGGCGCTTCTTTCACGCCGTATTCGGCATACTTGGCGCGCATTTTCTGCAATATCGCATCGACCTGCGCCGCCAGGCATTCCTCGCCGCTGCGCGTCTGGAAATCCACCTTGCCGCAGGTGGCGAAATACGGGTTGATCAGCCAGGGGTCGATGTCGATCAACCTGGCGAATTCGCCCGCGATACGGTCATAGGCGGCGAAGTGGCGCGACTTGCGGCGCGTGGTCCAGCCCGCAACCAGCGGCGGCAGCACGGCCTGCTCCAGGTTTTGCAGGATGTCCGGCACTCCGGCGGAGAGATCGTTGTTGAGCAGGATCAGGCACGGATCGAAATCCGCAATACCGAGGCGGTTGCCGCGGCGCTGCAGCGGCTCCAACGTGATCTTGGCGCCATTCGGCAGATCCAGCGCAGTCGCTTCAATGATTTCCGGCAGCAGGCTGCCGATGCGCACCGTCAAGCCTGCCTGCTTTATCATCAGTGCAAGCCGCGCCACGTTCTGCAGATAAAACTGGTTGCGCGTATGGCTCTCGGGAATCAGCAGCACGCCGCGCGCCGTCGGGCAAATCTTCTCGATTGCGCTCTGCACGGCCTGCACGCACAGCGGCAGGAAATCCGGATTGAGATTATTGAAGCCACCGGGAAACAGATTGGTGTCCACCGGTGCCAGCTTGAAGCCGCTGTTGCGCAAATCCACCGAGGTATAGAACGGAATGGCGTGCCCCTTCCATTGCGTGCGGAACCAGT
>JAUQWW010000083.1 GCA_030834965.1 Gallionellaceae bacterium | reverse complement strand
TCAGATCCTGTTCGGTGCTCTTGAATTGTGCCTCGGTCTGGGCAACCTGCAATCTGGATTCGGAATAGACCAGCCATTTGGGCTGGTTGAACAGCGGCTGCACCACGCTCACGCCGTAACCGTGGTTGTTGTAGCGGGTATCGCCGGAGCGGAAGAGCGCGGCGCCATGGTACTGGACGGAGTTGTCATTGAAGGTGCTGTTGGCCGTGAGGTTCACATTGGGCAATAGCTGGGAGCGGCCTTGCGGCAGTTTTTCCTGTCCGGCACGTTGCGTTGCCCGCGCGGCGGCAAATACGGCATCCTGTCCGCGTGCCGCATAGTAGGTCTCGAGCAGGTCGGCCGCCCCTGCCTGAAACGTCGCGCCCATTGCTGCCAGTATGAAAAAACGTAATTTGGAAATGGTCATGGTTCACGCATAATATTAGCAAGTTCTAATATTACACATTGGCTGATTAAATTCAAGCATGCCGTCCAAGCTGGCTTGCGCCTTTGAAAAACTATTTTCAATCAACCTATGCGGTCGCACCCATCAAAACACAAAACGCTTAGGCTGCAGCGCATTCTGTAGAGGCGCAACATTGGTCTCAAACAAGGTAACGCTTTCGAATATTCCGGGCACCGCACAATTTATTAGCCGTGCCTGCATCGCCGGCGCATCACCCACGATGGCAAACAGCCGCCCGCCCGGCTTCAGGCTATTCTGAAAGGCGGCCGGCAAGACCGGTACGGAGCCAGTCAATATGATCGCATCATAAGAACCCGGCCAGCCCTGTGCTGCATCGCCCTGCACCAAGGTCAGATTATTGATATGGTGCGCCGCCAAATTCTTTTCCGCAAATGCATGAAGCTCCGGCACGATTTCAACGCTGGTCACATGCTGCGCAAGCTGCGACAAGAGTGCTGTCAGGTAGCCACTGCCGCTGCCGATCTCCAGCACGCGGTCGCGGGGCTGGAGCTGCAATGCCTGCAACGTCCGCGCCTCCAGCTTGGGCTGCCACATTGAAACCCCATAACCCAAAGGAATCTCAATATCCACGAAGGCCATTTCTTGCCTGGCAGTCGGAACAAAATGCTCGCGCTTAACCTTGGTCAGCAAGTCCAATACACGCATATCCAGAACATCCCAAGGACGTATCTGTTGCTCCACCATATTAAAGCGTGCCTGTTCCATGTTCTTCATCCCTCTCATGCTCCCAAATATTATCGTTATTTCTCCGTGGCCAGTATAACAAGGCCCCCGGCTGCGCTCAACGTCACACTTATCTGCTCCTGAAAGTTTCCCTGAGTCATGCGTCAAATCTGAATTTCCTCGACCGCGAAAATGCGGCGGTGCTCACGAATGGCATAGCGGTCTGTCATGCCTGCGATGTAGTCGGATACGGCGCGCGCGAAATCGGCTTCGGTCTGTTGCCCCTGCAAATTGGACGACGGCATGCGCCCGACAACGTTACCATTACCGCTGCGCTGCTGAAATTGTGGCGGCAGCAGGCGGCTGTCGTCCATGAAAGCCCGGAACAGGTCGCTGATGATGCGGTGTGCCTTTGTGCTCATGCGCATGACCCGGTAGTGGCGGTAAAGATGTGTGAGCAGGAACGACTTGAGTTCACGCTGCTGTTCATGGATCTCGGCACTGAATGCCGCCAGAGGAGGTGCAGCGCGGACGCCGGCGATATTTTGCACGGCGCGTGTCTGGATGTTTTTCTCGGTTTCGAGCAACAGATCTGTCGACAGCGTGTTGATCATGCGCCGTATCGTTTCGTGTATCAGGCGGCGATCGCCAAGTGCGGGATAAGCCTTGCGCACGATATCCAGATGGTCGGCAAATAGCTTTACCGAAGCGAGCTGTTCCAGCGTAACCAGCCCGGAGCGCAGGCCGTCATCCACGTCGTGGTTGTTGTAGGCGATTTCATCGGCAAAGTTGGCGATCTGCGCCTCCAGCGAGGGGCGTTGCTGCTTGAGGAAACGTTCGCCTACCTCGCCCAGCCTGGCAGCATTCGCAGGCGAACAGTGTTTGAGTATGCCTTCGCGTGTCTCAAAGCACAGATTGAGCCCGTCAAAATCTGCGTAGCGTTCTTCCAGCACATCCACCACGCGCAATGACTGCAGGTTATGCTCAAAGCCACCGAAATCCTTCATGCAGGCATTGAGGGCATCCTGCCCGGCATGGCCGAATGGCGTGTGCCCAAGGTCGTGCGCTAGCGATATGGCTTCCACCAAGTCTTCATTCAGCCTCAGGCGGCGCGCAATGGAGCGGGCGATCTGCGCCACTTCGATGCTATGCGTCAGCCGGGTACGGAACAGATCGCCTTCGTGGTTAACGAATACCTGTGTCTTGTATTCAAGGCGGCGAAAGGCGGTGGAGTGGATGATACGATCCCGGTCGCGCTGAAATTCGCTGCGTCCAGACGGAGCATCCTCGCGCACGCACCTGCCGCGCGTGTTTTGCTCTGAAACCGCGTAGGGTACGAGTTCAGTCATGCGCGCTGCAAGCTGCCAAAGTTTGCTGCAGCAGATCTGCCGGCACGTCGCCGCTTACCACCGCACGGCCTATGGCCTTAAGCAAGACAAAGCGTATCTTTCCCCCCATTACCTTTTTGTCCAGCCCCATCAGCTGCTGGTATTTCTCCGCGCCGAGTGCAGGCGCGATCACCGGCAGGCCGGCTTTGTCAAACAGGTGCCGGACGCGCGTCACATCCTGTTCACGAATCCAGCCGAGGCGACATGACAGATCAAGGGCCATGATGGTGCCCGCTGCCACAGCCTCGCCGTGCAGCCATGCGCCGTAACCCATGCCGGTTTCAATGGCATGTCCGAAAGTGTGGCCCAGGTTGAGCAGGGCGCGTTCGCCACTTTCACGCTCGTCTGCGGCGACCACCTCGGCCTTGTTCTGGCAACTGCGTGCGATGGCGTATTGCAGCACTTCTGCGTCGCGCGCGAGCAGCCGCTCCATGTTCATTTCCAGCCACTCAAAAAATGACTGATCACGAATCAGCCCATATTTGATGACTTCCGCGATACCCGCACGCAACTCCTGGTCAGGCAAGGTGTTCAACGTAGCGATGTCGGCCAGCACCACCTGCGGCTGGTAGAACGCGCCGATCATGTTTTTGCCGAGCGGATGATTGATCCCGGTTTTTCCTCCGACCGAGGAATCCACCTGCGCCAGAAGCGTGGTGGGAATCTGGATGAAGGGGACACCGCGCAAGTAGGTGGCAGCCGCGTAACCGGTCATGTCGCCAACCACGCCGCCGCCCAGCGCAATCAGTGGCGTGCTGCGCTCACAGCGGTTGGACAGCAGCGCGTCGTAAATCAGCGTCAGCGTTTCTATATTCTTGTATTTTTCACCGTCCGGCAAAATGGTAGATATGACATCCACACCATGTGATTGCAGCATCCTGCGCAATGTCTCCAGATAAAGCGGCGCAACTGTGGTATTGGTCACCACCATCGTTTTTTTGTGGGGCACATGCGGCAACAGCAAATCTGCACGGCTGAGCAGCCCGCTGCCGATATGGATAGGATAGCTGCGATCTGCCAGCCCGACGGTTAATGTTTGCATGGTATTCAGGGCGCCTTTGATTGCATCTGATTGCTATGTTGAGCTTGTGTGATCCGGTTCAACTCCTGCTGTAGCTGCATCACCAGGCTGTGCGCACTTTGTTTACCGGTGGAAATCACCAGGTCGGCTACTTGCGAGTAAAGCGGATCGCGCTGTTCATATAAGTCTTTTAATGTGGTACGCGGATCGGCAGTCTGCAATAGCGGGCGGTTACGGTCATGGCGCGTACGCTGCCAAAGATCGTGTACCGAGCTTCTCAGGTAAATCACTATACCATTGCCACGCAAAGCATCGCGGTTTTGTCCGTTTAATACCGCACCGCCTCCTGTTGCCAAGACCATGTTATCGAGCCGCACAAGGTCTTGAATGACATTTGTTTCGCGCTGACGAAAACCGGCTTCACCCTCCACATCAAAAATATGCGGAATGGTTACGCCGGTACGTTGCTGAATTTCTTCATCACTATCGACAAACGTTTTGCCTAGCTGCTGTGCAAGCAACTTTCCTACTGTCGTTTTTCCAGCGCCCATCATCCCCACGAGAAAGATATTTCCGGAGGGGCGTTTTACCAATGTCGGATCGTTGAGTTGCATAGTCGAATTGTAGCGAAAAACTCCAGCTCCTATTTGTTTTCAACCAAGCAAAAGCCCGGCAAAAGCCGGGCTTTCGTTAACACACCGCATGGACTAGCGCAGGTTCAAACTATTTTTCAGAACCTTGGGCGTAATAAAAATCAACAACTCCCTTTTGGTATCGGTCTTGTTCTGGTTCTTAAATAGCCATCCCAGCACCGGCACATCACCCAGCAGCGGAACTTTGCTTACGGAATCGGTGGCATCCTGTGTATACACACCGCCGATCACGACGGTTCCGCCGTTCTCAACCAGCACCTGTGTGCTTACCTGCTTGGTATTGATGCTGGGCACCCCGTTGAATGTGTTGCCAACCGTATCCTGATTAACATTCAATTTCATGTTGACATTGTCATCCGGAGTAATCTGCGGGGTCACCTTCAAACTCAGCGTCGCCTTCTTGAAAGCGACACTGGTCGCACCACTGCTGGTTGCCTCCTGATAGGGAATCTCGGTGCCTGACTCAATCGTTGCCTCGGTCGAGTCTGCCGTTACCACACGCGGGCTGGCTATGGATTTGGTTTTGCCATCCAGTTCGGACGCAGTCAATTCCAGAGTCAGGGTTTTTGTGGCAGCCGGGTTAAATAGCGAGAGCGTCAATCCTCCAGTCCCGGATGCGGCGCCAGGCAGATTTACATTACCTCCTACAGAGCCTAGGACACGCGTACGTCCATCGGCACCTAACACGCTGAACTTGTCGCTTGAGGTATAGCCCAGTTTGCCACCCAGCGTTTGATTGAAAGAATCGCTGGCTTCCACAAATCGCGCCTCGATCATGACCTGGCGCACCGGCACATCTATCTGCTTGATGAATTTGCGCACTTCCTCAAGGACGGTTGCAGTATCCTTCACAAACAGTGTATTGGTACGCTGATCGACTACCACGCTGCCGCGTTTTGACAGCAAGCTGGAACTTGCACCACCCGCCTGCGCACCTGCGCCCATACCCACGCCCATACCCACGCCCACGCCTACGCCACGTATCATTGCAACAACATCTCTACCCTTTTGATAGTTGAGCTGGAAGCTTTCCGTGCGTACCGCTTCAAGTTCGGAAATCTCCTGGCGTGAGGCAAGATCAAGCTTTTCTTTGCCGGCTATTTCTTCGCGCGGCGCAATCTGGATCACGTTTCCGTTCTTGCGCATATCCAGTCCCTTGCTTTGCAGAATGATGTCCAGCGCCTGATCCCATGGCACATCCTTCAGGCGCAGTGTCAGGTTTCCACCAACAGAATCGCTGATAACAATGTTCATGTTGGTGAAATCGGCAATGACGCTTAGCGCTTCGCGTACCGTAATGTTCTGGAAATTCAGTGTCAGCTTCTCTCCCGCATAGCCGATCTGACTGCCCTTCACCAGCTTGTTTGGGTCATCCACGATTGGCTTGACTTCGACGATGAGCTTGCTGTCTGTCTGGTAGGCCGCATGTTCCCACAGGCCTTTTGGCTCGATAACCATATGTACATTGTCGCCTTGCACGTAAGTATCGATGCCCTCTACCGGTGTGCCAAAATCGGTCACGTCAAGTTTGCGCTGCAAGTTGCTCGGCAAAGTGGTTTTCATGAAAACCACAATCAGCTTTTTACCCTGCTGTTTAATATCTATGCCCACGCTGGCATCCGACAGATCAACCTGAATGCGCCCTTCACCGCTCTTACCACGATGGAAGTCGATGTCGCGCAAGCTGTGTTTTTGCGCGCCTGGCCTGGCCTCAGCAAAACTGGACACGGTGCTCACCGATGCCGTATCAAGTGCCTTGCCGTGCAACGTGATCAGCAGATTATTGCCGTCAATTTGAGTATCGTAGGGCAGTATCTGGTTCAGGTTGATCACCAGGCGGGTACGATTGCCAGACTGCACGATATTGGCACTGCGCAAATCGCCCTCACGGAATTCCTGGACGGATTTGCCCAGCCCATTCGCCGTATTGGGGAAATCAAAAGCAATGCGCGGCGGCGTATTGATGGTGAAATTCAATGGGGGATTGGTGGGCGCATTCTTCAGCCCGACCTTGAGCACCAGCTTGCCGCCGGGTGCGCCGCTGATGCTGAGCGACTGTATGCTGTTCTGGGCTTCAGATATATTTTGCGCATGTGCAGTTAATGCACAAAATCCGAATGTGATGACGGCAAATCTAAGGATATATTGGGCCGCCTTGCTGACCATGCGCCAGATGGTGCTATCAGTGAATGCGCCCTTATGAAAGGCTGCCACCGTGATTTTGTTGTTAAACTGTTCCATGTTTACTCCTGATCATTCCACTAATTGCAGGATGCTCTCGCGTTCCGACCAATCGCCTGTACTGTCTTGCACCATTTCCTTAATTTTCACCTCGGCGTCCGTAATCGCTGTGATCCGTCCGAAATTCTGCCCCAGATAATTACCCACCTTGACGCGGTGCAGCTTGCCATCCGGTGAACGCACCACGGCATGTCCCACATTTGCCCGTTGCAAAAAGCCCACCATTTTTATGCCTTCGAGCGGGAACTCTTCCAGCTCCTCTTTTCGGCGTTCCATATCAGGCTGATTGAGGCCGGGGCGACCCGCATTTTTCACTTCCTGTTTGCGCGGTTTGAACGGATCGGATAGCCCTATCGAATTGTCATAGCTGAAAGGCTCGTAAGGCTTGATTTCAGGCGGAGGATCTACCTTGCCGCGCATATCAGCCCCGGAGTTCTTCACGAAATCACGCAAATCCTGAAATTCTTCACTGCCACAACCCGCGAGCAATAAGGGCGCCAGAAGCACCAGACCGACTGAAAATTTCTTGCGATACATGCTCTGCATAAAATTTCCATAAAACAGGGCGGGCTTTTGCGTAGCCAACTTTACCAAAGACTCCCAACGCATGTTTATTTCGAGCCTCATTTATTTGCTCCAGCCGGCTTGGACGGTTTCTTCTGAGCAGCAAGCTCGTCCTCATCCAGATATCGGTAAGTCTTGGCCATGGCGTCCATCGACAGTTGCGCACCCGCCGGATTAATGCTGATATCGTTTAACGTTACAATGCGCGGCAACTGCGAGATGTCGCTGGAAAATTTGCCAATATCATCATAGTTGCCGGTTACACGCAGAGTAATCGGCTGTTCGGCGAACACGCCGGTCACAACCTCGCCGCCCGGCCGGAACAATTCAAATTGCAGACCACGCCCCAGGCCAGCCTGGTTAATGTCAGTCAGTAATGCGTCCATTTCCGACTTGTTCGGCAATTGCTTCAACAATGCCCCAAATGATTGCTGGGTTTCGGTAAGCTGTTTTTTGATGATATCGAGATTGATGGCTTGCTTCTTTTTTACCAGGAAGGTTTCTTTCAGCTTCTCTTCTTCCTGCATGATGTTGTTCCGCGTTTCCCACTGGCCCTGCCAGTCAAATACGGCGCCCACGGCCACTACCGCCAAAAAGATTGCTGCAAACGCACCGATTTTTACCGGAAACGGCCACCCCCCCGGATTTTTTGGATTGATGCTCTTCAGCTCTTCCAATAAATTTAAGTTCATCGGCACACCTAACCTTTCTTACCTTCGGCCTTGGCCGGAGCGGTTGGGGTTGCTGGCTCCTGCTTGGTCAAATTGAAATTCAGGGTGAATTCACTCACGCGCGTCCCGTTCGCTGTGGTTGCATGAATTTCAACCAGCGCCGGTGAGTCCAGCCATGGAGAATCCTCAATTGCGCGCATCAGGGTAGAAACCCGCGCATTCGACTGGGCATAGCCGATCAAATTAATCTTGTTGCCAGTCTGCTTGATTGATCTCAAATAAACCCCATCAGGCAGGATGCGCAACATCTGATCCATCAGATGCACAACATCGGAACGTGTACTTTGCAGGTTTTCAACGACGGTCTTACGCGCCATCAAGGATTCGGTCTGCTCGCGCAGCTTGCGGATTTCTGCAATCTGCTTGTCCAGCTTGGCGGTTTCCTCTTTCAGGTACTCATTACGACGCTCCTGATAGGAAATCTGTGAGCTGATTGCCGCATGCACAATCCCGACAACGACTATGCCCAACACCAGCGAAATCACACTGAATGCGATAAATTGAATCTGGCGCGCCTTGCGTTTTTCCGCGCGGTGCGGCAATAAATTGACGCGTATCATGATGGGTCAAACCTCCGCATTGCAAGACCGCAGGCAATCATCAGCGCCGGAGCGTCGGTCTGCAACTGGCGCGGCTTGATGCGGCTGGACAAGACCATCTGCGCGAACGGATTGGCTACCAGCGTATTGACCTGTGTACGCGTGGCAACTGCATCATCCAGGCCGGCCAGTGCTGCACAGCCACCCGCAAGGACGATATAACTCACTTCATTGTACTGCGTCGAGGTAAAGAAGAACTGCATCGCGCGTGCCACCTCGCTCGCCACGGACTCGCAGAACGGAGCAAGCACATCACTTTCATAATTCTCCGGCAAGCCACCATTCCGCTTGCCTGCCTCAGCTTCTTCGGCGGTCAAGCCAAACGCATTCTGGATCAGCTGCGTTAACTGATCCCCCCCTATCTGCTGGTCGCGCGCGTAAACAGACTGTCCATTGCGCAGCACATTCACATTCATTGCATTTGCGCCTATGTCCACCAGCGCCACGCACTGATCTGCTGCACCTCCCGGCAATTGCGCACGGATCTGGTCAAATGCCATTTCGGCAGCATACGGCGCCACATCCACCACCACCGTTTTGAGACCTGCCGATTGCGCGGCCGCGACACGGTCTTCGACATTGGCCTTGCGCGAAGCAGCCAGCAGCACCTCAATTTCTTCGGCATTTCCGGGAGCAGGGCCTATTACCTGAAAATCCAGGTTGACCTCTTCCATGGCAAAAGGGATGTATTGATTTGCTTCGGACTCAACCTGATATTCCAGATCCTCTTCACGCAAACCAGCGGGCAAGAGAATTTTCTTGGTAATCACGGCAGCAGCGGGCAGCGCCAGGCTGACGTTCTTGATGCGCGTTCCCATCCGCTTCCAGGCGCGCCGCAGCGTGTCCGAAACCGCTTCCAGATTGTTTATGTTGCCGTCGCTTACCGCGTCTTTGGGTAATGCCTCGATAGCATAACGCTCGACCACGTAGCCGCTCTTCTTTGAAGATTCGCTTAGCTCCACCATCTTGACTGACGACGCACTGATATCCACTCCGATAAGAGGGGGTGTCCGTGCCTGCAAAAAATCAAGCGGGATATCAAAATTTCCTTTAAGCATAGGCTGGTTAGAGCTTTTCCGTATAAAGTGGTTTAAATCCTAGCAATAACTATAAAGCATGTAAAGTATTTTTATCCAACCAGAAAATCGATTGGGGAATATATAAATTCTTGTTCTTGGGCGAGTGGTTCATGCGGTCAGGTGAACGTCTGAGTCGCAGATACACTACCTTGTTACCATCCGGCCGTAATCGTTGCGCTCTTATTATTACTTATTAGCAAGTTTGCGAAGCGAGTGCAGAATATTGAGGCGCTTGGGCTGAGTCAATGCTTATGGGGCGAGTGGTTGAATTTTCCGGATGAGCGGTAAACTCAGGCAACCCGAATTATTCCTTGCCCTATTTTTTCACTTAAGCGAAAAACATGGGCGGAGTCCGTCGCTTGCCATAAACAGGCGCCCCAAGCCCCATCTAATGAATGATCCGGATTTAAGGCTCTCCCGAGCTTATTTTCATATGCGGGCACGCAACAGCGATATAATCCCGCTCCAATATTCTTATACACCATTTTGCTCGACATGACTTCACGCTGGTGGTTTTATCCGGCCCTCGCCGCTCTCGCGCTCACTCTCTTGCCGTTTTTGCTGCTCGCATTTGCTGCAATGCTGACCTATCCCACACTCCCTTCGCTTGAAGCGCTGACCGATTATAGGCCCAAAATTCCGCTGCGCGTGTATAGCGCAGAGGGCACACTGCTTGGTGAGTTTGGCGAAGAGCGGCGCGCGCTGATCAAGATAGGCGCAGTGCCGGATCTAATGAAAAAAGCCATACTTGCTGCTGAGGATGACCGATTCTATCAACACGGCGGCGTGGATTACATGGGCGTGCTGCGCGCGGCATATTCCAACTTCACCGCAGGCGGTGCCAGGCAGGGCGCCAGCACCATCACCATGCAAGTCGCACGCAATTTCTTTCTGACCAAAGAAAAGACGCTGACACGCAAGTTCAATGAGGTGCTGCTTGCCATCAAGATCGAGCACAGCCTGAGCAAAGACGAAATCCTCCAGCTCTACATCAACCAGATATACCTCGGACAGCGTGCCTACGGGTTCGCTGCCGCGGGACAAATCTACTTCGGCAAAAACCTGAATCAGCTCAATGTGGCCGAGATGGCCATGCTGGCCGGCCTGCCCAAGGCTCCCTCCGCCTACAACCCGGTGGTCAATCCCAAGCGCGCCAAGCTGCGCCA
Organism: Gallionellaceae bacterium; assembly: GCA_030834965.1. Taxonomy (GTDB): domain Bacteria; phylum Pseudomonadota; class Gammaproteobacteria; order Burkholderiales; family Gallionellaceae; genus JAUQWW01. The sequence goes on along the minus strand of JAUQWW010000083.1, from coordinate 49,652 downwards.
GATGTACGTCTTGCGGCGCATGCACGAGCTTCGCTTCATCGACAATGTGCAACTGGAAGCCGCGCAGCAGCAGCCCATTATCCCAAGGCACGGCAGCCAGGGATTCCCGCTCAGGGCCGAATATCTGGCAGAGATGGCGAGGCAGGAGGTATATGAGCGCTACAAGGAAAATACCTACACGCAAGGCATCAAGGTGTACACCACCGTTCGCCAGCAAGATCAGGCGGCGGCTTACGAGGCGGTGCGCAAGGGCGTGCTGGATTATGACCGGCGTCATGGTTACCGCGGACCGGAAGGCTACATTGACCTGAGCAATGACAACGACGAAGAATATCTGGAAGAGGCGCTGCAGGACATTACCGACAGTGACGACCTGATTCCCGCCGTGGTGCAACAGGTTAGCCCCAAAGCCATTCGTGCATACTGCAAAGGCGGGCAAATTGCCGAGATCAGCGGTGATGGGCTGAAATTCGCCCAGCGTGCGCTGAGTGACAAGGTCGCGCTGAACCAGCGCATACGAATCGGTTCGCTGATCCGCGTACAGCAGGATGAAAAGGGCAACTGGAAAATCTCCCAACTCCCCCAGGTGGAAGCCGCCTTCGTTTCTGGCAATCCGCGCGATGGCGCAATTTACGCCCTGGTCGGCGGCTTCGATTTCAATCGCAACCAGTTCAACCACATTGTACAGGCGTGGCGACAGCCCGGCTCCAGCTTCAAGCCATTCATCTATTCCGCCGCACTGGAAAAGGGCTTTACTCCAGCCTCCGTAATCAATGATGCGCCGCTGGTGTTCAGCGCAGAACAGACAGGCAGCGAAGCCTGGGAACCGAAAAACTACGACGGCAAATTCGAAGGCCCCATGCGCATGCGGCAGGGGCTCACCAAGTCCAAGAACCTGGTTTCCATCCGCATTCTGCAGGCCATTACGCCCCAATATGCTCAGGACTATGTCACCAAGTTCGGCTTCGATGCCGCCAAGCACCCGCCTTACCTCACCATGGCGCTGGGCGCCGGCTCGGTAACTCCGATGCAGCTTCTGGTGGGCTATTCCGTCTTTGCCAATGGTGGCTTCCGCGTCGCGCCCTATTTCATCCAGCGCATCGAGGACAACAACGGCAGCGTGCTGTACCAGACCGCACCGGTGGTAGCCGGAGAAAACGCAGAACATGTGATAGATGTACGCAATGCCTACACCATGGTCAGCATGATGCAGGACGTGGTACGCCGCGGCACCGCCGCCAGTGCAATGCAACTGGGCCGCCTTGATCTGGCAGGCAAGACCGGCACCACCAGCGAATCGGTGGATGCCTGGTTTTGTGGCTTCCAACCCACCGTGGTGGGGATTTCATGGATCGGTTTTGACACACCGCGCAGCCTGGGTGACAAGGAAACCGGCGGCGGAGCGGCACTGCCCATGTGGATGGGCTATATGAAAAAAGTCCTCCGGGATGTGCCGGGCGCTGCCTACACCATGCCTGATGGCATGGTGGCGGCACGCATTAACGACAGTGGCCAGCCGGATGAAAATGGCGAACTTGTGGAATATTTTTACCGGGAAAATTTGTCTACGGGGCAACTTTCCGCGCCCTCCGGAAATTCACAAAGCGAAGCGATCAAGGATCAACTGTTCTGACCTGACAAAGTGGCTAAAGAACGCACACACCGGCGCAACCTGATGCGCGAACAGCTCGCGCATCAGGCTGCGCGCCTGATGGCCGAGGACGGCATAACCGACTATGCCTTTGCCAAACGCAAGGCGGCCCGGCAATTAGGTGCGGCCGACACTCAGCACCTGCCCAGCGATGAAGAGGTCGAAACGGCGTTGCGCAGTTTCCGCCTGCTTTACCAGGGAGAAAGCCATCACGCCATCCTGCACCAGCTGCGCGAACAGGCGCTCAACGTCATGCAGTTGCTGGAACCGTTTCATCCCTACCTCACCGGCTCGGTGCTGGACGGGACGGCCGGCGAACAGTCGGACATCAACCTGTCGATTTATTCCGATGACCAAAAAGCTGTGATCCTGTTTTTGCTCAAGCACAATCTGTCATATGAAAGCGGCGAATGGCGCGTCACCCTGATGGGCAAGCAACAGGCTGTACCCAGTTTCACGCTGGAAACAGAACTGGGAGCGCCTGTGCATATTGTTGTGCTGCCGGAAAACGCGCGGCACAGCGGCAGCCGCAAGCCCCGAGCATTTGCGGATGAGGCAGCGCTGAAGAAGCTGCTTCAAAACGGGGATGAACCGGAAGCACTGATGCGCTAAGCCGGAGCCGGACACGGTGGTTTTGTTACAATGTCTCGACTTTGCATCGGACTGCAGCGGCGAGGTGAGCACAAGGAACGACGGGCGTTGTCCGATGTCTGACGCTCCGTTTGGGGCAGCTGGATAGCATTCACTCCCTGTTGCCACTATAATCACGGGCTGTATGGCCTCCATTACCAGAATTTCTAACCAATAAGCTTGCAATATGCAGTTATTTGCCCTAGGCATTAATCATCAGACCGCCCCGCTCGCCGTGCGCGAGCAGGTTGCGTTCGACGTCGAAACGATGGAGCCTGCATTGCACAATCTGGTTGAGCAGGGCGCAGCCAAGGAAGCGACCATACTTTCCACCTGCAATCGTACCGAGGTGTATTGCAGCACACAGGATCCCGAGCGAATCATCAATTGGCTGGCCCATTACCACCAGATGGAGGCGCGTGAAATCGAGCCCTATCTGTACACCCTGTCGCACGAGGAAGCAGTGAAACATGCGTTCCGCGTCGCCAGCGGACTGGATTCCATGGTGTTGGGCGAGCCGCAAATCCTCGGACAGATGAAACAGGCGGTGCGTTATGCGGAACAGGCCGGTACGCTGGGCTTCCTGCTGCACAAGCTGTTCCAGCGCACCTTCTCGGTGGCCAAGGATGTGCGCACGCAGACCGAAATCGGCGCCAACCTGATTTCCATGGCGGCTGCCGCGGTGAAACTGGCCGAGCGCATTTTTCCCAGCATCGCCGAGCAACGTGTGCTGTTCATCGGCGCGGGTGAGATGATCGAGCTGAATGCCGTGCATTTCGCGGCCAAATTGCCCAAGCACATCACCGTTGCCAACCGCACGCTGGAGCGCGCCCAGGTACTGGCACGGCGTATCAATGGCCACGCCATCACACTGAATGAATTGCCCGAGCAACTGGCACAGCACGACATCATCGTAACCTGCACCGCCAGCCCGCTGCCGATACTGGGCAAGGGCATGGTCGAGCGCGCGCTCAAGGCACGCAAGCATCGCCCGCTGTTCATCGTCGATCTGGCCGTGCCGCGCGACGTCGAAGCAGAAGTGGCCGACCTGAATGATGTATTCCTGTATACCGTGGACGATTTATCCGAAGTGGTGCGCGATGGACAGGATGCGCGCCAGGGGGCGGTCAAGGAAGCCGAGGTCATCATCGATTCCGGCGTCATCGACTTCATCCACTGGATGGAATCGCGCGAAGTGGTGCCCACCATCCGCGCACTGCGCGATGAAGCCGAACGCCATCGCCGCCACGAGATGGAAAAAGCACTACGCCTGCTGGCCAAGGGCGAGAGCATGGAAAAGGTACTGGAGTCGCTGAGCAACGGCCTGACCAACAAGCTGCTGCATGCACCGACCCATGCACTGAACCAGGTAAAGGCCAGCGAGCGCGATGCCTTTCTTGATCTGGTGCATCGCATCTACCACCTGAACACCCCCGAATGAAACCCAGCATCGCCGCCAAGCTCGCCCAATTGGGCGAGCGCCTGGACGAGGTCAATTCCCTTTTGAGCAGCGAAGAAGCCACGCGCGATATGGACAACTACCGCAAGCTCAATCGTGAGCGCGCGGAACTCGAGCCGGTGGTGGAAAGCTTCCATGCCTACCAGGCATGTGAAGCGGACATCGCGACCGCGCTGGAGATGGCTGATGATCCCGACATGCGCGAGTTTGCCGATGCCGAAGTGAAGGAAGGGCGGGCGCGGCTGGAGCACCTCGAACTGGAGCTGCAGAAACTGCTCTTGCCGAAAGACCCCAACGACGATCGCAACGTATTCCTGGAAGTCCGTGCGGGCACGGGCGGCGACGAGGCGGCGCTGTTTGCGGGCGACCTGTTCCGCATGTATTCACGCTTTGCCGAACGCAATCGCTGGCAGGTCGAAATCATTTCGGAAAGCCCAGGCGAGAAGGGCGGCTACAAGGAAATCATCGCACGCATCGTGGGTCAGGGCGCATACTCGGTGCTGAAGTTCGAATCCGGCGCGCATCGCGTGCAACGCGTGCCCGCCACGGAAGCACAGGGCCGCATCCACACCTCGGCCTGCACCGTGGCTGTGCTGCCGGAGGCAGATGAAGTCAGTGATGTAATTTTGAATCCGGCCGACCTGCGCATCGATACCTTCCGCGCCTCGGGTGCGGGCGGCCAGCATATCAACAAAACCGATTCGGCAGTGCGCATCACCCACATCCCGACCGGCACCGTGGTGGAATGCCAGGACGGGCGCTCGCAGCACAAGAACAAGGCGCAGGCCATGTCGGTGCTGGCCGCACGCATCAAAGACAAGGAGGAGCGCGAAGCCCACAACAAGCTGGCCGCCGAACGCAAGTCACTGGTGGGCAGCGGTGACCGCTCTGAACGCATCCGCACCTACAATTTTCCGCAGGGGCGCGTCACCGACCACCGCATCAACCTCACGCTCTACAAGATGGACCACATCATGGACGGCGACATCAGCGAACTCACCGGCGCACTGATGGCCGAGCATCAGGCGGAACAGCTCGCGGCGCTGGCGGACGAAACTGCTTGACGCTGCACCGCAGACGGGGCAGATTGGGAAATCCGGGCCATCCGGAACACTGATCATAAATGGAGTCTAAATTGGCCAATCCGCTTCCAACCTCAAATGCCAGCCGATCCCGTTCAGGCCTCTGGACGCTCATCATGCTACTTGCAGTCGCGATATTGTTTGCGCTATATACCGCGGCCGTTCTGAACTGGAGCTACTCGCAGGGCGAGCGTGCCGGTTACGTTCAGAAGTTTTCCCAGAAGGGCTGGGTATGCAAGACCTGGGAAGGCGAACTGACCATGGTGTCCATGCCCGGCTCGCTGGCGGAAAAATTCCTGTTCACGGTGCGTGACGACAACGTTGCCGCCAAAATCAACAAGACCATGGGTAAGCGTGTTTCGATCGTTTACGAGGAACACCTGGGGCTACCGACGAGCTGCTTTGGAGATACGGCTTACTTTGTTTCCGACGTGCGACAGGTCGACTGAGCAAAGAAATCGATATGGCGTCACCAAAAGTGGAACTGAAATTGGCTCATGCCGCACACCATCCAATCCATCCTGACCCACGATAAAGCGGCACTGGAAGCCGCACTTGGGCTGGATGCCGGCAGCGCACGCATCGAGGTGCAATGCCTGCTGCAGGCGGTGCTGCAGGTAAATCGTGCTTATTTGCTCACCCATCCCGAACAGGAATTCGACGGCGAACAACAGGCGCGCTACGCCGTGCTGCTCGCGCGCCGCCTGCGCGGCGAACCCATCGCCTACATTCTGGGTGAGCGCGAGTTTTTCGGGCTGAGTTTCATGGTCACGCCGGCCACCCTCATTCCACGCCCAGAAACGGAGCTGCTGGTTGAGCTCGCGTTGCAGCGAATTCCCTCTACCCTCTCCCGGCCTGACGGCCACCCTCTCCCGCGTGCGGGAGAGGGGCGGAGGGAGAGGGGTGCTGGGACAGGATGCGAATTTTGCGTACTGGACTTGGGCGCAGGCAGCGGCGCAATTGCGTTAGCGATCGCTCACAGTCGCCCGGATGCCCACGTGCTAGCCTGCGATGCATCGTCGGCCGCGCTGGAGGTGGCGCGCGAAAACACTCGGCGGCTCGGCATCGCCAATGTAACGTTCGCGCAAAGCGACTGGTACGAAGCCCTGGATGCGCAACGCTTCGACCTGATTGTGTCCAACCCGCCTTACATTGCTTCGGGCGACCCGCATTTGCAGCAGGGCGATCTGCGCTTCGAACCCGCATCCGCGCTGGCATCCGGCGCAGACGGGCTGCAAGACATCCGCCGCATCGTGGCCGGAGCGCCTGCACACCTTCAGCCCGGCGGATGGCTGCTGCTCGAGCACGGCTACGACCAGGCGGAGGCAGTGCGCGAATTGCTGCGGCAGGCTGGCTTCAACGCGGTATTCTCCGCCTGCGACCTGGCCGGAATAGAGCGAGTCAGCGGCGGGCGCGCAGCCCTTGCGGAAAAACCGCCTTTCATGGATAATCCACGCCCTTAATTCGTGCGCGTACAACCGCCGCGCCCAACTTTTAGCAAGGAAGACAAAATGAAAGCAGACATCCATCCGAAATATGAAGAAATCAACGTGAACTGCAGCTGCGGCAACACGTTCAAGACCAAGTCCACCATGGGCAAGCCGCTGCATGTGGAAGTCTGCTCTGAATGCCACCCGTTCTATACCGGCACGCAGAAAATCGTGGACACTGCCGGCCGTATCGAGAAGTTCAACCAGAAATACAACAAGGCTGGTGCAAAAGCTGCCGCCTGATGGAACTTCGCTTCATGCAATAATCGAAAGGCAGCGTACGCTGCCTTTTTTGTTTCCGACTTCAAACAGAACAACAATGCCTTACACAGCGACATGGAGGGTACTATGAAAATCCTGCTTGCCTGTCTTATCCTGCTTGCAATAACCGGCTGCGCACAAAACCCGGTGAGTGGCCGTCAGGATTTCGTCATGATGTCCGAAGCGCAGGAGGTAAGCACCGGGCGCCAGGCCGATATGGATGTGCGCAAGGAGTACAAGGTGTATGACAATCCGGCGCTGCAGGATTATGTCGACGGCGTGGGGCAGAAGCTCGCACAGAAAAGCCATCGCACCAACCTGAAATATCACTTTACCGTGCTCGACTCGCCGGAAATCAATGCGTTCGCGCTGCCCGGCGGCTATGTCTACATCACGCGCGGCCTTCTCGCCTACCTGAATTCCGAAGCGGAACTGGCTGCCGTGCTTGGCCATGAGCTCGGGCATGTCACCGCACGCCACGGTGTGCGCCAGCAAAGCGCGGCAACCGCCGCCAACATCGGCGTCGCCATCGTGTCCATTTTTGTGCCGCAAATTGATCCCAATATCGGGCAGACTCTGTCCACCGCACTGCTCTCCGGCTATGGGCGCGACCACGAACTGGAGGCAGACCGTCTCGGCGCAGAATATCTTGCGCGCACCGAATATGATCCCCAGGCCATGATCAAAGTGATAGGCACCCTGAAGAACCAGGAGTTGTTCGATGCCGAAATCGCCAAGCAGGAAGGGCGCGAGCCGCGCCGCTACCATGGCCTGTTTGCCACGCACCCGGACAACGACACGCGTTTGCAGCAGGTGGTAGGTGAATCCAAGAACCTCACCGTCGCCAACCCGCGCGAGGGGTATGCGGAGTTTCTGCAAAAGATTGACGGCCTGACCTTTAACGACAGCCCCGATCAGGGCGTGGTGCGCAACAACAAATTCATGCACACCGGCCTCGGCCTTGCGCTCAGTTTTCCCCAGGGCTGGCGGGTGCACAATCTGCCGGACAAGCTGATCGCGATCAGCCCGCAAGGCGATGCCGCGATGCAAATGAACATGCTTGAAAAACCGTCCGGCGCGCCGGTGAGCGATATGCGCCGCATGCAGGGTCTGAGCTTCAGCCATCTCCCGGTGGAATCACTGAACATCAATGGCCTGCCTGCAGCCATCACCACCTTGCCGGATGCAGTAGCGAGCGTGATCTACCTCAATCAGCAAGCTTATGTCATTCAGAGCAAGGCCAAATCGGCCAACGTATTCAATGCCCTTCGCAACGACATACAGGACACCATCCTGAGCTTTCATGCGATGAACGAAGCGGAGCGCAAGCTGGCCAAACCCCTGGTCATCAAGCTCGCACCGGCACGCGCCGGTGACACATACGCCAGACTGGCGCAACACTCTCCGCTCGGGAAAACAGCAGAAAAATACCTGCGCCTGATCAACGGCGACTATCCGCAGGGCGAACCCGTGCCGGGCCAACTGGTCAAGATTGTGGAATAAGCCTCAACTAAATAACCCCCGAATGTATTCTTACCCCAGCACTCTCCAGGAGCATCCCATCACGCCGGCCAAGGCATGGATGCTGGCATTGCTGTGCATCGTCTGGGCAGGCACCGGGCTGGTAGGGCATGATCCGTGGAAACCCGATGAGGCTTATAGTTTTGGCCTCGTCTATCACATCCTGCAAAGCGGCGACTGGCTGGTTCCCACGCTCGCCGGCGAGCCCTTCATGGACAAGCCGCCGCTGTTCTACATCACCGCTGCGGCATTCGCGAAACTGTTTTCCCCATGGCTTGCCTTGCACGATGGCGCCCGCCTGGCGAGCGGTTTCTATACCGGGCTCACGCTTCTGTTTACCGGGCTGGCCGCGCGTGAACTGTTCGGTCATGGGCGCGGCTGGGCAGCAGCCATCATCCTGATCGGCTGCCTCGGCATGCTCGTGCGCGCGCACCAGATCATCACCGACCTGGCCCTGCTCACCGGCTGCGCCATGATGCTGTACGGCTTTGCACTAAACCTGCGCCGCACGCTGCTGGCGGGCATTCTGCTCGGCACCGGCATGGGCATCGGTTTCATGGCCAAGGGATTCATAGCACCCGTGCTGTTCGTGCTCATCAGCGGGGCACTGCTGCTGTTCGAAAACTGGCGCACACGTATTTTCCTTGCGAGCCTCGGCATTGCCGCACTGTGCGCGCTGCCCTGGCTGACGATCTGGCCTTTCCTGCTGTATCAGCACTCGCCGCAACTGTTCATGGAATGGGCGTGGACTCACAACATCGGACACTGGTTCAGCTATGCGCGCAGCGGCGACTATGCGGAAGCGTTCTATTACGTAAAAATCCTGCCCTGGCTTGCCTGGCCCGCCTTGCCGCTGGCCGCATGGGCCGTCTGGCAAGCGCGCAGGAAAGTCCTGGACGAACCCGAGTTCCAGTTACTGCTGGTGAGCTTCGTCGTAATGTTGGTCACGCTCAGCCTGGTGCCCAACATCAAGGAAGTGTTCGCACTGCCCATGCTGCTGCCGCTCGCGCTGCTCGCCACCGCGTCGCTCTCCACCCTGCGCCGCGGCGCCGCCAACGCATTGGACTGGTTCGGCATCATGACCTTTGGCCTGCTCGCCATCCTGATGTGGTGGGGCTGGGCCGGGCTGCTGCTGGACAATCACGCCAAGATTACGCAATGGCTGAAAGACTACCAGCCCGGCTTCGAACCGGCATTCCACGCCACGCCGTTCTGGATTGCCGTTGCCGTCAGCGTGCTATGGATCGTGCTGGTGTGGCGCGTGGGGCGCTCAATGCGCCGTGCCGTGGTCAACTGCGCGGCGGGCACCACCCTGCTGTGGGTGCTCGCCATGACGCTGTGGCTGCCCTGGCTGGAAAGCGGCAAGAGCTATCGCAACATGGTCACCTCATTGAAACAATCGCTGCCGAAAAAGCACGGCTGCATCGGCGGAGAACATCTGGGTGACGGGCAACGCGCCATGCTGCAGTACTTCGGCGACATCATCACGCGCCGCCATGCGCGAAATAGCTGTGATTTGCTGTTGGTGCAGGGAGCGGTGGTAGCCAGGCCGGTAAGAGATGAAACGCAGTGGAAGAAAATCTGGGAAGGCGGGCGCACCGGCGACAAGGTTGAGAGGTATCGGTTGTATCAGCGGGTTCGGTAAGTCCATTTCGCCGCATGGAATCAGATGTAGGGCGTCAATAAGCGCAGCGCATTGCGCCGTATGTCAATCCTTGTATGCAAGCGCATCTTCATCGCCACCGGCCCAATCTTCCGGATAAACACCCTGCGCAACCAAACGATGAAAAGTCGAATACGGCCAATCTGCCAGATGTTTGACCAGGCCATGTTTGAGCGGATTGATATGAACGTAATCCATGTGCGCACAGAAATCCGCCTCATTGCGAATCAAGTGTTCCCAATATCGGCGTTGCCATATGCCCCGTTCATTCCGCGCCATGCGAACTTGCGAACGCCATTCGGTTTTCGGCAACGCCTTGGAAAACGCTATCTTGATTAACCGCCATCGGGTTGCGAAGTCCGCATCATCGGGTGGAAGCTCGATAACGCAATGCAGGTGCTCTGGTAACACCACCCATCCATGAATGATGAAAGGATGGCGTTGCCGCACCGATGCCACCACCTCGCGCAGCAAATCCACATGCCGGGTCAGCAGGTCGTTACCCTGCCGTTGCAGCAGATTGACTGTAAAGAAATAAGTGCCGCCCGGATGCCAGGCGCGACGGCAATCAGGCATGGCGACAGTATGGCGAAATTTTCATACGGCGCAATGCGCTGCGCTTATTGACGCCCTACGGTGTGCGCCTTACGCGGGTTGCCTCTTAGACCAGACATACAACAATATCGGGAAAAGTAGAAAGAACCATAGCGGGATAGCGACAATTGGATTGAGCAAGAATAGATTGGGACCAAGCCAAACTAGGTAAGGCAGCGTTAGCAAGTTAGAAATTACAGCAGATAGCACAAAACCTCGGCACTCCACATAGAGCCATAAAGCATCCGTCAGATAGCAACCCTTAGGAAGATGGCCAACCTCATCGAAGGTAGGCACCCATAGCATATTAACTGCCACACTGACAAAAAGAGTTATCCAAAGTGCGGTTGAAACAACCAGTAAGGTTCTAGAAACAATTGGATGTTTCACGGCGGTCTACCGCAACTTCGGCGTCCCGCACACCACATCCCCATTCTGCCCCCGATGCCTTAACGCATGATCCATCAGCACCAGCGCCAGCATCGCCTCCGCAATCGGCGTGGCGCGAATACCAACACACGGGTCATGGCGGCCTTCTGTGGAGACCATCACCGGCTCGCCCTGCTTGTTGATCGAGTGGCGCGGGATGCGGATGCTGGAGGTAGGCTTGATCGCCAGATGCGCAATGATGTCCTGCCCCGTGGAGATACCGCCGAGTATGCCGCCCGCATTATTTGAGGCAAAACCTTGCGGCGTGAGTTCATCGCCGTGCTCGCTGCCCTTCTGCATCACGCAGCCAAAGCCCGCGCCGATTTCCACGCCCTTCACCGCGTTGATGCTCATCAGCGCATAGGCGATCTCGGCATCGAGGCGGTCGAACACCGGCTCGCCCAGGCCCACCGGCACGTTCTCGGCTACCACGGTGAGCTTTGCGCCGATGGAATCGCCGGACTTGCGCAGCGCGTCCATGTAGTCTTCCAGCGACTGCACCACTTCCGCATTGGGCGCAAAGAACGGGTTGTTCGGCACCTCATCCCAGCTCTTGAACGGGATAGTGATCTCGCCGAGTTGCGTCAAATAGCCGCGCACCACCACGCCGAATTTCTGGTTCAGCCATTTCTTCGCAATTGCGCCTGCTGCCACGCGCGCCGCTGTTTCGCGCGCCGAGGCGCGGCCACCGCCGCGATAATCGCGGATGCCGTATTTCTGCCAGTAGGTATAGTCGGCGTGGCCGGGGCGGAAGGTTTCGGCGATGTTGCCGTAGTCCTTGCTGCGCTGGTCTTCGTTGCGGATCAGCAGCGCGATGGGCGTGCCGGTGGTCTTGCCCTCGAACACGCCGGAGAGAATTTCCACGGTATCCGATTCGCGTCGTTGCGTGACGTGGCGCGAGGTGCCGGGCTTGCGGCGATCCAGGTCGGGCTGGATATCAGCCGCAGACAGCTCCATGCCCGGCGGGCAGCCGTCCACGACGCAGCCGATGGCCGGGCCGTGCGATTCTCCAAAAGAGGTAACGGTGAACAGGGTGCCGAAAGTGTTTCCAGACATGGTGCGATCTCGCTAAATTGATTGCGCGAGTTTAACATAGCGACACTAACCCCTCCCAACCTCCCCTTGTCAGGGGAGGGGCCGCGTACAGTATCCCTCCCTGACAAGGGAGGGACAGGGTGGGTTGCTTCAATAACCGAGAGACTAACAATGAAAGCAATTTTAGCCACCGCCCCCGGCAGCGCCGACGTGCTGCAACTACGCGACATCTCCAAACCGGAACTGCCGTCGCCCCATCATCTGCGGGTGAAACTCGCCGCTGCCGGAGTGAATCCGGTGGACACCAAGCTGCGCACGAAGCCGGCCTATTACCCGGACAAGCTGCCCGCGATTCTCGGTTGCGACGGTGCAGGCATCGTGGAAAAGGTCGGTGATGCGGTGACGCGTTTCAAGATCGGAGATGCGGTGTATTTCTGCAACGGCGGCCTCGGCGACGAGTCCGGAAACTACGCCGAATACACCGCCGTGCACGAGGACTACTGTGCGGCCAAGCCCGCCAGTCTTGGCCTGCATGAGAGCGCGGCGCTGCCGCTGGTGCTGATCACCGCATGGGAAGCGCTGGTCGAGCGCGCCGCTCTCCAATCCGGGCAGACCATACTCATCCACGCCGCTGCCGGCGGTGTGGGACACATCGCCGTGCAACTGGCCCGCCATCTCGGTGCGCGCATTGCAGTAACGGTGAGCGACGATAAGAAAGCAGAATTCGCTCAAAGTCTGGGGGCGGAGAAAATCATCCGCTACCGCGAGCAGGACTTCGTGCAGGAAACGTTAAACTGGACGCAAGGGGAAGGTGTGGACGTAGTGTTCGACACCGTTGGCGGCGACACCTTCCTGCGCTCACTCAGTGCCGCGCGCATCGGCGGCAAGGTGGTCAGCCTGCTGTCCACCGCGCTGTCGCTTGCCGACACGCAACTGGCGCGCCTGCGCAACCTGTCGCTATGCTACGACCTGATGCTCACGCCGCAGGTAATGAAGCTGCACGACGAACGCGTGCGCCAGCGCAAGATACTGGAACAGGGTGCGCAACTGGTGGAGGTAGGCAAACTGAATGTGCTGGTCAGCCGCAAACTGCCGCTGGAGCAGGCGGCTGATGCGCATCGGCTGATCGAGCAGGGCGGGGTCATCGGCAAAATCGTGCTGACGATGGATTAACACGTCATTCCCGCGAAGGCGGGAATCCAGCGGCTTTAAACGAAATGCATTTTTTGTCTTACTGGATTCCCGCCTTCGCGGGAATGACAAACCTAAAAAAATTAACCATGCTTCCAGTTATGTTCATCGATACCCACTGCCATCTCGATGCCGCCGAATTTGACGGCCAGCATGATGCCATCGTGCGCGCGGCGCAAGCCGCAGGCATCGGCGCACTGGTGCTGCCTGCCATCGAATGCGGCAACTTCGCCGCGGTGCAAGCGCTCGGTGCCCGATACCCCAACTGCGCGCCCGCTTACGGCATACACCCGATGTACGTGGATCGCGCCACGCCCGCCGACCTCGACGCGCTGCGCAGCTATCTGGCCCGGCCCGAGTGCGTGGCAGTCGGCGAAATCGGGCTGGATTTTTTTGTGGACGGTTACGACCAGGAAAAACAGGAATATTATTTTTCCGAGCAATTGAAACTCGCGCGCGAACTCGACCTGCCCGTGCTGCTGCACATCCGCCGCGCGCAGGATGTGGTGCTCAAGCATTTGCGCCAGGCGCGCGTGCGCGGTGGCATTGCCCACGCCTTCAACGGCAGCGTGCAGCAAGCGCAAGAATTCATCAAACTCGGCTTCAAGCTCAGCTTCGGCGGAGCAATGACCTACACCCGCGCAACGCGGCTGCGCGAACTCGCCGCCACCCTGCCGCCGAACAGCATTGTGCTGGAAACAGATGCACCCGACATCCCCCCGGATTTTCTGCAACGCGGCCAATCCAACAAGCCGGAATACCTGCCGCGCATCGCGCAGACGCTGGCAGAGCTGCGCGGCGTTGCGCTGGATGAGATTGCGCGCATGACCACGGAGAATGTATTGTCCGTGCTGCCGAGACTCCGAACGATCATTGCAGCAAAATGAACCAGCACCCCCTCGATGACGACCATGAGCGCCGCTTCGGTGGCATAGACCGCCTCTACGGAGAAGGCGCCCGCATCGCGCTGCATCGCGCACGCGTGGCCGTGGTGGGCGTGGGCGGGGTCGGCTCCTGGGCCGTGGAAGCGCTCGCGCGCAGCAGCGTCGGGCACATCACGCTGATCGATTTCGACCACGTCGCGCTGTCCAACGTGAACCGGCAGATCCAGGCGCTGAACAGCACGCTGGGCGCGGCAAAAGTGTCGGTGCTGAAAGCGCGGATACACGACATCAATCCCGGCTGCAAGGTGACGGCCGTCGACGACTTTCTGACCGAAGAAAACATGCGCGAACTGATCCCGGAGGGGGGGTTCGATGCGGTCATCGATGCCTGCGACAACGCGCGCGCAAAGGCCGCGCTGATCGCCCATGCCCGGCGCAACAAGACCCCGCTCGTGGTATGCGGCGCAGCGGGCGGGAAGAGCAATCCGCTCAAGCTCCGGCTGTCCGATCTGGGTTGCACCGCCCATGATGCGTTGCTGTCGCGCATCAGGAACAGGGTGCGCAAGGAACACAAAATATTGCCGCGCAAGAACGGCAAGTACGGCGTGGCCTGTGTGTATCTGGACGAGCCTTCCAAAAGGGATACTGCATGCAGCACAGGCGACCTGAGCTGCTCGGGCTACGGGTCGCTGGTGACGGTTACGGCGTCCATGGGGCTGGCTGCAGCGTCATGGTGCATAGACCAGATCGTCGCACAGCAAAATGCCAAGGATTGATATAAACAGTATTGCCAGCCACAGACTAGTAGCTGTGGCAGGTTATGCACAGCGCACTGCCTTTATTCCCACCCCGCAGATGCAAATTTCCGGTCGTGTTGGCAGGGGCAGGCTCAGTTCCGTGCGGCGCATGGCATGAAGCGCATTCCACCGTGGCGGTACCGCCTTCACTGAACAGTTGTATTTCGTCGTCGTCGGGCTGTCCGTTGCCGTTTCTGTCAAAGAACGTAAGCCCGGCGCTTTGACCGTTCGGCTGGTTGAAATTCGGTGTGGCGTTTAAACCGGCAGGGTAATTTCTGCCGACCGAGTGATGGGTAGTGGGGCTGGCGTATATATGGCTGAAATCTGTGGCACCCGCTGCACCGTTGGGCGCATGACAGGAACGGCAATCAACAGCCTGCGCATGCCCCCGGGTGGATATGGCGACCAGCATGGTCGTGCCCAACACAAGCAAAAAGTTTCTTAGTCTTTGCATGATTACCTCCCGTCGGATTACAAAACAGGAATTGCACTCGGCTCACCGCCAGTAAGATACGGGCCTTTGGGCCGTGTTCCGCTATTACACCCAGTCCTTCGGCACCAAAAACTTCTCGTACAATTCCGCTTCCGCTGTACCTTTCTCCGGATGCCAGTCGTAGCGCCATTTCACCAGCGGCGGCATGGACAGCAGAATGGATTCAGTGCGTCCGTTGCTCTGCAGGCCGAATATCGTACCGCGGTCGATCACCAGATTGAACTCGACATAGCGGCCGCGCCGGTAAAGCTGGAAGTCGCGCTCGCGTTCGCCGTAGGGCGTGTCCTTGCGCTTTTCCAGCAGCGGCACGTAAGCCGAGAGGAAGTGGTCGCCCACGCTTTGCTGGATGGCGAAGGCGGTCTCGAAATCCGGCTCGCTCAGGTCGTCGAAGAAGATGCCGCCCACGCCGCGCGGCTCGTTGCGGTGCTTGAGGAAGAAATATTCGTCGCACCATTTTTTGAATTTCGGATGCAGGTCGGCGCCGAAGGGATTGAGCGCGTTCTTGCAGGTTTTGTGGAAATGCACAGTATCTTCTTCGAAGCCGTAATACGGGGTCAGGTCCATGCCGCCGCCGAACCAGAATACCGCTTCCCCATCCGGCTTTTTCGCCATGAACATGCGCACGTTCGCATGCGAAGTCGGCGCATAAGGATTGCGCGGGTGCATCACCAGCGACACGCCCATCGCTTCCCAGCTGCAGCCTGCCAGTTCGGGACGGTGCGCAGTGGCCGAGGCAGGCATCTTGTCGCCCTGTACATGGGAAAACGCCACGCCGCCGCGTTCCAGCACATTACCTTCCTCAAGGATGCAACTGATGCCGCCGCCCGCGCCAATACCTGTTCCGCCTGCTGGCCGCTGCCAGCCATCGCGGACAAATTTTTTGCCGTCCACCTGTTCCAGGCGGGTGACGATAAGGTCCTGCAATTCGAGCAGGTATTCTTTGACTGCGGCGCTATCCATTCATTTCTCCGGTTGTTTGACTCCCCTCGCCCGCTTGCGGGAGAGGGGATGGTGGAGAGGGGCGGCGTGTCACCTACCCTCTCCCTGCCCCTCTCCCTTCCAGAGAGAGAGGATAGATTGTTCGCGACTTACTTCCGCACGATTCTACCATCCGTCCATGCGCGTATGGTCGAAGGCTTCTTGCGCTTGCCCACCTTGCCCGGCACCACCCACACGTCTGCACCAAAGCGACGCCGGCAATCCGCATAAGTGCGTGCGGGCTTGTCGCCGCTGCGGTTGGCGCTGGTCGAAACCAGTGCCATGCCGAGTGCGTTGCATAAGGATGCCGCCTGCCCGTGTGCGGTAATGCGCACTGCCAGTGTGTCATGCTCACCACGCAACCAGTGCGGCACAGAATGTTTCACGGGCATGAGATAGGTGATGGCCTGTGCGCCGTCGCGGCGCAAAACGGCTTGTTGCTGGTGATTCAGTGGCTGCAGGTAAGGGGCAAGCTGCGCATATTTTCCCGCGATGAGGATCAATCCCTTGCGCTGCGGGCGTTGCTTGAGTTTCAGCAGCCGCAGCACTGCATTGCGGTTGCGCGGATCGCAGCCCAGGCCGTAGCAGGATTCCGTGGGATAGGCGATAAGACCGCCACATCTGATATGTGCGGCCAGTTTGCCAATCGGGGTGATGAAGCGCTGCAAGAGGTTATCCGCCGGTTCTGTTCGGGCTTCGGTATCAGAAGCCCGCTCTTGGTTGCGCCCCTTGCCCTTCGATACTCAGGACGAACGTAGTATTATTTCTTGCGCGAAGCCATCGCGCGCCAACCGATATCCCGCCGCATCTGGCAGCCATTGAAATGGATCGCGTCAGCCACTTCATAGGCGCGCTTCTGCGCCATTTTCACCATATCACCCAGAGCGGTCACACACAGTACGCGGCCCCCGCTGGTCACCACCTGGTCACCTTGCAGTGCGGTGCCCGCATGAAATACGTGCGCATCGTCGCCTGCCTGTTTCGGCAGGCCGCTAATGATATCGCCCTTGCGCGGCGTATCGGGGTAGTTGGCGGCGGCCAGCACCACGCCCAGCGCGGTGCGGCGGTCCCATTCGACTTCCACCTTGTCCAGCGTGCCGGCGATGGCATGCTCCATCAGCACCGACAGGTCGCTCTTCAGGCGCATCATGATGGGCTGGGTCTCGGGGTCGCCCATGCGGCAGTTGAATTCCAGCACCTTGGCATTGCCCTGCGCATCGATCATCAGCCCGGCGTAGAGGAAGCCGGTGTAAGTGTGGCCTTCCTTTTCCATACCCTGCACCACCGGCTGGATGACCTCGCGCAGCACGCGCGCGTGCAGTTCCGGAGTAACCACCGGCGCCGGTGAATATGCGCCCATGCCGCCGGTATTGGGGCCGTTGTCGCCGTCCAGCAAGCGCTTGTGGTCCTGGCTGGTGGCCAGCGGCAGCACATGCTTGCCGTCCACCATCACGATGAAGCTGGCTTCCTCACCCTCAAGAAACTCTTCGATCACCACGCGCGCGCTCGCTCTGCGTTCATGCTCAGGACAGGCATTCCCAACTCTGTTGCCAGATAGCATCGTATCGATGGCGTCGAACGCCTCCTGCTGGCTCATCGCCACCACAACGCCTTTACCTGCCGCCAATCCGTCAGCCTTGATGACGATGGGTGCACCCAGCTTCTCCACATAAGCGCGCGCCGCCGCGGCATCGCTGAAGGTTTGGTAGAACGCAGTAGGAATATTGTGGCGCACCATGAAAGCCTTGGCGAAATCCTTGGAAGATTCGAGCCGCGCTGCCGCCTTAGTTGGCCCGAAAATATTCAGGCCTTGCTCACGGAAGGCATCCACCACACCTGCTGCAAGCGGCGCTTCGGGGCCGACCACGGTGAGATAGATGTCCTCGCTTTGTGCGAATGCGATGAGGTCGGGGATGGACGTAACGTCAACATTCTCCACGCCGTCTTCTAGCGCCGTCCCGGCATTGCCCGGCGCGACATAAACCTTCTGCACCCTGGCGCCCTGCGCCAGACGCCATGCCAGCGCGTGTTCGCGTCCGCCGGAGCCAATAACCAGAATCTTCATTTCAACCTCAACGTAGGGAAGGAGCCAAGTACCTTCCCCGTTAAGGGGGAAGGACAGGATGGAGGTATAAAGAGACACAATGGAAAGCTGGCACTTCCACCCCCACCCTGACCCTCCCCCTGCATCGGGGAGGGAAATTCCGATTTAATGCCTGAAATGCCTGTATCCCGTAAACACCATCGCCAGCCCATGCTCATCCGCCGCCGCGATCACCTCTTCATCGCGCATGCTGCCGCCGGGCTGTATCACGGCTTTCGCACCCGCTGCCGCGAGCACATCAATGCCGTCGCGGAACGGGAAGAAAGCATCGGATGACACCACAGAACCCTTCAGACTCAAACCGGCGTTCTGCGCCTTAATGCTGGCAATGCGCGTGCTGTCCACGCGACTCATCTGCCCGGCACCCACGCCCAGCGTCTGTCCGTTCTTGCAGAATACGATGGCGTTCGATTTCACGTATTTCGCCACGCGCCACGCAAACAGCAAATCCTGCAGTTGCTCAGCGCTGGGCTGTACCTTGGTCACGACCTTGAGTTGGGCTGCCTGAACGTTCAGCACATCCGGCGACTGCACCAGCAGGCCGCCGCCGACGCGCTTGAAGTCATACTGGTTGTGCGCATTGGACAGCGGCACGGTGAGCACGCGCACATTCTGCTTCGCCGCCGTGACCTTGAGCGCAGCCTCGGATGCGGACGGCGCAATGATGAGTTCGACGAACTGGTTGGCGGTGATCTGCGCAGCACTGTCGGCATCCAGTTCGCGGTTGAAGGCGATGATGCCGCCAAAGGCGGAGGTGGTGTCGGTGGCGTAGGCCAGTTTGTAGGCGTTCAGCGCGCTGTCGGCGATCGCCACGCCACAGGGGTTGGCGTGCTTGACGATGACGCACGCGGGCTGGTCGAAAGTCTTGACCAGTTCCCACGCGGCATCGGCATCACCGATGTTGTTGTAGGAGAGTTCCTTGCCTTGCAGCTGTGTGTAGTCGGCAATGCCGCCTGCCACCGGGTTGAGGTCGCGGTAGAACGCTGCGCTCTGGTGCGGATTCTCGCCGTAGCGCATGTCCTGCACCTTGGCGAAATTGAAATTGATCTGCGCCGGGAATGCACTCTTCGTGCCATCCGCATTGATCGCCGTGAGGTAGTTGCTGATCGCGGAATCGTAGGCGGCGGTGTGCGAGTAGGCTTTCTTGGCCAGAGCGAAACGTGCGGCATCGGAAACCGCAGCACTGTTGGCGCGCATCTCAGCCAGTACGCCCGGATAGTCCGCCGGGTCGGTCACGATGGCGACATGCGCGTGATTCTTCGCTGCCGCGCGCACCATGGTCGGCCCGCCGATGTCGATGTTCTCAATGGCGTCCTCCAACGTGCAACCGGGCTTCGCCACCGTTGCCGCGAACGGGTAGAGGTTCACCACCACCAGGTCAATGGTCGGAATGCCGTGCTTTTCCAGCGTGGCGACATGCTCGGGCAGATCGCGCCGCGCCAGGATGCCGGCATGCACTTTCGGCTGCAGCGTCTTCACGCGCCCATCCAGCATCTCGGGAAACCCGGTGTAATCGGCCACCTCGGTGCATGGCACGCCATTGTCAGCAAGCAGCTTGGCGGTGCCGCCGGTGGAGAGGATTTTTACGCCCAGCTGGTGTAAGCCGCGCGCGAATTCCAGTACGCCGGACTTGTCCGATACGCTGATGAGTGCCTGTTTGATGGCTGCCATTTTTTATTTTCCGTGCTGTTGTATTGGGACCAGGGTGATAAATTATTTGATGCGGTGCTGCTGGATTTTCTTGCGCAGGGTGTTGCGGTTCAGCCCGAGCAGCTCGGCAGCCCGCGTCTGGTTTCCCCCCGAATGATGCAGCACGGTTTCGATCAGCGGCTTTTCCACGCAGTTCATCACCATGTCGTACACCGCGCACGAAGGCTCCTCGCCATCGAGATCCCTGAAGTAATCGTCCATCACCTTGCGTACGTGGTGCGCAACTTCATTCTCATCCAACATGCAATCAGGGGCTTTCTTTTTCATGCTGCCAGTTCCTCGACATAATGCAGGCGCTCCCCGCGCTGCAGCTGTTCATCAAAAAAGTCATTTACGGCCAGCAATTGTTCCGCACAGCTTTCCAGCTGATTCATGTGATGGCGGAAATGCGCCGACCCGACCAGTCCCTTGGTGTACCAGGAGATGTGCTTGCGCGCCACACGCAGGCCGGTGTGTTCGCCATAGAAATCGTAAAGTTCATGCACATGGCCGAGCAGCACCTGCCGGATCTCCCCGACCTGTGGTGCGGCAAGGTGTTTGCCGGTGGCGAGGAAATGAGCAATTTCGCGGAACAGCCAAGGACGGCCCTGCGCGGCGCGGCCGATCATTACGGCATCCACGCCGGTATGCTCCAGTACGTATCTGGCTTTTTCCGGCGTGGTGATGTCGCCATTGGCGATGACAGGTATATTCACCTCGGCCTTCACCGCAGCGATGGTGTCGTATTCCGCATTGCCGGTATAAGCGCAGGCGCGCGTGCGTCCGTGAATCGCAAGGGCCTGAATGCCGCTGGATTCGGCGATGCGCGCGATGCTGACGGCATTGCGGTTGCTCTTGTCCCAGCCGGTGCGGATTTTCAGCGTCACCGGCACGGCCACCGCCGCCACGACCGCCTCCAGTATTTGCGCCACCAGCGCCTCGTTCTGCAACAGTGCGGAGCCGGCCATCACGTTGCAGATTTTCTTCGCCGGGCAGCCCATGTTGATATCTATGATCTGCGCGCCAGCGTCGACGTTGTATCGGGCGGCCTGCGCCAGCATTTTGGGATCAGCACCGACGATCTGTACCGAGATCGGGTCCGTCTCGCCCTCGTGATTGGCGCGGCGCCTGGTCTTTTCCGAGCCGTACAACAGCGAATTGGAGGCCACCATCTCGCTCACCGCCATGCCCGCGCCCATGCGCTTGCACAACATGCGGAAAGGTCGATCCGTCACGCCGGCCATAGGGGCGACAATCAGGTTATTCTTGAGTTGGTAGGGGCCGATGCGCATGACGGTTTTCCAGAAGGGCGCTGATTATAAATTAATCAACCGCACCGTGCTATGATCATCTGCATCTAAAGCAGAATTTCCCTGCAAGCGATGATTTTCGACATCCTGATCATTGGCGGCGGGCTGGTTGGAGCCAGCCTGGCCGCCGCGCTTAGGCCCGCCGGGCTGTCCGTGGCGCTGGTGGAAGGCCAGCCCATGGCCGGATCTGGCGAGCGCCCCGTTGCCGAGCAAGGCTGGGATAGCCGCATCTACGCAATCAGCCCCGGCAGCGCAACTTTCCTGACGCAGTGCGGCGCCTGGCAGCGGCTGAACCAGAGCCGCGTGCAGCAAGTCGAGCGGATGCGCGTGTTCGGGGACGACGGCGCGGAGCTGGACTTCGGTGCGTATCAGCTGGGCGTTGCGGAAATGGCCTTCATCCTGGAAAACAACTTGCTGCAACAGGCGCTATGGGAAGGGCTGCGGCAGCAGGACAACCTCACCCTGTTTTCTCCCGCGCGCTGCGCCGGCATCGAATGGCATGAAGATGCCGCCCATCTGAAACTCGAAGATGGGCGCCAAATCCAGGCCAGACTGGTCGTCGGCGCCGACGGGCGCGATTCGTGGGTACGAAGGGAGGCCGGCATCATCGCGCCACCTACGCTCTATAATCAGCATGGCGTGGTAGCAAACTTCGTCGCCGAAAAACCGCACCGTGGCACGGCTTACCAGTGGTTCCAGCCGGACGGCATCCTCGCGCTGTTGCCGCTGCCGCAGCAGAGGGTGTCGATGGTATGGTCCGTCAGCCCGGAAAAGGCTTCAACCCTGCTTGAACTGCCGCATGCGGAACTGTGCGCGCAAGTTGCTGTCGCATCGCAACACACTTTAGGTGCATTGCATATGATCACCCCGCCCGCCGCCTTTCCGCTGCGCCTGCTGCACCTGCCGCAAATCGTCAAGCCGCGCCTGGCCCTGGTGGGCGACGCTGCGCACAATGTGCATCCGCTTGCCGGGCAAGGGGTCAACCTCGGCTTCCGTGATGCGCGCCAGCTGGCACAAGTAATACAGCAACGCGGCGCGCAGCCGGACTGCGGTAACATATCCCTGTTGCGTCGCTATGAACGTGCGCGCCGTGAAGACATTCTGTCCATGCAATTCACTACCGACACACTGAAGAAGCTTTTCAATAACAGCAACCCGCTGCTGCGCAGCGCGCGCAACCTCGGACTTGCCGCCACCAACCGTATTACGCCATTGAAAAAAATGCTGGTGCGCCATGCTCTCAATTAATATCAACCAACCAACAGGATTCCACCATGCTTAGATCGTTTTTTTTGCTGCTCGCCGCTCTCTCCTCCACCTGTTCATACGCCAGCGAGGCCACAGTCAAAGCCGCACTGGAACGCGACTATCCGCAGATCGGCAAAATCCAGCAGGTCAACAAGTCGCCCCTCCCCGGCCTGTATGAAGTGGTGACGCAAGGCCAGTTGCTCTACACCGACGAAAAGGCGCAATACATTGTCAACGGCAACATATTCGAGCTGAAAAGCGGACGCAACCTCACGGAGGAACGCTCGCGCAAATTGTTTGCAATCGACTTCAACGCGCTGCCTTTCGAGCTTGCATTGAAAAAAGTCAAGGGCAACGGCCAGCGCAAGATGGCCTATTTCAGCGACCCGAACTGCGGCTTCTGCAGGAAGCTGGAAAATGAATTGAAGAATGTGGACAACGTGACGCTCTATCTGTTCCTGTATCCCGTATTTGAGGGCTCCGACGTGAAAGTGCGCAATGTTGCGTGCAGCAAGAACCCGTTCAAGGCATGGGATGACTTGATGCTGAACAACGTACAGCCGCCCGTCGGTACATGCAACGCATCCGCAGACAAAGTTCTGGAGCTGGGCAAGAAATTTAACGTGAGCGGCACGCCTACACTGATTTTTGCGGATGGCACGCTGGTTCCCGGATACCTGCCCGGCCCCGAACTGGAGAAGGCGCTGAATGGCACATTAAACCGCTGATCATTCCCCCCATGAAAAAGCCCACGCCATCCTCGGAAGTCCAGAGCCTGTTCGCCAACAGCAACCCGGATGAGGTCTGGACCAAGGCCGCTGACATTGTTCGGCGCATGAACCCGGCACATGATTTCTTTCTGGCACACATGGCTTTTGATGACGTGGTTCGCCTGTTTCACGGTAAATACCCGGGCTATTGCGTCATCACGACGCCATACCATGACCTGCCCCATACACTGGATGTTTTCCTGTGTGCGGTCAGGCTCATGCACGGCGTGCATGTTTCGGGCACGCCGCTGACTGACAATGAAATCACCTGGATCATGATGGCCGCGCTGCTGCATGACATTGGCTACGCACAGCGGCATGGTGAAGAAACCGGTACCGGCGCCCAACACACACAGAGCCACGTCAGCCGGGGCATCAAATTCATGCAGAGCTACCTCACAGAACGGCATTTTCCCCTGGGTTTTGCGGCACATCTGGAACCCATGATGCTCAGCACCAACCCGACGCTCGTTTTTTCCGAGATCGACTTTCCTGAAGCACGCACCCGTCTGCTCGGGCAAATCGTTGGCACCGCCGATCTGGTCGGACAAATGGCTGACCGCACCTACCTGGAAAAATTACTGTTCCTGTATCTCGAGTTCAAGGAAGCGCATTTCGGCAACTATGAAAACATCCACGATATGCTGCGCCAGACCAAGGGTTTCTATGAGCTCACCCGCGAGAAAAAACTTGATCAGGCATTTGATGGGATTTACACAAGACTGGCATTCCACTTCAAAGATTATGTTGGCATCGAGAACAATTTCTATCTTGAATCGATCGATAAAAATATCGCCTATTTGTCAAAAGTAATATCGCTCAACGAAGACGAACATCTTTCCATGCTGAGGCGCGGTGGAATTGCAGAAAAAGCACAGGCCTTGGTGGAGCCCGCCAGGCAGCCATAATTCTGATGAAGGAATAACCATGAGAAGACTCATCGCCCTAGCGTTCAGCGCCGCCCTTGCCGGTTGCGCCACGCCCACTGCGGCGGAGCGTGCCGCTCAAATGCAGAAGGAAGTCGACGAGATGATCCAGATCTACGGGCCGGCATGCGAGAAGCTGGGATTTTCGTCCGACACGGATAAATGGCGCGAGTGCATCCTGAATCTCAACAGGAGCCAGGCCCTGGAACACTACAGCACCCAGCCGGCCACAACCCAGTGCTGGGGACATCGCGGCTTTTTCCAGTGCACGTCCTTCTGACGAAATAGCCGTTTAGTTTATAGTCGGCTCTGCACCCTTGGGAAACAGCACCCACAGCCGCCCCTGTTGTTTCATCCGGCCTGCCTGCGCTCCGGCCGAGTCGCCAAAGCCCCAGAAGAAATCCGCGCGCACCGCGCCCTTGATCGCGCCACCGGTATCCTGCGCCAGCATCAGGCGATTCAGCGGGACGGTGCTGTTGGGTTGCGTGGTGGCCAGAAACACCGGCGTCCCCAGCGGGATATAGCGCGCATCCACTGCCAGGCTGTATTCGTTGGTGAGCGGCACGCCCAGTGCGCCCAGCGGCGCGGACAGACTCTCCGGCAACTCGCGGAAGAATACATAGCTGGGATTTTGTGCCAGCAATCCAGACAGCTTGTCCGGATTTTTTTCCGCCCAGGTCTTGATGCCCTGCATGGAAGCCTCTTCGAGCTTGAGCTCGCCCATCTCGACCAGTTTCTTGCCAATGGATACATATGAATAGCCGTTCTGTTCGGCATAGCCGACCTTTACCAGCTTGCCGTCCGGCAATTCGATGCGCCCCGAGCCCTGGATTTGCAGAAAAAACAGCTCCACTGCGTTATCCACCCAGAACAATTCGCGCCCCTTGAACGAACTGGCCCCCGCATCGATCTCTGCCCGACTGTAATAGGGCACGACGCGCTTGCCTTGCAGGCGGCCGCGCAGACGCATGCCTTTCAATTGTGGATAGGCATCGCTCAGATCGATTTGCAGCAGATCATCAGGCACGGCATACAGCGGATAGCGGAAGCGCGCACTTCGGGTACGGCTGCCATAGAGCTTGGGCTCGTAGTAGCCGGTGATCATCCCCTGCTCGCTGCCATCCGGATTCAATATCTGATAAGGCGTAAACCATTCTTCATAAAATCCACGCAGCGCAGCACTGTCTTCAGGAGAAAATTGGCCGGCGCGGGCACAAATCGCCTGCCAGTTCGGCTTGGCTTTCAGCGCATTGCAGCTCTGCAGCAGCGCGGGCCACGTTGGTGCAAGATCGAGGATTTGCCAATCCGGCAGCATTTCCCATTTGCTCGCGGCAAATGATACTGCCGGCGGTGCAATGGTCGGTTTCACCTCGGTGGGCGTCGCCACCACTTGCGGCGGCAAGGCAACAGGTGGCGGCGCAATCGCAACCGTCGGCTTGGGTGTGGTACAGGCAGCCAGCAGCACACTTGCCCACAGTGCCAGCCATTTGGCGAGACTGCGCCATTCGCCGCAACATGTCCCTGCCGCGCTTCCTTCTGGTTTAAACATCTGCGTCTTCCTTTTTCAATTCAATCAAGCGGAACCAGCCGCGCGCCAATGCAGGCTCATCGGACAATACACGCAGCCCAGGCACCGTTTCCAGCACATCCTCGAACACCACGTCCAGCCGCGTGGCGAGTTGTCCGACCAGCGGTGTCAGAGCGCGCCGCACCCAGGCGCGTTCCCCGCGGCGCAGAAATTTGTCGAACAGCAGGATGCGCCCACCCGGCTTGAGCACGCGCGCCGCTTCCGCCAGGCAGCGCTGCGGCTGCGGCACTACCGCAACGATGAGGTGCAGCACCACGCAGTCGAAACTGTGCGCGGCGAATGGCAGCGCCATGCTGTCGCCCTGCACCCATGCCATGCGCAAACCGCGCGCCCTGTCCCGCGAGCGCGCCAGCATGGCAGCAGTCAGATCCAGCGCAACGTAATCATGCTGCCCGGGAAGGAAGGGAAAATCCAGCCCCGTGCCCACACCACTGAGCAGCACCTGCGCTGCACTCTGCTGCGGCAGGCGCAACACGCTGCGCTGGCGCGCTTCCCGGCTGGCATGCTCGATGAATATATCGTAGAACGGAGCGATGAAACGATAGCTGGTTTTTAGCGACATGCCACTTTAGTGAAGGACGCGCGGCACACTCAATACAAACTGCGGAATGGACGCATCAAACTCGGTGCCATCTTCCGTCACCATCCGATAGCTGCCGGACATGGTGCCAACCTGTGTGGAAAGCACCGTCCCGCTGGTATATTCAAAGCTCTGTCTGGGCTTGAGCACCGGTTGCTCGCCCACCACCCCCTGTCCGCGCACTTCCTGCACATTGTGGTGGGCATCGGTGATGATCCAGTGGCGGCTGAGCAGCTTGATGGGAGAATCGCCGGCATTGGTGATGGTGATGGTGTAAGAAAAGACAAAGCGGTTATCTGCCTCATCGGATTGATCAGGCAAGAAATTTACCGTGGCGGCGATATTGATAGCGTGTTGTGCGTCCTTGTCCATGCCGCATTTCACAACATTTTACCCGGCATGGCAAGGTGCCTGTCTCATCAGGCAGCTATTGGATTTAATCGCGGGTAGGAAACCGCGTCCCCTATTATTCACCGCATCTATTGCATCGAGCATCAGGATGATGCGGGGCGCATAATATCCGCCCGCACACCGCGGGCACTGCCCTTGGTAAATAGTCGCTCAAGCCCTTTGTGTTTGAGCAACATCGGGGTCAAACGGAAACATTGAGGTCAGCCTGAAACATTAGGGTCAGATACCTTACGTTTTACATTAATGCTGTGTCAAATGTATGGCCTGACCCCGTGCGCCACACGTGCACTCACACTCTGGCCTAAAGCTGCTTCCCGCGTTTGTTTATCCAACCCAGCAGCCACAATCCGGCTAGCAACATGGTGTAGCTTTCTGGTTCGGGTACCGGAGATACCTGGTTGCCTTGGAAGCGTACGTTCTCTAGCGTCCCGGAAATAGTTGCATAACCCTCTCCACTTAGGCCGTCGAAGAGAAATTGGAAACCGTTAGAGGCATCATTGAAACGCCAATCGTTGAATACGCTGCCATCAGTGGTTGATGTCGGAAGCGCCATCGAACTAAATGTATTTCCAACACGTGTAATCAAAATGGGAACTATTTGGGCGGGCCGAAAATTTTCGACGCTTGGTCCCTGCGGGAAAAAACTGTACAGCACAAATGAACCACCGGAATCTCCCCAATTAGAAACGTACGCTCTGCCAAGGTTGCTCGTATCCTGAAACACGTTGCCATTCAATGTTACCTGCAGGCTCATAGAGACAGGGTCATAGATTGCCTGCCATCCCAAATCGCAGGCGAGCGGCGCCGAAGTGTCGAAAGTTAATTCCGCGGAATACAAACTGCCGACTGAATATGCCGCTGAAAGCCTAGCATCTACTGATTCAAGTGTTCCCCCGAATGTTATTTTTACCATTGACGCATTGGCCGGCGCCGCAACGACCATCATAAGCAGGCAAAATACGACCCGGAAAACTGCTCTTTCTTTCATGCACAAATCTCCCACGAATGTGCTGCACTTTACCATTGGATTAACTAAATCCACCATTAGCGCATATTATCCAGAGGTGTATTAAAAGGGGATATTCCCCCCATGATGGTGTGATTGCGTCGCCCGATGGCGAGCCGCATTCACCCAAGCCAGAGTATCGGCGAATCTTGCGCCCGTCAACATACCGCGTTGACACATACCGCAAGGCCGACAGCCACTGGATTTAATCACGGCCGCAGTTTCGGGTAGAATGTGCGTTTAAATTCAAACTCGTCCAAGGACACTACCATGTACCAGATCGCTCCCAGTATTCTTTCCGCCAACTTCGCCAGGCTCGGCGAGGAAGTTGACAACGTACTCGCCTCCGGCGCGGACATCGTGCACTTTGACGTGATGGACAACCATTACGTGCCCAATCTCACCATCGGCCCGCTGGTGTGCGAGGCGCTGCGCAAGCATGGCGTGACCGCACCGATTGACGTGCACCTGATGGTCAAGCCGGTGGATCGCATCATTCCGGACTTTGCCAAGGCTGGCGCAACCTACATCACCTTCCATCCGGAAGCATCCGAACATATCGACCGCACCATCGGCCTGATCAAGGAAAGCGGCTGCAAGGCCGGTCTGGTGTTCAACCCGGCCACGCCACTGGACATATTGGAATACACGCTCCCGAAACTGGATATGGTGTTGTTGATGTCCGTCAACCCGGGCTTCGGCGGCCAGAAGTTCATTCCCCATGTGCTGGACAAGGCGCGCAAGGTGCGCAAGATGATCGATGCGGGCGGTTATAACTGCCGCCTGGAGATCGACGGCGGCGTCGGCCCGGCCAATATCCGCGAAGTCGCTGAAGCCGGCGTGGATACCTTCGTCGCCGGTTCCGCCGTATTCGGCAAGCGCAACGAGAACGACAAGAACCGCTACGACAGCATCATCGGCGAATTGCGCGCCGAGCTGGCCAAGGTCGGCAAATAATGCCGCAGGCGCAGTTCCCGCTTGGCATCTCCGCCATCCTGATTGATCTGGATGGCACGCTGCTGCATACCGCACCCGAGCTGGCAGAATCCGCCAATCGCATGCTGCGCGACATGGGCCGTCCGCCCGTGTCGCAGGAATTGTTGATGAGTTATATCGGCAACGGCATCAGCTGGCTGGTGAAGCGCGCGCTGACCGGCGACATGCACGCCGAGCCGGATACAGCATTATACGAACAGGCTCTGCCGATTTTCGAGAAGCATTACACCGGATTGCTGTTGCAAAGCAGACTGTTCGACGGCGTCATTGATGGGCTGAACGCCATGCGTGCCGCGGGCTTCCGCCTGGGCTGCATCACCAACAAAGTGGCGCGTTACACCGAGCCGCTGCTCAAGGGTATTGGGCTGGCCGGTTATTTCGAGATCGTGCTGTCCGGCGATACGCTGCCGGAAAAGAAGCCGCATCCGATGCCGCTGCTGCATGCCGCGAAATTTTTCGGCGTGCCGCCGGAGCAAGTCCTGCTGATCGGCGACTCACTCAATGACACCGTCGCGGCGCGCGCCGCCGGCTGCCCGGTGTTCTGTGTGCCCTATGGCTACAACCATGGCGAACCGGTGGACGGCCTGGATCTGGATGCTGTAATTTCCGATCTGCCTGCCGCCATGAAACTGATCAAGAAAATCTGACACCATGATTCACGCAAACCTCAAAGCCTGGAGAACGACTGCCGCATGGCGATGGTGATAGCAGCCATGCTCAGCCGTTGCGGCTATTGCCGCAGTTTTCTTGCGATTTAATTGAGGAGTTTTCATGCTGTCACCCATCACTGAACAAGCGTTTCAGCAACTTGCCGACCAAGGCTACAACCGCATCCCGCTGGTTGCGGAGACATTTGCCGACCTCGACACGCCGCTATCGCTCTATCTCAAGCTTGCCAACAAGCCCTATTCTTATTTGCTCGAATCGGTGCAGGGCGGCGAGCGTTTCGGCCGCTATTCCTTCATCGGCCTGCCCGCACATACCCGCATCAGCGTGCGCGGGAAAAATATCACGCTGACACAGCCGGGCGGGGAAACCACACTCGAAGCCGATAATCCGCTGGACTTCATCAAGGAATACCAATCCCGCTTCAAGGTGGCGCCGCTGTCCGGCCTGCCTCGCTTCACCGGTGGACTGGCCGGTTACTTCGGTTACGACACGGTACGCTATATCGAGCCGCGCCTCGGCCAGACGCACAAACCGGACGTGATCGGCACGCCTGATATTCTGCTGATGCTGACCGAGCAGCTGGCCGTGGTGGATAACCTCTCCGGCAAGCTGACCTTCATCGTGTACGCCAACCCGGAAGAGCCCCGGGCCTATGCACAGGCATGCCAGCGGCTCGATGCCTTGCAGCGCGCCCTGCGCCAGCCGGTGCAAATTCCTGAGGCACCGCAGCTGCAGCGCCACGAACCGCGCTCCGAATTTGGTGAAGAAGCATTCAAGGCAGCGGTGGAAAAAGCCAAGCAGTACATCTTCGACGGCGACATCATGCAGGTGGTGTTGTCGCAACGCATGGTGCAGCCCTTCCCCGGCTCCCCGCTTGCGCTGTACCGCGCGCTGCGCAGCGTCAATCCTTCTCCCTACATGTTCTACTACGACATGGGCGACCATCATGTGGTCGGCGCTTCGCCGGAAATCCTGGTTCGGCTGGAACATGGTCCCGCTGATGCTGACAATTCCCTGAGCCAGCCGAATAGCGACTCCTCCCGCACCAGCGGGCTCCGCCCCACCGCGTCGGAGTCGCGCCTGTCCGGCGCCACCGTAACCGTGCGCCCCATCGCGGGCACGCGCCCGCGCGGCAAGACGCCGCAACAGGACGTTGCGCTGGCGGAAGAACTGCTGGCCGATCCCAAAGAGCTGGCCGAACATCTGATGCTGATCGACCTCGGGCGCAACGACATCGGCCGCGTTGCACAAAACGGCACGGTGAAACTCACCGAGAAGATGGTGATCGAACGCTACTCGCATGTGATGCATATCGTCTCCAACGTCGAGGCAATGCTCAAGCCTGGCCTGGATGCGATCGATGTGCTGAAAGCCACCTTTCCGGCCGGCACGGTCAGCGGCGCCGCGAAAGTGCGCGCGATGGAAATCATCGACGAACTGGAGCCCAGCAAGCGCGGCATCTACGCCGGAGCGGTGGGCTACCTCGGCTTCAATGGCGACATGGACGTAGCCATCGCATTGCGCACTGCGGTAGTGAAAGACAACACCCTGTTTGTGCAGGCCGGCGCAGGCATCGTGGCCGACTCGGTTCCCGCCAGCGAATGGATGGAAACGCAAAACAAGGCGCGCGCCGTGTTGCGCGCAGCGGAGATGGTGCTTGATGGCCTCGACGCCAAAGTGCATCGCTAGGAGAACGCCATGTTACTGATGATCGACAACTACGACTCCTTCACCTACAACCTGGTGCAGTATTTCGCCGAACTGGGCGCCGACGTGGTGGTGTACCGCAACGATGAAATCACCGTGGATCAGATTGCGCAGATGAACCCACAGCACATCGTAGTCTCGCCCGGCCCGTGCACACCAAATGAAGCTGGTGTTTCGGTGGCAGCGATCCGGCAGTTTGCCGGAAGAATTCCAATCCTCGGCGTATGCCTCGGCCACCAGAGTATCGGTCAGGCCTTCGGCGGGCACATCATTCACGCCAAACAGTTGATGCACGGCAAGACCTCGCCCATCTTTCACAACAACACCAGCGTCTTCCGCGGCCTGCCCAGCCCATTCACCGCCACGCGCTACCACTCGCTGGTGATCGAGCGCGAGACGCTGCCGGATTGTTTGGAGATCACCGCCTGGACGGAGGACGGCGAGATCATGGGCGTGCGTCACAAGACATTGGCCGTGGAAGGCGTGCAGTTCCACCCCGAATCCATTTTGACCGAACATGGCCACGCGATGCTGGAGAATTTTCTGGAGGGAAATAGATAGCCATGATTACACCCCAACAGGCACTGATTCGGTTAATCGAGCAACGCGAAATCTTCTACGACGAAATGCTGTCGCTGATGCGGCAGATCATGAGCGGCGAAGTCACACCCACGCAGATTGCCGCCATTCTGGTTGGCTTGCGTGTGAAGAAGGAAACCATCGGCGAGATATCCGCAGCTGCATTTGTGATGCGCGAATTCGCGACCAAGGTTCCGGTCACCCGGCGCGACCATCTGGTGGACACTTGCGGCACGGGTGGCGACGCAATGCATACCTTCAACATCTCGACCACGAGCGCATTCGTCGCGGCTGCCGCTGGCGCACAGGTGGCCAAACATGGCGGGCGTTCGGTGTCATCCACCTGCGGCTCGGCAGACGTACTTGAAGCGCTGGGGGTGAATCTCAACCTGACGCCGGAGCAGGTCGGGCACAGCATCGACCAGATCGGGATCGGCTTCATGTTCGCCACGAATTTTCATGGCGCCATGAAGTACGCTGCCCCGGTGCGCCGCGAGTTGGGGGTGCGCACCATCTTCAATGTGCTGGGGCCGCTCACCAACCCCGCCGGAGCGAACAATCAGGTGATGGGCGTATTCCACCCCGATCTGGTCGGCATACAGGCGCGCGTGCTGCAACGCCTCGGCAGCCATCATGTGCTGGTAGTACATGGCTCGGATGGCATGGATGAAATTACCATCAGCGGCAGCACGCTGATCGCCGAATTGAAAGACGGCGCCGTAACGGAATACACCATACAACCTGCCGACTTTGGTTTGCCAAGCGCCCCGCTGGATGCCATCCGTTCCGCCAACGTCGACGAAGCGAAAGCCATGCTGCTGGGCGTGCTGGATAACCAGCCCGGCGTTGCGCGCGACATCGTGCAACTCAACGCGGGGGCGGCAATATATGTGGCCGGATTGGCCGCATCATTGGGGGATGGCGTGAAGAAGGCCGGAGAAGTCATCGCCAGCGGTGCGGCGAAAAACAAACTGGCGCAACTGATCCAGATCAGCAACGCGGCTTGATGATATCCAAGGCGTGCGCTACTGTCGGATAGCGCAGCGCCATCTTTAATTCCTTCTTCATGCGGGTATTGCTGAGGCGGCGTGATTCGTTCATGAACGACCACAGCACCGGCGATACGGCACGCTGCACTTCGGCGCGCGGCAGGCGCGGAGGGCGCGGCAGGCCAAACGCATCCGCCACGCAATCGAAATATTCTCCCATCATCAATTCGCTGTCGTCACTCGCGTGATAAACGCGGTTCGATTTGGCGTAACGCAGCGCGGCAACGACGATGCGCGCGAGATCGTCGGCGTGGATGTGATTGGTGTAACTGTCTTCCTCCGCCACGACGGCAGGTGTGCCCGCATGCAAGCGCTCCAACGGCAGCCGGTCGTCGGCATAAATGCCGGGCACGCGCAGAATGCTGGCGCCCACCCCGTTGCGTTTGGCCCAACTGCGGATTTGTCCCTCCGCATCCACACGGCGTTGCGCGCGTGTATTCTGCGCATTAAGCGCATGCGTTTCGCTCACATACGCGCCGCCGCAATCGCCATACACACCACTGGTGCTGATGTATACCAAACGCTGCGGTAAAGTGCCGCGCGACAGTGCTGCAAGCAGGTTGCGCGTGCGCGGATCGCTACCCCCCGTATTGGGTGGCGGCGCAAAGTGCAGCACGGTGTGCGCCAGCCCGGCGATGCGCGTGAGGCTGGCCCGTTCATCCAGGTCGCCCGGTATAGGAACCATGCCTGCCGCGCGCAATCCGGCAAAACGCGCAGTGTTGCGCGCCAGCCCGAACAAGCGGCAACGCATCCGCAGCAGCGCCGCAACGCGCAGCGCAATATCGCCACAACCCGAAATGAGAATTCGTTTCATGCCGCGATTATGCGATAAAATCGCCTCTTTCGCGTATGCAGCGGGCACATCATGACGTTCCAGGTCACCATCAAACCGAGCAATCACAGTTTTCCCGTAGAGGACGAAGAGACCATACTTGAAGCCGGGCTCAGGCATGGTTATACCCTGCCATACGGCTGCCGCGATGGCGTGTGCGGGTCATGCAAGGGCCGCGTGCTGCAAGGCACGGTGGACTATGGCAAGCACCCGCACAGCGCATTGAGCGAGTCAGAACAGGCAGCGGGCATGGCCCTGTTCTGCTGCGCCCACCCCGCATCCGACCTGGTAATCGAGTGCCACGAAGTGAACGCGATCAAGGATATTCCGGTGAAAACCCTGCCCTGCCGTGTTCAAAAGCTGGAAAGACTCGCCGACGATGTGATGGCGCTCTACCTCAAGCTGCCCGCCAGCGAGCGCCTGCAATTTCTTGCCGGGCAATACATCGACATTCTGATGAAGGAAGGCAAGCCGCGCAGCTTCTCGCTGGCCAACGCGCCGCACGATGATGAATTCCTGCAGCTGCACATCCGTAACATCCCGGGCGGCGCATTCACGCAGCATGTTTTCACTGAAATGAAAGAGCGCGATATTTTGCGCTTCCGGGGACCGCTCGGCACGTTCTTCCTGCGCGAGGACAGCGCCAAGCCCATCGTGTTCGTTGCCAGTGGCACCGGCTTCGCACCGGTCAAAGCCATCATCGAGCATGCATTGCATGTGGGCATCAAACGTCCGATGCATTTTTACTGGGGCGGACGCAAACGCAGCGACCTCTATCTGCTGGACATGGCAAGACAGTGGGAAGCGCGCGGTATCAGGTTCACCCCGGTGCTGTCGGAAGCGCTCGCCGAAGACAATTGGCAGGGCAGGACTGGTTTCGTGCACCAGGCGGTGCTGGAGGACTACAGCGATTTGTCCGGGCACCAGGTATATGTGTGCGGCGCGCCCGTCGTGGTGGAAGCCGCTCATCGCGACTTCACCACCTTGCGCGGATTGCCGGAAGCGGAATTCTTATCAGACGCCTTTACCTTTGTGCCGAAGGTTTAGGGAACCTCTTCCTTGACACCCCTACCCACCTCCCCGATACTCCACCCATCGCATTAGTAGGGGCTTTCCGCTTTGGACGAGTTCTCGTTGGGCACGCTATTCATTGCCCTGTTTTTTCTGCTTCTTTTTGGCGCGTTCTTTTCTTCTTCCGAAACCAGCATGATGGCGCTGAACCGCCACCGGCTGAACCATCTGGTGCGCAAGGGCAACAGAAGCGCAAAACTCACCGCAAGACTGCTGGCGCAGACAGACAAGCTGCTCGGGTCCATCCTGTTCGGCAACACATTGCTCAATGTGGCTGCCGCTGCGGTGACCCAGATCATCATCCTGCGCATGTTCGGCGAAAGCGAATGGTGGGTGCTGGCCGGCACGCTGGGCATCACTTTCATCATCCTCGTGTTCAGCGAGATCATGCCCAAGGTCATCGCCGCCAGCCACCCGGAGCGTGTGGCGCTGTTTTCAAGTTACCCGCTGGCTGCACTCGTCAAACTGTTCCATCCGGTCGTATCCATCGCCACGGCAATCGTGCATTACGCATTACGGCTATTCCGCATCAAGGTGCAGACCGACCAGAGCAGGCAAAAAGTGAGCATGGAAGAATTGCGCATGCTGGTACTGGAGTCGGAGCAGTTCCTGCCGCGCCGGCACCAGAAAATGCTGCTCAACCTGGTGGACATCGAGCGCGTCGCCGTGAACGATGTCATGGTGCCGCGCAACCAGATCGAGGCGCTCAATCTGAGCGCGGATGCCAAAGTGTTGCGCGAGCAGCTGGCGACCTGCCACCACACGCTGCTGCCCGTGTATGAGGGTGCGCTCGACAACATCGTCGGCATTCTGCACGTGCGCCGCGCGCTGACCCTGATGCAGCGCACAGACTTCGAGACTGACGAATTGCGCGAAGTGCTGCTGGATCCTTATTTCATCCCTTCCGACACCACGCTGCTGTCGCAGTTGCAGCATTTTCAGGAGCGGCATATCCGCCTGGGGCTGGTAGTGGATGAATACGGTGAGCTGCTCGGGCTGGTGACGCTGGAGAATATTCTGGAAGAGATCGTCGGCGACTTTACCACGCAGTCGCCTACGCACACCGGCAAGTTCCTGCGCCAGGAGGACGGCAGCCTGCTGGTGGAAGGCAGCACGCCACTGCGCGACCTGAACCGCAAATTGGGCATGCATTTTCCGCTGGATGGCGCGAAAACGCTGAACGGCCTGATCCTGGACCATCTGCAGGACATTCCGGAAGCGGGCACGGCCCTGAAAATCGCAAACTACCCGATCGAAATCATCCAGACGCAGGATCGCGTGGTGAAGGTAGCGAAGATTTTTCCCGCACTGCGCGCGAAGCAGGTCGAATAGCCGGGCAAGGCACCCTTTACAACATTCCTGCGGGGAGGCATGATGCGCGTAGAAATTGGCCGGCATGCCCAAAAAGCACAGGCGCACGGAACAGCTGATGTTCCATGGCATTGACCTAAAGGGAGGCGAGTTGCTTATGCACAGTTGTCACCGCAACGTAATTATGGATAGTCATATATCAAGGAAACGCCATGGCAGCGCCCAGTAAACCCAAGCGAGTAACGGAAACCCAGTTTCTGTGGGAAGGCAAGGACAAGGTCGGCAAGATCGTCAAAGGCGAGATGCGTGCCGCCGGCGAAGCCACCGTTTCTGCGAACCTGCGCCGCCAGGGCATCACCGTTACCAAGGTCAAGAAACGCCGGGGCGGCAGCCAAGCCGTCACCGAAAAAGACATCACCCTGTTCACCCGTCAGCTTGCCACCATGCTCAAGTCCGGCGTACCGTTGTTGCAGGCATTCGACATTGTGGGCAAGGGACACAGCAACCCATCGGTCGCCCGCCTGCTGAATGACCTCCGGACCGACGTAGAAACCGGCAGCAGTCTGCAACAGGCCTTCCGAAAATTCCCGCTGTATTTCGATGACCTGTTTTGCAACCTGATCGGTGCGGGCGAACAGGCCGGCATTCTGGACACGCTGCTGGATCGCCTGGCAACCTACAAGGAAAAAATCCTCGCGATCAAAAGCAAGATCAAGTCGGCCCTGTTCTACCCGATTTCCATTATTGTTGTGGCCTTCATCATCACCGCCGTCATCATGATTTTCGTGATCCCGGCGTTCAAGGAGCTGTTCTCCAGTTTCGGCGCTGACCTGCCGGCACCGACGCTGTTCATCATGGCGATTTCCGATTTCTTCGTGGCCTACTGGTGGGCGATTTTCGGTATCGTGGGCGGCGGCATATATGGCTTCATGTATGCATGGAAACGCAACAAAAAAATGCAGCGCGTCATGGATACCTTGCTGCTCAAACTGCCTATCTTCGGCCCGCTGATCCGCAAGGCCACGATCGCGCGCTGGACACGCACCCTGTCCACCATGTTTGCTGCGGGTGTGCCGCTGGTGGAAGCGTTCGACTCGGTGGCGGGTGCGTCCGGCAACGCAGTGTATGCTGATGCGACCAAACACATCCAGCGTGAAGTCTCCACCGGCAACAGCCTGACGGTGGCCATGCAGAATACGGAAGTATTCCCGAGCATGGTGCTTCAAATGGTGGCCATCGGCGAAGAATCCGGCTCGCTGGACAGCATGCTGGGCAAAGTGGCCGATTTTTACGAGGCCGAAGTGGACGATGCGGTGGAAGCGCTTTCCAGCCTGATGGAGCCCATCATCATGGTGGTCCTGGGCACGCTGATCGGCGGCATGGTGGTTGCGATGTACCTGCCGATCTTCAAGATGGGGCAGGTTGTTTAAGCTCCGTGTCGCATTCTCGCACAACCCGGCGCGGCCACTATGGCCGCGCTTTCTCATGAACAACGCTCTATGACGTCGCTCGGTCAGGTTCTGCAAAGCATGCCGCTTGTTTTCGTTACGCTGAGCGGCATTGTCGGCCTTCTGGTGGGCAGCTTCTTAAACGTGGTGATTCATCGTCTGCCCAAGATGATGGAACGCGAATGGCGTACCCAATGCGCCGAACTCAGCGGAACGGCTGCGGAACCTGCCTCTCCCTACAACCTGCTGCTGCCAGGGTCCGCCTGCCCGCACTGCGGCCACAAGATAGGCGCACTGGAGAACATTCCGGTCATCAGCTATCTGCTACTGCGCGGCAAATGCAAGGGCTGCGGCGCACACATCTCCGCGCGCTACCCTGTCGTGGAAGCAATAAGTGGCGTGCTGAGCGGCTACGTTGCCTGGCACTTCGGCTTCGGCATGGCCGCCCTCGCGGGATTGCTGTTTGTATGGGCGCTGCTGGCCCTGACATTCATCGACTTCGACACACAACTGCTGCCGGACGACATTACGCTGCCGCTGCTCTGGCTGGGGCTGCTGTTCAACCTGTCCGGCATGTTCACTGATGTGGGCAGTGCGGTAATCGGCGCGATTGCCGGCTATCTGGCGCTGTGGAGCGTATATTGGCTTTTCAAGCTTGCCACCGGCAAGGAGGGCATGGGCTACGGCGATTTCAAACTGCTGGCCGCAATCGGTGCGTGGCTGGGCTGGAAATTGCTGCCGCTGGTTATCCTGTTGTCCTCGCTGGTGGGCGCGGTAGTCGGCATTGCGCTGATCGTCGCGGCCCGCCACGGCCGCAACGTCCCGATCCCGTTCGGCCCCTACCTCGCGGGCGGCGGCCTGATCGCATTGTTCTGGGGGCAGACGCTCACGCAGGGATACCTGCAGATGCTTGCTGCCCCATGACCATTATCGCAAGGCTCGCGCAGCGAGACCCTGCCCCCCTCTCCCTCTGGGAGAGGGAAACGGGTATGGCGAGTCTCATCATCAAAGTCGGCAGCTCGTCATGACCGTTAGCATTGGCCTGACCGGCGGCATCGGCTGCGGCAAAAGCACGGTCGCTGCGTTGTTCCGGGAATCTGGCGCGACCGTCATTGACAGCGACGCGATCTCGCACCAGCTCACCCAACCTGCCGGCGCAGCCATTGAACCGATCCGCGCCGCATTCGGCGCTGACTACATTGACGCAAGCGGGGCACTGGACAGAGCGCCCATGCGCCATCTGATATTTTCCGACGCGGCTGCCAAGCAACGCCTGGAAGGGATCCTGCATCCGCTTATCCGCGCGCAAATGCTGGAACGTGTCCGGACTGGCAGTACCGCCCCTTATTTTCTGCTGGTGGTTCCGCTGCTGTTCGAGGCGCGTGCGTACCATGAGCTGGTGCAGCGCACGCTGGTCGTGGACTGCGATGAGGCGACCCAGATCGCGCGCACCATGCAGCGCAGCGGAATGAGCGAACCGGAAGTGCGCGCCATCATCGCCCAGCAAATGGCCCGCGCCGAGCGCCTGCGCCTTGCGGATGACATCATCCGGAACGACGCCGGCATGGATGCCTTGCGGCTGCAGGTGGAACAGCTGCACCTGCGCTATATGGCTCTTTCCACAGGAAGTGATTGACGATAGAATGTTTTAATAATATTTTGCCTACATGAAACGTACCCACTCTATCCTGGCATTGTGATTAGCTACGACTTTCCCCTCAATGAGCGTGTACGCACCCTGCTGCGCCTGGAAGACCTCTACGCCAGGATGGCATACTTCGCTGAGAAGACAAATCCCGCCGACCATCATGCCGCACTGGGCGCGCTGTTTGACATCGTCGAAGTCGCCAGCCGTGCCGACCTGAAATCCGATTTATTGCAGGAGCTTGAACGCCAGAAGCGCATTCTTTCCGCCCTGCACAACAACCCGGGAATTTCCGAAGAAGCGCTGGATGCGATCCTCGGCGAAATCGAAAGCGCAAGCAACAGCGTGTTCGACATCAGCGGCAAGGCAGGCCAGCACCTGCGCGAAAACGAATGGCTGATGGGCATCAAGCAGCGCACCAGCATACCTGGCGGCACCTGCGAATTCGACCTGCCGTCTTATCATTACTGGCTGCATCAGGATGCCACACTGCGGCGCGATTGCCTCAATGAATGGCTGGCCCCGATGCTGCCCATCCGCGACGGACTGTCCATCATTCTCAAGCTGCTGCGCGAAAGCGGCAAGGTGCACCACTTCATCGCCCAGCAGGGCAGCTTCCAGCAGGTGCAAGGCGGCCGCGTGGCGCAAATGCTGCGCATCAGCCTTGGCGCAGCATTACCGTGCATCCCCGAAGTCAGCGCCAACAAATACGTGCTCAACATCCGCTTCGTCGCTGCCAACTATGCATCCAAGAGCGTCTTGTACGAGCAGGATGTCGCGTTTAATCTGACCTTCTGCAGCCTGTAAGGGCACCTGGAGCCATGCAGAAGAAACCAGCCGTGGTCACGTGCCCGCAATGCGGCAAGGAAGTGGTGTGGACCAGCGACAGCCCATACCGCCCATTTTGCAGCGAACGCTGCAAGCTGATTGACCTTGGGCAGTGGGCCACAGAAAGCTACCGTATCCCGCAGGCGGAAAACGGCGCGCAAGAAGATCACTAGGCAACCTTGCGAGCGCGTGACGCCACAACATGTCTTTCCTCCAGACAGTGGCGATTCGCAATAATGATCAGTGGCGCATCCTGATTTTTCAGCTCCCTGCAAAACAATTGTGGCGGATAATCTCCGTTGAACACTCACTCCAGGAACAAGGGCATGCTCAATATTTTTACACTGGATAACGGGCGGCTGTTCAAACTACAGCCTGACGAAATTAGCACTCGCAAGCCGATCTGGGTGGATGTCATCGCGCCCGGCGAAGAAGAACGCGAATGGGTGGCCAAAAATTTTTCCATCATCCTGCCGCAAGCGGAGCATTTGCGCGACATTGAAGCAAGCGCGCGGTTCTACGAGGAAAATGAGCAACTGCATGTACGTTCGGATTTTCTGCTCGGCAAGGAAAGCGATTCGCGCAGCGTCCTTGTGTCCTTCGTGCTTTCCAACAATGTGTTGTTCAGCGTGCATGATGAAGATCTGCCGGTGTTTCAACACTATCGCCTGCATTCGCGCATACAACCCGATCTCCTCGCGGACAGCCGCGATGTGCTGATTGACTTGTACGGCTCCGATGTGGAATTTTCCGCCGACGCGCTGGAAGAGGCTTATGCCGATCTAGGCGGCATCAGCGGTACGGTGCTTAACAACACACTCAGCGACAAACAGGCTGGCATTGTATTGGCCAACATCGCCCACGCGGAACACCTGAATGGGCGTATCCGCCGCAACCTGATGGATACGCGCCGCGCGGTTTCCTTCCTGATGCGCAGCAAATTGCTCACCCCGGATCAGATGGAAGAAGCGCGCCAAATCATGCAGGACATCGACTCGCTGGACGGGCACACCGCCTTTCTGTTCGACAAGATTAACTTTCTGATGAATGCCACCGTTGGCTTCATCAACATCAACCAGAACAAGATTGTGCGCTTGTTTTCAGTGGCAGCCGTGGCGTTGCTGCCACCCACCCTGATCGCCTCCATCTACGGGATGAACTTCAAGCACATGCCGGAGCTGGAGTGGGTAAGCGGCTATCCGTTCGCCTTGTCATTGATGGCCGTATCCATCGCGTTGCCGCTTTGGTTGTTCTACCGCAAGGGCTGGTTGAAATAAGCAACAGCCCCGTAATGAGTATCCGGTTAAAAACTGGACTGTGGTGCATCCGGACTTAGAATTCACCGCATTATTCAACTTATTGCTGGCCTTCATCGCCCGACAAAAACAACATGGCTAACGTCGGCAATCGCGATTACTCTCTTCCAGCCCGCTTGCTGGGGTTTGCACTCGCCATCGCCATGCTGTCCAGTGGCCGTGCTGACGCGCAGCAGGCATGGGATGCCGGCAATACACCCACCATCACCCTCTCCGCTCCGGAGTCGGTACGTGATCTGTTAGAAACCCATTTCGCGCTGCCCGGCGCAACACTACCTGACGAGACCGCACGCGCAACCTTCATGCGGCGGGCACAAAGGGAAATCGGCGAGCTGCTGGCCACCGAGGGCTATTTCACGCCGACGGTGACGCTGCAACCCGCCGGGCCGGGTGGTGTTATGGTAGTAGAAGTCGTGCCGGGCCCGCGCACTCTGGTTACACAGCTGAACATTGTATTCAAGGGCGATCTCGCCGCTGACAACGCCGAGCGCCGCGCCCGTGTCGAAAGACTGCGGGCCGCATGGCCCCTGGGCGTTGGTGCACCGTTTCGCTCGTCTGTGTGGGAAGAAGCCAAGGCCGCGCTACTCTCCAGCGTGACGCGGGAAGATTATGCCGCCGCGCAAATCGCGATGAGCCAGGTGGACGTGGATCCCGCTGCCGCGAGTGCCCAACTGATGGTAGTCGTCGACTCAGGGCCCGCCTTCCGCTTCGGCGATCTGGCGGTGAGCGGGCTGGAACGTTACGAAAGAAATTTGGTCACGCGCCTGGCACCATTCCGCACTGGCGACCCTTATCGCCGCGATCTGCTGCTCAACTTTCAGACGCGCTTGCAGAACCTGCCCCAATTCAGTTCCGTTATCGTCAACATCGAGCCGGATGCGGCCACGCACGAAGCCGCCCCGGTACGGGTCGTGGTGGTCGAGGCAAAGTCCCGGCGCGTGGCGATCGGCATCGGCTACAGCAGCAACAACGGCGCACGCAGCGAAATCAACTACCGCAGCTACAATTTCCTTAAGCGCGCCTTGAACCTGAACAGCCGGCTTCGCCTGGAACAGAATCGCCAGACGCTGTCCGCCGGACTCGACACGCTGCCGGACGACGATGGCTACCGGCTATCCTGGCTGACAAGCGTCCAGGCAACACATATCCAGGGACTGAAAACCCTGGACAGGAATTTTGGCGTGACGCGCAGCCGCACGCTGGGGCAGATTGAGACGCAGATAGGCATCAACTGGCAGGATGAAAAGCGACGGCCGGCGGGTGGCATACAGCAAACCAACCAGGCACTGGTGCTGGACTGGCAGTGGCGCCGGCGCGCCGTGGACGACCCTCTGTATCCACGGCGCGGCAACGTGACCGAAATCCGTGTTGGCGGCGCCAGCAGGGAATTACTGTCGGACCAGAACTTTCTGCGCAGCTACGCACGCCACCAGATCTGGTGGCCGGTGGGGACGCGCGATATATTCTCATTGCGTGGCGAGGCGGGTTACACCGCAGCCTTGTCCCGCGCCGGCATCCCCCAGGAATATCTGTTCCGCGCCGGCGGTGCCCAATCGGTGCGCGGCTACCCCTACCAGAGCCTGGGCGTGCACGAGGGCGCAGCCGTGGTGGGTGGCCGCGCACTGGCCACCGCCAGCGCCGAATACACCCACTGGTTCAGCCGCGACTGGGGTGCAGCCCTGTTCATCGATGCCGGCGACGCTGCGGACATCTTGCCCGACCTGCGTTTGGCTACCGGCTATGGCAGCGGGGCACGCTGGCGCAGCCCGGTCGGACCGCTGGCGGTGGACGTCGCCTGGGGGCCGGAAGCTCATGCTTTGCGGCTGCATTTTTCGATTGCCGTGGCGTTCTGATGATGACCGACTCGTCCCACCAAAATTCAGCTGCGCAACCCGCCACAAGATCCGGCTGGTGGTTACCCGTTCTGCTGCTGGCCATCGCCATATCCGCGGGCGGCATCTGGCTGTTATCCAGCACATCCGGCCTCCGCTGGGTAGCCGCAACAGTTGCACAAACCAGCTCGGGCAGCGTTTCGATTGAGGGTGTGAACGGCACGTTGCTCGAGCACATGAGCGCGAAAACCCTGGTCATTAACAGCAGCACTCTGCGCGTCACCGCGCGTGACATCCAGCTGAGCTGGCGACCTGCCGCACTGCTGGCCGCCAGACTTGAGATAACGGCCTTGACGGCACGTGATGCCGAAGTGCTGTCACCTCCTGCCACGTCTCCGAACAACTTGCTCCCCGATAACTTGCGCCTGCCGCTGCCGCTATCGCTCCACAAGCTTGACATCGGTGCACTGCGAATGATCAGCAAAGAAGGCGGCGCACCCGGTTTTGCTGCACGCAATATTACCGCGCGACTGGAAAGCGACGGTCGCCAGCACCATTTGCAGGATCTGCGCGCCAGCCTTGAATACGGCAAGCTGACTGCATCCGCCCAACTGGACGGAACCAGGCCGTTCACTCTGCAAGCGCAGGCAGACCTTGCCGGGCTCACTGATTTCACCGGGCTCGAGGCACGGGAAGCGCATATTTCTGCCACTGCCCGCGGCAACCTTGAGCAATTCACGATCAATGCACAGGGCGATGGCGCGGGGCTCACCGGGAAAGCGGACGCGCAGTTGATGCCCTACGCCGCTTTCCCACTCGCCGCGTTGCACCTGCAAGTGAGCGGATTAAATCCACGCGCCTTCTCGCCTCAAGCTCCACAGGCGAACCTCACGCTGCAAGCCGATTTGCGCGGCAATGCTGCCGGGCGGCTTGAAGGCAATGTGACGGCGAAAAACGCCTCCCCTGCACCCATTGATCGCGGCGGCCTGCCGCTGCTTGAAGCGCGCACTCACGCTGTGCTCTCCGCCGACTTGCTGCAATTCGACGAGCTGACGCTAAATCTCGCGGGAGGCGCGTCCATTTCAGGTCATCTCGCCTGGCAACGCGAGCGGGCGACCGGATCGGCAGATCTGACCATCCGCCGCCTCGATCCGGCCGCACTGGACACACGGCTGCGCGCCGCCCGGCTCAACGGCAGCATGAAACTCAGCGGTGA
Organism: Gallionellaceae bacterium; assembly: GCA_030834965.1. GTDB lineage: Bacteria > Pseudomonadota > Gammaproteobacteria > Burkholderiales > Gallionellaceae > JAUQWW01. The sequence goes on along the minus strand of JAUQWW010000083.1, from coordinate 5,363 downwards.
TGACGCTGCCCAGCAAGCTGTGCTCGCCCTCAGCGACGGCACGCTGCACCTGGATGCGCGCCTGGCCAAAGCTGGCGACAGCCTTACCCTGGAAAACCTGCGCCTCGCGCGTGGCCGAGCGACACTCACCGGACAAGGCAGGATGGGGCTGGGCGGGCAGCGCGCCTATACCTTTAACGGCAAGCTGCAGCGCTTCGACCTTGCCGAATTCCTGCGCGCACCGCGCTCCGACCTGAACGCCACGCTCGAACTGACCGGTGAAATGGAGCCTCAAGTCGCCGGCGCAGTACGCTTCATGATCAGCGACAGTCGCCTGGCAGATCAGCACGTGAACGGGAGCGGCCGGATCGAGTTCGTCGGCATCAGCCGGGGCAAGGGTGAGGCCGAATTGCGGCTGGGCGACAACCGCCTGAGCGCGAAGGGCAGCTTCGGCGCTGCGGCGGACCGGCTGCAACTGGACCTCGCCGCACCCGCACTGGCCCAGCTCGGCGCCGGCTTTGGCGGCACCCTTAATGCCCGTGCCAGCCTGGCGGGCAACCTGGCTAAACCTGATGCAACCCTCGAGGCACAAGGCCGCGACCTCGCCCTGCCCGGCGACCATCACCTGGCCAGCTTCACCGCTGTCGCCAGCCTGCATGGGGAAGCGCTATCGCTCACCGCAAATGCCGCCGACTACCGTGTCAAGGCAAAGAACCTGATGCAAAGCCTGCAACTTGGCGTGCACGGCAGCCGCTCGCATCACGACCTGAACGCAGAAGCGCAACTGGACAACGGCAGCAAACTGACGCTGCATGCAAACGGCGGGCTCACCGATCCGGCACAGGGCTGGGGAAATATTCAATGGCAGGGAATGCTGACGGAGCTTTCCGGCACGGGTGCGTTGCCTTTCAAGTTGCTGGCGGCCACACCCCTCTCGCTGAGCCGGGATCACGCCTCACTCGACGCAGCACAGTTTGCCGTGGCCGGTGGTCAGGTACACATCAGCAGCGCAGCGTGGACACCGCAGCGATGGAACAGCCGTGGCAGCTTCACCGGCATCGGACTGCGCGCAATCACTGGATTGCAGCCAGCCCCCCTCGCGAGGTACGGCCAGGAAACCCTGCGCCTGGGTGGCGAGTGGGACATTGCCTCCGCCGCACAATTGCTGGGCGGTGTGCGCGTAGCGCGCGAGAGTGGCGATTGGCTGCTGCCCGGCGATCCGCCGCTCCCGCTGGGTTTGCGCACGCTGCAATTCTCTGCCCGCGCCGCCGACGGTCAACTGTCTGGAGAACTGACGGCAGCGGGGGAACGTCTCGGCGACTTGCGCGCCACTGTGGCCATGCCGCTGGCGCAATCCGGCGCAGGCTGGACAGTGCCAGACCGCGCGCCGCTTACCGGACAGATACGCTTCAATGTGGCCGATCTTGTGTGGATTGGGCCAGCCATCAATGACAACCTGAAGAGCGGTGGGCGGCTGGCTCTGGAGGCGGATGTGGCCGGCACCTTCGGCGCCCCCTTTGTGCGCGGGCAAGTACGCGGTGATGATCTGGCGCTGGCCTTTCTGGATCAGGGCGTAAGGCTGCAGCAGGGGCAACTCGCGGCACGCTTCGACCAGGAATCCGTGTACATCGACACCCTGAGCTTCACCGCCCCGCATCAGCCTCAGCCACGCGACAGCATGTTGACCGGACTGAATCTGGGGCGCGAGCCCGGCAAACTCACCGCGTCCGGCACCATCGGCCTGACCGGCGAGAACGGCAATCTGACGATCAGTGCCAGCCGCCTGCCGCTGTGGCAGCGCCCCGACCGCTGGATAATCGCCTCCGGCAGCGGGCACGCCAGCCTCAAAAAGAATACGCTCATGCTAGGCGGCAGCATCACCGCTGACGCAGGATTGATCAACCAACCCGTTACGGGCCGTCCGCAGTTGTCCGACGACATCGTGATCACCGGACAGCAGGCAGCCGTCCGCAAAGGGCCGCGCATATCCGTCGATGCCACCCTGGATCTGGGCGAACATTTTTACCTGCGCGCTTCCGGGCTGGAAGCAAGGCTGGCTGGCCAGTTGAGCGTGCGCGATGCGCCCGGCCAGCAGTTGCGCGTCACCGGCACCATCGCCGCCCGCGATGCCAGCTACGAGGCGTACGGCCAGCGCCTGACGGTAGAACGGGGAATCGTGAACTTTCAGGGGCCGCTTTACGATCCGGGGCTGAACATACTCGCGCTGCGCAAGGGGCTGAGCGTAGAAGCGGGCGTGGAGGTAACGGGCACGGCGCTGCACCCGGCAGTGCGGCTGGTGTCCACCCCTGTTGTTCCGGACGCTGAAAAACTCTCCTGGATCGTACTTGGGCGCCCCCCCGATGCAAGCGGAATCGATTCCTCGGTGCTGCTCGCAGCAGCCGGAAGCATACTGGGCGGAGGCTCGGGCGGCATCACCGGCCAGCTTAAACAAACGCTGGGCGTGGATGAACTGTCTCTGCGACAAGTCGGGAATGACAAATTACCGACCAGCCAGACCACCAATGGCAGCCCGTTGAGCAGCCAGATCATCACCGTCGGCAAGCGGCTCTCGGCGCGCGCCTTCCTCAGCTACGAACAGGGGGTAACGGCAGTGGCGGGCGTGACGAAACTCACCTACACCCTCACCCCCAGGGTAAACATCGTTACCCAGGCAGGCATTGATAACGCCGTCGATATTTTCTATACCTTCAGCTTTGAATGACCTTCTGTTGCCAATCACAGATGCCAGTCGATGCGGCTATCGCCGCGTCACCAGGCCTGACGCAACAACGCGATGCCATGCGCGCCGTGCTGCCAGGCCGTTTCCATATCCGTAAGCTGCAGCCCGCCCAGCGCATACACCGGGATCGAACAGCCCATTGCGATCCTGGAAAACTTTTCCCAGCCAAGCGCAGGTTCGCCCGGATGCGAGAGCGTAGGCAGCACCGGGCTCAACAGCGCAAAGTCGCAGCCCAGCTCTTCCGCACGACGCAACTCCGTCGCGTTATGGCAGGAGGCTGCGCACCATTCCACAGCGGGACGTTCGTGCAGCTCGGCCAATTGCCCACCATTCAGATGCACGCCATCCGCACCGATCTCTGTTGCCAGCTCGATGTCAGCATTAATCAAAAGACGTGCGTCATACTGTTTCATTAAGGGCAACATCTTGAGCGCCAATTCGCGCAACGCCTCGCGCGAATAATTCTTCTCGCGCAACTGCACCAGCCGCAACCCATTGCGCAGCGCCGCCTCCAGCCGCTGCATGAACGCCTCCTCACCCAGCTCCTTTATATTGCTGATGGCATACAACGCAGGCAACTCCAGCGCCCGCAGGATGGGCGCGTTGGCGGGCAACACAGGAGAAACCGTAATGCCGTCATTCCCGCGCAGGCGGGAATCCAGCGGTTTAATTAAACTGGGTTCCCGCCTGCGCAGGAACGACGAAACCGAATTTTCCTGAAGTGGATCAACATGTGGGAGTCGCTGCCACGCAAACTCCTGCCCCTCATGCGGATGCATCTCGCCGCTCCACGCCGTCACACGAAAAAAATTCAACCGCACCGTTGCATGCGGATACGTGAACACACGGGTAAGCCACGGGTAGGCAGTTTCTACTTCAATGCCCAACTCCTCGCGCAGCTCGCGCACCAGCGCATGGTGAGGCGTTTCGCCGGGTTCTACTTTGCCACCGGGGAATTCCCAGTAGCCGGCCCAGATTTTGTCGGAGGGGCGTTGGGCGAGGAGGAAGGAGCCGTCTGGTTTTTGCAGAACGGCGGCGGCGACTTCGACTATTTTTGTTTGTTGTGAAGAATCACTCAATGGAATTTCTCATGTGTAAGGTGGACGCCCACCAATTATTAGATCAAAGGCAAATTCGCCGGGGGTAGCCCGGCAGCTAGTCACTTTTCTTGTCTTGCCAAGAAAAGTAACCAAAAGAAATCGCCCCCGGTTTGCCGCCCCTTCGGGGTCCCCTCGATCAGCCGCAAGCAAGCGGGGCTGCGCAACTCGCCCTGGCGGGGCACACAAAACGTGCCCCACTGCGGAGCTCGAACAGTGCTCGCCCACCCCTCCGCTTCCTTGCGGCTGATCGAGGCGGCGCACAGGGGAAATGATGCGGAGACTTATGGGTAAATGAACGAAAAAAGACCGATTGACTGCTTGCGCGAGTCTGCGAAAAAAATGGAAGTTGGAACTGCCGATGATAGTAGTGCGATCACGGAAATGATTCCTATCGGCGATGTTTTATACATAGTTAAAGAAAATGGGATTTACGCGGTCAAACTTGCAGATTCTATTGACCCAAAGCGTCTCAATCCAGACATCCCCAATACTCAACAACGAGTTCTTATTTGTGGCTCTGCATCTGAGTTAGTGGCGCGGACGTTACTTACTGCAAACATTCTCTTTAAGAAAAACTTTCTGCCACCGACATTCAACTGCGAACAAGCTATCCTGCTGTCGTTTGAAGCTTTGAAAGATATTGTAGCCATGCAGGAAATAAAAATTGCATTTCAAATGTCTGAGAACTCAGAGATCGACGCTTTCAACAATCGCCAGCAAAAGCAAGGTGTACTGACGATGCCAGCAATTGGAAATGTTCTGGAACGCTGCAAGTCATTTTTTCAAAAGGCCGATCATGTTTCACAAAGCCTGTTTAGTATTGTTAAATTGTTCTATGGGAAAGATGTAGGGGCAAAAGGATTTGATTCTCTCGCTAATTTAGCGACGCGAAAGTATGGCGAAGGTGATGCTTTCGCACGGTTTGCAAAGGATGTTGTTCCAAGATTGAAATACATTCGGAATGTTCGGAACAGCATCGAACATCCACAGCCTCCAGCTCAAGTAGCTGTCATTAGCGATTTTGATATTCGCGCTAATGGGGAAATCTTTCCGCCAATGATTGAGGTGACTTATCGAGGGGAACATTACCCACTCGTGTCTATTTCTTTGCTTATGGCTGATGCAGTTGATGGCTTATCTGGAATATTTGAGAGCATGCTTGCCCACTTGTGTAATAAACATGTGCTATGTATCGGCGGTTTCACAACTCAGGTTGTCGAATTTCCTCCAGAGCAACGGAGGCAAGAAAATAAACATATTCGTTTTTCTTATGGTGTCCAGATTAACGAGGAAATTGTTCCTGCTGGATAGAGTGAAAATAGGGCTGGTTCGATAGTGAAGCCTGGTAGGGTGGGCAACGAGTTGCCCACCCTACGAATTACAGGTTTTGTCTTTTGCTTTTCTTCCCCTCATCCGCCACCGAGTAGCGGAGGCTGGTCAGGGAATTCTGACGAATATGTTTGAGCACGTGGCCGCGTAGCGGATCGTGCGAGTTTATGAGGAAGCCTGACCAGTCGAGCAACGCAGGGAACCTCGAAGAGGTG
>JAUQWW010000015.1 GCA_030834965.1 Gallionellaceae bacterium | reverse complement strand
AATATTTCATTTCTTCGACTTCGTGTGAGTTACTGCTTTTATGTCTTGAGTCGTTAATCATCATGGCCTAAACCACAATAACCAACACCTGAAGCCCACATACCCACACTCGTCGGTTGTCTGTATACTTTTAAAGAACGGCTGACATTTTTACGATTTTCTAAAATCGTGGTTGCGGGGGCAGGATTTGAACCTACGACCTTCGGGTTATGAGCCCGACGAGCTGCCAGACTGCTCCACCCCGCGTCAGGAGGATTCGAACTATAGCAAACCAGGGGAAGTCCGTCAAACACTATTCGTATTTTCTGCTCTGACTTTCTGTCAGATTCACTTCGCTATTCGCAACATCGTGCTGCTCCAGCGCCCATGCCACATGCTCGCGCACCAGCTCCGATGCGTCCTGAGCGCGCGCGCGGAGCGCGGCCAGCACGCCTTCGGTTGTGGGCGCATTGCCCAGCGCCACGGCGACATTGCGCAGCCATTGCTCATGGCCGATGCGGTAGATGGCGCTGCCGGCCAGCCTCTCCTTAAACGTCGCCTCATCCCACGCAAAGAGATCGGTCAGCGCGACGTCATCCAGCCCCTGCCGCACCGCGAAATCGGGTTCCACGCTCTTTTGCGCGAAGCGGTTCCACGGGCAAACCAGCTGGCAGTCATCACAGCCGTAGATGCGATTGCCGATGAGCGGGCGCATTTCCATTGGCATGCTGCCCTTGAGCTCAATGGTGAGATAGGAAATGCAGCGCCGCGCATCGACCTCATAGGGTCCAATGATGGCCTGCGTCGGGCAGACGTCGATACAGCGCGTGCAGGTGCCGCAGTGATTTTCTTCCGGCGTATCGACCGGCAGCGGCAGATCAGTGTATATCTCGCCCAGAAAAAACCACGAACCGTGTTCGCGCGATAGCAGCAAAGTATGCTTGCCGCGCCAGCCCAGGCGCGCTTTCTGAGCCAGCGCCACCTCCAGCACCGGCGCACTGTCGCTGAACACGCGGTAGCCGAACATCCCCACCTCGCCACGAATCTTCTCCGCCAGTTTTTCCAGGCGGTTCCGCACCACCTTGTGGTAATCGCGCCCCAGCGCATAGCGCGAAATGAAAGCGCGGCTCCCGTTTTCCAGCACCTCCCACGCATCCTTCGCATCGGGCGAGTAATAGTCCATGCGGAACGAGATGATGCGTATCGTGCCCGGGATCAGTTCCGACGGACGGCTGCGTTTGGTCCCGTGTTTTGCCATATAATCCATGTCGCCGTGATGGCCGCGTGCCAGCCATTCCATCAGCTCCACTTCGGCAGCACGCAGGTCGGTATCGGTGATACCCACCGCCTGAAAGCCGAGCGCCCTGCCCCATTCCTTGATTCTGGCGGCCAACGCAGCGTAATCCACGATCTGAGGTGTCTCATTTTGCATAAACCGGATGATAGCCGATTAGACCTGCCACTCGCCAACGAAGCCGCTGCCATCGACTTTGCCGTGCGGCTCGCGCAAAGCATCACGCCGGGCATGGTGGTCTATCTGCAAGGCGATCTGGGCGCGGGAAAAACCACGCTTGTCCGCGCACTGCTGCACGCGCTGGGCCACACCGGGCGCGTGAAAAGCCCAACCTATACGCTGCTTGAGCAGTATGAAGCGGCTGGGTTACACTTGCGCCACTTCGACCTGTACCGTTTCCGCGACGAGGAGGAATGGGAAGCTGCCGGCTTCCGCGATGAATTCGACGGACACAACGTGTGCCTGGTGGAATGGCCGGAAAAGGCGCAAGGTCTGATACCGCAAGCAGATGTGGAAATTGTTCTTGAGATATTGCCCAGCGGGCGCAACCTCACCATCCGCGCCAACACGGAGACAGGCAGAAAATGCTTAAGTGTGTTGCAACGTTAATCTCCCTGCTTGTTCTGCTACTAAGTCTGCCTCATGCACAGGCAGCCATTTCCATTAGCTCTGCCCGTATCTGGCCCGCACAGGAATACACCCGCCTGACACTGGAATCGGCCAAGCCTATTCGCCACAACCTGTTCACTTTGCAGAATCCCGAGCGCCTGGTAATTGATCTGGAAGATGTCGACATTAGCGCTGCACTCAATGAACTTGCCGGCAAAATCGGGAACAACGACCCCTACATCAAGAACATGCGCGTGGGCCGCTTCAAACCGGGCGTGGTGCGGCTGGCGTTCGACCTGAAGACCGAGGTAAAGCCCCAACTATTCAACCTAAATCCAGTTGCCGAATATGGCCACCGCTTGGTGCTGGATATCTATCCCGCCATCGCCATTGACCCCCTGATGGCACTGTTAACGCAACCCAAAAGCAAGCTACCGGAAGTCATCGAAAAAACCGCAGCCGCTTCCGGTGTGCCCGCCACACCAGAGTCTTCCAAGGTTGCGGAGGCGCTCTCCGAACTGCCGCCTTCCGCTGCACCAGGCACCAGTGTCAAACCTGACAAGCCTCTGGTAAAAAACATCCCTGAAATCCGTACACGCACATTAGTCATTGCCATAGATGCCGGCCATGGCGGCGAAGACCCGGGGGCACAAGGCTACAACGGCACACACGAAAAAAATGTCACGCTCGCCATTGCACGCAAGCTCAAGGAACAGCTGGATGAGATGCCCGGCATGCGCGGCGTGCTGATCCGCGACGGCGATTATTTCATCCCGCTCGGCGGGCGGGTGGCAAAGGCGCGCCAGCTGCATGCCGACCTGTTCATATCCATCCATGCCGATGCTTTCATCAAACCGGATGCGCGCGGCTCCTCGGTATTTGCCCTGTCGGAGCGCGGCGCCACCAGCGCCACCGCGCGCTGGCTGGCGAAAAAGGAAAACGAGGCCGACTTGATCGGCGGCGTAAACATTGCGGTGAAAGACCCATACCTCGCACGCACGCTGTTTGATCTTTCGCAGACTGCCACGATCAACGACAGCCTGAAGCTAGCCAAGCACATGCTGAGCGAACTCGGCAGCATCAATACGCTGCATCGCGGCGTTGTCGAACAGGCTGGCTTTGCCGTGCTGAAATCGCCGGATATTCCATCGGTGCTGGTGGAGACCGCCTTTATCAGCAATCCGAGCGAGGAGCGTCGCCTCAACGACGACAACTATCAGGATAAGCTCGCCGGCGCCATTCTGGGCGGCATCAAGCGCTACTTCGCGAACAACCCTGCGCTATCAAGGCAAAAACTGGCGCAGAGCGAATGATTATCCCTGTCTGTCGGCCAGCCATTGCAGCACACCCTTGCCTGCCGCACGTCCGCTGGCGAAACAGCCGCTAAGCAAATAGCCACCTGTAGGCGCCTCCCAATCCAGCATCTCGCCCGCGCAGAACACACCCGGCATCGTGCGTATCATCAACCGCGAATCGAGTGCCTCGAATGCCACCCCGCCCGCGCTGCTGATTGCTTCCGCCAGCGGGCGCGGCGAGACCAGCCGCAGCGGCAGCGACTTTATTCCCGCTGCGAGACGCACAGGGTCGGAGAAATCCGCCGCCGCCAACGCTTCACGCAACAGTGCAGTCTTCACGCCCTTGACCCCCACCCGGCTTTGCAGATGGCTGGATAGGGAACGGGAGCCGCGCGGGTGTGCCACCTCTTCCACGACGCGCGACAGCTCCTTGCCGGGAGCAAGATCGAGATGGATCAATGCCGGCCCGGCGGCAGCAATCTTGTCGCGCAAGGGCGCGGACGAGGCATAGATCAAGCCGCCCTCCAGTCCCGTTTCCGTCACCACACAGTCGCCTTGCTTGCGGTGCGTCACGCCCGCTGCATCAGTGAAAGTGAGGACGACATTCTTGAGAGGATGGCCAGCAAAGCGCGTACGAAAATGTTCGCCCCAGCCCACATCGAAGCCGCAATTGGCGGGGCGCAACGGCGCGACGGCAACACCACGCTGCACGAGCATCGGCGCCCATGCGCCATCGCTGCCGAGCTGCGGCCAGCTGCCGCCACCCAGTGCCAGCACCACTGCATCGGCCTGCACTGCTCGTTCGCCTTCCGGTGTCGCAAAGCGCAATGTCCCTGCATCATTCCAGCCGCACCAGCGGTGGCGCATGTGCAAGTTCACGCCTGCTGCGCGCAGGCGATGCAGCCATGCGCGCAACAGTGGCGCGGCCTTCATGTCGGTAGGAAACACGCGCCCAGATGTGCCGGCAAATGTTTCGATGCCGAGGCCGCGCATCCACTCGCGCAGTGCATCCGGCGAGAACACCTCCAGCAGCGGCTGCATCTGTTCACGGCGCGCACCGTAGCGATCCAGAAAGCGTTCGATCGGTTCGGAGTGGGTGATGTTCATCCCGCCCTTGCCTGCCATCAGAAACTTGCGCCCGACGGAAGGCATGGCATCGTACAGCTCCACTTGCACGCCATTCTGGCTCAACACCTCGGCGGCCATTAAGCCTGCCGGCCCGCCGCCGATGACAGCAACCGTGCTTGCAACCAACTTAGGCAGGGAATACTCCGGTAGAAAGATAGCGGTCGCCGCGGTCGCACACGATGAAGACGATGGTCGCATTCTCGACCTGTTGCGCAATGCGCAGCGCTACCGCCGCCGCGCCGCCGGAGGAGATGCCGCAGAAAATTCCTTCTTCGCGTGCCAGCCGTCGCGTCATTTCTTCCGCATCGTGCTGGCTGACATATTCCAGTTTATCCACACGCTTCGGATCATAAATCTTCGGCAGGTACGCGTCCGGCCATTTGCGGATGCCGGGAATCTGCGCGCCTTCTTCCGGCTGTGCGCCGATGATCTGGATGGCGGGATTCTGTTCCTTGAAGTAGCGCGAACAGCCCATGATAGTGCCCGTGGTGCCCATGCTGCTCACAAAGTGGGTGATCGCACCCTGCGTATCGCGCCAGATTTCCGGCGCCGTGCCTTCGTAATGCGATAGCGGATTGTCCGGGTTGGCGAACTGGTCGAGGATGATGCCGCGACCTTCGTTACGCAATCTTTCCGCCGTATCGCGCGCCAGCTCCATGCTGCCTTCCTTCGGCGTCAGCACCAGTTCCGCTCCAAACGCGCGCATGGTCTGGCGGCGCTCCATGCTCTGGTTATCCGGCATCACCAGTATCATCTTGTAGCCGCGCATCGCCGCCGCCATCGCCAGCGCAATGCCGGTGTTGCCGCTGGTTGCCTCGATCAACGTATCGCCCGGCTTGATGTCGCCGCGCGCCTCGGCATGCGCGATCATCGACAGCGCCGGCCTGTCTTTCACCGAACCGGCAGGGTTGTTGCCCTCGAGCTTGGCCAGCAGCACATTGCTGGTGTCGCCCGGTAGGCGCTTGAGCCTGACTAATGGGGTATTGCCGACGGAATCTTCAATGGTCTTGTACATCTTGCACTGCTCTCAATGACGAAACAGCGCCATGATAAACGCTGGCGCGCCAAACTGCATCGTGATTGTGGATCAGCTTCCGAGAAAGGCTCGCGCCTCATGGCAAGGCAATCCGAATGCCGCGGCGACGCCTTGGTGAGTAATTTTTCCGTCCACGACGTTGAGCCCCTTGCATAGCGCGCCATCATCCTTGAGCGCCTGCTTCCAACCCTTGTTCGCCAGTTGCAGCACATAGGGCAAGGTTGCATTGGTGAGCGCCAGAGTGGATGTGCGCGGCACACCGCCCGGCATGTTCGTCACGCCATAATGAATCACGCCATCCACACTATAGATCGGATTCTCATGCGTAGTCGCATGCGTCGTCTCAACGCAGCCGCCCTGATCCACCGCAACATCCACGATCACCGCCCCTGGTCGCATCGCCTTCAAATCCTCGCGGCGAATCAGCTTGGGCGCCACGGCTCCGGGGATTAACACCGCGCCAATAACCAGGTCGGCCGTCGCAATTTGTTCCAGCACATTGTGCCTATTTGAGAAAACCAGCTGCACGTTCGCCGGCATGACATCGCTCAGGTAGCGCAGCCGCTCCAGCGACACATCGAGCAGGGTTACGCCGGCGCCCAGCCCCGCAGCGATCTTGGCCGCGTTGGTCCCCACCGTGCCGCCGCCGAGTATCACTACCCTGGCCGGGGGCACGCCCGGCACGCCGCCGAGCAAGATGCCCCGCCCGCCATGCAGCTTCTCCAGATATTTGGCGCCTTCCTGCACCGCCATGCGACCGGCCACTTCCGACATCGGCGTCAGCAAGGGCAGTTCATGCGTAGGCAGCTCAACCGTTTCGTAAGCGATGCAGGTCGCACGCGAAGCCAAATGCGCCCGCGTCAGCTTTTCGTCCGCAGCAAAATGAAAATAGGTGAATAGCGTCTGCCCCGGCCGGATCCGTTTCCACTCCGCCTCGATCGGCTCCTTGACCTTGACGACCAAGTCCGCTTCCGCCCATGCCGCCTCTGCATCGGGAACAACCCGCGCGCCAGCAGCGGTATATTGCTCATCACTGAAGCCGCTTCCCAGTCCGGCATTTTTTTCCACCCGCACTGTATGCCCTGCAGCGACGAGCGCTTCAGCGCCAGAAGGAACCAGCGCCACGCGGTTTTCGTTTGTCTTGATTTCCTTAGGAATGCCTATTTTCATGTAGCCGTCTCGCAGAAAAGATGCTCAAAGGTAACAGAGAAACCCAGGGCCTGGCACATCAAACCAACTGCCTCCATCCCATGCCCAATAACCCGCATACCAGGATAACGGGGATTACCCCAGCCTTGAAGCGGAGCAGGGCGACAGCCGCGCCGCTTGCGGCCGCAACGGAAAATCCATCAATGGCCTTGCTGAAGCCACCCGGCCAGAACACATGATAAGCAAAGAACAAGGCAAGGCTGGCGATGACGCCCACTACGGCTGCAGTGATGGCGGTAAGGGGCGCAGTAAATTTGAGATTGCCATGCGTCGTTTCAATGAATGGCCCGCCCAGGAAGATGAAAACAAAGCTGGGCAGGAACGTAAAAAAAGTGGCAATCGACGCGGCAGTGAAAGCCGAAGCGAATAGCGCATCAGGCCCGAATACTTGCTGGCCCCAGCCGCCGACGAAGCCGACGAAAGTAATCACCATGATGAGCGGGCCGGGCGTCGTTTCTCCCAGCGCTAGTCCATCTATCATCTGGATAGGCGTCAGCCACTGGTAATGCTCGACTGCTCCCTGATAGACATAAGGCAGAACGGCATACGCTCCGCCAAAGGTCAGCAGTGCGGCCTTGGTGAAGAACCAGCCCATCTGCGTGAAGGCGCTGTCCCATCCGTATCGCGCAAACAGCGCGGCCATTACCGCCAGCCAGATGACCATCCCGATAGCGATGATGCGCACCAGCCTAACCCAGCTGAATAAGGCATGGCTGGGCACCGGCGTGTTGTCATCAATGAGAGCTACGCCGAAATCTTTTTTGCTTGCACCATGCCCGCCTCCTGCGTTGAAATGCTGAGGAGAAATGCGTCCGCCGACATATCCAGCCAGTCCTGCGGCCAGCACGATGGCCGGAAACGGGAGCCTTAAAACAAAAATGGCGAAAAAGGCGAGCACTGCAATTGCCCACAGCAGCGGGTTTTTCAATGTCCTCGATCCGATGCGATAGCACGCAAACAGCACGATGGCGACCACCGCAGGCTTGATGCCATAGAGCACGCCCGCCACGGCAGGCACGCTACCGTAGGCCATGTATATCCACGCCAGCGCCAGCAGAATGAAAAACGAGGGCAGCACAAACAGGCCGCCCGCAATAATGCCGCCCCAGGTGCGATGCATCAGCCAGCCGATGTAGGTGGCGAGTTGCTGCGCTTCCGGGCCGGGCAGCACCATGCAGTAATTGAGCGCGTGCAGGAAACGCCGCTCCGATATCCAGCGTTTCTTCTCGACCAGATCGTGGTGCATGATGGCAATCTGCCCGGCCGGCCCGCCGAAGCTGATGAAGCCGAGCTTGAGCCAATAGACGAATGCTTGTGCCAGGGTTACGGGCAATGGCGCTGATGTCTCTTCAGTGGAATGGGTGCTGCCGGTGGTATCCATCAATGCTCTCCTTCCGGATTTAAAATATCCTGAATTGGAGCAGGCCTTGGACGCCGGGCGTCTTGGGCGGGGAGGCTGCGAAGTCCCCGGTTGAAATCAGTTCGGTCCATTCTGCTCTAAATAAAACCAGCGATCAAGCCGCGCTGTCTGCTACAACAATTGTCTGCGCCTGATCGAAGGCCCTGAATCAGTTTTCGCTATCGATTGGCTGCGACGAAATGCCAGCCCGCACTGCGGCTTCGTCGAGCGCGGGTGAGCACAGTTCGATAAATCGGTAGGCAAAGCTGCGCAGGTAGTGCCCGTGCCGCAAGGCAATGTAAGTGGTGTTTGCGCCGAACAGATGAGGGCATTTCAACAGGCGCAGGTCGGTATCCTTGGCCGGGTTGAAAGCCATCGAGGCGATGATGCCGATGCCCATGTTCAGCTCCACATAGGTCTTGATGACATCCGCATCCAGCGCCGACATCACGATGTCAGGCGTGATGCCCGCGTCGGCAAACGACTGGTCGATCCTGGCGCGCCCGGTCAGCCCTTCGTGATAGGTGACGATGGGGTATGCCGCGATCGCCTGCAAGGTCAGCGGCCGCACTTTTTCCAGCGGATGGCCGGCGGGTATGATCACTGCGTGATGCCAGGTGTAATACGGAAACGAATCGAGCCGAGTGACATCGCCCAGCGCCTCGGTCGCCACGCCGATGTCCGCTTCGCCGCTCAGCAGCATGGAAACAATCTCGTTCGGCCCGGCCTGATGCAGCTTGAGATGCACCTTGGGAAAGTTCTTTTTGAACTCGGTAATGACTTTCGGCAAGGCATAACGCGCCTGCGTATGCGTGGCGATCACGGTAAGCTGGCCTTCGTCGCGCTTGCTGTATTGCTCGACCAGGTTCTTGATATTGTTGGCGTCGAGCAGGATGCGCTCGACAATTACCAGTAATTCGCGTCCCGGATCAGTCAGGCCGAGCAGGCGTTTGCCTTTGCGCGTGAACAGTTCCACGCCCAGCTCGTCTTCGAGATCCTTGATGTGTTTGGACACACCTGACTGCGAGGTGAACAGCGCGTTTCCAACTTCGGTGAGATTGAAATTGCAGCGTGCGGCTTCACGGATGATTCTAAGCTGCTGGAAGTTCACTTTTCACCCCTGTCTCAAATACGCGAAATTGCCGCGGCCGGATGAATACCTTGTCACCGCCACTCAGCGGCGTGGCATCGAAACGTTCGCGGCTGAGTTCGATCTCGATGAATTCACCGCTGCCATCCGCCGCCACTTCCACGCGCACCACCGACCCGATGGCACGCACCAGTTTAACCTCAACCGGCAAAGCAGTGTCATCCTGTGGTGTGGCGCTGATGTCAATATCGTGAGGACGCACATAGGCCACCGCATCGCCGTGCTGTTTCGTCCACATGGCATGTTCGCGGCTGTGGAACAGGTTTACATTGCCGATGAACTGGTACACGAACGGCGTTGCAGGGTTGGCATAAACTTCGTCTGGAGTGCCGACCTGCTCTATCCTGCCCTTGTTCATCACCACCACCCGGTCGGCCACTTCCAGCGCCTCTTCCTGATCGTGCGTGACGAAGATGCTGGTGATGTGCAGTTCATCGTGCAGCCGGCGCAGCCACCGGCGCAATTCCTTGCGCACCTGTGCATCGAGCGCGCCGAACGGTTCGTCCAGCAGCAGGATATTCGGCTCCACTGCCAGTGCACGGGCCAGCGCGATGCGCTGCCGCTGCCCGCCGGAAAGCTGCGCCGGATAACGGTCGGCGAGCCAGTCCAGTTGCACCAGATTCAGCAATTCATGCACGCGGCGTTTGATCTCGGCTTCGTTCGGACGCTGCTTCTTTGGCTTCACGCGCAAGCCAAACGCGACATTCTCGAATACCGTCATGTGGCGAAACAATGCGTAATGCTGGAACACGAAACCGACGTTGCGCTCACGCGCATCGCGTTGCTCGACATCCTCGCCTTGAAACAGCAGCTTGCCGGAATTGGCCACATCCAACCCGCCGATGATGCGCAGCAACGAAGTCTTGCCACGACCGGACGGGCCGAGCAGCGCGATCAGCTCGCCGCTATTTATCTCCAGGTTGATGTTGTCCAGCGCCTTGTATGCGCCGAAATGTTTGTTCAGGTTTTCGATTGTGATGCTCATTGTTACGCTCCGTATTTCGTGCTGTTTTACTCCCCTCTCCCGTTGCGGGAGAGGGGCTGGGGGAGAGGGTGTGTGCGAGAAAGTAATCGTTATGCCACACTTCTACCCTCTCCCTTACCCTCTCCCTGCAAGGGAGAGGGGATTAACTTACGCCCCGTGCTACAAAGGTTCACCGCTCCGCCTTGCCTGCAACTCGACCAGCGACTTGACCAGCAACGTGACCAAGGCGAGCAAGGCCAGCAGCGAGGCCACCGCGAAGGCCGCGGCAAAGTTGTATTCGTTGTAAAGAATCTCGACGTGCAGCGGCATCGTGTTGGTCATGCCGCGTATGTGGCCGGACACGACCGAAACCGCACCGAATTCGCCCATCGCCCGTGCGTTGCACAGGATCACGCCATACAGCAGCCCCCACTTGATGTTGGGCAGGGTGACGCGCCAGAAAGTCTGCCAGCCGGATGCGCCGAGCGAGATCGCCGCTTCCTCTTCTTCCTTCCCTTGTGCCTGCATCAACGGAATCAGCTCGCGCGCGATGAACGGAAAGGTCACGAATATCGTCGCCAGGACGATGCCGGGCACGGCGAAGATCAACTTGATGTCGTGCGCCTGCAACCATGGCCCGAACCAGCCCTGCGCGCCGAACAACAGCACATAGACCAGACCCGACACCACCGGGCTGACCGCGAACGGCAAATCGATCAGCGTGATCAGCAGGCTCCTGCCGCGAAACTCGAACTTGGCAATTGCCCATGCGGCTGCAATGCCGAACACCAGATTGGCGGGTACCGCAATCGCCGCGGAGAGCAGGGTAAGCTTGATCGCCGACCACGCATCCGGCTCTCGCAATGCGGCCCAGTAAAGCAACCATCCCTTGCGCAACGCTTCGTAGAACACTGCGAACAACGGCACACCGAGGAACAACACGAGATAGGTAAGCGCCACGGTGATAAGCAGCAGGGTCACGCTCCTGGATTCGTGCGTGGAGATTATTCTTTGTATGGAATGGTTAGACATTATCGGGCTCCCCTGCGGCTGCTCCACCATTGCAGGCCATTGATGGACAGCAGCAGCGCAAACGAGATCAGCAGCATCAGCACCGCGATCGCCGTCGCGCCTGCGTAATCGTATTGCTCCAGCTTGGCGACGATCAGCAGCGGCGCAATTTCCGAGACAAACGGCATATTGCCCGCAATGAAAATCACCGAACCGTATTCGCCGATGGCGCGGGCGAAGGCCAGCGCGAAGCCGGTCAACAAGGCCGGGTAGAGCGCGGGAAGGATTACGCGGCGAAACACATCCCAGCGTCCCGCGCCCAGGCTGGCGGCCGCCTCTTCCACCTCGGCCTCGACATCCGCCAGCACCGGCTGGACCGTGCGCACCACAAACGGCAGCCCGATAAATGTCAGCGCAACCACGATGCCCAGCGGCGTGTAGGCCACCTTGATATCGTGCGCAGCGAAGTGCTGGCCGAGCCAGCCGTTCGGCGCATACAGCGTCGCCAGTATGATGCCCGCTACGGCGGTCGGCAGGGCAAACGGCAAGTCCACCAGCGCATCGACGACGCGCTTGCCAGGAAAGGTGTAGCGCACCAGCACCCACGCCACAACCAGGCCGAACATGGCATTCAACACTGCGGCCGCGAAAGAAGCGAGAAAGGTCACGCGCAGCGACGCCAGCACGCGTTCGCCGGTCGCCACATCCCAAAAACCACTCCAGCCCAGCGTCGCGGTCTTGAAGAACAGCGCGGACAGCGGGATCAGCACGATCAGTGAAAGATAGAGCAGCGTAAAACCCAGTGCCAGATTGAAACCAGGCTGTTGAATTGCACCTAAAACTGACCCACCTGACGCAGTAAATTGCATCCAAATTTGACCCACGTATAGATACTGTCCTGCTCATTAATTGAGCGGGAGCAACGGGAGTGATCAACGTGGCGATATTGAGCAGCATCAGG
>JAUQWW010000082.1 GCA_030834965.1 Gallionellaceae bacterium | reverse complement strand
CCGACCTGGGCGGTGAAGCGGAACAGGTCTTCTTCACCCACCTTGCCAATGGAGGCTTGCGTCCTCAGCCGGGCATTGACTTTGAGTTCTGTCGCAGCGGAAATCGGCGTGCCGGCTTTCGGGTACATCTTCGCGCCGGCGATGAATTCCTTGTCCATACGGGAGAGGATATCGTTCTGCTCGGTGCCGATGCCGTTCAACGTCCAGGAGGCAGGGAAGAAATAGAGCATGATGGACTCGGGGTCGAATGCGGTTCCTTTAATCTGGTCTGCGCTGTATTTGTTCAGCACGTTGTGGCGCGTTGTCTGCTCATCCCAGAAATTGGGTGATTTGGCCAATTCACGAATGACCACCTGCTCGTTCCACTGGATGCCTCCTGCAGGGTTCTGATGCTCATGGGCGAGCCCGATGGCGTGGCCGAATTCGTGGGCTGCCGTGCCGCCGTCGAGGAAGCCCAGATTCATGGTGGGCGCATTCAGCGGAATGCCGCGGCAATCCGTGCCGACATAGGACCAGGCGCCGTCATTGTGATCGAACGCGATGCGGATCTCCGCATCGGGCGCGTTGTTGAAATTGAACTTGATGTTGGCGACCTGCGTCCACCAGCCGGCCTGCTCGCGCGCCTTGGCCTGCTCGGCGGGCGTGCCGCCCATGAATCGCACGCGCAGCGTCGAGCCGTTCATCCACGTCTTGCCGATCGGTGCCACGGCACGCGTGCGGCCTCCGGTCCCGCGCGTTACAGTCTGGAAGCGCATCATGTCACGGGGCAAAATACGATCGATACAGATTTTGGGTCTATCAGTCATTTTCAGTTCCTCCTGTTTTAGTGGTTAATTGCATTCAGTGGCAGCATTTCCCCCCTTGCAGGGGTAGGGGTAGGGTGGGGGCAGAGTTCAAACATGAATGCAGTCAACTTTTTCACCCCCATCCCAGCCTTCCCCCTCACAGGAGGAAGGAGTGGAGAGCTGCCGCATTCCTACTTGGCCAGAATCTGCACCTCCATCGGCTGCAGGTTCACGCGCATCATCCGTGCCGGACCCGTGGTCACTCCGCCGTCGATCTCGTGTATCTCCAGCCCGGAGCGGGTTTCTACGGTTACCGAGGCCGAAGCGCCCGAGTCGTTGAGAACGCGAAACTGTTCACCATCATGGTTGATATTAGAATCGACCAGCACATGGCCGTGAAAACCGCCCTGTGTGTTCGCGTTCGCGACAACCAGGACTTCACGATTATTCAGGATGCGCGAGAAGGCCAGCACACCCGGAGCGAAGGGCGACGTGCCGAAATGGATGCCGTCACCCGAGATCGGCCTGAAATAGAGCCGGCCATAGCGCAGGGCCGGTTCAGCATCGCGTATCTCGGAGAGATGTCTGATTGCCTTGTAGATCGGGTGCTTCACGTTGAAGGCGTTGGGCTTTCCCCACAGTGCCTCGCGCACGAATTGGTCGCTGCCCCCGCGGCCGTGCAGTCCTTGCTCGGTGCCGTAGTAGAGGCAGGGAATGCCTTGCAGTCCGAACAATAGTGCGATGCCGAGAATGACCTGCGGGTCGAACGGGTCGGAGCCGTCCGTGCCTGCCCCGCGGAACCGTTCTTTCATGTCATGGTTGTCAAGGAATGTCACGAAGTATCGTCCCGCTTCGCCGTGGCTGCTCAGGATGTTGCGTTCGACTTCCTTGCGGCGGCGGAACACATCAATGACCTCGGTCGGTGGCGCGAACCCTTTGGCGACGGACGGCAGACGGAAGAAAAGCGGGAAATCCAGCGCGGCG
Source organism: Gallionellaceae bacterium (assembly GCA_030834965.1). GTDB lineage: Bacteria > Pseudomonadota > Gammaproteobacteria > Burkholderiales > Gallionellaceae > JAUQWW01. The sequence goes on along the minus strand of JAUQWW010000082.1, from coordinate 4,348 downwards.
TCGACCCCGACCATGTCGTGGGCATCCTGCGTGTTGCGGCCGATGAATTCGGCGATGCGCTCCTCGCCGTCGAACACTTCTCCGAAGGAAAAGAAATTCTTCTTGCCGATGCTCAGCGCGTATTCGCGCATGGCGTTGCCGAAGGTCTGGGCAAAGTCACGCTCGATATATTTCAATGTGTCGATGCGGAAGCCATCCACATCGTAGCGCGCAATGGCATATTGGTAAGCGAGGATCAGCGCGTTGCGGACGGGGAAAATCCCGCCATCGCGGACATCGGTCACGAACTCCTTGAGCGATTCGAAGTCGCCGCCCCCCTCCGCACCCTTGCCTTTGCGGCGATAGAAGCTGTTGCGCTGCAACTCCGCCGGCCAGATTAGCGCGTCCGGTTTGCGCTGGCCATCCGGGATGTTTTCGATGACGGGGAAATCGGAGCGGGCCTGGCCGGCTTCGTCGCGCCATTCGATCGGCAGTACATTCGCGCTGCCCGGTGCGGAGGAACCGGAATCCCTGTAGCCGAACACGTCGCCGGCGTGGTTCAGCACGATGTCGAAGATGACATACAGGCCCAGCGCATGCGCCTCGTCCACCAGCGCGCGCAGCTCGTCTTCTTCCTTGCCCGGCGCCGATGCAAACCTCGGCTCAGGCTGGAGAAAATCCTGGATGCCGTAGCCATGAAAGGTGCCGCGTTGTGACTGGCAATTCTTCAGCACCGGTGACAGCCAGATCGCCCCGGCCCCCAGATCCTTTAGGTATTTCAGCTTGTCGCGCACGCCGTTGAACGTCCCGCCCTGGAACTCGCCGAAGGGTTTGTCGTGGGGCATGCTTGCGGGCGATTTACCGTCCGCCCGATTGAAACGGTCGAGCATCAGGAAGTAGATCCAGACATCCCGCCAGTCCTGCGGGGATGGAAAAGGGGTTGTTATTTTGCGGCTTCTTGCCCCTGCCTTAACCGTGCGCGTCGTGCTCTTTGTCGCCTGGACAAAGGCGGATTGAAGCTGGGGGTCATTCAGTGACAATAGCATCCGTTGGCTCCTTGATCGCTTGTAGAGCGGCTTTCAGTCGCCTGATGAATGCTATACAAATAAACCGAAAATGAAATAAGCAATCTCCTTAATTCAACGAGGTAGATAACTGGCCATGCCAATGATATGGGAGCGAACGGCAAGAAAATATGGACACGGCTTCTGTCCCATATTGCCCAGGTTCATCCGCGGACTTGCCGGAGCGAAGCGAAGGCAAGTCCGTCGGCTGGAACGTGTTGTTAGGCTGGCTATTTCCCAAGTCCCAGCTGTTTCATGTATTCGGCGTTATCCCAAAAGAGATGCTCTTCAGCAATGCACCCGTTCTTCCATCTGGCAATGGTGGCCATTGGCATCTTGACCTTCTTGCCCGTAGGCGGAATAGATTGACCGTCAGGCAGCTTCATAGGCTCTGAAAATGTGGCCTCCAAAACGCCTGTTGTTGCAGTCCATTCACCGGACCCGAAGGCAATCGGATGTGCAGTGATTCGGGAGTCTGGAGTGCCGTTGAAAAGGCCATTGATGTCTGTCACGTGCTGATCAATGCCATGTGTCGTTCGCCCGTCCGGGAATACCACCTTGACGTCAGGACAGTGAATTTCCCTAAACAACTTCATATCCTTGCGTTGACTGTAAGCGTCAAAGTCAAGTTGATCGAAGCGTTTCAGATTTGCTTGAACCCGTTCCACTTTACTCTTGGGTTCGGCAGCGAGAGCAACCGAAGAGACAGCCGCCACAAACGCGCTGATAACAAGAGCCGATACTTTCATCTGGGTCTTCATACTTCCTCCTTCAGTTGGACTACATACGGTGGACGAGACTAGCCTAACATCGGTTGGTGATGCATCTTCCTATGGCGGCCCCAGCCAAGCCCCGCAAGGCCAAGACAGACAAGCGCGAGCGTGGCGGGTTCGGGAACCTGCGCAAGGAAACCGCGAATCTCGCCGCCCGGGAACACATTGGTGTGAATGTTGAAATAGGACTCACCGAGAGACATGCCGCCGAACAGGGCTGCCTCTGCTCCGGCTGGTGTTCCGCCTTGATCCGTGACAAAAGCGGAGCTAAACGAAGCGGCCTGTGTCATGTTCAGAATATTGTCATAGGTTCCTGAGGTAACTCCTGACGGAAAACCCGGGAAGGTTGGCGTGCTCGTGGCGACTCCTGCCGTTCCTGTGAAAGGAGCTGCTGTGCAGCAGTGAATGTGCGAATTGGTTGTCGTTCCGAGCAAGCCGGAAAACGTGACATCTACGTGCATGGTGTGAGCCACGTCATCAACCGTGACAAACGCAAAACCCGTTCCGGGCGTGGCATTGGGAGGTGCCTCGTTCGGGCCACTCAGACTGGCAGCGTATTTGAAGATCGTCGCATGAGCGAACGGGGCGGCAGCGAGCATGGATACGGCGACAACAAGCACAAATATTGAATGTTTCATGGCATATCTCCTTCTTGTTTGTTGGACGGATTTGTTCGGTGCTTCCCTGGAAAGGCTCGGTGTTAATCCTGTTGGCCGCCGCGTTGCCTGTTCTTGCCCATCGCTTCGGCCAGCATCGAGAAAACATCCACCGGCATCGGAAACACGATGGTGGAGGACTTGTCGCCGGCGATGGAGGACAGCGTCTGCATGTAGCGCAATTGCATGGCCTCGGGTTGCTTGGCGAGTATTTGTGCGGCTTGCAGGAGCTTTTCAGAGGCCTGCAATTCGCCTTCGGCATGGATCACCTTGGCGCGCCGTTCGCGCTCGGCCTCGGCCTGGCGGGCGATGGCGCGCACCATCGATTCGTCGATGTCGACGTGCTTGATTTCCACCGTGGACACCTTGATCCCCCAGGCGTCGGTCTGGGCGTCGAGTACTTGCTGGATGTCGATGTTGAGCCGTTCGCGCTCGGCCAGCATTTCATCCAGCTCGTGCTTGCCGAGCACGGAGCGCAACGTGGTCTGGGCGAGCTGGCTGGTGGCGTTGAGGAAGTTTTCCACCTGGATGATGCAGCGCTGCGGGTCGACCACGCGGAAATACAGCACGGCGTTGACCTTGACCGAAACATTGTCGCGCGAGATCACGTCCTGGGTGGGCACGTCGAGCACGATGGTGCGCATGTCCACACGCACCATTTGCTGGATGCCGGGGAGCACGATGATAAGGCCCGGGCCCTTTACTTTCCAGAAGCGGCCCAATTGGAAAACCACGCCGCGTTCGTATTCGCGCAGGATGCGGAACGAGGAACTGGCGAGCAGAATGAGCAGCAACAGCACGCCGTAAATACCGACATCAAATCCAATCATCATTGTTCTCCTTTCGCTGCTGCGGGTGTGACCAGAAGGATCAGCCCGTCCCGGCCGGTTACCCTGACGCGCGACCCCGGCGTCAGCGGGGCGGGGCTTTGCACCTGCCAGAGTTCGCTGTGCACGCGCACCCAGCACCGGCTGTCCGAGCACGAAAGCACTTCGCCGATGCTGCCGACAAGCTCCTCGCTGCCGCTCACCACGGGCCGGCGCCGGGCCTTGAGCGCCAAGCCGCCGGTGATGGCGATGATTGCCGCGCTGATGACACCCACGGTGACGATCAGAGGGATGGGGATGCCGAAGCCCGGCACTTCGGTGTCAATCAGAATCACTGCGCCGATGGCGAAAGCAGTAACGCCGCCCAGTCCGAGCATGCCGAAGCTGGGGACGAAAGCCTCGGCCACCATGAAAGCGATGCCAAGCAGGATCAGTGCAAGCCCTGCGTAGTTGAGCGGCAGCAGGTGCAGGGCATACAGGCCCAGCAGCAGGCAGATTGCGCCGATCACGCCCGGCGCGACAAAGCCCGGATTGGAAAATTCGAAGAAGAGACCGTATACGCCGATCATCATCAGGATCAGCGCAACGCCGGGGTCGGTGATGACGGACAGCAGCCTGGAGCGCCAGTCGGGTTCGTAGCTGGCGCTGGTTGCCGCAGCGGTGGCGAGCGCCACCTCGCCGCTTTGCAGCTTGATTTTCTTGCCGTCCAGTTGCTTAAGCAGATGCGCAACATCGTCCGCGACATGATCGATTACTTTGAGTTTCAGGGCTTCGTCGGCGGGCAGGCTGACCGCCTTGCGCACCGCCTGCTCTCCCCACTCGGCATTGCGGCCGCGCAACTGGGCGAGTCCACGGATATAGGCGGCGGCGTCATTGACGGCCTTCTCGCTCATTGCATCCTTGGGAGGCTCGCCAGGCGGCTTGGCCTGGCCGTTGCCGGGTTTCTGTGGCGCCGTGCCTGGCATGCCGATGGCTACCGGGGTGGCGGCGCCCAGGTTGGTGCCGGGCGCCATGGCGGCGATATGGCTGGCGTAAAGAATGTAGGTACC